>CAXTBB010000008.1:41563-126316 GCA_964242305.1 uncultured Solirubrobacteraceae bacterium
GTCGCGACGTACGGGGCGGCGCGGTGGCCGAGCCCGCGCAGGGCGACGGCGCCGAGCGCGCCGTAGAGGGCCAGCAGCGGGAACAGGTAGCGCGCCTGGGAGAACTCCGAGCCGCCGGACACCTTCGCGCGGTACTGCTGCGTGCCGATCACGGCGAGCACCCCGGCGAACGCGACGACCAGGCACAGCAGCTCCCGCCAGCGCGCCGGTAGCGCCCGGCGGGCGCGCGCGAGCCCGGCGGCGGCGAGGGCGAGCACCGCGTAGGCGACCAGCACCGCCTGGTCGACCGCCGGCTGCGCGAAGCCAAAGTCCAGCCAGCCGAACCGACCCACGAAGCCGGTGAACCAGATGTCCCGCAGCGGATGCCCCGGGATGAAGTCCTGCATGAACGGCAGCCGCGGCGCGAACAGCTGCCACACGTAGACGAGCTCCGGGCGCCAGCCCGGCGGGATCGTCCCCACGGTCGGCGTCGCGGCGACGAGCCCGGTCCCCACCCCGCCCGGGATGTACGGGTGGTCGGCCAGCGCGCCGCCGATCAGCGAGTAGAGGCCGACCGGGACGACGGCGATCGCGAGACCCGCGCCGACCAGCTCGAGGCGGCGGCGCCACGGGACCGGCTCGCGCAGCGCCGCGAGCGCCAGCGCGAGCAGCGCCGCCGGCACCAGCCCGGCGAAGAGCGGCTTGATCAGCATGCCCGCGGCGAGCACACCGCCGAGGGCGGCGACGCGCCGCCATGAGGGCCCGCGCCGGAGGACGATTGCCATCGCCCAGAAGGTCCCCGCGCTGGCGGCGAAGAGCCCGGCGTCCGCGTTGACGCCCGCCGTGATGTAGCCGAACAGCGGCTGCAGCGCCACGGCCAGCGCGCCGAACGACCAGGCCACCGGGAGGCGCGGCATCAGCTCGCGCAGGAAGGCGAAGACGCAGAAGACCGTCAGTCCGCCCAGCAGCACCGACAGCAGCCGCATCGCCACCAGGGACACCAGCGGGCTGGCGCTGCGGGTGGCCGCGTAGACGGGCACCTCGGCGAGGTAGTACAGGGGTGGGTTCGCGCTCGCGGTGCCGGCGCCCCGCGCCACTCGCGACGCCGGGCGGTGCTCCGCCTGGCGCAGGCGGGCCTCCTCGCCAGCGGTCCAGGGCGGTTTGGACGTCGTGTCCCCGATCACGTCCGAGAAGCCCAGGGCGCCCAGCACCGTCTCCTCCTTCGCGGACGTGGCGCCCTTGTCGGTCGGCAACGTCCCCGCCTCCACGATGGTCTGCACGTAGGCGAAGTGCGCGGGTTCGTCCGGGACCATGAACGGCGGGATCAGCAGCGCCCACGCCGTGCCGAGCGCCAGCACGGCGGCGACCGGATAGCGCGCGCGGGGCCGGACCAGCGCGACACCCGTGAACCCCACGCCGGCCAGCACGAGCAGGCTGACCAGCCACAGCGTCCAGCCGCCCAGGAAGCGTGCGCCGCCGTGCCCGTAGTGCGTCGCGACGGTCCCGGCGAAGCGGAGCAGCGCCGGGCGGTCCGGCGCGTACGAAAGCAGGCTCACGCGACCGCCGACCCCCGCGCCCTTCACGAGGGCCCCCGCCGTCGGATCCACGTACTCCCCGCCGAAGGTCAGCCGGCCCGTGGCCGCGGGGGAGCGCACGCACACCGTCACGTCCTTGACCGAGCGCTTCGGCACCGGGCCGATCGGGATGTCCGCCACGCCCTCGATCCAGCCGGGGTCCAGGTGCCCGGTGGCGACCACGGTGGGGCCCGACCGAACCTCGAGGTCCAGCCGCCGGCGCGGGGCGTCGAACGTGCCGATGGTCAGCCGCAGCTTCCCCGTGCCGGCGAACAGCGTCTCGCTGCGCTGGCACATGCCGGCACGGGCCGGCGCGGTCACCGCGAAGTGCTTCGGCGCGAGCCGGTTCGAGCCGGTCTGGCGGTCACCGCCCGCCGTCAGCTGCGTGACCAGCCACACGAGCACGACCACGCCGGCGAGGCCGAGGGCCAGAGCCCGGCCGCGGGTCATGCCCGGCCTTCGAGGGAGAGGACGCGGCAAGCCGTGGCCGGGAGGTGCTCGGCGCGGGTGCCCAGCGCCGCCCCGAGCACGCGCGCGCCGTGCCACCGCAGGGCCGGCCAGGTCGCGCTCCCGTAGGCGCGGTCGCGGCGGACCTCGGCCCGCACCGTGCCGGCGAGGACGCGCGGATGCGCCGGCGCGGTCCAGCCGTACAGCTCGTGCAGGGCGCGGAACTCGTCGAAGTAGCGACGCAGGCGCTCGACGGTCCCGTAGTCGTGGCCGTGGATCACGGCGGCCTCCGGGACGTAGGTGCCCGCGCCGAGGTCGCGGAGCAGGTACTGGTCCTCCGCATAGGGGACGTCGCGGAACGGGATCCGGGACCAGGCGCGGCGGGCCAGGCAGAGGTTCGCGCTGGAGATCCAGGTCGGCGGCGGCGCGGCGAACAGCTCGTCGTACTCGCGGCGCATGGAGACCGGCGCGTCATGCGGCGCGCGGTAGGGGCCGTAGGTGAGCTCGGCGTCCGGGGCGGTCAGCGCGTCCAGCCAGCCGGGGACGGGGACGGCGTCCTGGGTGAGAAACGCGACCCGTTCCCCCGTGGTCAGCTCCATCAGGCGGTTGCGGGCGCGGCCGTGGCCGAACTCGTGCCGGGAGATCGTGTGGACGGCGGCCCCGAACCGGCGGGCGACGTCCTGCGTGCCGTCCGTGGACTCCGAGTCCAGGACGACGACCTCCACCCCGCTCGGCAGCGCGGCGAGCACGCCCGAAAGCGTCGCGGCGCCGTTCAGCGTCGGGATCGCGACGCTCAGCGCACCGCCTCCACCCAGTCGGCGGGACGACCGCAGATCGACTTCCAGTCCGCGGGGGCGACGGTCCGCAGCGTCGACGGTTGCCGCGGTGTGAGATAGACCGGGCCGATCAGCCGGTTGCTGCCGCCCGCGCGGGGGTCGAGTGATCCGCCCTCCTGGAACACCGTCACGACGTGGCGGCCGGGTTGCAGCTGCACCGAGCCGATCGCGAGCGTCGTGCGCCGGGGGGACATCTCGTGAGCGACCGATCCCACCTCCCGCCCGTCCACCGACACGTGCACGCGCCGGCCCACGGACGCCTCCAGGGCGACGTCGAAGCGTCCCCCGGGCGTCGTGACCCTCGTCTCGACGCGGCCCTCGCCGAGCGGTCGCCAGGTGTCGGGGTCGTTGGCGTCGACGGTCCACTTGAATGGCGCCGGCGCCCGGGTGACCCGCGCTGCCACACCCGGCGTCCGCGGCGCCACGACCAGGCTTCCATGGTCCCGCCTCGCCCGGTTGGCGAGGGTCCTCACCCGCGAGCACTTCGGCGTGGCCGCCGCGCTGTAGCGATCGCCCAGCGGCAGGTGAGCGAGCGGCGCCTGCGCCCCCCGCCGGCGTTTCCAGACCTCGTAGTAGTGGCCCTTCCAGACGCGTTCGTAGGCACTTGGCGGACGGCTGGTCAACGGCCCCCGGCGGAGCAGGACGAGCGGGTAGTGGTCGACCACCGTGGCGGCGTCCCAGTCGTCGACGTCGGAGGAGAAGCCGAACCGGGACGGACGCTTGGGCGCGGCCACCGGGAACCCCGGCCTGTACCCCTCGACCACCCCGGTGGGTGCGGTGTCACGCAGGAAGTGCTTGGCGAACTCCTCGAACTCGAAGTACACGAGCGGCCCCCGATCGGCGAAGCGATGGTCGACCTTCGTGAGCTCCTCGAGACGGTCGTACGGTGCCGCGTCGACGTTGTGGTAGGTCTGGGCGTTCGTCCAGATGAGCCCGATGGCCAGCACGACGCCGATGATGAGGCCCTCGGCCCGGCGCCGCTCGCGCCAGAGCCCAGCCGCGCCGAGGGCGGCCAGCAGCACGACGGCCGGCGACAGGATCATCAACGCCTTGCCGTACGCCCACGGCGACGCCCGCCCGGCGACGGCCAGGAAGCCGATCAGGGAGATCGCGGCGAGCAGGAGGACGTCCCAAGCCCTGCGGCCGAGCGCGGCGGCCAGCCCGAGCACCGCGGCCAGCGCGAAGCCGCCGACCACCAGGTAGGCGCCGTCAATGCCCACGGGGAGCGGCAGGCGGAAGTCGGCGGCCGGCCAGGCACCGAGCGCACGGGCGAACGACAGCGGGCCGGTGAGGTTGCCGAACTCGCCTGCGGACGTCAGCGCCACGTTGGTCACGCTCACGAACTGCTGGAGCTTGATGAGGGACGGGATGGCGAACGCCGCCGCGACGGCGGCGAACACGATCGACTCGGCGGCCAGGGCACCGGCACGACGCCGGGCGTGCCGGACGAGCAGGATCACGAAGAGGGCCAGGACGAGCGGCCCGATCCATGGCGCGAGGGCGAGGTTGAGCACCCCCAGGCTGCCGCCGACCACGATGGCGAGCGGAAGCCCCGCCCGCCAGCTCGGCGCCGCGGCCACCAGCGGCCGCGCCACGGTCACCGCCGTCACGATGCACACCAGGGTCGCGAGCTCCTTCAGGGACTGCTCGTTGTTCGCGTAGCTGTAGAGCAGGCTCGCCTGTCCCGCCGTGAACGCGACGAGCGCAGCCAGCCCGCGCCGGCCGAGCGCCGGGAGGACGATGGCGCGCATCGAGAGCGCGGCGGTCACCGCGAGCATGGACAGGTAGGGCTGGAAGATCCACGCCACGTCGATGCCCATCAGCGCCCGCACCGAGCCCAGCACGGTGTGCGCACCGGTCGGGTAGGCGGTGACGAAGTAGTTGTTGAGGATGTCGCTGTAGCTGGATTCCGTCAGCCCGGCGACGGACGGCCCGTGGCTCATGAGCCGGTCGACGAGCGCGAAGTGGAAGGCGGCGTCGCCGAGGTTCTGGTAGCCGAGCCAGGTCGGTTCGAGGGTCAGCAGCGCCGGCGCGGCGAAGACGAGGAACAGCGCGACGGCCATCACCACCGCGGGGCGGTCCCGGGGAACGCGCCGGACCCGCGCCCGCCCGAGCCAGAGCCCCGCGCCGGCCATCAGCACCGCCGCCAGCGGCGCGAGGACCCCGCTGATGCCGGGGCGGGTGACCACCTGGCTCATGCAGACCAGCGCACAGAAGCCGACGCCGAAGAGGGCGGACACCGGCATCTCGAATCCGCCGATGCGCTCGACGAGCAGCCCCGACCCCAGCGTCAGCGCTGCGAACAGCAGCGGGAAGACCAGCCAGGCGGCCAGGAAGGTGAACACCACAGCGGGCTCGCTAAGGCTGGCGCCGCAGGCCGAGGATGCTCAGCAGGAAGGAGCTGAAGAAGACCTGCAGGCCGACGATCGTCAGCGATGCGGCCAGCACCGCGGCGCGCTCCTCGGAGAGCTGGCCGAAGCCGCGGTTGATCCACTGGATCCCGATGACGACGCCGATGATCAGGCCCGTGAGCAGGATCAGCCCGCCGAGGACGAGGCCGTGCTCGAGCCGGAAGCGCGCGCGCATGCGGTCGAACCACGGGTCCTTCTCGCCGAGGAAGTAGCTGCCGTAGGCGTGCGCGCAGAGGCCGAGGCCGACGACCTGGACGCCGACGATCATCAGCAGCGACCCGGCCACCATCGTGTGCAGGTCCCACTGACGGCCGAGCACGTCGATCTCGAGCACGACCGTCAGCGAGATGAGCAGGCCGAGCAGGCTCATGACGACGCCCGGGATCATGAACAGGTGGGTGGGGCTGTGGACGAGCAGGAAGCGCAGGTGGCGCCAGCCGTCGCGGAAGCTCGACAGCTTCGACTCGCCGCCGCGGGGGTGGTACTCGATCGGGAACTCCGAGATCCGCAGCTTCTCCTTCGACGCGCGGATGACCATCTCGGAGGCGAACTCCATGCCGGTCGTGCGCAGGTCGAGGATCGGCAGGATGTCGCGCCGGAAGCCGCGCATGCCGCAGTGTGCGTCGCGCACGCCCGTCTTGAAGAAGACGTTGAGGATGCCGGTCAGGATCGGGTTGCCGACGTACCGGTGCAGCCACGGCATCGCGCCCGGGTGGATGTTGTCCATCCGGTCGCCCATGACGAGCTGGTTGCCCTTGTCGAGCTCCTCCACGAAGTGCGGGATCTCGGCGAAGTCGTAGGTCAGGTCGGCGTCGGCCATGACGATGTACTCGCCGCGGGCGGCACCGAAGCCGGCCAGGTAGGCGCTGCCGTAGCCGGGCCGCGTCTCGAGCACCACGCGGGCGCCGGACGCCTCGGCCAGCGCGCCGCTGCCGTCCGTCGAGTTGTTGTCGCAGACGACCACCTCGCCGGCGATGCCCGCGTCCGCCATCGCCGCGATCGCCAGCTCGACGCAGGCCTCGATGTTCTCCGCCTCGTTGAGGCAGGGGATGACCACCGAGACCTTCGGGCTCGGCTGTTCAGCCGTCGCGGGGCGGCTGACCGGATGTTCGACTGCGCTCATCGGTCGAGGAAGAGAACGCGCGGGCAGGCCGAAAGTCACGCGCGTCGCTTGAGTTTTCGAGGGTAGCGTCCTGGGCCATGTCCGTCCTGGGAGGCTGGGTCCTCGCACCGGTGGTGCTGCTCGCGCTGTGCGCGGGCGCCGGCCTGCTCGCCGAGCGGGCCGCCCGCGTCGACCTCCCCGGTCCCGCGATCCCCGGCGTCGGCCTCGCCGTCCTGGTCATCGTCGCCGGCCTGCTCACGCTCCTCGACGCGACCGCCGAGCTGGCCACCCCGGCCTGCGCCCTCGTCGCCGTCGCCGGCTTCGCTGTCAGCCGCCGGACGCGAGTGGGACTGAGGGGACTGTCCCCTCAGTCCAAGTGGGCGGTGGGGTGTGGGCTGGGGGCCTATCTGCTGCTGGCGTGGCCGTCGGTTGGATCGGGGCAGGCGTCGGTCGCGGGCTACATCAAGCTCGACGACTCGGCCATCTGGCTGGGGCTGATCGCGCACGTGATGGAGCACGGGCGCGACATCAGCGGGGTCCCGCCGTCGACGTACCAGCTCGACCTCGTCAACTGGCTCAGCCACGGGTATCCGATCGGCGCCTTCACGCCCGTCGGGGTGACGGCGCGGTTGAGCGGCCAGGACTACGCCAACGTCTACCAGCCGGTGATCGCCGTGTACGGCGCGATCGCCGCGCTCGGGCTGTCGGCGCTGGTGAAGCCGCTGGTCGGCGGACCGGGCCGAGCGGCGCTGTGCGGGCTGGTGGCGGTGCAGGCGTCGCTCTTCTACGGCTACGCGCAGTGGGGCTCGATCAAGGAGATCGCCGCGGTGGCGCTGATCCCGGCGGTGCTCAACGCGCGGCGCTCCGTGCTGCTGGCGGCGGTCGGGGCCGGCGCGCTGCTGGACGTCTACGGGTCCGGCGGGATCGTGTGGGCGGCGCCGGCGATGGCCGCCGTCGTCCTGCTCGACCGGCGCGTGCTGCGGGCGATCGGCGCGGTCGCCGTGGTGGCGATCTGCGCGATCCCGGCCATCGCCGTGCTCGGCGCCGACGCCGGGCAGACCACGGGCGGCTCACCGTCCAACCAGGAGGACATCGGGAAGCTGATCAAGCCGCTCGACGCGCTGCAGGGCGCGGGGCTGTGGCCGGCGGGCGACTTCCGCTACCCGCCCGACCCGCACTGGATCGCCGTCGCGCTGGCGGTGATCGGCCTCGTGCTGGCCGCGGCCGGCGTCGCCTTCGCGGTCCGGCGGCGCGCCTGGGAGCTGCCCGCCGCCGTCGCCGTCATCCTCGTCGCGGCCGCGGCCGGGACGCACTTCGGCGGTCCGTGGATCGACGCGAAGGTGCTCGCCATCACGGCGCCGTTCCTGCTGCTGGCCGCCGCCGTCGGCGCGCGGCGCGGCGCCGTCGTAGTGCTTCTGGCCGCGCTCGTCTCGACCTGGCTGGTCGCCCGTGACGTCTACGTCACCCCCCGTGACGAGCTGTCCGAGCTGCGCACGATGGGCAAGGACCTGACCGGCCGGGGCCCGACCCTCGTCCTCAACTACGAGGGCTACGGCACGCGCTACTTCCTCGGGCCGGCGCAGGACGAGGGCATCACGGACCTGCGCGTCAACAACATCCTCGGTCGCAACGGCCAGTCGTTCCCCGACTACTCGACGGTGGAGGCCGACGACGTCGACCCGCGCGCGCTGTTCAGCTACCCCGTCATCGTGCGCCGGCGCACGCCGGTGGGCAGCCGCACCCCGAGCGGCTACCAGTCCGTGCACGAGGGCCGGTTCTTCGAGGTCTGGGAGCGCGACGGCACGCAGCTGCCGACCAACCACATCGGGCTCGGGACGGCGCTCATGCCGGGCGCCCAGCTGACCTGCCGCCAGGCTCGCCAGGACGCCGAGGGCGCGAGCCGGCTGGTGGCCGCGCCGCGGGTCAACCCGGTCTTCGCCGGCAGCGCGGTCACCCCACACGACGGCCGCACCAGCTTCACCCTCACCGCGCCACAGGCGGGCGTCTGGCGCGTGTGGGTGGGCGGCAGCGTGCTCGGGCACCTGCGCGTCTCGCTGGACGGTCACGCCGTCGGCAGCGACCGCCACCAGCTCGACGCCAGCGTCGGCTGGCTGCGCTTCGACGCGCGGCGGCTGGCGGCCGGCTCGCACCGCGTCACGCTCGTCTACGCCCGCGGGACCTGGCGGCCCGGTCGCGGCACCACCGGCGGCCAGCTCCCGCTCGGTCCGGTTGCCCTCTCGCTGGAGACCCAGCCGCCGCTCGTGCGCATCCCGGCGGCGCAGGTCGACCGCCTCTGCGACGGGCGGACCTACGACTGGCTGGACACCTTCAAGTGACCCGGATCGCGCTCGTCTACGACTGCCTGTTCCCCCACACCGTCGGGGGCGCGGAGCGGTGGTACCGCACCCTCGCGCTGCGGCTGGCCGCCGAGGGCCACGACGTGACCTACGTCACCCTGCGCCAGTGGGACCACGGCGCGGAGGCCGACCTGCCGGGCGTCCGCGTGATCACCGCCGGACCGCGGATGGCGCTGTACTCGGGGCCGGGGCAGCGGCGCGTGCTGCCGCCGCTGGTCTTCGGCGCCGGCGTGCTGTGGCACTTCCTCCGCCACGGCCGCCGCTACGACATCGTCCACACCGCGTCGTTCCCGTACTTCTCGCTGCTCGCACTCGCGCTGGTGCGCCCGCTGCACGGCTTCCGGCTGATCGTCGACTGGTTCGAGCTGTGGAGCCGCGCGTACTGGCACGACTACCTGGGACCGGTCGGCGGCCGTGTCGGCTGGGCGGTGCAGGCGCTGTGCCTGCGGGTCCGCCAGCAGGCGTTCGTGTTCGCCCGGGTCACCGAGACGCGGCTGCGCGAGGAGCGCCTGAACGGGACGGTGACGGCGCTGACCGGCCTCTACGCCGGCCCGCTCGAGCCGCTGGAGCCGCTGCCGCCCAACGACACGGTCGTGTTCGCCGGCCGCCAGATCCCCGAGAAGGGCGCGCCCGCGGCGGTGGCGGGCGTGGCGGCCGCGCGCAAGCGGCTGCCGGAGCTGCGCGGCACGATCTTCGGCGACGGCCCCGACCGGCCGAAGGTGCTGGCGGCGCTGACGGACGGCATCGAGGCGCCGGGCTTCGTCGACCACGAGGTGCTGGAGACGAGCATGGCCCGCGCGCTGTGCCTGCTGCACCCGTCCCGGCGCGAGGGCTACGGGATGGTCGTCGTGGAGGCGGCCGCCATGGGCGTCCCCACCGTCCTCGTCACCCACCCCGACAACGCGGCGACGGAGCTGCTCGAGGACGGCGTCAACGGGGTGCTGGCCGCGTCCGACGCACCGGAGGACCTGGCCGACGCGATCGTGCGCGTGCACGCCCTCGGGGGCGAGCTGCGCCGGTCGACGGCGGCGTGGTTCGCGCGCAACGCCGACCGCCTGTCCATGGACGCGTCGCTCGACGTCGTCGCCGAGGCCTACGCGCGATGAGGGTCCTGCTGGTCGGGCCCGGCCACGACGACTTCCTCGTCGACGGGCTCATCCACGGCCTGCGGGAGGAGCTCGGCGCGGACTTCGTCGAGGTCCCCCGCGCCGATCACCTGTACCTCGGCCACCCGCCCGAGCGGCTCAAGCGCCTGCACGGGATGGGCTTCACGCTGTCGGCTCTGCTGGAGCAGGACGCCGACCGCGACCGCGCCCTCTACCGGGCGGTGGACGGCGCGTTCGACCTCGTCGTCTTCGCCGACATCTGGCGCTGCTTCGGCCAGTTCGTGCAATGGATGCCGCCGCTGCGCGCGGCCGGCGTCCCGCTCGCGGTGATCGACTCGGGCGACCGCATCGAGCCGTACCCGTACTCGGGCCTGTGGTGGCGCGTGCGGCATTGGTGGCTGCTGCCCCGCGCGCACACCCGCACCACGTTCTTCAAGCGCGAGGTCACGCCCTGGACCGCGTGGTTCCGGACCTTCCTGACCGTGCCCGGGCCGCTGGCCAGCCGCTTCGTCCTGCGCGACACGCTGCCGATCTCGTTCTCGATCCCGGCGGCGCAGATCGTCGCCGTGCCGCCGGAGAAGACCAAGGACTTCCCCGCGCACGTCGTCGACCCCGAGGTCGCCGCGCGGGTCGGGGCGCAGACGCGGTACGCGTTCGACGACGCGGGCGCCTACCACGCCGACCTGCGCGCCTCCCGCTTCGGCGTCACCACCAAGAAGGCCGGCTGGGACGCGCTGCGCCACTACGAGATCGCGGCCGCCGGCGCCGTCCCCTGCTTCCGCGACCTCGACCGCAAGCCGGCGACGTGCGCGCCGCACGGCCTGGACCGCAGCAACTGCGTGATCTACCGCGACGCCGACGACCTGCTCGCCCAGACCGCGCGGGTCGATTACGGCGCACTGCAGGCGGGCGCGCTGGCCTGGGCCCGCGCCAACACCACCGTCGTGCGCGCCCGGGCGCTGCTGGCGGCCTGCGGGCTGTGAGCCAGGACGCGCTCACCGCCCCCGACGCGGGCGACAAGACCATCCGCGGCGGCAGCCTGCGCGCCGTCGCCAACGTCGTCGGCGTCCTCACCGGCGCCGTCAGCGCCCCGCTCGTCGTCCACCACCTCGGCGTCGACGCCTACGGCAAGCTCGCACTGGTCAACTCGATCGTCTTCGTCGCCACCGCTTTGAGCGAGGGCGGGCTGACCCAGGTCGCATTGCGCCGCTACGCGTCGTCGGAGGCGAGCGAGCAGCGCGTGCTGATCGCGGCGCTGCTCGGGCTGCGCGTCGTCCTCACCGCCGTGGCGACGGTGATCGCGCTCGGCTTCGCGGTCGTCGCCGGCTACCCGACCGTCGTCATCGGCGGTGTCGCGCTGGGCATGGTCGCCCTGCTGTTCAACGTCATCTGGGGGACGCAGTTGACGATCCTGCTCGCGCGGCTGCGCCTGACCGCCGTGGCCGGGATCGAGATCCTGCGCGCGCTGGCCACCACCGCGCTGTTCCTCGTCCTGGTGCTCGCCGGTGCCGAGCTCGCGCCCTTCTACGTCGTCGCGCCGAGCGCCGCCATCATCACCTTCCTGGCCACGACCTACGCCGTGCGCGGCCAGGTCCCGCTGCGGCCGCGCTACGACCGCCAGCGCTGGCGGGCCCTGTTGAAGGAGACGGCGCTCTACGCGGCGGCGACCGCACTCGGCTCGATCTACTTCCAGCTCGCCCTCGTCATCACGTCCGTGCTCACCAACGACCGCGAGACGGGCCTGTACGCGATCGCGTTCCGCATCGTCGAGCTGGCCAACGGCGTGCCGTGGGTGCTGGCCGGCTCGGTCTTCCCGATCTTCGCCCACGCCGCCGTCAACGACGAGGAGCGGCTGCGCTACGCGCTCGGCCGCGTCACCGAGGTGTGCCTGCTGGTCGGCGGCTTCACCACTGTGGGCGTGCTGCTCGGCGCGGAGTTCGGCATCCACCTCGTCGCCGGCAAGGAGGGGGCGGAGGCGGCCGGCGTCCTGCGCCTCACGGCGATCGGGTTGATCGCCACGTACCTGGTTGCGGCGTGGAGCCTGCTGCTCGCATCGCGGGAGCGCTTCGGCCTGCTGCTGCGCATCAACGCGGTGGTGTTCGCGCTGGCGATCGCGCTCAGCTTCGTGCTGGTCCCGCTGCTCGGCGCGGACGGCTCGGGGATCGTGACGGCGACGCTCGAGATCCTGCTGGCGACGTTCTACGCGCGGGCGCTGTGGCGGGAGCTGCCCGGGCTGCGCGCCGGCCTCGACGTCGTCCCCAAGCTGCTGGCGGCGATAGCCGTCGCGGCGGCGGTCGGCGTCCCGCTGCTGGCGGTGTCCTCGCTGGTCGCCGCCGTCGCCGGTCTCGCCGCCTACACGCTGGTGCTGCTGGTCACGGGCGCCGTCCCGCCCGAGGTGCGCCAGGCGCTACAACGCTCACGGCCGTGACGATCTCCGTCTGCACCGCGGTCTATCGCGCCCACCCCGCGCCCAACGTGGCCACCCTCGCCGTCGCGCCCCACGAGCTGGTCGTCGCCCTCAACGGCATCTCCGCGCCCGATGCCGGCGTCCCCGACGGCGTGCGGACGGTGTCGCTGGAGACCAACCGCGGCGTCGCGCCGGGCTGGAACGCCGCGGCGCGGGCGGCGTCGGGGGACGTCCTCGTGTTCGCCAACGACGACGTCGAGCTCGGCCCGGGCGCGCTGGATCGCCTCGCCGCCGTGCTGGCCGAGCGACCGGACGCCGGCGTGGTCGGGCCGGTGGGCGCGCGCTGGGACCGGCAGCGCTGGGAGCACGCCGGCTTCGTGCACGCCGACGACGCCGAGGAGTGCGACATCGTCAGCGGCTTCCTGTTCGCCGTGCGGCGCACCGACTGGGAGGCGGTCGGCGGCTTCGACGAGGCCTACGCGCCCGCCTCGTGGGAGGAGGTCGACTTCAACCTTGCCGTCCAGGCGCGCGGCCTGAAGTCGTTTGCGGTCGGCGGCGTCGAGGTCGCGCACGAGTGGGGCATCTCGGCCAAGCAGCCGCCGTGGCGGACGATCCGCTGGGGCGGCCGGCGCGAGCTGCTGTGGTCCATCCACCGCCGCAACCGCCGGCACTTCCTGGCCAAGTGGGCATGAAGGCGATCGCGTCGCTGGGCATCGGCCCGCACGAGCGCCTGCTCAAGCTGGCCGCGCGGTCCTTCCGGCCGTTCGCCGATCGCCACGGCTACGACCTGCACCTGCACACGGAGGCGGTCGACGGCACGCGGCCGGCGCCGTGGTCGAAGATCCCCATCCTGCTCGACCTGCTCGAGCGCTACGAGCGCGTGCTGTGGCTGGACTCCGACCTCGTGATCGTCGACGGGCGCGAGGACGTCCCGGCCACGGACTTCATGGCGCTCGTCGACCACCCCGGGCTGACGCCGAACACCGGTGTGTGGATGGTGACACCGCAGGCGCGCGCGTTCCTCGACCTCGTGTGGCAGCAGGAGGACCTGATCGACCACCGCTGGTGGGAGAACGCCGCCGTCTGCCGGCTGCTCGAGCAGGACGACTGGCACGAGCGAACCGACTGGCTCGACCCGGCGTGGAACGTCATCCCCGACGCGCCGCCGGTCGCCCACCCGCGCATCCGCCACTACCCGGGCTACAAGCCGCGGACCCGGGCTGCGTTCATGGCCCGCGACCTGCTGCTGCGCCGGCGATGAGGATCGGCATCGACGCCCGCGCCGCGCACGAGGAGCGCGGCGGCCGCGGGACGATGGTGCGCGAGCTGCTGCTGGCGCTCGGTCGCTCGGACGCCGACCATCGCTTCGACCTCGTCGCCCGCACGCCCTGGGACGTCCCGCTCGACGAGCGCTTCACCTGGCGCCGGCTCGACCGTCCCGACCCGGCCTGGAACGTCGCCGCCGGCGCCACCGCGCACCGCCACGCGGACGTCTTCCTGTCCACCAACTCCTACCTGACCACCTGGTTCACGCGCGTCCCGACGGTGACGATCGTGTGCGACCTGGTCGCCTTCGACGACGCGCTTGCGCCGCAGAAGCGCGCGCGGGCGATCGAGCGGGCGACGCTGCCGCTCGCGGTCCGCCGGTCGGCCGCCCTGACCGCCATCTCGCAGGCCACCGCCGACGACCTCGTCCGCCGCTTCCCGCGCGCCGCCGGCAAGACGACGGTGACGCTGCTGGCCGCCGACGCCGCCTTCGCGGCGCAGGACGGCGAGGCCGCCGACCTCGGCGTCCCCTATGTCCTCGCCGTGGGGACGCTCGAGCCGCGCAAGAACCTCCCGCGGCTGATCGAGGCGTTCGCCCGGCTGGACACCAAGCACGAGCTGGTCCTGGTCGGCGGGCTCGGGTGGGACACGGCGGAGACGGAGGCGGCCATCGCCGGGGCCGAGCGCGTCCGCCGGCTCGGCCACGTCGGCGACGCCGAGCTGCGCGCGCTCTACCGCGGCGCCGCGCTGTTCGCCTACCCGTCGTTGTACGAGGGCTTCGGCCTGCCGGTGCTGGAGGCGATGGCGGCCGGCGCGCCCGTGCTGACCAGCAGCGTCTCCTCCCTGCCCGAGGTCGGCGGGGACGCCGCGTTCTACTGCGATCCGCTCGACGTGGCGTCGATCCGGGACGGCCTGGCCCGCGGGCTCGCCGAGGGCGCGTCGCGGGTGGCGGCGGGCCGGGCGCGCGCCGCGACGTTTTCGTGGGACCGCTACGCGGCGGAGACGCTCGCGGTGCTGCGCGGCGTCAGGTAGGCCCAGCGCATCAGCTCGGGCCGGTACTCGTCGAGCAGGACGCGACGCTCGGCGTCGGGCAGGTCGGCCAGCTCCGGAACGCGCACGTCGTGACGGGGTGCCTCCTCGATCAGCGCCAGGTCGTGGGTGGGCCGGAAGCGCTCAGTGATCGTGTCCGTGATGGTCGGGTCGACGAAGTCGTGCAGCTCGACCAGGATCGGCCAGCCGGTGAGGACCGGTGCCGCCGCGGGGTCCAGCAGCGTGCGCTCGTAGCCCTCGCAGTCACACAGCAGGACGGTGCCGGCGGCGGGGAACTCCTCCAGCGAGGCGGGCGTGCACGCCTCGCGCACCTCGACGCGCCCGGCCACGCCGTTGAGCTCGGCCAGCGCCGCGCACCGCGTCCGCGCGCGGTCGTCGAGGTCGTACGCGTAGACGGTGGCGCCGGGCAGCGCGACGGCGAGGCCGACCGCGTAGTAGCCCTCCGCGCAGCCGACGTCGACCACCACGTGCGGCGCGGCCGCGATCCAGTCCTCGACGGCCGGACGCAGCTCCAGCTCGTAGGCGCCGACCAGCTTGGCGACGAGGTAGTCCGTGCCGCCGTCGGCGGCGTCGCCCGGATAGCGCAGCCCGGCCAGCGGACCGTGGCGGACCGTCGGCCCGTGGGCAGCGAGGTAGGCCGCGGTCGGCTCCTGCAGCTGCGCCGTCCGGCGTCCCGTCGCCCAGCGCTCGTGCGCTCGCTTGGCGCCGGCGGGAAGGACGCGCGCGGCGACGCGGCGAGCGAGGGTGGCCATCGCCGTAGTGTGGCGCTCCTGATGGCCTCGCGTCTGGAGACGTTCCGCTACGCCCGCGGCTGGCTCGGCCCGCACGGCGCCGAGGCGCGCCACGGCGAGAAGTCGATGATCTTCTCGCTGGACGACGACCCGGCGTCGGCGGCGTCCGACCGGCTGCTCGACGTCGGCCTCGCCGCCGCGCAGGCCGCGCGCACCGTCGACCTCACCCACCTCCACGAGCGCCTCGCCGGCCCGCCCTTCTGGCCGTCCGTGTGGCCGGGCGAGCACTACCGGCTGCTGGCCGCGCTCGGCCAGGTGCTCACGCCACGCACGATCATCGAGATCGGGACGGCGACCGGCCTGTCGGCGCTGGCGCTGCGCGCCGGCGCGCCCGCGGCGACGGTGGCCACGTTCGACATCGTCCCCTGGGCCGAGTACCCGGGCACCGCGCTGCGCGAGGACGACTTCGCCGACGGCCGGCTCGTCCAGCACCTCGACGACCTCTCGCAGCCGGCCGGCGTCGACACCCACCGCGACCTGCTGCGGTCCGCCTCGCTGATCTTCATCGATGCGGCCAAGGACGGCGAGCAGGAGTCGCGCTTCCTCGAGCTGCTGCGGGCGGTCGACTACGAAGCCCCGCCCGTCGTGGTCTTCGACGACATCCGCCAGTGGAAGATGCTCGCCATCTGGCGGGCGATCGAGCTGCCCAAGCTCGACCTGACCTCGTTCGGCCACTGGTCGGGCACGGGGCTCGTCGACTTCGGGCCCTAGGCGACCGTCTTCACGCAGTCCTTGCGCAGGGCCGTCGGGGTCGCCCGCAGCCCCGCCAGCGCGACCTTGATGGCGAGCGCGCGGGCCCTCTCGCGCGGCGTGGTGGCCGGGTAGGACGTGCCCGCGCCGGCCTCCGGGTGCACGTAGGTCGCGTGCCGGTAGGTCGCGCGCAGGCGGCCGTGGTGGCGCATGTGGGCGTCGATCCGGCTCTCGAAGACGGCGGCGAGGTGCGCGATCGGGTAGCGCAACTGGGCGGCGCAGCG
Organism: uncultured Solirubrobacteraceae bacterium; assembly: GCA_964242305.1. Taxonomy (GTDB): domain Bacteria; phylum Actinomycetota; class Thermoleophilia; order Solirubrobacterales; family Solirubrobacteraceae; genus DATLGB01. The sequence goes on from CAXTBB010000008.1 coordinate 57,864, forward strand.
CTGGCGGTAGATCGGCTGCGCGAGCTCCGCGCGGCGGACCAGGAAGAGCTGGTCGCTGAAGCCGTCGCCGAGGGCGAAGTCTTCGTCACGCTCGCGCGTCTCGGCGTCCCACACCGGGCCGGGGTTGGCGACCATCACGCGGGGGTCGGCGGCGAAGCGCTCCAGCGACGGCGTGATCCAGTCGGCCGGCTCGGTCAGGCGCACGTCGGCGTCCCAGTAGACGAGCCAGGGCGCGCCGGGCAGCGTGACCGCGACGAGCGCGCAGTCGGAGTACTGCGGGACGCGGCCGAGGTCGGCGGGGGTCAGGCCGGTCTCAGTCAGCGCGGCGCCGAGGTGGTCGGCGACGTGGTGGACCTCGTCGGCCTTCGCGCGGGCCAGGCGCTCCGCGTGCTCGCGGTCCTCGACGTTGTTGATCAGGACGACCCTGCGCCGAAACGGGAAGTCGTTGGAGGCGGCGATCTCGCCGAGCGCATCGGACTCGAGCAGGGCGCGGTAGCTGCGCTCCCACACGTTGACGACGAGGTCGACCTCCGTCACAGGGCCTTCTGGTAGGCGGCGACGGTGCCGGCGGCGGCGCGCTCCCAGCTGAACTGCGCAGCGCGCTCGCGGCCGCGCTCGGCGAGGTCGGCGTGCAGCGCGTCGTCGGTGAGCAGGCGCTCCGTGGCCGCGCGGATGGCGCCGACGTCGGTCGGGTCGAACAGGAGCGCGGCGTCCCCGGCGATCTCCGGCAGCGACGTCGTGTCCGAGCAGGCGACGGGCAGCCCGCGGCGCATCGCCTCCAGGACGGGCAGCCCGAAGCCCTCGGCCAGCGACGGGAAGACGAGGCAGCGAGCCAGCGCGTACATGCCCTCGAGGTCGGGCTGGTCCATCCACCCCGTCACGACGACGTTGTCCCCCTCCAGGCGGTGCTCGGTGTCGTAGCCGGGCAGGACGAGCGTCGCGTCGAGGCCCTGCATCGCCTCGATCAGCCGCGGCAGGTTCTTGTGGGGGCGGCGCGCGGCGGGCGAGACGACGACCGGTCCGCGCAGGACGAGGCGCTGGCGCAGGACCTGCTCGGGCGTCGGCGTCGCGGTGTCCAGGCCGGGGCCGGACGGGACGACGTCGACCTTGGCGGGGTCCGTCCCCAGGAACCGGGTGAGGTCGTCGGCGGTCGCCTGGGAGACGGAGATGACCCGCTTCGCCTGGCGCACGGACGCCGGGACGAGCAGCGCGACGCCTTTCGTCAGCAGGCCGGCGTGCGTGTCCGGAAAGCGCTTGTAGATGAGGTCGTGGACCGTCACCACCGACGCGCCGCGGGTCGCCAGCGGCGCGATGTTGGCGAGGCTGTGCATGACGTCGACGCGTGCAGTCGCCAGCGCCTGCTCGGCCAGCGTGCGCCGGAACCGCGACGCGCCCGACGTCGGCACCTCGCGCAGGCCGATGGCCGGGTGCCACGGGTGCGCGCGCCACTCCGCCGCCAGCTCGCGCGACGCGTAGGCGACGAACTGCGCCTCCGGCCACGCGTCGGGCAGCCGCGGGACGAGCGCCCGCGCGTAGACCTCCATCCCACCGGTCGCGCCCGGCTCGAGGTAGAGCAGGTTGAGGCCGACCGTGGTCAGAGTCTCTGCACCGTGGGCGCCGCCATGCCGCGGGTGACGCCGCGCAGGTCGACGACCAGCGGCGCGCGGGCGATGACCAGCTCGTGGTCGACGTCCGGGTGCGCGGTGACGATCACGGCGATGTCGCAGTCCTCGACGACCGTCTCCAGTCCATCCGACCGCAGGCCCGATTCCTGCAACTCGGGGACGAACGGGTCGTGGTAGCGCAGATCGGCACCGAGGCGGTCCAGCAGCCGCAGGATCTTGAGCGCCGGCGCCTCGCGCATGTCCCCCACCCCGGCCTTGTAGGAGACGCCGATCAGGGCGATCTTCGCGTCCTTGACCGGCTTGCCCTCGGCGTTGAGCGCGCGCTCGATCTTCTGGACGCAGTGGTAGGGCATGGTCTGGTTGATCTTGCCGGCGAGCTCGATGAACTCCGTGCTCATGTCGAACTCGCGGGCGCGCCAGGCGAGGTAGAACGGGTCGACCGGCAGGCAGTGGCCGCCCATGCCCGGGCCCGGCTCGAAGCGCATGAACCCGTACGGCTTGGTCGCGGCCGCGTCGATGACCTCCCAGATGTCGATGCTCATCCGGTCGGCGAGGATCGCCAGCTCGTTGACGAGCGCGATGTTGACGCTGCGGAAGATGTTCTCGAGCAGCTTCGCCATCTCGGCGGCCTCCGGCGTCCCCACTCGCACCAGGTGGTCGCAGATGCGGCCGTAGAGCTCCTCCGCGCGGTCGCCGCTCTCCTCCGTCAGGCCGCCGAAGATCTTGGGCGTGTTTCGCAGCGTGTAGTCGGTGCGGCCGGGGTCGACGCGCTCGGGGCTGAAGGCGAGGTGGAAGTCGCGCCCGGCGGCGAGGCCGGACTCCTCGAGCACGGGCAGCAGCCGCTCGCGGGTCGTGCCGGGGTACGTGGTCGATTCGAGGACGACGAGCTGGCCGGCCTGGAGGACGGGCGCGAGCGCGCGGCCGGTGTCCAGCAGCGGGCCGAGGTCCGGCTCGCGGTTGGCGGTCAGCGGCGTCGGGACGCAGATGATGATCGCCTCGGTTCCGGCGAGGCCGGCGGCGCGGGTGGTGGCGGTGACCTTGTCGGCGACGGCGACCAGGCGCGCGCTGGGGATGTCCTCGATGTAGGACTCGCCGCGGCCGATCGCTTCGACCTTGCGCGCGTCGACGTCCAGGCCGACCACCCTGTGGCCGGCTTCGGCGAAGGCGACCGCAAGCGGCAGCCCGACGTATCCCAGTCCAACGATCCCGATGCTCATCCGGCGCGAGTCTAAGCTGGCGCACCGATGCCGGTCCCCCTGTTCGACACCAAGACGCCGCTCGCGCCGTTGCAGGAGGAGATCGCGGCCGCCATCGCCGGCGTCGTCGAGGACGGCCGCTTCATCCTCGGTCCCAACGTCGCCGCCTTCGAGGCGGAGTTCGCGGCCTACTGCGGCGTCGGCCACGCGGTCGGGGTCGCCAACGGGACGGACGCGATCACGATCGCCCTGCGCGCTCTGGGCGTCGGCGCGGGTGACGACGTCGTCGTCCCGTCCTTCACGTTCTGGGCGTCGGCGGAGGCGATCGTCAACGCGGGCGCCCGGCCGGTCTTCTGCGACATCGATCCGGACACGTTCTGCGTCACCGCGGACACGGTGCGAGCGGCGCTGACGCCGGCGACGAAGGCCGTGCTGGCGGTGCACCTGTTCGGGAACGTCGCGCCGGTGCGGGAGATCGCGGCGCTCGGCGTTCCCGTGATCGAGGACGCGGCGCAGTCAGCGGGGTCCGTGACCTCGGACGGCCGCCCCGGCGCTCTGGGGACCCTGGCCACGTTCTCGTTCTTCCCGTCCAAGAACCTCGGCTGCTTCGGGGACGGCGGCGCCGTCACCACCGACGACGCCGAGCTCGCCGAGCGCGTGCGGGTGTTCCGCTTCCACGGCTCCTACGACAAGGTCAGCTACGGGGAGATCGGGTTCAACTCGCGCCTCGACGACCTCCAGGCGGCGGTGCTGCGGGTCCAGCTGCCCCATCTGGACGGATGGGCGGCGGGGCGCGTTGCCACCGGTCACCGCTACGCCGCCGCCGGCCTGGGTGAGCTCTGCACGCTGCCGACGCCCGTCGCCGGAACGGAGCCGGCCTGGCACCTCTACGTGGTCCGGCACGCCGCCGCCGATGCGCTCGCCGCGTCCCTGAGAGCCGCCGGAATCGGAGTCAAGGCGTACTACCGGACGCCCGTCCACCGTCAGCCGGCGATGCTGGCGCGCTTCGGTGCCGGGCCCGATCTCCGCGCGACCGAGGCCGTCGCCGCGGACCATCTCGCCCTCCCCATGAGCTCGGTCCTGACTGACGGTCAGGCGGCCGAGGTGGCCGGTGCGGTGCGTGACGCCGCCCTGCCGGCCGGCGTCTGAACGTTCAGTAGACACCAGGATCGGGAAGCCTTTAACCGAAGGACTGGTCAGTTTGCGCGCAACCCTTTCCCCTTTGCGCCGTTAACTCAGTCAGACATGCCCCCTCCCGCCTCGAATCCCCTCCGCCTCGCGCATCCGCTGCGCGCCGTTCCGGCGCCGGCCAAGCCGCGCGTCGCCGAGGAGCACGTGCTGGGCGTCCCGCTCGCACTGACGGATTACGAGAAGACGCTGGACTGGATGGAGGCGGCGGTCGCGCATCAGACGCGTGCCTACGTCTGCGTCGCTGCCGTCCACACGGTGATGCTCTGCCAGGAGGACCCCGAGCTGCGCGAGGCCGTCGTGAACGCGGACCTCGCGGTGCCGGACGGGCAGCCGCTGGTGTGGGCCATGAACGCCCTCGGCCACGACCTTCCCTCCCGCGTCTACGGGCCGGAGCTGATGGAGCGCGCGTGCGCACGCGCCACCGGCACCGGCGTGCGCATGTACCTCTACGGCGGGCGCAACCAGGGCGCGCTCGTCCAGCTCGCCCTGAACCTGCGCCAGCGCTTCCCGGGCCTGCAGATCGTGGGCGGCTACTCGCCTCCGTATCGCGAGCTCACGGAGGAAGAGGAGAACGCCGTCGCGGCCGAGATCAACCGGTCGCGCGCGGACATCGTCTGGGTCGGGATCGGCGTGCCCAAGCAGGAGAAGTGGATGGCGCGGATGCGCGACCGCCTGAACGCTCCCGTGCTCGTCGGCGTTGGGGCGGCCTTCGACTTCCACGCCGGATTGGTCGCCCAGGCGCCCCCCTGGATGCAGCGCCTCGGGCTCGAGTGGCTGTTCCGGTTCGGGACGGAGCCGCGGCGCCTGTGGCGTCGCTACGCGCGCTACAACCCGCTCTTCGTGCGCGGCTTCACGCGGCAATATCTGCGGCACCGCCTGCTACAGCGCAGCGCCGTCTAGCCTTCCTCAGGTCATGGACTACGACGTCTCGGTCATCGGTCTCGGCCGGGTCGGGCTGCCGCTGGCGCTCTCCTTCGCTTCCAAGGGGCTGCGCGTGCTGGGCGTCGACAAGGATCTTGGGCGGCTTGGGTTGTTGCGCTCGGGGCGGATGCCCTTCGAGGAGCCGGGGGCCGACGAGCTGCTCGCGTCGGTCGGCGAGTCGATCGCGTTCTCCGAGCACGCCGCCGACGCCGCCCAGGCCGCGTCGATCGTCCTGACCGTCGGGACGCCGACCTTCTCGCACATCGAGATCGACATGCGCGACATACGGTCGGTCATGGACGACCTCTTGCCGCTGCTCGCGCCCGGTCATCTCGTGGTGTTGCGCTCGACCGTCGCCCCGGGGACGACGGAGTTCGTCGCCGGCTATCTGGAGAAGCACCGCGGCTTCGCGATCGGGGAGGACGTCTTCGTCGCCCACGTGCCCGAGCGCATCGCCGCCGCCAAGTTCTTCGCCGAGATCGAGACGCTGCCGTGCATCGTCGGCGGGGCCGGCGCGGGCTCGGGCTCGCGCGCCGCCGAGCTGTTCTCCGTCTTCGACGCGCCCATCGTCCAGTCGTCGCCGGTGCAGGCGGAGCTGGCCAAGATCTGGGCCAACATCATGCGCTACGCGACGTTCGCGCTTCCCAACCTGCTGATGATGGACTGCGAGCGACACGGCGCGAACGTCTTCGAGGTCATCGAGCTGATCAACCGCGACTACCCGCGCGGCGGGATGGCGCTGCCGGGGTTCACGGCCGGGACGTGCCTGCGTAAGGACTTCGCGTTCTCCGAGGAGCGGTCGCAGGCGCCGGGCATGCTGCTCGCCGTCTCGCGCGTCAACGAGAGCGTCCCGATGTTCCTGGTCGACGGGCTGCGGCGCCGGCTCGAGTCGCTGCGCGAGAAGAAGGTCGCGGTGCTGGGGCTGGCCTTCAAGCGCGACACCGACGACGAGCGGGACTCGCTGTCGCACAAGCTCATTCGGCTGTTGGAACGTGAGCTCGCCGACGTCGCCGTCCACGATCCGATGGTGGCCACGCCGACGCAGGACTTCGACACGGCGGTCGCCGACGCCGACGTCGTCGTCGTCGCCACCAACCACTCCGAGTACTCGACGCCGGCGGCTCTGGCGTCCGTGCTGTCGCTGGCGTCCGACGACGCGATCGTCGTCGATCCCTGGAACGCCTTCGGGTCGGCCCAGGTCTTCGCCTACGCCGCCGAGCTGCGCTCACTCACCGGCGCGCTCGACTGAGCCGGCGCGTCTGCAGGCGCGGTGCGTAGTTGGCGTCGCCGCCGTAGCGAACCGACACGCTGGCGTGGCGCGCCCCGCGCTGCCGCGGCTTCAGCGTGATTTTCGCCGCGAACGCCCCGCGGCGCACCTTCGTGGATTTCACGACGGTTCGGTGTCTTGCGCGCACGGTGATGCGGACGCGGCCCGTGGCGTTTCGGCGACCGATCTTGCCGCGGATCACCACGCGGGTTCGGGTGAGCCGGGCGGTCGCGAAGGTCAGCTTCGGCTTCGTTCGGATCGTGGGCGTCGTCGTCGGCGCGGCGGTCGGCTCGCTCGTCGGCGTCGCGCTGGCGGTCGCGGTCGGGCTCGGTGTTTCCACGGCGGCCGTGACCGTGTACGCCGTGCTCTTCGACGGGCTGGTGTTTCCGGCCGCGTCGACCGCCCGAGCCGAGATCGTCCACTGGCCCGGGGAGGGCAGCCGGAAGGACGCATGGTCCAGCGACGCCGAGATGGGCTGGCACGCACCACCTTCCGCCGGGCAGGCCTCCCCCACCAAGCTCGCGATCGGCGCCGGGCCCGGATCGTTGCTCGTGTCGATTGCGATTCGGTAGGCGTCACCACCCCCGCTCTCCACGGGGCCGAGCCCCGGCGCCGGCGGCGCACCCGAGTCGTACCCGACCTGAGTGACCGCCGGAGCAACCGTGACGTTGCCGGCCGCGTCGACCAACTTGACCGAGAGGTCGAACACTCCCTGGGCGGGCAGCGAGAACGCCGCCGTCGACAGGTTCGAAGCCGGCGATAAGCACCCACCCGAGCCCCCCGCCGGGCACACCGAGACCTGCGAAGCCGTCACCGGCACACGAACACGCGCGTCTCGCGCTCGCTCAGCGTGCCCTGGATGAGCGTGAGGACGCGGTGCACGAGCGCCTCGTAGCTCGCGGTCGACGCGACGTCGTCATCACTCGCGACGCGATGCTGGTCGTCGATGTCGAGGACGTCGAGCGTCCCCTTCTCCGAGCGCGCGATCCCGCGGGCGCGTGCGCGGGCGTCGTCGATGAGCACGCGGTGGACCGCCTCGGCGATGAAGGCGGCCGGTGCCGTCGCGCGGCTCGGCGTGCCCCTGGCGGCGCGCGCGACCTCGCGCGCCCACCACTCCGCGTAGACGTCCTCGAAGCGGGCACGGTCGTGGCCGCGATGACGGGCGGCGAAGCGGACCCAGACGGATTCGCGCAGGGTCTCGAAGTGCTGCTCGGCGGAGAGAACGGTTTCAGGCATCTCTATCCAGTAGGTCCGAGAGGCTCAAAATGGTCGCGACCGGTAACGAAAGGCCGCGTTCTGCGTGCTGGACGAAGCGCTCGAGCAGCTGATCGCGAGCCGCCTCGCCCCACCCGGACACGATCGCGGCCAGGTCGTCCACCGCGTCCTGGGCGTGGACAGGCTGACCGCAGAGCACGGCGTGCAGCCGGCTCCAGGCAGGCACAGGCACCCAATCGGGGCGACGCATCCACACGTATGACGGCACGCACACGGCCGTGCGCACCCCCTTCCGAGTCCATCCGAGTCTCCTTCTGCTGGCTACCCCCTGGTCATCGAATGAACTGACGAAAATGCGAATGGACGGCGTCGTTCAGTGGACAGATGTCCAGCGGTGCGGCGCCGGCGCGCCCTAGCCTCGAGCTTCGCTCATGAACCGTGTTCTCGTCACCGGTGGCGCCGGCACGATCGGCCAGGCCGTCGTCCGCCGCCTGCTCCGCGACCCGGACTTCGAGGTCAAGGTCTCCGACCAGCGGATCGCCCCCGACTGGATGCGCGAGGGGTGCGAGGTCCACACGGGCGACCTGCGCCAGCTGGCCGAGGCGCGCAAGGCGATGAGCAAGTGCACGCACGTCATCCACCTGGCCGCGATCGTCGGCGGCATCGCCAACTTCCACAAGCTCCCGCACACGCTGACCGAGGTCAACAACGCGCTCTACAACGCGGTCTTCCGCGCGGCGCTGGACGCCGATGTGAGCCGCTTCACCTACGTCAGCTCGAGCATGGTCTTCGAGCAGGCCGAGGAGTACCCGACCACGGAGGCCTACCTGCCTCGCTGTCCGACGCCGATCAGCGCCTACGGCTTCTCCAAGTTGACGGGCGAGGTCTACTGCCGCGCCGCGCACGCCGAGCACGGGCTGCCGTTCACGATCTGCCGGCCCTTCAACGCCTACGGGCCCGGTGAGATGCCCGAGGACGAGCCCGGCATCGCTCACGCCGTCCCCGACCTGATCCGCAAGTCGCTGCGCGGCCTCAAGCCGCTGCCGATCTTCGGGACGGGCGAGCACACGCGCACGCTCACGCACGTGGACGACATCGCCGACGGCATCGTCACCGCCACCGCTCACACGGCCGGCCTCAACGAGGACTTCAACATCTCCGCGGCGGACGAGCGGACGGTCGCCGAGATCGCCGCGATCTGCTGGGAGGCGGCGGGCAACGACCCGGACGAGCTCGAGTTCGAGCACCTCCCCTCCTTCGAGGTCGACGTCGTGCGCCGCTGGCCGAGCGTCGAGAAGGCCAGGTCCGTGCTGGGTTGGGAGGCACGGATCGGGGTACGAGAGGGCATCGCGCAAACCGCCGAATGGCTCAAGGCACAGGAAGGAGTGACGGCGTGAAGCGCGCGTTGATCACGGGCATCACCGGCCAGGACGGCAGCTATCTCGCGGAGTTGCTGCTTGAGAAGGGCTATGAGGTGCACGGCATGGTCCGTCGGTCTTCGACGGAGAAGTTCGATCGCATCGAGCACATCCGTGACCGTGTCACCCTTCATCAGGCGGATCTGCTTGACCATCGCTCGCTGGTGGACTGCTTGCGTGCGTCGGATCCGGAGGAGGTCTACAACCTGGCCGCGATGAGCTTTGTCGCGGTGTCGTGGATCCAGCCGACGTTGACGGCGGAGTTCACCGGCGTCGGCGTCACGCGCATCCTGGAGGCGGTCCGGGAGGTGTGTCCGGAGGCGAAGTTCTATCAGGCGTCGTCGAGTGAGATGTTCGGCAAGGTGCTGGAGACGCCGCAGACCGAGACGACGCCGTTCTATCCCCGCTCGCCCTATGGCGTGGCCAAGGTCTACGGGCATTGGATCACGGTCAACTACCGCGAGTCCTACGATCTGTTTGCCTGCTCGGGGATTCTTTTCAACCATGAGTCCGAGCGTCGCGGGTTGGAGTTCGTGACGCGCAAGATCACCTGGCACGCGGCGGCGATCAAGGTCGGTCATCGCGATGAGCTCGCGCTGGGCAACCTGGAGGCCAAGCGCGACTGGGGGTACGCGAAGGATTACGTCGAGGCGATGTGGCTGATGCTCCAGCAGGACACGCCCGACGACTACGTGATCGCGACGGGCCAGACCAACACCGTGCAGCGCTGCGTCGAGGTCGCCTTCGATCAGGCCGGCGTCCCGAACTGGCAGGACTACGTCCGCATCGACGACCAGTTCAAGCGACCCGCCGAGGTCGACCTGCTCGTCGGCGACCACACCAAGGCCACCAAGCAACTCGGCTGGTCACCCAAGACGAGCTTTGACCAGCTCATCCGGCTCATGGTCGACGCCGACCTGAAGCTCCTCGGCGGCTAGCCCTCACGCCCCCTTGCGGGGGATGTGCAGGGACCGGTGGTAGCGCTTCGAGTTGCCGGCCGCGTCGGCGACGCGCAGCGTCAGACGCGCGCCGCCGGCCTTGACGCTCGAGCCAACGGCGAGCACGACGGTGTGGGTCCCCGCGGAGAGCGTCTTCTGCTTGCGGACCAGGCGGTGACCGCTGCGGGTGAGCGTGGCGGCGATCGTGACGGTCTCCTCCGTCAGGAGCTTGACGCGGACCTGGCGCTTGCCGGAGGAGCGGCGGACCGCCTTCGCGGACGCGAGCGCAGCGGCGACCGTCGTGTCCGCCGTGGATGACGTCGAGCTGCCGGTGGTGGTCGTGGCCGGTGTCGCGGAGGACTGCGGGATCGGGGTGGTGGTCGATGTGCCGCCGCTGCTCAGGCCGACGGAGAAGTCCGCCGACCAGCCGGCGCCGTTGCTGCCGGTCGGGTGCAGGGTGAGCACGTCGGCGTCCGAGCCGAGGATGCTGTCCTGCGCGTCCTTGACGTCCGGTGTGCCGCGCGAGGCGTACGGGTCGGAGGCGAAGACGGTCGCGTTCTGGTCGTCGGTGAAGAACATCTGCGACGTGAAGTCCGAGCTCGACGTGCGCACGCGGAAGTGGATGTGCACGGCGCGGCCCGAGTACCAGCCGGGGTACTTGGTCGTGAACGCGACCTTGCCGTCGGCGTCGGTGACCTGGTAGCCGCGCAGCCACGCCTGCCCGGACGTGCCGTTGGCCGACTCGTCGGAGTACTTGCCCTGGTAGTTGGCGTGCCAGACATCGACCTGGGCGCCGACCACGGGCGCGCAGTCGTTGGCCGCGTCGAACAGGTACATCGTGACGGTGAGGTCGGCGCCGAGCTGGGACTCGCGGACGTCGGAGCGGTTGAGCTTCTCCTCCACGAAGTAGGGGCCGATCGTCTTGTTCGGCGTCAGTGCGCAGGTCGCCGTGGCGGCCTCGGCGACGTCGGTGCCGGAGGCGCCGCCTGGGAACTTGAGGGTGTCGGCGAGAAGGAAGGCGACACCGGTCGCACCGGCTCCGCCGAGGGCCTTGCGGCGTGTGGTCTTGGAGCTGAGCATGCGGGTACGGTGGCGGCGTGACCTCCGGGATCCCTCCGCGTTCCCTGAGAGCCGGCTGGGCGCGGCGGCGGGTCCTGCTCACCGGCCACACGGGCTTCAAGGGCGCGTGGCTGGCGCTGTGGCTGACCGAGCTCGGCGCGTCGGTGCACGGGCTGAGCGGACCGCCGCCGAGCGAGCTGCTGCTGTACGAGCAGGCGCGCGTCCGCGAGCGCCTCGACGGCGAGTCGGTCGTCGACGTCCGCGACGCCGGCGCGTTGGCTCGCGCGGTCGCCGCCGCCCGCCCCGACGTCGTCTTCCACCTGGCCGCGCAGGCGATCGTGCGCCGCGCGCTGATCGACCCCGCGGCGACCTGGGCGGTCAACGTCACCGGCACCGCCAACCTCCTGCAGGCGCTCCCCGACGAGGTCCAGGCCGTGGTCGTCGTCACCAGCGACAAGTGCTACCGGGACATCGAGACGGGACGCCCGATGGTCGAGGACGACCCGCTCGGCGGCAAGGACCCCTACTCCGCGTCGAAGGCGGCGCAGGAGCTGGTCGCCGCCGCGCACCGGCAGACCTTCGGCGGACCGATCGCCACCGCCCGCGCCGGCAACGTGATCGGCGGCGGCGACTGGGCGGCCGATCGCCTCGTTCCCGACATCATGCGGGCACGCGCGGCGGGCGAGACCGTCGTCCTGCGCAACCCGGACGCCGTGCGCCCGTGGCAGCACGTCCTGAACCCGCTGTCGGGCTACCTCACCCTCGCGGAGCGCCTGCTGAACGGCGACGACGTCGCCGAGGCGTGGAACTTCGGTCCGGACCCCGACGACGCCCTGCCGGTCCGCGAGGTCGTCGAGCGGCTCGGCGTCGAGTACCGCGTCGAGCCCGACCCAGACGCCGGCAAGGAGTCCGTCCTGCTCAGGCTCGACTCCGCCAAGGCCCGCGACCGGCTCGGCTGGACGCCCGGCTGGGACCTCGCCACCGGCCTCGCGGCGACGCAGGAGTGGTACGCGGGGGAGGACGACGCGCGGGAGCGCACGCTGCGCCAGGTCAGGGCGTTCGGCCGATGACGATGGCGCCCGGCGCCGCCGTCCGGCTCGCCCCGGAGCGTCAGGCCACACCGTCGCACCTCCCGCTCGTTGACGGCGCGCGTGGCATCGGCGCGCTGCTCGTCTTCGTCACCCACATCACGGCGCTCGCGCACACGGAGCGGTACGCGTTCTACGGCGATCTCGCACCGCATGTGGGTGAAGTGGGACTGGCGATCCTGTTCGCGATCTCCGGTTGCCTGCTCTCGCGGCCGTGGGCCCTCCAGCGGTTCGGCGGGCCGGCCGGTCCCGCCCTCGCCGACTACGCCCGCAACCGCGTTCTGCGGCTGCTGCCGCTCTACTGGGTGGTGCTCACCATCCAGCTGCTGGCGCCGGGCGGCTTCCCCGAGTACACCGATCCGGGCGTCCCGCAGTACCTGCTGATCCAGATCTACTCGGAGAAATGGGCGTTCGACGGCCTCAAGCATTCATGGACGCTGTGCACCGAGACGTCCTTCTACGTCGCACTGGTCCTGTACGCGGTCGTGGCGGCCCGCTCGTTCGGGGGACGGTGGCGGAACGAGTGGCTCGCGATCGGCCTGTTCGCCGCGGTCGGTCCCATCACGCAGTTCGTCATCTTCACCATCCGCGACCACTGGCTCATCGCGTTGCAATGGCTGCCCGGCTACATGGACGACATCGGCATCGGCATGGCCCTGGCCCTGGTGTCGATCCGGATCCAGACGGGAGGGCGCGCCCCTCGCCCGGTCGCCGCAGCGATCCGGCACCCGGGCCTGACCTGGCTTGCGGCCGTCGTCCTGTTCGTGGTCGGGATGACGCTGGTGAACGCCAAGACGGCCCTCAGCTACCCCCAGCACGAACCCGCGCTCAAGTGGACCGTGCGGCATCTGATCATCGCCGCCACCGCCGGTCTCCTGCTGCTGCCCGCCATCCTGCGGACGGAGCGGCGCGCGGTGCCCGAGCGCGTGCTCGGCTCGAGGGCGCTGCGCTGGATCGGCGAACGCTCCTACGGCTTCTACCTCTGGCATCTGCCGGTTCTGCTGTGGTTCCTCGAGCGGAAGCTCGTCGGCCCGTTCCCACTGGCGACCTACGCGCTGGAGTCGCTGGCCGTCACCCTGCTCCTGGCCGATCTGAGCTACCGCCTCGTCGAGACCCCTGCGTTCCGGCTCAAGTCGTGACCCGCCCCGGCGACGCCCTTGACGCGCGGCGCCTCCCCCGGGCGGCCGGGTGGCGGCTGGCCTACCTGCTCGTCCAGGGCGGCGCAAGCGTGGTGGTGTTCGTCCTGCTCGGCCACCTGCTGCCGGGATGGTCCTTCGCCCCGGTTGCCGTGGCACAGGGCGTGCTGGTCCTCGCCCAGGCCGTCGGCGATTTCGGCCTCTCGCAGGCCGCGACGACCGCGCTGACCGCGCGCGTCACCACCGACCCGACTCAGCGGGGTCCGTTGGCGGCGGCGACCGCGGTGAGCTTCTACGGCGGTGCGCTGCTGGCCGGGCTGCTTACGCTGGGATCAGCGCTGCTGCTGTCTGGAGACGCGCGCACCGCCACCGCGATGATGGCTCCCGCGGCGGCCGCGACCGTTCTCGTAGCGGGCGCAGACGGACTGCTGCGCTCCGATGGGCAGTTCGCCCGACCGTTTCGGCTCATGGCGGCGAGCCGGCTCGGAGCCTTCGCCGGTGTCGTCGTCGCCCTGTGGACGGACGCACCGGCAGCCGTCGCCGCAGGCGTGTCCGGCGGCACCGTGCTCGCCAGCGCAGGGGCGCTCCGCTATCTGCTCGGCGTCGACGCGGGCGCGAGACGCGCGGACGTCCGCTGGTTGCTCGCCGCCTGCCTGCCGCTTGGGCTCTCGGCGGTGCTTGTCGTAGCGAGCGCGCGCCTGGACACGCTCGTGCTGGGCGGGGCGTCGACGGTGCGCGAGGCAGCGGCGTTCGAGGCCGCGTGGCGCCTCTACCAGCTCGGGCAGTACGCCGGGGGTGTCCTCGCCACGGCCGGCGCGCCGTTCATGGCGCGGGCCATCGCCGGCGGGGAAGAGCGCGCCGCGCGCCGCCTCGTGGTCCAGCTCCTGGCCGTCGCCGCAGGACTCGGTGTCCTGGCCGCGATCGCGCTCGCTCTGCTGCGCGAGCCGCTCGGCGACGCCTTCTACCCAAGCAACCCCGGCCGAGTTGGTGACCTGCTGCCGCTGCTGGCGGTGGCGACGCCGCTCGGCATCGTGGGCCAGGTCGTGCTTGCTGCGCTCAGCGTCAGCGAGCCGGGACGGCGGACGATCCCGATGGCGTTCCTCGTCGGTGCGGTGCTGAACTTGGTCATCGTGCTCGTCGGTGCCGCCGACGAGGGGGCCACCGCGGCGGTCAGGGGCGCCGCGATCGGCGTCATGGCGATCAACCTGCTGCTGTTGGCGCGGTGCGGCTTCGTGCCGCCGTTCGCAGCGTGGCCTCGAGGCGCGCGCCGATCCGCGGCGTGAGGTGCGCGAGGACGGCCGGGCGGGCCTGGGCGACGAGCTCACTCCTCCGCGCTTCGTCCTCGAGCAGGCCGACGATCGCCGTCGCGTAGGCCTCAGGCGTCTCCGCGGTCTCGGCAGCGATGCCGTATCGCGCAGCCGCCCATGGGACCGTCACGAGCGCCGCGCCGGCCGCCGCGGCCTCGAGCACCTTGTTCGGTGATCCCGTCCCGCCCTGCAGCGGGGCCACCGCCACCTTGCTGCGCCGCAGGTAGGCGCCGACGTCCTCGACGTCGCTGGCGATCTCGACGCCGATCAAGCGCAGGCGGTCCGCCGCGCGGCCGACCACGACGGCCCGCACGGGACGACGTTCGCGGACCCGAGGGAGGATCTCGGTCGCCAGCAGCTCCGCGGCGGCCCGGTTGGGCGGGTAGCGCATGTTCCCTGACAGCACGACGTCGATATCGCGCACGTGGCGGGCCGGTTCGTCGAAGGGCTCGGCGTCGTACGGGGTCGGCAGGATCTGGGCGCCATACGGCAGTGCGTCGGCGTCCTCCTCCGAGGTGACGATGTGGGCGTGCGCGAAGGCACCCACGAACCGCTCGTGGCGACGCAGGAGCGCGGCCTCGAGGCGCGCGAAGGCACGGACGGGCAGGGACTCGACGCCGTCCGCGCGGCGGGCCATGTTGAGGCTGAGCGCATCCACGTGGTCGATCACGACCGGCGCGCCGAGCGGTCCGCGAACGGCGCGGACGGTGACGGCGAGCACCACGTCGGCCGTCGACGCTTCACGCACTGCCGCGCGCCATGTTGCCCGCGGCATCATCCAGCCGACCTGCGCGGGATGGCCAGTCGAGAGCGCGCCAAGCGCGGATGCGGCGCGCGCGCCCGGGCCGGCCGGGATCTCGCGGACCATCGCGAGCGCCGCCAGCTCTTCCCGCCACTCCAGCCGCTCTGGCGCGCCGGGCGTGAGGACGGTCACGCTGTGCTCAGCGGCGAGGTGCTGGATCCAGGACCACGCGCGCAGCTGGTCGCCCTTCGTTCCCGGGAAGGGGAACCGGGTGACGAGAACGAGGACCTTCACCGCAGGGCTCTGGCGTAGAGCTCTGCGTAAGCGGCCGCGACGTCCGCCCAACCACGGCCGTCGACGGCACGGCGTCCGGCCTCCGCGACCGCCCGCCGGTGGCCGGGGTCGTCCGCCAGCTGGCGGACGTGGGCGACGGCGGTGTCGAGCACGTCGTCGGGATCGACGAGCAGCGCCGCGCCGCCGGCCACCTTGCGGGTGACGGGAGCGAGGCCGGTCACCACGGGCGTGCCCCGCGCCATCGCCTCCACGACCGGCAGGCCGAAGCCCTCGTGACTGGACAGGTAGAGGACGGCAAGCGCCCCGTCGACGAGCGCGTCGAGCTCGGCCCGTTCGAGGTCCGGATGGACCGTGACTCCCGGACCGGGCGTGAAGTCTCGAGGCAGACCGGCCCGGCCGGTCAGGTGCAGCGGAAGGCCAGCGGCTTCCGCGACGGTCGCCATCAGCCCGACGCCCTTGCGCGGGTCGCGGCCACCGAACGCGAGCAGGTACGGAGGATCGGCCTGCCGGCCCGCCGTCGCGGGCACGGCGACCCCGTGGCCGATGACGTGCGCCTGACCTCCGAAGCGTGCGGCGAGCGCGCCCGCCGTGATCTCGCTCACCGTCGCCACCTCGGCCGCGGCCGCAACCGCCCGGCCGACGTTGGCCCGCATGTAGGCGTGGCCGACGCGCTGGCGCGCCGAGCGGCGGCGGGCGCGGTCGAAGAAGATCAGGTCGTGGACCGTCAGCACGGCCGGAACGGGCCCCGGTCGCCCCCACCCCGTGTTGCCCGCGAAGTGCACGATGTCAAGGCCCAGGCGCCGCACCCACCGCCGACCCCAGGGCCCGTCGAGCAGCGGGTACGGGCCTGGGACGGGGACCGCGTCGACAACGCCGTCCGGGGCGGTGGCCGGGCGCCCCAGCCACACCACGTCGCAGTCGCCGCGTCGGCATAGCGCGGCGCCCAGGCCGGTCAGGAACGTCGCGATGCCCAGGCCCAGCTCGGCATGCCGAGCGTCGATCCCGATCCGCACCGCAGGTAGGCTAGGCGCGGTGCCGTCCCGTTTCGTCGCGACTGCGCGCCCCTGCCCGCTCTGCGCGCATCGGATGGGGCGACCGGTCTGGCGCGAGGCTGGTCACGAGTACGTGCGCTGCGCTGCTTGCCACACGTTCTTCGCCAACCTGACGAAGGCGACCTACGAGACCGGCCGTCACAACGCGTGGGACGAGGCGAACACCACCGCCGACGTCACCGGCTTCTACGGGGACGCCCGCCGGGTTGCCCACGCGGCGTTCCTCGAGCGCATGCCGCCGACCGGGACCGGCCGGCTCCTCGATGTCGGCTGCGGGCTCGGCTACTTCCTCGAACGCGCCGGCGCGGCAGGGTGGGACGTCGCCGGCGTGGAACCATCGGCGGCGTGGGCGAACGTGGCCGCCGAGCGGATCGGACCGCAGCGCGTCCTCGCCGGCACCGCCGATGACCCGGCGCTCGACGGCCAGCGCTTCGACCTCATCACGGCCTGGGACGTCATCGAGCACGTCTTCGATCCGCTGCCGTTCCTGAGCCGGCTGGCGCGCTTGCTCGCCGACGGGGGAAGGCTGTTCCTGCGGACCCCGAACCTCGACTACGTGCTGCCCGTCTACCGGTTGCGCCGCCGGGCCGGTCACGACGTCGAGCTCGGGCCGCTGAACCACGTCGTCTACTTCACCGCGCGCACCTTGGCGGCTGCACTGGACCGTGTCGGACTCGACCGTCGCCACTGGCTCGCGCTGCCGCCCCCGCAGGTCTCGACGTTCAGCGCCAACGGCCTCCGCTACGACGGCGGCTCCACCGTCGTGCGGCTCAAGAACGCCTGGGCCGCAGCGGCCGACGTCGTCGCCTCAGCTACGCAGGGGCGGGTGGCGGCGGCCTCGGACTTGGACGTCCTGGCCTCCGCGACGAGCCGATCGCAGACATAGGATGATTGGGGTGATGCGGCGCCGACTGCTCCCGTTGGTCGCGCTTGCGGGCCTGTGCTCGAGCCTCCTCGTGGTGTCGTGCGGCAAGAGCGGTTCGACCGCGAAGCCACCCGATCCTACGCCGGCCCCCGCCCGGTCCGTTCTGGCTCCCTACGTCGTCACGGGCGCCGACCTGCGTCGTACGCCTCCGGGCTCACCGAGCCGGCGGGTGCTCGAGTACGCCCAGGCGGTCCAGTTCAAGGACACCGGTGCGGTCCTCGGATTCATCGCGCCCGCTGCGCTCGTCGGCGGCCGCGAGAAGCTTCTGCGCGACGCGGTGCAGGCCATCGGCGGCTCCTACGCCAAGCCCCAGATCGTCGGCACGCGGATCCAGGGTGGGAGCCGGGCCACCGTCCGCGCGCTCATGACGTCCTACGACGCGTCCGGCACACCGGTCCTCTCCATCCCGACCACCTTCCTGCTGCGGCGCATAGGCGGGGAGTGGCGGCTCGCCGACGCCGCGGACCTCCTGGCCAACTTCAAGGAATACAAGCGCAGGTCGGGTGCGTCGGGCTAGCCCGCGGGCCGTCCTCCCCTTCGCCGCCACCGCCTGCCTGGCCGTCCTCGTCGCGGTGCGCTATGGCGACGACGACCAGGGGTTGGCGTTCGCCCTCACGGCGCTGCAGGGCGCGGGCCTGTGGGTGTGGATTCGCATGAGCTCCGCGCACGGCCGCGGGTGGGCGACGGCGGGCGGCGTCCTGGCGGCCAGCTGGGTGGCCCTCTTCACGATCCCGTCGCTCGCCTTCGCGATCGACCCGGCCCGGCTCGGGGGCCTGGACGCACCCTCTGCCATCGCGATCGTCGACCTGTCGCTGTTCGCCCTTATCGCCGGCGTGCTGCTCGAGCAGCGCAAGGGCGTCCCCCGCGCGCGGACCGAGCTGCTCGACGTCGCGCCCGCCACCCCGTCGCAGCGGCGGGCGATCGGGTGGTTCGCCGTCGGTCTGGCCGGTCTCGGCATCCTGATGGCGCATGCGGGTGGACCACGGGCGTACCTGAGCAACCTGCAGGGCACGGGCGGCGCCAACGCCGGGCTGTTCTACGTCGTGTGGCTCACGCTCGCGTTGCTCTACGCGCCGATGGCGATGGTCTTCTTCGACTGGAGCCAGCGGTGCGCGACGAGCCGGCGGGTGATCGCCGCCGTCGCGCTCGGCACCGCCCTGCTCCTGCTGACCGGGGCGCGCCTGTTCGGGGCGGTCGGCGGCGTGCAGCTCCTCCTCGCCTACGCGCTGGTGCGGCGGCGCGTCCCGTTGGACCGGCTTGTGGTCCCTGTCGTTCTGGTCGGCGCCGTCCTCGTCTTCGGCGGCGGCGCGATCAAGCGCTACCAGTCCTACGAGGTGGCGCATCCGCGGACGGCGGTGAGCTTCGGCCGCTACCTGGTCGCCATCGCGCCTGACGAGGTGGTCGATGCGTACGTCAACAACTACGTCGACGGCGTCCGCCTCGCCGGCCTCGCCCGCTCGATCGTGCCCGACCGCGCGGACCCGGAGGGCCTGCGCCCGCTGGCGACCGTGTTGCTGAAGCCGATCCCGAGTGGCCTTCGACCCGAGCTGGGGCGCGACCGGCTGATCCAGGAGACGTTCGAGCCCCGGGGACCGTACGTCTACGCAGAGCCGCTGCAGGTCACCGGCTACCTCGCAGCGGAGGGCTACGGGGTGATCCTGGCCTTTGTGCTCCTCGGGTGGGTCGTCGCGCGGCTGGACCGGTGGCTGGTGGCGCCCGTGCGCCGCGCGCCGGCCACCGCGTTGACGGCCATCAGCGCGGTCGTCCAGCTGCCCGTGCTGGTGCGTTCGGGCCTGCCGGGCGGCGTCGCGTTCGCGGGCATCGAGGTGCTCGGGACGCTTGCGGTCACGTGGCACATCGCGGGCGGTCGCCCGCTCGAGCTGCTCAGCCGCTGTCGCCGCGCAGCACGGCGCGCAGCGTCATCACGATCACGAGCAGGTCGAGGCGCAGGCTCTGATGACGGATGTAGTAGAAGTCGAACTGGAGCTTCTCGAAGGTCCCGCGGTCCGATCCGCCGTAGCCGTAGTTGACTTGAGCCCAGCCCGTCAGGCCCGGCCGGACGCGGTGCCGGGCGGAGTAGAACTCGAGCTGCTCCTCGAGACGCGCGACGAGGCGGACCTGCTCGGGACGCGGGCCGACGAGGCTGAGGTGACCGAGCAGCACGTTGACGAGCTGCGGGAGCTCGTCGAGCCGCCAGCGACGCAGCACGCGTCCGACCGGCGTGATGCGCGCGACCTCCTGGGCCGCCCAGCGCGCCTCCGCGTCCGGCTCGGCGACGCGCATCGTGCGCAGCTTGAGCATGTCGAACGGGTGGTCATCCTTGCCGACGCGCTGCTGGCGGAACAGGACGGGACCGCGTGACGTCAACTTGATCGCGACCGCCGCGCCGAGCAGGACGGGCGACACGACGACGAGGCCCCCCGCGGCGAGCGCGACCTCGATCGCGCGCTTGCCGGCGAGGTACACCCGCGGACGGTGGATCTCGGCGACGTCGAAGAGGAACCAGCTCGGCGTGAGCTCGGCGAGCGGGACCTTGCGGAAGTGCCGCTCGTAGAAGCCGTTGAGGTCACGCACGCGCCCGCCGGAGGCGTGGAAGGCCGACGCGGCGGCGACGACGCCCTCCAGCTGCGCCGCCCCCGCGCTGAGCACGAGCATCGTCGGGCGGGCCGCCGCGATCGTCTGCGTGAGTCCCTCGACGCTCATTGGGGGCAAGGGCGCGACGGCGCCGACGAGGGTGAGGCTGCCGTCCCGCCGGATCTCGCGTTCGACGTCGGCGCGCTGGGTCGGAGACGCCACCAGGAAGACCCGTCGCGCGTTGAGCAGGTAGCGAACCTCGGCGGCGCGCAGGCCGGCCGCCAGCACGAGCACCCCGAGCACGACGGCGAAGCCGATGCCCGCGTTGAGCATGGTCAGGTCGAGGCCGGCGACGAACGCGGCCGCGCAGACGACGGCGACCGCCAGCGCGGCGGGCGGGACGGTCGCCAGGAGCACGAGCGGGGTGACCCGGCCACGCGTGCGCAGGACGCGGCTCGAAAAGCCATGGCGCGCGATGAGCACGCCGGCGATGACTGGGACGACGAGCGGGACGGCGATCACGAGCGCCGGACCGCCGGCCAGGAGGGGGAACCCCATCGCAGCTGAGAGAACGAGCAGCAGCGCGGCGGAGACCAACCGGGTCTGCGGCCAGCTCTCGCGCAGCACGGGGCGCTCGACGTCGTCCTCGACGTCGCCGCTCTGCGCATGGGACTCCACGCTCACGGCGCCGGCTCCGGTCGGGACCGGGCCACGAGCGCCGCAAGGCTGGCATCACGCGGGCTCCGGCGCAAGGCGGCCTCGTAGAAGCGCCTCGCGTCGGCGAGGCGGCCGCGGCGGGCAGCGAGGTCGCCGCGGAGCGCCCATGGCACCTGGTTGCTCGGCTCGAGTCTCGACGCCGCGACCAGCTCCTGGTCGGCTGCGTCCGCCGCGTCGAACCGCGCGAACGCCGCCGCCCGGACGACGTGGGCGTCGACGCTGCTGGAGTTGAGCTTCAGGGACGCAGAGCTGTCGCGCAGGGCGCGGCCGGGGTGTGCGGGAAGAGCGGCCTGGGCGTCACGGAGCTCGACGAGCGCAGCATGGTGGCGGCCGACCGACGCGGCCGCGAAACCCGTGACAACGATCACCGCGACGAGCGCCAGGCGGTCAGTGCGGGCGCGTCGTGAGGCCGGTCGGATCGATTCGGCGCACAACGCGGCGACACCGAGCAGGGCCAAGCAGGTCACCCCGGGCAGGTTCCACAGCCAGTCGACGCTGGTGTGGACCAGCCACGCGACGACGAGACCGCTCGCGGCGGCGGCGGTCGCCCACGCCGCTGGATCGCGCCCCCGCACCAGCCGTGCGAGGCCGAGCCCGGCCCCGACGAGGACCAGCATGAACAGCCCGAAGCCGACGACGCCCGTCTCCGCCAGCAGCTGCAGCTCGATGCTGTGTGGCTGGCGCACGCTCTCCTGGGACCGGCGCTTCTGGAAGTAGGTCAGGCCGTAGTTGCCCGCGCCAAGGCCTTTCAGTGGCGCGGCGCGGAAGTCCGACCAGGCGACGCGCCAGAGGTCATAGCGGTAGCCGCCGGCAGTCGTCAGTCGGGACGCGGTCGGCCGTTCGTTGACCTCGAGCGAAGTGAACTGGTGGTAGCGGTCGCGGACGGTGCCGACCGGGTCCGAGACGGCGAGGAACGGCGTGGCGACGATGGCGAGCAGCGCCAGCCCGACAGCGACCTTCGCGAGGGTCGGCGACCAGGAGCGGTGCCGGAGCGCCAGCGCCGCGCTCCACACGGCAGCGCCCAGGACGGACGCGATCAGTGCAGCGATCCCAGCGGCGCGGACGGTGTGCGAAGTCAACACCTCGGTCGCCGACGCGATGTCGCGCTGCTCGAAGACCGCCAGCGTCCAGGGCAGAGCAGCGGCGACGGACGCGACCGTCACGAGCAGCGCCACGGCGCGCGCGAGGCGATCCGGGACGGCGGCGAGGACGAAGACCGTCGTCACGAGGAGCGCCGGGACCATCGCACGCGACTGGGTCAGCACCACGAGCTGGACCTGCAGCGTTCCGGCGAAGAAGGCCGGAAGGGCGAGGCCAGGACGGGTCCGGAAGCGCACGGCGAGTGCGACGGTCGGCCAGAAGCCCATGAGAAAGAACCCCGCCGTTCCGTTGATGTAGCCGACGGGTGCGGACAGCCGGAAGTCCGTGAAGGGCGACACCTGCCCCGCCACCAGGCGCACCACGACCAACAGCGCCAGCCCACTGGCGACGACCGCCACGCCCGCCATCAGCCGGCTCGCGTCCGCACGCGTACGCGTGACGACCAGGGCGACCGTCAGCGCCGCCGCGTACAGCAGCACGCGGTCGAGCTCGGTCCAGGCGCGGTCCGTGGACTCAGCCCAGAGCATGGAGGCCGCCGTCCACACTGCAAGCCCTGCCAACCCTGCGGCGGCCAGGCGTGCGGGGGCGGACTGGGGCAGGCCGCCGGCGGACACCGCGGCGACGACCAGGCCGAGGAGCCCGAGCGTCACCAGCTGGAATGTCCGCGGCTCGTAGAAGCCGGTCATCAGCGCGGAGACGCCGCAGCCGATTACGAGCAAGAGCCCGATGGCCGCCAGGCCGCGTGGCGTCTGCGGCTCGCCGACAGGGGTCGCCGGCGGCGACGGGACGGGCGCCAGGCCCCTGGCCGGCGCCGGCGCGCCGATCACGGTCTCGAGCGCGTCCGCGAGAGGACGAAGCCCAGTCCGCCGCCCACGCCGAGCACAGCGAGCGCGCCTAGCACGCTCCACTTGAGCGCGGCGTCGTCAGCGGTCGCCGTGGCCGCGCGCAGCTCGCGCGGCAGCCGTTCGCGCGTCGTTGTGGTCGGCGCTCCGCCGTCGGCTCCCGCACCTGACGCCGTCGCGCGCCTCGGAGCCGACCGGCGACCCTTGGTCTTCCCGCCGCCGGCGTCCTTGGTGACACCGGCGCCGAAGGCTGCGACCGGAGCCGCCACCGCAGACCCGTCGGACGGCGTCTCCCCGGCGGCGCCTCCGGACGCCGCGCGCCGGGCGGCGTCGATCGGGAGGGCGTACTCCTTCGCGGCGGGCGAATCGGGGTCTACCGTCACGCCGTTCTGGGCCAACGCCGGAGGCGCGACGGCGAGCACGAGACTCGTCAGCGCGAGCGACATCCATATCGCCTTCATCGCGGGGTCGGATCCTAGGGCACCGACGGGTCGCCGTCAGCCATTCCGGAACGCGGCGTAGGCAGGTTTGTGCCGGCCCGACCGGGTGATGAGGCCCCGCTCCACCTGGTCCTCCTTTGCGTTCTCGGCGTCGTCATAGAGGCCCAGGTAGCCGAGCGTGTAGACGCGTTTGTAGGTCCGAGCGATGACCAGTGCTTTCGCGATCCAGCTTGCCTGTGTTTTGCGGGTGACGTGGAAGTTGAACTCGAAGTTCGCGTGATCGGTCGGCAGCGTGTACTCCGAGAGGAACAGCTTGAGGTGACGCTCCCGGCGCAGCGGCGCGTGACGGTACGCCTTGTCGAGCGCGGCGGCGAGCTGGTCGAGGTCGCAGATGTCCGCGTAGTCCTCGCCGAGCGGCAGGGCCTTGAGGTTCGGTGCCCGTGCGCTGAACGGGTTGTGGCCCCAGAGGTCCATGCGCGGGCGGCGGCCGTCGGGCAGGCGCATGACCCGGATCCAGCGCAGCGGCGCGACGGTCCCAACGGTGAACGTGTTGCCGCCGATGACGAGGTTGCGCGTGTCGACGGCCTTCAGCGCGGCGTACGAGTCGTCGAGGATCTGCGCGTACTTGTGCGGGCCGCGCAGGCCCTTGCCCGTCAGCGGCTTGCCCCGGTCGGGCGTGAGCGGCTGGAAGTTCGACCCCTTGGTCGGCTCGCCCCAGATCATCCAGTGCTTGACGGCGGGGTAGCGCTTGGCGGCGGCGGTCGCGAAGTCGGCGAAGTCCTGCGCGTCGTCCGGCGCCCAGCGCTGGTCGCGGTCGCCGTTCGCCCACGGCGGCGCGAACATCAGCATCAGGGAGAGCTGGATGCCGCGCTTCTGCCCGGCGGCGACGGCGGCGTCGATGTCGGCGGGCCACTGGTAGGCCGGGTCGTCGGGGTTGGTGGGGTCCAGCGGACGCGTCGGCGCGACTGCTGCCCAGGACATCGTGTGCTGGACGAGGCCGACCCCGAGGTCGGCGTAGGTGTCGAACGTCTCCGGCGTGATCGGCCCCCACATCGCCTTCTTGACGGTGATCCTGGCGGCGTGCGCGGGCGTGGCGGCGAGCAGGGCGGCGACCGCGACGAGCAGGAGCAGCGGTCGGCGCATCGTGTCCAGTGAAGCACCTGATCGATGCCCGAGTTGCGGGATACTGCCGCGATGCGCGCACTCGTCACCGGCGGAGCCGGCTTCATCGGATCCCACGTGGTGGACGCGCTCGTCGCCCGCGGGGACGAGGTCACCGTGCTCGACGATCTCAGCACGGGCCGGCGGGAGAACGTCAACCCGGCGGCGCGGCTGGTCGAGGGGTCGGTCACCGATCCGATCGAGACCGACGCGGAGGTCGTCTTCCACCTCGCCGCCCAGATCGACGTGCGCAAGTCGGTCGCCGATCCACGCCACGACCTCGCCATCAACGTCGGCGGCACCATCAACGTGATCTCGTCGGCGGCGCGGGTGGTGTTCGCGTCCACGGGCGGCGCGATCTACGGGGAGACGGACGTCGTCCCGACGCCGGAGTCCGCGCCGGAGCGCCCGCTGGCGCCCTACGGCCAGGCCAAGCTCTCCGCGGAGGGCTACCTGCGGCTGCTCGGCGACCTGCACGGCGTCCCCGTCACCTGCCTGCGCTTCGCCAACGTCTACGGGCCGCGCCAGGACCCGCTCGGGGAGGGCGGGGTGTGCGCGATCTTCTGCGGCGCCGCGGTCTCGGGCGCGCCGGTGAAGGTGTTCGGGGACGGGGAGCAGACGCGCGACTTCGTCTACGTCGGGGACGTCGTTGACGCGTGCCTGGCCGCGGCCGAAGCCTCGTCGTTCGGGCCCTTCAACGTCGGCACGGGCGTGGAGACGTCCGTCAACGCGCTGGCCGCCGAGCTGGGGCTGACCCCCGAGCGGGCCGAGGCGCGGGCGGGCGAGGTGGAGCGGTCGTGCCTGGACCCTTCGCGCGCCGCGCGCGAACTGGGATGGACGCCGCGGACCGACCTGGCCGCCGGCCTCACGAAGACGCTCGATTGGGCGCGGGCTCAGGCGGCGTAGACCGAGCGCAGGCGGTCGGCGACCGCGGCCGGGGCGCAGCGGTCGCGCACCGCGGCCAGGGCGCGCTCCCCCGCCTCGGCGTCTCCGTGCAGCGCGCTCAGCCGGGCGGCCAGCGCCGGGATGTCGCCGACCGGCGCCAGGCCCTCAGCGGGGACCGTCTCGGCCAGGCCGCCCGCCCGGGTGGCGACGACGGGCAGACCGGCGGCCATCGCCTCCAGCGCGGCCAGCGGGAGGATCTCCTCGTAGCGCGACGGAACGATCGCGACGGCCGCGCGGGCGCGCAGCGCGTCCAGCGCGGCGGGGTCCAGCCGACCCGGCGCCTCGACGCCGCGGGCGCGGACGGCGTCCAGCGCCGGCCCGTCCCCCGCGACGATCAACTTGAGCCCCGCGGCGGCGCACGCGTCGATCGCGTCGAAGACGCCCTTCTCCTCCGCCACCCGGCCCGCGAACAGGACGAACTCGCCGCCGGCGGCTCGCGAGCGGGGGGCGAACGCGCGCTGCACGGACGGGACGACGACCGCGTCGCCGACCGGCGCCCCGAGCTCCCGCAGCCGGCGCAGGGCGAACGCGCTGGGGACGACGATGCGGTCCGCGTGGGCGGCGACCTCAGGCTGCCAGCGCGCCAGCGCCGCGCCGTACACCGCCGCCTCGGCGCGCGAGCCGCCGCGGCAGTTGAGCGCCACGCCCGGCGCCGTGTTGCGCCCGTGGCAGCGCGTGCAGTCGGCCCCGCGCGTGAAGCAGATGCCGTTCGCGCAGACCAGCCGGTAGTTGTGCAGGTGCAGGACCGTCCTCGCGCCCGCCGCCCGCGCCGCCGCCAGCGCCCGCCAGCCGAAGGACGGGTTGAGGTTGTGGGCGTGCACGACGCGCGCGCCCGTCCGGCGCACGGCGGTCCCGACATCCTCCGGCGCGGCCCCGCCCCGCAGCAGCGCACCGGCCGCGGCGCGCCGCCCGATCCGCGCCGAGTCGCGCGTCAGCACCTCCACCGGCTCGTCGAGCTCGGAGGCGATCAGCCAGCGCAGGTCCTCCACCGCGCGCTCCTCCCCGCCGCGCACCCGATAGGCGTTGTGCACGAGCAGGATCACCGCGTCCGTACCCTACGTGCGGTGACGACCCCTGACTTCGCCTCGGGTGAGTCGGGGACGCTCGGGCGCCGGACGAGCGTGCTCGGCGCCGTCCGCGACCTCGCCACCGACGCCGTCACCGGGCCGCGGCGGATCGCGCTGGCGCGGGCGGCGGGGGCGGCGGTGGCGCAGCGGGTGCTCGCGATCTCGGTCGCGCGGCCGGAGCGCGCGGGGTCGGCCGCGGCGGCGGCCTACGAGCTCGAGCGCACGCGGGTGCACAGCGTCGACATCCGGCTCGCCGCCCCCCGCCCCGGCGCGGGCAAGTGGGAGAACCTGGACACGCTGCTGACCGCCAACCCGGTTGCCGGCTACGACTGGCTGCTGGCCTTCGACGACGACGTCATCCTCCCCCACGGCTTCCTGGACACGTTCCTGTTCCTGTGCGCGCGCTTTGACTTCACGCTCGCGCAGCCCGCCCACAAGCACTGGTCGCACGCGGCCTGGCGGGTCACCCGGCGCCAGTTGCGCAGCGTTGCTCGGCGGACGCGGTTCGTCGAGATCGGGCCCGTCACCGCCGTCCACGCGCGGGCCTTCGACGCGCTGCTGCCGTTCCCGGCGGGGCTGCGGATGGGCTGGGGGCTCGACGCGCACTGGGGCGCCGTCGCGGCCGAGCGCGGCTGGAGGGTGGGCGTCGTCGACGCGACGCCGATCCGGCACACCCGGCCGGTGGCGGGCGGCTACGACCAGTCCGCGGCGCAGGCCGAGGCGCACGCGTTCCTGGCCGACCGGCCCTACCTGCGCCGCGAAGAGGCCGAGCAGACCCTCGAGACCCATCGCCGCTGGTGAAGGTCGCGATCGTCGCCGAGTACTACCCGCGCGCGGCCGAGCCCGAGCTGGGGATCTGGGCTCACCGGCAGGCGCTGGCGGCACGGGACGCCGGGGCGGACGTCGAGGTCCTCGTCCTCCATCGCCCGGTCCCGTCGCGGGCCGCCCTGCGCAGCCGCGACCCGCGCCAACTCGTCGCGCCGCTGCGGCAGCCGCTGCGCACGGCGCTCGACGGCGTCCGCGTCACCTACGTCCCGTTCCTCGCCCCGCCGCGGCCGCGCAGCTACGCGCACTGGGGCGCCTTCGCGGCGCCGACGCTGGCGGTCGCGCTGCGCCGGCGGCGCTACGACCTCGTCCACGCCCACTACGCGGCGCCCGCCGGCGACGCGGTCCGGCGGGCCCGGGGTGGGCGGGGTCGTCTTCCGTACGTGGTCTCCGTCCACGGCGGCGACCTGCTTGCCCACGGCGACACCCGCGCCGTCCACGACGGCCTCGCCCAGGCCCGCCTGGTGCTGGCCAACTCCGGCGGCATGGCGGACCGCGCCCGCGCGCTGGGCGGCCGCGACGTCCGCGTCGTGCACCTGGGGACCGACCTCCCGCAGGCGCCCGTCCGCCACCGCACCGATACCGTCGTCAGCGTCGGCCACCTCGTCGCCCGCAAGCGCCACGCCGACGTGCTGCGCGCGCTGTGGCTGCTGCGCGACAGCCATCCCGACGTCCGCTACGTGATCGTCGGGGACGGGCCGGAGCGCCCGCGCCTGGTCCGGCTCGCCAGCGACCTGGGGCTGGCCGCGCGGGTCACGTTCACCGGCGCGCTGCCGCATCCGGAGGCGGTCGCGGCCGCGCAGTCGGGCACGGTGTTCGTCCTGCCCAGCGTCGACGAGGCCTACGGGGTCGCCTACGTCGAGGCGATGGCGGGCGGCGTCCCCGTCGTCGGCTGCCGGCGGGAGCCTGGCCCGGAGGACCTCCACAACCTCACCGACGCGATGTGCCTGGTCGCACCGGCCGACCCCGAGGGCCTGGCCCGCACCCTCGGCGGGCTGCTCGCCGACGATCGCGCCCGCCGCCAGCTCGGCGCCCACGCCCGCGCCACGGTCGAGCGCCACCTCACCTGGGCCGCCTGCGGAGCCGCCACCGTCGCCGCCTACCAGGACGCGCTCACCTAAAGGGGTCAGGTCCCGGCATCGGACACGTGTCAGCTGTCGAGCCTGACCCCGTAGGTCCAGCGCGCTGCGCTGTGTCTCATGCCGGGACCTGACCCCTTTAGGTTGCCGGCAGGTGTGGGATGTGGAGACCTGACCCCTTTAGGTTGCGGCTGGTGAAGCCGGTCCTGTTCGTGACCAACCATGCGCCGCCCTATCGGGTCGGCGCGTTCGCGGCGCTCCATGCGCGCGAGGGTGTGGAGGTCGCGCTGGTCGGCGGGGACGTGCGCCACGGGGGTGGCGGGACGGCGGCGGCGGATCTTCCGTTCCCGGCCCGGCACGTGACCCAGCGCGACGTGTACGCGCTGGCGAGTTCGGGCGAGTACCGCGCGGTGCTGGCGGGCATCAGCGGGCGCGTCGCGCTGCCGGCCGCCCACGCGGGGGCGCGCCGCGCGCGGGTCCCGTTCGTCCTGTGGGCGACGCTCTGGGCGCACCCGCGGACACCGGCGCACGCGCTCTCCTACCTGCCGCTGCGTCACCTCTATCGCGACGCGGACGCGATCGCCACCTACGGGCCCCACGTCAGCGCCTACGTCAAGGGCAAGGGAGCGCGCGCGCCGGTGCACGAAGCCGTGCAGGCGGTGGACAGCGGCTTCTGGGACACCGCTGCCGAGGCCCCCAGACGTCAGAGCGCTTACCAGGTCTTGTTTGCGGGTCGGCTATCCGGGGAGAAGGGCCTTGGGGTACTACTCGCGGCCTGGCGCGCCTCAGGCCTGCAGGTCCCCCAAGCCGCGCTGGTTCTGGTCGGCGGAGGGCGGTTCCGAGCCCCGTCCTTCGCCACCAGCGCGGTGCTGTCCGCAGGTCCGCAGCCACCGGCGGAAGTCCGCAACTTCTACGCCGGCAGCGACGTTGTCGTAGTGCCGTCCGTCCCCACCCGCGACTTCCTGGAGCCGTGGGGCCTTGTCGTGAACGAAGCCTTCCATCAGCACACTCCCGTGATCGCCACCACCGCCGTGGGCGCGGTCGCCGGCGGCCTCGTCCGCCACGAGCGCAACGGCCTCGTCGTCGCGCCGAACGACCCGGCGGCCCTCGCCGCGGCCATCCGGCGCCTCCGCCGCGACCCCGATCTGCGCGCCCGGCTCGGCGCCCAGGCCGCCGCGGACGTCGCCGCGTACACCCAGGAGGCGTGGGCGGACGGGATGTCGCGCGCGCTGGCCGCCGCCGGCGTCTCGCTAGCCTCGACGTGCTGATGCGACGCACCGTGACGACCACCCTGGTCGCGGTCCTGGCGCTTCTCGCCGTGGTCTCACCGGCCAGCGCCTCGACCCGCTCGAAGATCATCGCCGACTGCTCCGACGACGGCGTCCTGCAGGGCTCTTACACGCCCGCGCAGCTGCGCGACGCCCGCAAGCACCTGCCCTCCGACGTCGCCGAGTACTCCGACTGCGCGGACGTCCTGCGCCGCGCCGAGCTGCCCAGCGACGGGCCCAGCACCACCAGCTCGAGCTCTCCCGGCGTCTCCCCAGGACCCGGCCAGCCGACGGCCAACGGCGGCGCCCCCACGACGCCGCTCACGCCCGACACCTCCGCCGACCAGGCTGCGCTCGCCCAGGCCGCCAAGGCCCCGGAGACACGGGTGAAGGTCGACGGCCGGAACCTGCTCGCCGGTGCCGCGCCGCTGCGCGAGGGCTACCGCGCCAACGGCCTCCCGGACTCGCTGAAGATCGCGCTGATCCTGCTCGCGCTCGCGGGCGTCGCGCTCAGCCTCCCGCCCGTCCGCCGCCGCCTGCGCGCGCTGCGCCGGCGGCCGTGACGACAGCGGTCAGGCCGCCGAGGCCGGCGCCGCCCGGCGCGCCTCGCCACGAGTCCAGGCTCGACGCCGTCCTCGCGGCGATCGTCACCCGCGACGGCGGCGTCACCGCCGCGGTCGCGCTCGTCCTCTGCCTGCTTGCCTTCATCGCCCAGGGCGGCATCGAGCTCGACGCGAACACGTGGATGCAGGTCATGCTCGTCGCCGGCGGCGGCCTGCTCGGCGCCGCCGCCCTCGCCGTCCCCCACCGGCGGGCGCCGAGCAGGCCGCTGTACGGCGGCCGGACGCTCGGCCTGCTCGGCGTCCTCACCGCGCTGACCGCGCTGTCCATCGCCTGGTCGTTCGACCCGAACTCGTCGTGGCTGGAGGCCAACCGCACGCTCAGCTACCTGGCCGCGTTCGGCGGGGCGCTCGCGTTCGCGCGGCTCGCCCCGACCCGCTGGAGCGCCGTGCTCGCCGGCGTCGGCCTCGGCTGCACGATCATCTGCGTCTACGCGCTGGCCACCAAGGTCTTCCCGGAGTGGCTCGCGGCCGACGAGCGCGCCGCCCGCCTGCGCGCGCCCTTCGGCTACTGGAACGCGGTCGGCCTGGCCGCGGCGATGGGCGTCCCCCCGATGCTGTGGCTGGCCAGCCGCCGCTCCGGTCACGCCGCCTTCAACGCGCTCGCGTTCCCCGCCCT
This sequence comes from uncultured Solirubrobacteraceae bacterium, assembly GCA_964242305.1. Lineage (GTDB taxonomy): Bacteria > Actinomycetota > Thermoleophilia > Solirubrobacterales > Solirubrobacteraceae > DATLGB01. Next base: position 88,496 of record CAXTBB010000008.1, read on the forward strand.
CGGCGCGCTGCTCGTGTGCCTGATGCTCGCCTACTCGCGCGGGTCGCTGGTGGCGCTCGGCGTCGGGCTGGCGGCCTGGTTCGTCTTCGTGCCGCTGCGCCTGCGCAGCGCCGCCGCCCTGGCCGGTCCGGTGATCACGACGATCGGCGTCGTCGCGTGGGCGTTCGGCGCCGAGGGCCTCTCCACGGACGACCTGGCCGCGTCCGCGCGCGCCGACGCCGGACTCGCGCTCGGCGTCCTGCTCCTGCTCCAGTTCGTCCTGCTGCTGGGGACCGGCCTGCTGATCGGCTTCCTGAGCGAGTTCCGCGAGCCGCGCGAGCGCACGCGGCAGCTCGCCGGCCGGGCGCTGGTCGCGCTCGTCGCCGCCGTGGCGATCGCCGGCGTCGTCTCGGTCGGCACCGGGGACGGCGGCTTCTCCGGCGCCTTCAACCGGATCACGGACCCCAACGCGCGCACGCCGGCCAACACCGCCAATCGCCTCACCGCCACCGCATCCGTGCGCGCGCGCTACTGGGACGAGGCGTTCAAGATCCACGCCACCGTCCCCTGGCTCGGGGCCGGGGCGGGCGCGTACGGGACGGCGCGGCAGCGCTTCCGCACGCAGACGCTCGACGTCCAGCACGCCCACGGCTACGTCCCCCAGGTCATGGCCGACCTCGGCTGGTTCGGGCTGTTCGTCTCGCTGGCGGCGACGATCGCGTGGCTGCTGTCGGCCGTGGTCGTCGTCGGGCTCAGACGCGCCGAGCGGGCGCTGAGCTGGGACGCGGAGCGCGTCGGCATGGCCGGCCTCGCCGTCACCGCGCTCGTGTTCGGCGTCCACTCGAGCGTCGACTGGACGTGGTTCATCCCCGGCAACGCCGTCGCCGGGCTGATCTGCGCGGGCTTCCTGGCCGGCCGGCCGCCGCTGCGCACCCGCCTGCAGGCCGAGGGTCCGACCGGCATCGTCGAGGCCGCCGAGCGCGTCGGCGTCCTTCCTGCCACCCGCCGCTTCACCGTCCGCGAGCGCGTCCGCGCCTGGCAGCCGAGCCCCTACCGCGCCGTCCTCGCCTTCGGCGTGTTGTTGATCGGGATGGCCACCTGCTGGAGCATCGTGCAGCCGCTGCGCGCCGAGAACGCGCAGGACGCCGTCGCGAACCGGATCGAGGACGGGGAGTACGCGGCGGCCACCCACATCGCCCTGATCGCCGAGAAGCGCAACCCGCTGTCGGTCGAGCCGTGGTACCTGCTGGCCACGGCCCGCGCGTACGAAGGCGACAAGAAGGGAACGGTGCTGGCATTGGTGGAAGCCGTGAAGACCCAGCCCGCGAACTCGGAGGCGTGGCGGCGACTGGGCGAGTACGAGCTCTCCGTGCTGAACGACCCCAAGGGCGCGCTGTCGGCCTTCCAGGCGTCCTACTACCTCGACCCGCAGCAGCCCGGCAGCCAGTCCGACGTGATCCGCGCCTCCCGCGCCGCCGCACCCACACCGTGATCCGACTCCTCCCCCTTCTCCTGCTGCTCCTGGTCCTGCCGAGCAGCGCCTCCGCCGCGCGCGGCCAGGAGGCGATGTTCCAGGACGACGACCAGCTGCTCTACACGACCGCGGCCAAGCGGGCGCAGCGCCTCGATCAGGTGCGCGCGCTGGGCGTCGACCGCATCCGGGTCACGATCCTGTGGCGCGCGATCGCGCCCGACCCGACGTCGCGCACGCCGCCCGCCAACTTCGACGCGGCCGATCCCGACAGCTACCCGCGCGGGACCTGGAACGCCTACGACGAGCTCGTCCAGCAGGCCTACGCGCGTGGGTTGAAGGTCAACTTCAACCTGACCGGCCCGTCGCCGACCTGGGCCAACGCGGTGCCGCCGCGGCCCGACATCGCCGACGACTACGAGCCGTCCCCGGCGCGCTTCGCCGAGTTCGTGACCGCGGTCGGCAAGCGGTACTCCGGCGCGACCCAGCCGCGCGTCGACTACTGGTCGATCTGGAACGAGCCCAACCACTCCGGCTGGCTGACGCCGACGTGGCAGAAGTCCGGCGGCGTCTTCTACGAGCGCTCCGCCGCGCTGTACCGCTCCCTGCTCGACGCCGGCTTCGCCGCGCTGGCCGCCACCGGGCACACCACCAAGACGGACACGATCCTGTTCGGGGACACCGCGCCGTCGGGCAGCGACACGTCGCGCAACGTCAAGCGCTTCATGACCCCGCTGCGGTTCATCCGCGCCCTGTACTGCCTGGACGGCAAGCTCCACCGCCTGCGCGGCAAGGCGGCCAAGCGGCTGTCCTGCGAGTCGAGTCCGAGGGCGTTCGTGGCCGCACACCCGGCGCTGTTCTCGGCGACGGGCTACGCGCACCACCCCTACGAGCTGCTCTTCGGCCCCGCCCACAAGCCGCCCAACCGCAACTACGCGACGATCGGCGTCCTCCCGCGCCTCACCCGCACGCTCGACACCGCCGTGCGCCGCTACGGAGGCCACCGGCGGTTCCCGATCTACCTGACCGAGTTCGGCTACCAGACCAACCCGCCCGACCCGCAGGGCGTGTCCCTGGCCAAGCAGGCCGCCTACCTCAATCACGCCGAGTACATCGCCTACCGCAACCCGCGGGTCAAGGCGCTGTCGCAGTTCCTGCTCGTCGACGGCGGCGCGCCCGTCGGGCTCACCTTCCAGAGCGGCCTGCTCACCCGCGCCGGCAAGCGCAAGCCCGCCTACAACGCCTACCGGCTGCCGATCTGGATCCCACCCACCCGGACGGGACACCGGGTCTGGGGGGTCGTCCGGCCCGCCAAGGTCGGGGACTACGGGATCGGCTTGCTCGAGTTCCGCAAGCCAGGCGCCAAGACGTTCAAGCGGCTCAAGCAGGTGCGCAGCGGGACCTTCACCACGACGATCCCCCGCCGCCGCGGCTCGCTGCGCCTGACTTACGGGAAGTGGCACTCCCGGGTCGTCAATCTCCGGGGGTAATCCCCGGGGGGCCTTCCGATGTGCCGTGCGCCGCCGCCGCTCAGGCTGCGGGGCATGCACCGCTCCCTCCTCCCCGCCGCCACTGCAGCACTCGCCCTCTCCCTCCCGGTCGCCGCCCAGGCCGCGTCGCTGACCTACCGCGACGGCAGCGACGTCTGGGTCGCGACCGTCGACGGCGCCCAGAAGCGCCAGGTCACGACCGACGGGACGGCGGAGCGCCCGTACCGCCTGCCCTCCTCCGACGACGCCGGCACGGTCTCCGCGATCCGCGACGCCGCCATCGAGGTTCGTCCGATCGCGGGCGCGGCCGCCACCCGCGCCTTGCCGTGGAGCGACCCGATAGCGGACGGCGACCCGGGCCCGACCTCCGCCGAGGTCAACGGCAGCGGCACTTCGCGGAGACGTCGCGTCCCAAGTTCGACAGCTTCCTGGGCAACACGGAGGACGACCTCGACGCCATCGAGATCAGCCGGCACGCCAAGCTCGGCCTCGTCTCGCAGGGCGAAGCGCAAGGCCAAGGTCGTCGCCGCCGGGACCGTCGCCCTCGACGCGACGGGCGCCGGGACGGGCCGCCTGCGCTTCGCCAGCTCCGCGAAGCGCTCGCTGAAGAAGGCCAAGCGCGTGTCGCTGACCGTGACCGCCGGCACCCTCACCACCACGGTGACCCTGCGCTAGCGCGGGCCGCCCGACACCCGGAGACATCGACCATGACCATCCGCACCGCACTCGCGCTGACCACGGCAGGACTGGCGCTCGCGCCGGCCGCCGCGTCGGCCGCCACCCTCACCGTCGCCGGCGACAGCCTGCAGTACACGGCCGCCCCCGGCGAGACCAACTCCGTCTACTACACCCGCGACTACGGCCAGGCCCCCGGGACGATCACGATCGGCGACCTCGCCGGCGACATCACCTACCCGGGTGACCGCTGCGAGGAGGACAACGGCTCCGTGCGCTGCACGGGCGTCACCGGCACGATCCGGCTCGACCTCGGGGACGGCAACGACTCCGCGGGGCAGCCGTCCGGCGACACCCTGGAGAACCGCGTCGAGGTCCACGGGGGCCCCGGCGACGACCAGCTCAAGGCGCCCATCAAGGGAACCGGGCCGACCGCGCTCTTCGGCGACGACGGCGCGGACACGCTCAAGGGCGCCGCCGGGGCCGACGAGCTCCACGGCGGGGCCGGGTCGGACACCCTCGACGGCTTCGGCGCCTCCGACGCGCTGCACGGCGACGACGGGGACGACATCCTGGACGGCGACAGCTACCAGGCCGCCGCGGCCGACGTCATCGACGGCGGCGCCGGGACCGACCGCGTGGGCGGCTGGACCGGGCCGACGCCGCAGGACCACCCGCCCGTCAGCGTGTCGCTGGACGGCGCCGCCAACGACGGTCGCGCCGGCGAGAGCGACAACGTCACGAACGTCGAGCGGCTGACCTCGAACGTGTCCGGCAGCTTCACGCTCTCCGACGCCGCCGACACGATCGACGTGTGGGCCAACCTCGACAGCGGCGCCTCGACCATCAAGACGGCCGGCGGCAACGACGCCATCCGCGGCGGGACGTTCGAGGAGACGATCGACGCCGGCCCGGGCGACGACCGCATCGAGGCCGGCTACGGCAACGACACGATCGTCGCCGGTCCCGGCCGCGACACGGTCATCGGCGACAAGGCGGCGCCCGACTGCGGGATGTTCGAGTCCTGCTCGCTGCCCTACGGCGACGACACCATCGACGTTCGCGACGGCGAGGTCGACAGCGTCTCCTGCGGGGTCGGCAACGACCGCGTGCTCGCCGACACGGACGACACCGTTGCCCCGGACTGCGAGACCGTGCAGCGCGGCGGCGCGGTCATCCTCGACCCGGGGGCGAGGACCACCTGCACCATGACCGCGCGCCGGCGCGGGCGCGTGGTCACCGTCAAGGGCGTGGTCAAGGGCCTAGCCGACGCCGAGGGGACCACGGTAATCGTGCGACTCACGTCCAACGGCAGGCGCAAGGCGGTCAGCCGCGAGCTGCTCGACGGCCGCGCCCGCTTCACCGCCAGGCTGCGCACGAAAGCCCGGCGCAAGCTGGTCGTGCGCGCCACGGTGGCCGGGACGAGCACGAAGGCGCGCGTCCGGTGACGCTGGCCGTCACGGAACGTACCCTGCCGGATCACGTGGACGCCGACGCACGCCTGCTCGAACGGGACGCCGAGCGCACCCAGCTCGGCGCGCTGGTGGCGCAGGCGCTGGCCGGACGGGGTGCGGTGGCGATCGTCGAGGGCGCCGCCGGCCTCGGCAAGACGGCGCTGCTGCAGCGGCTCCGAGCCGAGGTCGGCGGCGCCGGCGTGCTCACCGCGCTGGGCGGCGAGCTCGAGCGCGAGTTCTCCTTCGGCCTCGTCCGCCAGCTCTTCGAGCCCACCATCGTCCGCGCCGACGCCGACCACCGCGCGCGCCTGCTCGGGGGCGCCGCCGCGCTGGCCGCCCCCGTCGTCGGCGCGGCGCCGGCCGACACCGGCGCCGACGCCGTCTTCGCGACGCTGCACGGCCTCTACTGGCTCGTCTCGGCGCTGGCCGACGAGCAGCCGCTGGTGCTCGTGGTCGACGACGCCCACTGGGCCGACGCTCCCTCGCTGCGCTTCCTGGAGTTCCTCGCCCGGCGCATCGACGAGCTGCCCGTCCTGCTCTGCATCGGGATGCGCCCGTCCGAGCCCGGCGCCGAACTGGCACTGCTCGCCGCGCTGGCCGACGGGCCTCACGCGACCGTGACGCGCCTCGGCCCGCTGTCGGGGACGGGGGTCGACGCGCTGGTCCGGGACGGGCTCGGGGAGGACATCGGGGACGCGGTCGTGACCGCCGCCGCCGAGGCGACGGGCGGCAACCCGCTGCTGCTGCGCGAGCTGATCCGCGACCTCGCCGGCCGCGACCACCCGGCCACCGCCGCGGCCGTACGGGAGGCGGTGCCGTCGTCGGTCGCCCGCAGCGTGCACCGGCGGCTGGCGGGCCTCGACCCGGACGCGCGGCGGCTGGCCCAGGCACTGGCCGTGCTCGGCGACGGCCGCGGCACGGGCCTGGCGGCCGCCGCCGGCGGGCTGGACGGCGACGCGACGGTGCGCGCGCTCGACGTCCTGCGCGACGTCGCGCTGATCGACGGCGACCCCCCGCGGTTCCTGCACCCGCTGCTGCGCGGCGCGGTCGCGGACGTCATGCCGGAGGCCCAGCGCACGGCCCTGCACCGCGAGGCCGCGCGGCGCCTGCGGGGAGACGGCCCGCCCACCAGGGAGGAGGAGCTCGTCGCGCACCTGCTGGCGGCGCCGCCGACCGGCGAGCCATGGGTCGTCGAGCCGCTGCGCCGCTCGGCGGGGCGCGCGCTGTCCGAGGGCGCGCCGGACGCCGCCGTCCGCCGGCTGCGGCGCGCGCTGGAGGAGCTCCCGCCCTACGACGAGGGCCGCGAGTCCCTGCAGCTCGAGGCGGCCACGGCGGCCGCCCGCGCCGGCGACCCGGAGATGCTGACGTTGCTCGCCGAGGCCTCCTCGGCGGAGGACCCGACCGTCGCCGCGCGCGCGCTGCTGATGGAGATCGTCCTCCACGCCGGCGTCGGCGGCGAGGGCATGGGGACGCTGGCGCGGCGCATCGAGAGCGTGTCGGCCCGGCTCGTCGCGCCGGAGCACGCCGAGCTGCGCGCCTCGCTGAGCGCCGGCGCGCACGACGCCTACGTGCTCGACACCCGCCTGGCCCACGAGCGCCGCCGCGTCGTCGACGAGGTCGAGGCGGCGGGCACGGAGGCGCTGCTGGCCGTCCGGGCCTTCGAGGCCGCGGCCGGGGACGCCACCGCGACGGAGGCGATCGAGCTGGCCCAGCGCGCCCTGGCCCGCTCGCCGCTGACCTCGGTGGCGGCGGTGGAGGCGTCCAACTCCTTCTGGGCCGTCATCGGCGTCCTCACCGTCGAGGGCAGGGACCTTGCCGACGCCGCCCTGCGCGACGCGGAGCTGGTCGGCCGCCGCGGCGCGACGCGGTACGGCAGCGCCGTCACCCTCTTCCTGCGCGCCGAGTGGGCGCTCGCGTTCGGCAGCGCCGAGCAGGCCGAGGCCCACGCCCGCGAGTCGATCGCGATCTACGCCGACGCCGGCCTCGGGCCCGCGGGCCGGTCCGGCCGGATCACCCTCGCGCGCGCGCTCGTCCGCGCCGGCCAGCTCGACGAAGCGGACGCGCTCCTGGACGGCCTCGGCGACCTCAGCCACCAGTTCGTGGCCGGCACCGCCGCGGCCGCGCGCGGCGAGCTGCGCCTGGCCCAGCGCCGGCCGCAGGAGGCGGTCGCCGCGTTGAGCGAGCTGGAGCCGTTCTGCGCCGCCCAGGGCTGGCAGCGGCTGCCGATCGGGACGCCGACCGCCCACCTCGCCCGCGCGCTGGCGGCGGCCGGCGACCGCGAGGCCGCACGCGCGCTGGCCGAGGCCGAGGCCGCGGAGAGCGAGCGCCGCGGCGCGCCGATGCTCGCCGCCGTGGCCTACGTCGCCCTCGGCCACGCCCTCGACGACGGGCTCGACGCCTTCACCGCCGCCGTCGGGGTGGGCGAGCGCACCCTGTCCCCCTTCACCCGCGCCACCGCGCGTTACGAGCTCGGCGCCGCCCTGCGCCGCGCCAACCGCCGCGCCGACGCCCGCCCCCACCTCGCCGAGGCCCGCGACCTCGCCCACCGCGCCGGCGCCGCCGCCCTTGTCGAGCGCGCCACGGAGGAGCTCGTCCTCGCCGGCGGCCGCCCTCGCCGCACCGCCCTCACCGGCGTCGCCTCCCTCACCCCCAGCGAGCGCCGCGTCGCCGAGCACGCCGCCTCCGGCCTCACCAACCGCGAGATCGCCGAGGCCCTCTTCGTCACCCGCAAGACCGTCGAGTACACCCTCGGCCGGGCCTTCGCCAAGCTCGACGTCAAGTCCCGCACCCAGCTCGCCGGCCTCTTCGACCAGGCTTAGGCGGCGTCGACGAGCTCGGGTGGGAGGCGGCCCGGGCGGTGGGCGGCGCGGACGGACTCGAGGAGGTCCTCGTAGGAGTCGGTGACGGCGTCCCAGGAGTAGAGGCGCGCGCGTTCGACCGCCCGGACGCGGTGGTCCTCGACCACGGCCGGGTTGTCGAGGAGGTGGCCGAGCTGGTTGGCGAGGGAGGCGACGCCGTCGGCGCCTGAGTAGAAGAGGCCCGCGTCGCCGACCGTCTCGACGTTGGGCGCATGGTCGTTGACGAGCACGCAGTTGCCGGCCGAGAGCGCCTCGAGGATGACCGGGTGGGTGCCGCCGACCTCGGTCGGGGCGACGAAGACGTAGGCGTTGCGCTGCAGCTCCCAGTAGCCGCGGCCGAACACGTAGCCGGGGAAGACGACGCGCGGGTCGCCCTCGCGCATGACGGTGCGGATGTAGTCGTCGGCGTAGGGGGCGCCGCCGACGACGACGAGCTTCATCCCGCGGGTCCGCGCGTAGGGCAGGCGGGCCCAGGCCTCGACGAGGACGTGCGGGTTGTTCTCGGGCTCCAGGCGCCCGACGAAGAGCACGTAGCGGCGAGGCTCCAGCCCGAGCTCGTCGAGCGTCGAGCGGCCGCTCCAGCCGGGGTCCTCGACGCCGTAGGGGACGACGCCGATCCGCCGCCCGTAGCGGAGCTCGTAGATGTCGGCGACGGCGTGGGAGTCGGTGATCGCCCGGTCGGCCCAGCGCGGCGAGTTGCGCTCGGCGAAGCGCAGATAGCGCTTGGCGGGTGCCGGCCATTTGCGGCGGTCGGAGTCCAAGCCGTCGACGTTGATGACGGTGGGGATCCCGGCCAGGCGGGTGACCAGGCACAGCGGCGCGTTGCCGGCGATGAAGAAGAGCGCGACGTCGGGCTTCTCGGAACGGGCGCTGTGCAGCGCGGAGAGCAGCGTGTGCGCGAACGTGTCCAGGTACTTGTTGCGGACGGTCGGCAGGTGGACGAGCCGCGCGCCCTTGTAGGTGCGGATACGGCGGTCGACCACGTGGGGCCGGCAGTAGACGACGACGTCGTGACCGCGCTCGGTCAGCCGCTCCGCGAGCTGCTCGGCGGCGGTCTCGAAGCCGGAGTACGACGCCGGGATCCCCCTGGTTCCCAAGATGGCGATCTTCATGAGCCCGCGGCGAGCCTATAGGCGACCAGGTAGGCCTCGGCGCAGCGGCGCCAGGAGAACCGCGCGGCGCGCGCGAGGCCGCGGCGGCGCAGTTCCTCGCGCAGAGGACCGACCGTGGCCAGCTCGGTCAGACCGGTGGCGATCAAGCCCACGTCGCGCGGATCGCAGTAGCGGGCGGCGTCCGCGCACACCTCGTGCAGCGCCGGGATGTCGGCGGCGAGGACGGGCGTGCCGGCGTGCATCGCCTCCAGCACCGGCAGGCCGAAGCCCTCGTGCAGGGACGGCAGGACGAGCGCGGCGGCGTGGCGGTGCGCGTCGGCGAGCCGGTCGGCGCTGCCGCGCGCGACGAGGAGCGGCAATGTCCCCGAGCGCGCGATCGCCTCCCGCAGCCGGCCGAGGTTCTTGCGCGGCTCGTCGTCGCCTACATAGAGGAAGTGGCGCGGCTCGCCGCGGTTGAGACGGTCCCACCCGCCCGCCTGACCGGGTCCGAGCGGGGCGACCGACGCCGTCACGCCCCACCGCTCCCGCACGTCGTCCGCCGTCGCCTGGCTCGGGCAGACGACGGCGGCGGCGCGGCGGGCGGCGACGCGGTGCGTTCGCGACGCGACGGCGCGGAAGCGGGCGTTGAAGCACTCGGGGACGACGGCGAAGGCGAGGTCGTTGACGGTGACGACCTGCGGGACGCGCGCCGGGCCGATCGCCGGCAACGGGTGGTGGAGGACGTCGGCGCCGCGGGCGAGGCGGGCCAGCCGCGCCTGCCAGACCGCCTCGGCGGCCAGGTTCAGGTACGGCCCGCGCCGCCCTTCCGCCTCGACGACGTCGACGCCGATCTCGCGCAGCGCCGGGATCAGGTGGTCGACGAACACCTGCGTTCCGCTCGGCCCCCGACGGGCGAAGGAGACGTCGATGACGACCCTCATGCGCGCAACGCACGAGCGACCAGCGTGGCCCGCTGCGTCCGGATCGCGTCGACGCGCAGGCCCGCCGCGTCCAGCGTCTCCCCCAGCGAGCGCCTCGTGAAGAAGCGCAGGTGGCCGCCGCGCGGATCGAAGTGCTGGTCGAAGCGGAACGCCGCGATCGCCACGCGGCGGACGAGCGGGTGCGCGGGCGTGGTCAGCAGCAGGCGCCCGCCGGGCCGCAGCACCCGCCGGACCTCGAACAGCAGCGCCAGCGGGTCGGCGACGTGCTCGATGACCTCACTGCACCAGACCAGGTTCATGCTGCCACTGCGGACGTCGGAGAGCTCGCCGCCCGGCGAGTCGGGATCCGGGTCGACGCCGACGCCGTTGGGCGCCAGCGCGAGGAAGCGCCCGCTGCCGGTACCGAGGTCCAGCCAGTCGTCGCCGTCGCGGTGCTCGTGGAGGAAGAGGGTCGAGCGCCAGGTCCATTCCCACGGCTCGCTCATCGCCGCCCCCACCAGGTTCCCGCCAGCCGGGCGGCCCGGCGCGGGTCCAGCCGCGCGCGTGTCTTCGAGCGGTGCCAGCCCTGGTCCGTCCACCATGCGCGCAACGGCCGGTCCCGCGGCAGCTCGAGGAACATCGCGTCCCCGCGGGCCTCGCGCTCGTAGCGACGAAAGGACGCGACCAGCCCGTCCCGCGAATGGTCGTGGTCGACCGCCAGCGCCGGGTCGAGCACGCACACCGACCCCTCCCGCAGCGCCCACAGCGCCCACTCGCGGTCCTCCGAACCCGGCAGGTCCTCCCGGAACGGCCGCTGCGTCCACAGCGAGCGCCGGAACGCCCCGGCCCCGTTCGAGTACCCCCAGCGCGGATGGGCCTCGGCCAGCGCCGCGTCCTGCCGGACGGGCGCCCGCAGGGCCGCGCCGGCCCAGTCGTGCGTCGGCCCGAACGCGCACGCCACCGCCCTGTCCTCGAACGCGCCGACCATCCGCCCGAGCCAGCCGTCATCGCGCGGGAAGGCATGTGCGGACAGCGCCACCACGATCTCCCCGACAGCGCGCTCCGAGCCCAGGTTCAGCGCGCCCCCGAACGTGAACGGGTCGGCGACGACGTCGGCAGGCCCACTGTCCCGCGAGCGCCCGTCGCGTACCACGATCACCTCGTGCTCGGCGGTCTGGCGTTCCAGCAGCCCGAGCAGCCGGCCCAGCGCGGCGGCCTCGTCCCGCACCCGGATCACCACGCTGGCGAGCACGCCAGCGACCGCTAGTCCCGGCGGGAGCGCCGGCGGCGGGCCTCGACCAGGATCGGCGGCGTCACCTTCAGCGCGGCGGCCTTGAGGCGCTCGGCCGGCGGGAAGCGCTCTCCGGGACGGGCCTGGAACACCGTGTTGTGCGGCGCGGCGAGCTCCTCGCGCGGACGGTTCCGGGTGTAGTAGTAGAGCGCCAACGACTTCCGCGTCTGGCCCGGCGGCGAGGCGAGCGGCTCGGGATGGCCGTGGTAGGAGGTCGACGACGTGGTGAAGACGACGCAGCGGTTGAAGTACGGCATCACCCGCTCCGTGCAGGCGGTCATGTCGCGGTTCCACAGCTCGAACGCCCCGCCGTACTCGTCCCGCCAGTCGCGGTTGAGGTAGATGAGGACGTTGAGCCGGCGTTCGAGTCCGAGGCGGGGGTGCCGGCTGAAGTCGGCGTGCACCTTGAGGAGGCCGCCGGGCTCGATCTGGTGCAGGCCGCCGCCCTCGAAGTGCGGGTCCCCGACCAGGCCCTCGATGCCGGTCAGGCGCTCGAGGAAGTCCACGAACGCGGACGAGTTGAGCTCGGCGAGCAGGTGCCGGGTGTGGACGCCCATCGCCGCGTCGTCCTTGGTCGCGAGCTTGCGCTGAGTCGCGCTGTCGAACTCGATCCACTCGGCGTCCTGCGGCCGCGGGAACTCCGCGAGCACCGCGTCCAGGACGTTCTCGGGCAGGAAGTCGTCCAGCACCGTGTGCGGGTACGGCGAGGCCGCCTCGTAGGCCGCGCGCCGGCTGTCGGCGAGCGCGTTCAGTTGCTCGCGATCGAACTGGAACTGCTGCGCAGGGCTCGGTCGCGTGTCGATACAGCGAGGATACCGACTCACCTAGTGTCGCCCCGGATGCCCTCCGTGCTCGCCGTGGTGCCGGTCGACCATCCCGGCGGCGCCGAGATCGGCCTGCTGCGGTTGCTCCCGCACCTGCGGCACGCGGGCTGGGGTGTGACGCTCGCGACACCGGGCGACGGGCCGGTGAGGCGCGCGGCCGAGGCGCGCGGGCTGACCACCGCGACGCTCAAGCTCGGCGGCCTGGGCAAGGGCGAGGGCACCGCCGCGCTGGCCGCCTTCCCCGTCGCCCGCCGGCTCGCAAAGCGCCACGACGTCGTCTATCTCAACGGCACGGTGAGCGGCCGCCTGCTGCCCGCACTGCCGCGGGAGAAGCGCACCGTCCTGCACGTCCACGACATCGTCGACCAGGTCCCCGCGGCCTGGAGGCGCGCCGACGTCGTCCTGGCCGACTCCCAGGCCGTCGCCGACCGCCTTCCTGGTCTCGACGCCCACGTCGTCGGCTGCCCGATCGAGCCCGAGCCGCGCCTCGTCACGCCCCCGTGGCCGCCCGGCGACCGGCCCGTGATCGGCTACGTCGGCCGCATCGAGCGCCGCAAGGGCGTCCTCGACCTCGTCAACGCCAGCCACCGCCTGCGCCAGGCCGGCGCGCGCGTCGTGCTCGTCGGCGACGATCCGTACGGCTCCGACCCCGAGTACCTGGGCCAGGTCCGCTCCAGCCCGGGTGTCGAGCACTACGGCTGGGTCAACGGCGCCGCCGGGCTGATGCCCGCGCTCGACGTCCTCGTCCTCCCGAGCCTCCAGGAGCCGTTCGGGACGGTGCTCGCCGAGGCGATGAACGCCGGCACGCCGGTGGTGGCGACGAACGTCGGCGGCCTCGCCGAGGTGGTCGACGACGGCGTCACCGGCCGCCTCGTCGCACCCCACGACCCGGACGCGCTGGCGGCCGCGGTGCTCGAGGTCCTCGCCCACCGCGAGGCGATGGGCGCGGCCGGCCGCGAGCGGGCGCGGCGATGGCACGTGGAGGCCTATGCCGATACGGTCCGCGCGCTGATCACTCCGTGAGAGTCGCCTTCGACACCCGTCCCGCCTCCGGACCCAGCGGCATCGCCCGTTACACCCGATCACTTCATACGGCCTTGATCAATGAGGCGACGCTGCGCAACGGCGAGATCCTCGAATCGCACCGCCCGCGCGGCGTCGACCTCTACCACTCGCCCTGGATCGACGGCGCCCTGCTGCGCCCGCGCGGCCCGCAGGTGGTCACCCTCCACGACGTCATCCCGCTCAAGCGCCCGGGCGAGTACCTGCGCTCGGGCCTGCGCTTCCGCATGCGCTACCTCGCCGTCGAGCGCGCCGTCCGCGTCATCGTCCCCACCGGCGCGGTGGCCGAGGACGCGGTGGCGATGCTCAAGCTCGACGCCGCGAACGTCCACGTCGTCCCCGAGGCGCCCGACGCTGCCTTCTCGCCCCGCAGCGAGGCCGAGGTCGCCGCCGTGCGCAGCACCTACGACCTGCCCGACGACTACCTCGTGTGGGCCGGCGGCCTGCGCCATCCCGATCCGCGCAAGCGTGTCGCCGCGCTCGCCGACACGCCGTCGGAGCTGCCGCTCGTGCTGGTCGGGGACGCCGGCCCGTGGGCGCGCGAGCTGTCCGGGGTGACGATCACCGGGGCGGTCGACGACGACGAGCTCGCCGCCATCTACACCGGCGCCCGCGCGCTGGTCTTCCCCTCCAACGACGAGGGCTTCGGCCTGCCGCCGGTCGAGGCGCTGGCCTGCGGGACGCCGGTCGTCGCCTGCGACGTCCCCGCGCTGCGCGAGGTGCTCGGCCACCGGGCGACGTTCGTGGCGCCCAACGACCTCGACGGGCTCGTGGCCGCCGGCGCGCTCGCCCGGCGCCCCGCCCCCGAGCCGCCCCCGTGGACGTGGGAGGACGCCGCCCGCGCGACCTGGGACGTCTACGAGCGCGCCGTCAGCGTCGCCTGAAGACCCGCGGGGCGAGGCGCGCCGCCTCGAGGTAGCCCCGCGCGAGGAAGCGCTCGCGCAGCAGGACGTGGCCGAGCGCGAGCACCTCGTAGGCGAGGATGAACGGGAGGTCGCGCAGGAGGCCGCGCGGCGTCTCGTTGCGCACCATCAGCAGGTAGCGGTTGCGGAACTGGAGGCGCCGGTGCGCCTCGGAGGTCCGGGCCCGCTTGGAGGGCGAGTACGTGCGGATGTGGGACGCCGTCGCGCGCGGCTCGTAGACGCAGCGCCAGCCGGCCCGGCGGGCGCGCCAGGCCAGGTCGACGTCCGTGATCCACAGCGCCATGTCCTCGTCGAAGCCGCCGGCGAGCGCGGCGCGGCGATACAGGGCGCAGGCGCCGTCGACACCGAAGACCTCGCCAGGGACCGCGTGTGCTGTGAGGGGCTCGCCGTGGCCCACCAGCCCGTTCTTGCGACGGCGGTCGAGCCAGACGCCCGCGGTGTCGACGCGATCGGTCCCGTCGATGCGCACCAGGCCGGCGACGCTGCCCACGCCCGGCTCGGCGAGGTGCGGCCGGGCGGCGTCGAGGTAGCCGGGGTCGAGGAAGCAGTCCGCGTTGAGCAGCAGGACCTCGTCGTCGTCGACCGCCGCGAGCCCGGCGTTCATCGCGGCCGCGTAGGACAGCCGCTCGGGCAGCGCGAGCACGCGGGCGCCGTGGCGGCGGGCGACGTCCGCGGTGGCGTCCGTGCTGGCGTTGTCGATCACCAGCACCGCGTCCTGGGCGACCGCCGGCGGCAGCGAGCGCTCGAGCAGGTGCGCCTCGTCGACGCTGAGGACGACGATCACGCCGCCGCTTCCCGGTAGACGCCGGCGATCGCCGCGGCGGCGTGCGCCCAGCTGAGCTCGGCGGCCCGTGCGCGACCGCGCGCGCTCAGCTCCTCCGAACGGCGCAGCGTCTCCCCGATGGCCGCGGCGATGGCGTCCTCGTCGAGCGGGTCGAAGTAGACGGCCGCGTCCCCGCCGGCCTCCGTGAGCGACGTCCCCGTGGCGGCGGCGACCGGGATCCCCCGCGCCATCGCCTCCACGACGACCAGCCCGAAGCCCTCGTGCAGGCTGGGGTGCACGAGCGCCGCGGCGCCGCGCATGAGGACGTCGAGCTCGGCGTCGGGGACGTAGCCCGGGAGCTCGACGCCGGTCGCGCGAAGCGTCTCCATCTCCCCGGCGTCACGGCCGGCGATGACGAGCCGGTGCTCGAAGCCCTCCGCCCGCAGGGCGCGCCACGCGCGCACCAGACGGACCCAGTTCTTCTTGGCGCGCAGGTCCCCGACCCCGAGCAGGTACGGGTCCCCGGCCGGCACCGGCGCGGACCCGATGGGCAGGGACGGGGCGTTGTGGACGACGCGCATGCGCGCCGGATCGACGCCGTAGCGCTCCGCGACCTCGTCGCGCGTGTACGCGCTCACGCACACGATCCGCTGCGCCGAGCGCGCGGCGCGCGGCACCAGCCACCGGAACTTCGCGCGGGTCCGCGCCGAGAAGTCGTCCGGGAACACCTCCCAGGAGAGGTCGTGGATGGTCATCACGCCCGGGCACGGACGCCGCAGCGGCAGGAAGGGATGGGGCGTGTGGACGACGTCGGGGACGTCCCGGCGCAGCGCGCGCGGCAGCCCGAGCTGCTCCCAGCTCACCGCCGGGCCGCGCCACCCGGCGCCGCCCAGCTGGGTCAGGGCGAGGTCGTCACGTTCGCCCAGCGCAGCGGCCAGACTGCGCGCGTAGCGGCCGTAACCGCGCGGATCGGTCTCCAGCGTGTTCCTCGCATCCAGTGCGACGGCCAGCATGTCCGTACCATGCCACGCGATGTCCATAAGCCCCGCGCCGTTCGCGGTTCCGGACGAGGCACTGCCGCGTCCGAAGTCTCAGATCTTCGAGATCCCGATCGACCTCGGGCAGCCCGACGAGCTGCTCCGGATGGTGACCGGCTGGGTCGGGACGGGGCAGCGGCGCCGGGTCATGTACGTCAACGCGCACGTGCTCAACCAGTCCCAGGACCGGCCCGAGCTGCGCGCGACGCTGCAGGGCGCCGACCTCGTCTACTGCGACGGCTACGGCGTCCGCATCGCCGCCAAGGCGCTGGAGCTGCCCACGCCGCACCGAATGACCGGCGCGGACTGGATCTGGTCGCTGGCCGCGCTGCTCGAGGAGTCTGGCCGATCCCTCTATCTCCTCGGCTCCGAGCCCGGAGTCACGCGGGCGGCGGCTTCTCGCCTGCAGCGCTGGTACCCACGACTCGAGGTCGCCGGCACCCACCACGGCTTCTTCGCGATCGGCTCGCCGCACGCCGAGCGCGTCGTGGAGGACATCAACGAGCGCCGGCCGGACATCGTCCTGGTGGGGATGGGGACGCCCAAGCAGGAGGAGTGGGTCGAGGCCTACTACGAGCACCTCGACACCGACGTGCTGTGGACGGTGGGCGCGCTGTTCGACTACGTCAGCGGCCGCGTGCCCCGCGCCCCCGGCTGGCTGGCCGACAACGGGCTGGAATGGATCTTCCGCCTCGGCGTCGAACCACAGCGGATGTGGCGCCGCTACCTGATCGGCAACCCGATGTTCCTGCGCCGGGTGCTTGCCGAAACCCGGCGCTAGCCGTGACGTCGTCTAGAGGCCGAAGGCCGGCCAGACGAAATCTGTTCCTCTTCGAGCAGATGGTCCGGCGCGAGCTGCGGGCCAAGTACAAGGGCTCCGCGCTCGGGGTGGTCTGGTACCTGGTCAATCCGCTGGTGCTGATGGCCGTCTACGCGGTCATGTTCCGCTATCTGCTGCGGGCGGTGACGATCCCCGACTACCCCGTCTTCCTGTTCGTGGGCCTGATCGTGTGGACGTTCTTCTCCCAGTCGCTGCTGGCCGGGGCGACGTCGCTGGTCGACCAGGCGTCGCTGGTGAGCAAGGTCCGCTTCCCGCGAGAGACGGTGCCCGCGGCGGTCGTCTCCGTCCAGCTGGTCCCGTTCCTGGCGCTGCTGGTGATCGCGGTGCCGGTGTCGCTCATCGTGCGGGACTCGCTTGATGTCGCGCTGCTGCTGCTGGTGCCGCTCGTCGCCTGCCTGTACGCGTTCGCGCTGGGGTTGGCACTGGTCGTCAGCGTCGCCCACGCCTACTTCCGCGACGTCCAGCCGGTGCTCGGCGCCGCGCTGCTGCCGTGGTTCTTCGTCACCCCGATCTTCTTCCGCGTGTCCGACCTGCCCGGGCTGGACGG
The DNA here is from genome assembly GCA_964242305.1 of uncultured Solirubrobacteraceae bacterium. Lineage (GTDB taxonomy): Bacteria > Actinomycetota > Thermoleophilia > Solirubrobacterales > Solirubrobacteraceae > DATLGB01. Next base: position 105,722 of record CAXTBB010000008.1, read on the forward strand.
GCACCCGACCGTCGAGTGGCTGCTGACCTGGGCCAACCCGGTGGCCCCGTTCATCGAGGCGGTGCGCTCGATCCTCTACGACGGGACGGCGCCGTCGCCCTCCATCCTCGCCTACGTCGCGGTGGCGACCGTCGTCGCCCTGGCCGGGGGTCGCGCCGTCTTCCACCGCGGCGAGCGCGAGCTGGCGGTGGTCCTGTGACCGTCCCCGGCGAGGTCGTGCTGGAGGACGCCTGGCGCGCGTTCGCGATCGGCGACCGGCGCCGCACGCTCAAGGAGCTTGTCACCCGGCGGGCGGTCGCCGCCGACTCCGTCCAGGCGCTCGCCGGCGTCGACCTGCGGGTGGGGCCGGGCGAGACGGTCGGCATCGTCGGCCGCAACGGCGCCGGCAAGACGTCGACGCTGCGCGTGCTGGCCGGGATCGTCCCCCTGCAGCGGGGACGGGCGGCCTGCGGCGGGCGGGTGGCCACGCTGATCGAGCTCGGCGCCGGCTTCGGGCGCGAGTTCACCGGCCGCGAGAACATCCTTTTGAACGGCGCGCTCAACGGCCTCGGCAAGCGCGACATCGAGGAGCGCCTCGACGACATCGTCGCCTTCTCCGAGCTCGGCCACTTCGTCGACGTGCCGGTGAAGACCTACTCGAGCGGCATGCTCGTCCGGCTCGGCTTCGCCATCGCTGCGCACCTCGACGCCGACGTCATGCTCATCGACGAGGTGCTGGCCGTCGGCGACGAGGCGTTCCAGCGCAAGTGCCTGCGCCGCATCAACGAGCGCATCCTGGCGGGCTCCACGCTCGTGCTCGTCTCCCACGCGCCGGCGGCCATCGAGCGGACCTGCTCGCGCGTCGTTGTCCTCGACGCCGGCCGCGTCGTCTACGACGGCCCGACCGCGGAGGGCCTGCTGCACTACCACGAGCTGCTCGGGGCCGGGGAGGACCGCGTCCAGCGCCTGCCGGCCGCCGACCGCACCGTGTTCGTCGAGGAGGTGACGCTGCTCGACGGCGACGGCCGCCCGCGCACGATCTTCGCTCCGGGCGAGCCGCTGCGCATCCAGCTCGACATCGGCGTGAGACGGCCCGCCCACCCAGCCGTCCCTACCCGGATCGCCTTCGAGCTGCGCCGCCACACCGGTGAGCCGGTCTTCGCCACCGGCCACGAGGTCGATCTGCGCGAGTCGGCGCGCCTCACCTTCGAGATCCCCGCCCTGCATCTGCTCGGCGGGGACTACGACCTCGTCGTGGCCGCGCAGCAGGACGACGGCATCGACCGGCTCGTCGGGCTGTCGGTCGCCGCCACGCCGGACGTCGAGGGCGTCGCCGACCTGCGCGGGACGTGGTCGCTGGACAGCGCGGTGCGGGCGTGACGCCGGAGGAGGCGCTGGCCGCCGCCCGGGCCGCGGCCCAGCCCTACGACGAAGGCCCGGTGTCCCTCGACGCGTCCCCCGTCACGCGCATGCAGACCGACAAGCTCGTCGAGTGGTCGGTCATCCGGCCCGAGCTCGACCGCGTCTACTCGACGCGCAGGCTGGGCGCCCCGATCACCTTCGCCAAGCGGCTGCTCATCCGCGCGCTGCGCCAGTACGTCGGCGAGGCGATCGCGCAGGAGACGCGCTACAACGCGCTCGCCACCGCGCACATCCTCAACCTCGAGGACCGGGTGCGCGAGCTCGAAGACCGACTCGCAGACCAGTGAACGTCGACCAGCTGCTGTGCGCCGCCGGTCCCGTGGACGCGGTCACCAACCAGGCGCTCGCGTGGCGCCGGCAGTTCACCGCCTGGGGCTGGGGCGGCGCCGACTACGCCGAGGTGCTCGCGCCCGGCATGGGCGTCCACGACGTCAAGCCGCTCAAGGCCTACCGCCCCCGCGAGCGCACCCTCGTCCACTACTCCGGCTTCGCCCCCGAGCTGGAGAAGCGCGTCGGCGACCCCTTCATGCTCCTGTCGCACAACGTCACCCCGCCCCGGTACTTCTGGGAGCTCGAGCCGGGCGAGGCGGTCAACTGCGCGCTCGCCCCCCAGCAGCTGGCCGCCCTCGCCGCCCGCGCGAAGGTCGTCGCCGGCGTCAGCGCCTACAACGTCGCCGACTTCCCGAACGCGGCCGTCGTCCCCATCCTCTTCAACAACCTAAAGGGGTCAGGTCCCGGCATCGGACACGGCCCCCCCACAGTCCTGTTCGTCGGCCGCCTGGCGCCCCACAAGCGGCAGGATCTGGTGGTTCGGGCGTTCGCGCTGTACCGCAAGCGGCACGCGCCGGATGCGCGGCTGGTGCTGGTCGGCGTTCCCATCTCCCCCGACTACGACGCCCGGTTGCGCCGGCTCGCGGACGAGCTCGCGCCCGGCGCGGTGACGTTCGCGTCCGGCATCCCGACCGCCGAGCTGCACGACCACTACCGCAGCGCGACCGCGTTCCTGTGCCTGTCCGAGCACGAGGGCTTCTGCATCCCGCTGCTGGAGGCGATGTCCTTCGGGGTGCCGGTCATCGCCCGCGCCGTGGGTGGGATCCCCGAGGTCCTCGGGGACGCCGGGGTGCTGCTCGAGGAGGGCGACGACCTCCCCGTCGTGGCCGAGCTGCTGCGCCTGGCGCCGGAGCTGCGGGACACGCTGCGCCCTCGGGCCGAGGCGCGCCTCGAGCACTACGCTGCCGACCGCGTGGCGACCCTCATGCGTGACCATCTGACGAGCCTGTGATCTCGCAGAATCGGGACAGCACCGACGGAGTCGGTCGCACCGCGAGGCGGTTGATCGCCCGCACGGGCTTCAACCGCGGCTTCGTCGTGCGGCGCCTGGTCCGCCTCGGCCACCCGAGGCTGCGCGACCTGTGGCTGGCCCAGCCGTGGTGGTTCCGGCCGCTGGCGCGGTGGTTGTCGAAGGGCTCGCTGACCGTCCCGATGGGGCTCGGCGGGGGCCTCCAGCTCGACCTGCGAGGCATCCCGCTGTCGCACGCGCACATCGGCTCGCTCGCCTTCGGCAACCTCGAGCAGTCCGTCCAGGAGGCGATGCTCCGCCACCTCGGCCGGGGCGGCGTCTTCTACGACATCGGGGCCAACGTCGGCTTCTTCGCCCTGCTGGCCGGCCACTTGAGCGGCTACGGCGTCGGCCACGCCTACGCCTTCGAGCCGACGCCCGACAACGCCGACGAGATCCGCCGCAACGTCGTCCTCAACGGTCTGCCGAACGTCACCGTGATCGAGACGGCGGTCGGCGCGGAGAAGGGCGTGGGCCGGCTGCAGGTGGTCGACGACCAGTCGTGGTCGAAGCTGATGGAGACCGGCGAGCACCCGTTCACCGAGGCGGTCATGGACATCGACGTCGTCGCCATCGACGACCTCGTCGCCAGCGGCGAGATCAAGCCGCCCACCGTCGTCAAGATCGATGTCGAGGGCTTCGAGCTGCCGGTGTTGGAGGGGATGCGCGCGACGCTCGCCGAGCACCGCCCGGTGGTCATCTGCGAGCTCCACGACACCCACGTCGAGTTCGCGGCGTTCATGCGCGGCGCCGGCTACCGGCTCGTCAACCTGGAAGGACCGGACGCGATCGAGACGGCCGGCGCGTCCGCCCACGCGCTGGCGCTGCCGCCTGACCACCCCGGGGACTAGGGCGCCGCGTCTGCGCCGCTTAGCTGGACCTCATGCCTACCGCAGTGAGATACACCAGCTTCGGCGACATCGACGTCCTGACCGTCGAGGACGTACCCCGTCCGGAGCCCGGCGAGGGCGAGGTCCTGGTGGCCGTGCGCGCCGCCGGCATCAACCCCGGCGAGGCGACGATCCGCGCCGGCGTGTTCGCCGAGCAGTGGCCGTCGACCTTCCCGTCGGGCCAGGGCAGCGACCTCGCCGGCGTCGTCGTGGAGGGCGCCGGCGACTGGGCGCCGGGTGACGAGGTCATCGGCTGGGTGGAGACGCGCTCGAGCCAGGCGGAGCTGGCCGTCGTCCCCACCGACCAGCTCGTCGCCAAGCCCGCGAGCGTCAGCTGGGAGGTGGGCGGCGCCCTGCACGTGGCCGGTGCGACGGCGTGGGCGGGGACGCGGGCGCTGGACCCCAAGCCCGGCGAGGTCGTCGCCGTCTCCGGCGCGGCCGGCGGCGTCGGCTCGCTGGCGATCCAGCTGCTCGCCGAGCGCGGCGCACGGGTCATCGGCATCGCCTCCGAGGCCAACCACGACTGGCTGCGCGAGCACGGCGCAGAGCCGATCGCCTACGGGGATGGGCTGGCCGAGCGCCTGCCCGCGCTGGACGCCTTCTTCGACACCTTCGGCGGCGGCTACGTCGACCTCGCGCTGCGGCTCGGCGTCCCCACCGAGCGCATCAACACGATCATCGACTTCGCCGCCGTCCAGGAACACGGCGTCAAGACCGAGGGCAACGCCGAGGGGGCCAACGTCGCCGACACGACCGCGCTGGTCGAGCGGCTCGCCGACGGTCGCCTCGAGCTGGAGATCGCGGCGACCTACCCGCTCGCCGACGTCCGCGACGCCTACCGCGAGCTCGAGCGCCGCCACACGCGCGGCAAGATCGTGCTCATCCCACCGCACGCTGGGTGACGCGCGACTTCTGGACAGAGGAGCAGCGGTCGCGGCCGGGCGTGGCCGGGTTCAGGCGGTAGAGGTCGTAGCCGTCGTTGTGGCGCAGCGGCGGGCCGATCGCGTCCGCCGGCCGCGGGAAGCCGTAGGCGACGACGGCGTAGTCGGCCTTGCGCGACTGGACGACGTGCGGGTAGTCGGTGGCCAGCAGCGGGTGCGCCGAGCAGGTGCGCCGGGCGGCCAGGAAGTAGTTGCCCCACAGCTGCTGGCCGCCCGACATGTCGAGCCGGACGGACGCGTCGCGCGGCAGGGCCGCCGCCCAGCCGGCCAGCGCCACCGTCGGCTTGCCGAGCTGGCGGCCGGTTGCCTTGAGTTCCTCGTTGGCGGCGGTCGCGGTGGCGACGGCGAACGCGGCCAGCAGCACGGGCCCGGCGCGCCGGAAGCGACCCAGGTGCACCGCCGCGATGACCAGCAGCAATGGCGCGATGAAGGCGAGGATCTTGAAGTTGAAGTAGTAGCCGTACTCCCGCTGGCGGAACGACCCGGCGAAGTACAGCCCCAGCGCGAGCACGAGCCCCAGCCCCACGTAGACCGCCCGCGGTTGATGGCGGCGCAGCTCGCGGAAGGCGAGCACCACGATCCCGACCATCAGGAACCGGAACACCGCGTGGTTGGGCAGGTTGATGAAGTACGTCATCGGGATGAACGCGCGCAGGTCGGCGGCCCAGTTGATGAGCGTGTGGTTGGGGTCCAGAACCACCTTCGACGCCGCGTTGACCTTCTCGCTGACCCCGTTGACCGGGACGAGCAGGACGAGGACCGCGGGGACCATCCAGATCAGCGACTTCGGACCACGCCACAGGTTGCGGACGCGCGGCACGGGCAGGCCCTCGCGGATCCGGCGCCGGCGCTCGCGCCACAGGAACACGACCAGCGGCATCGCCGCGATCGGCAGCGCCAGCGGGTAGGCGAACGCGCACACGGCCAGGAAGATGGCCAGCAGCGCGGCCGTGCGGCGGCGGTCGCCGGGCGGCTCTCCCGGCCGCACGAGCCACCAGGCCAGCACCAGCGCGAACGGCATCGCCATGTAGCCCCAGGTCTGGTTGAAGTAGGGGTTCAGCCCGGTGTGCAGGACCATCCGGTCGGCGCCCGCGAAGCCCATCGCACAGGCCGACACCCCGACCCCGGCGCCGAGCAGGTCGCGGGCGACGAGGTACATCCCGATCGCCGCCAGCGCGAGCAGCACGGCGGCGAGCGGGACCAGCGTCTCCCACGTCTCCAGCCCCGCGAGTCGCGCCACGCCGCCGAACGCGTAGTAGATCGGGTACTTGGACTTCCACAGCAGCGGCATGCGATCGATCGGCAGCGACGGGTCGGTCGACGTCGGGTAGGCGTGCTGGAGGAAGTTCGCGCTGCCGGCCGCCATGTGCGCGTCCGAGCCCGTCCCGGTCACCGTCGCGAAGTGCAGCTCCATCACCATCGGCGCCACCGCCAGCCCGACGATCATCACCGCCAGGAAGGCCGGCCACCCCACCGCGCGCCGTTGCGAACGAGGGAACTGTCCCCGCATTCGCGCGGAGACGACGAGCCCGGCGACGAGGACGACGACCAGCGAGACGGGAAACGGAACCGCGGCGAAGCCGAGCACCATCAGCGCCAGGCCGCTGACGCAGGCGCCCGCGGGCAGCACCCACAGGAGCTCGTGGCGGCGCAGCGACGCGGGCAGCAGCAGCCGGGTGACGCCGAAGCCGCACGCCCCGAACAGGACGAGCGCGGCGAGCAGGGCGCGCAGCGTGTCCGGGATCGCGTTGACGATGTCGTGGCGCGGCTCGAGCACCAGGCCCCACGCCGTGGCCAGCGCCCAGACCGTGATGGCGACACCGGCCCACCACGGTCGCGGTCGCAGGGCAGCCATCAGAGGAGCAGCGTACGAGCGCGCACGGACCCCTTGGCGAGCGCCACCACCTCGGCGGAGTCCACCAGCAGGTGCCCCGGCAGCGACCGCACCAGGCTCACCGACGACGGGTGCTCACCCCGGTGCGCCAGCGCCCAGATGGAAAAAAGGGACAGTCCCTTTTTTCCAAGGGCGGTCGCGAGGAGGGCGAGCAGGAGGGCCTCGTGGGCGCGCTTCCAGAAGATGCGGTGGTGGAAGTGCGCGCGCAGGCCGGGGTGGCGGCGGACGAGGCGGACGGCCGTGCCCCAGCGGTCCGCGTCGCGCGCGAGGCCGCGCCAGCCGAGCTCGGTGACGGCGTGCCAGACCAGGGCGTCCGGCGCGAAGCGCACCGTCGCGCCCGCCTCGACGGCCCGCCAGCCGAGGTCCGTGTCCTCCCCCGCGACGCGGTCGAAGGACTCGTCGAAGCCGCCGACCGCCTCGAGCACCGCGCGCGGGTAGAGCACGTTGGCGGTGTGGAAGAAGGGCGTCTGCGTGTCCACGATCACCGTGCGCGCGAACGGCCCGACCCGGTGCGCCTCCTCCGGCAGCGGCCCGACCCGGCCCTGTACGACGACGCCGGGCGCCGCGGCGACCGAGAGCGCGTCGAGCCAGCCCGGCGCGGGCAGGCAGTCGTCGTCCGTGAACGCGATGGAGTCAGCCCCGCTCGCCTCCCGCCAGCCGGCGTTGCGCGCCGCCGCCGGGCCGCGGTTGGGCTCCAGGCGCACGCAGCGCACCCCGGCGCGCTCGATGACGGCGCGCACCTCCGGCGTCGCCCCGTTGGCGACCACGATCACGTCCTCGCCAGCGAGGGCACGGAGCAGCGCGCGGAGGCGGTCCGGCCGGTTGACCGCGGCGACGACGACGCTCGGCCGCGCCGCGCGGGGGGCGCTCAGTACGCGCCCCGGCGGCGGAACACCGCGGGGATGGTCTTGAGCAGGATGGAGAGGTCGAGGCCGACCGACCACCGCTCGAGGTAGAGGAAGTCGAGCCGGACGAGGTCGTCGAAGTCGAGGTCCGAGCGGCCCGAGACCTGCCACAGCCCGGTGATGCCGGGCAGCACGAGGTAGCGCTTCTTGTGCCAGTCGGCCAGGCGCTCGAAGTCGCGCTCGGGCAGCGGCCGCGGCCCGACCAGTGACATCTGGCCGAGGACGACGTTGAAGAGCTGCGGCAGTTCGTCGAGCGAGTAGCGGCGCAGCCAGCGGCCGACGCGGGTCATGCGCGGGTCGTCGCGGATCTTGAACAGCGCGCCCGACGCCTCGTTGACGGACTCGAGGTCGGCCTGGAGCTGATCGGCGTCGGAGCGCATGGTGCGGAACTTCAGGCAGCGGAACGAGCGCCCGCCGATGCCCGGGCGCACCGAGCGGTACAGCACCGGCCCGCGCGACGAGAACGCGACGGCGACCGTCAGCGCCAGGAGCACCGGCGAGAGCAGCACGATGAGCACGAGCGCGCCGACCATGTCGAACGCGCGCTTGACGATGTAGTCAAAGCCCTCGAAGACCGGGGGGCGCAGCTCGAACAGCGGCACCGTCGCGCCAGGAACGAACTCCGCACGGCCGGTGAGGATCCCCATCGTCGTCGGGGCGATGCGGACGTGCACGCCGCGCCGATGGCACTGATCGACCAGTTCCACGGCGAGCTCCTCCGGGAAGTCCGGGTCGGCCACGATGACCTCCTGGACGCCGTGCTCGTCGAGCACCTGCGGCAGCTCGGCGATCTGCCCCAGCGACCGCAGGCCGTTGTCGGGCCGCGGCGTCAGCGAGATGAAGCCGAGCATCTCGATGGGGACGTTGACCTCGTCGTGCAGCGCGTGCGCGACAGCCTCGATGTGACCGCCCGTCCCGACCAGCACCGCGCGGCGCCGGTAGCCGGCCTGCTGCAGCAGCCAGCCCGTCAGCTTCTGATAGCCGAGCCGGATCGAGCCGATGTAGGCCAGCCCGAAGAAGAAGGTCCCGTAGAAGATGTAGTAGCTCGAGTACTGCGCGCGATCCGTCGTGATCAGCGCGTACACGAGCGCGACCAGCGTCGCCTGGAACAGCGCCGTGACGATCTTCGAGAAGCCCGGGCGCGCCGGCCGGTCCGCGTACAGGCCCTCCTTGGCGAACAGCAGCACGAGCAGCAGGAAGGCGAAGGCGACGGTGTCCTGCGTCGTCTGCCACGGGACCGCCGTGTTCCACGAGCCCGTCTTGACGATCTGCTTGACCAGGAGGCCCGTGTAGATCGCCATGGTCAGGCCGGCGAAGTCCAGCACCACGAGGCTGGCGACGCGCAGCAGGCGCCGCAGCGTCTCCAACCGCAGCAGGAACGACAGGACCGGAGGACGGCGGCGCCGCACGTCCTGCGCAGGCAGGAAAGCGGGGCCGTGCGCTCCAGACGCCGGCCTGATCTTGGTCTGTGTCCCTTCGCTCACGATGTCGTTCTCATACCCCTAACGCCCTCCGGCATCTGAAGTACCGGGTTTTACCCGGCGAGTCAGACGGCGGCGCCGACGAGCTTCTCGGCCCCGGCTTCTTCGATGGTGCGTTGCAACCCGTCGCGCAACTCGACCCGCGGCTCCCAGTCGAGCAGGTCGCGCGCCTTGGTGATGTCGGGCTGCCGGATCTGAGGATCGTCGGTTGGCAGCGCCTCGAACACGATCTCCGACCGCGACCCGGTCACCTCGATCACCGCGTGCGCGAGATCGAGCAGCGTGAACTCGTTCGGATTGCCGATGTTGACCGGCTCGTGATGCCCGGACTCCTGCAACCGGATCATCCCCTCGATCAGATCGCTGACGTACGTAAACGACCGCGTCTGCGATCCGTCCCCGAACACCGTGATCGGCCGGTCCGTCAGCGCCTGGCGCAAGAACGTCGGGATCGCCCGGCCGTCGTGCGGACGCATCCGCGCCCCGTAGGTGTTGAAGATCCGCATGATCGCCGTGTCGACACCCTGCTGGCGGTGATACGCCATCGTCAGCGCCTCCGCGTAGCGCTTGGCCTCGTCATAAACGCCGCGCGGCCCGATCGGGTTCACATGGCCCCAATAGGTCTCCGGCTGCGGATGGACCTTCGGGTCGCCGTAGACCTCGCTGGTGGACGCGATCAAAAAGCGCGCCCGGTGCTGCTTGGCCACCCCCAGCGTGTGATGCGTGCCATAGGAACCCACCTTGAGCGTGTGCAACGGCAACCGCAGATAATCGATCGGCGACGCCGGCGACGCGAGGTGATAGACGAAGTCGACCGGCTCCTCGACGAAGTACGGCTCGATGATGTCGAGATTGAGATGCGTGAACTCCGGGACCCGGATGTGCTCGATGTTGCGCAACGAGCCCGTCTCCAAGTTGTCCACACACACGACGCGATGACCCCGGCGCAACAACTCGTCGCAGAGATGCGACCCCAAAAAGCCCGCACCCCCTGTCACAAGGCAGGTAGGCATCGCAGGCAGGCTAACGAATCAGCGTGCGCGCGCCGCTCTGAAGTCCTGCTTGGTGACGTCGACCAGCACGTAGGTGCGCTTGGTCAGCCGCTCCGCCTTGCCCTCGCGCTCCAGCCGCTTGCACGTCACCGGGCACTTCTTGCAGCGCGGGCGGTCCTTGCAGCACTTCTTCTTGACTGTGACCGTGCCGGAGAACGCCATCGAGCACAGATGTTAGGGTCACCGAATGCCCGCTGACGCCTTCGTTGCCCAGCTCAACGAGCAGATCGCCCACGAGTTCGCCGCTCATCAGCAGTACGTGGCCTGCGCCGTCTACTACGACGACGACACCCTTCCCCAGCTCGCGGCGTTCTTCTACCGGCAGGCGGTGGAGGAGCGCGACCACGCGATGATGATGGTCCAGTACCTGCTCGACACCGACGCACCGGTGCGGATTCCCGGCGTCGCCGCACCCATCGTCGAGTTCGCCGACGTCGTCGCCCCCATCTCGCTCGCCCTCGCGCAGGAGAAGCGGGTGTCGGAGCAGATCAACGCGCTGGCGGCGGTCGCCCGCGCCGAGGGCGACTACTCCAGCGAGCAGTTCATGCAGTGGTTCATCAAGGAGCAGGTCGAGGAGGTCGCCACCATGAGCGACCTGCTGCGCTGGGCCGAGCGCTCGCGCGACGACGTCAAGGACATCGAGGACTACGTCGCCCGCGAGCAGACGGCCGAGGGGGGCGACGCTACGGCGCCGCGCGCCGCCGGCGCCTGAGGACGCGCGTGTCGCCGCGCCGCAGGGTGCGGCCGGTGGCGTCGAAGTGCTCGAGGAGCAGCTGGGCTTCTTTCCTTCCGACGCCGAGGGCGTCTCTGGCTTCGGCAAGCGTCACTGGCAGCAACGGCTCGATGACGCGCCAGGCCTCCTCCGGGTCCGTGGTGCCCTGGTAGACGCGCTCGGTGCGCTGCTTGGGGTCAACGACGGGCGTTGAGGGGGTGTGATGGAGGGTGGGTGGCAGGACCGTGCCTCCTCCGAGGGTGTCGGGTGGAGCGATGCTGCGGATGACGAGGCGGTCTCCCGGGCGGGTGAGGAGCGGCTTCTCGCAGCGCAGCGACCACGCGTCGCCGCGCCGGACGACGCGCGCCGCCGTCTCCCGCGTGCCGTGGTGGACCATCACGCGAGCGGGTGGGTCGCAATCCAGGGTTGCCTCGACGACGTGGCTCGCGGCGAAGGGCTCGGCGCAGACGACGTCGCCGCGCGCGACCTCGTCGCGGGCGACCCCGGCGAGGTTGAGCGCGACCCGCTGCCCCGCCTGCGCGCGCTCCACCTGGGCGTCGTGGACCTGGACCTCGCGCACCCGCGCCGTCCGCCCCGAGGGCAGCAGCGTGACCTCGTCCCCGCGCGCGACCGCCCCCGACCACAGCGTCCCCGTCACCACCGTCCCCGCCCCCCGCACGGTGAACACCCGGTCCACATGCGCACAAAGGGTCGTCCCAGCGACCCTTTCTGCGCTTGCCGGCGCGGCGGCGCGGTCGAGGGCGGCCCGGAGCGCGTCGAGGCCCTCGCCTGTGCGCACGGAGACAGGGACCATCTCGGCATCGAAGTCGAGCGGGGGGACCGGGGCCAGGTCGCATTTCGTGACGGCGACGACCCCCCGCTCGACTCCGAGCGCCTGCAGCACGCGCCAGTGCTCCTCCGTCTGCGGCATCACCCCGTCGTCGGCGGCGACGCAGAGCAGGAACAGGTCGATCCCGGTCGCCCCCGCGACCATCGTGCGGACGAAGCGCTCGTGGCCGGGGACGTCGACCACGGACAGCGCCCGGCCGGACGGGAGGTCCAGCCGGGCGTAGCCGAGCGCGATGGAGATCCCGCGCGCGCGCTCCTCCGGGAGCCGATCGGTGTCGACTCCCGTGAGGGCGCGGACGAGGGCGGTCTTGCCGTGGTCGATGTGACCGGCGGTGCCGAGGACCAGCTCAGGCGTGCGAGAGCGCCTCCATGGGCGACATCTTCGCAGCGCGCCGGGCCGGGGCGATGGCGGCGAGGACGCCCGCCAGGATCGCCACGATCACGAACGTGATCAGCGAGCCGGCGGGCACGGCGTAGGCCAGGCCGGCGTCGCTGAGGGCGGCGACGACGATCGCGGCCAACCCCAGCCCGAGGGCGATCCCGGTGACGGCGCCCAGCGTGGCCGTGATGATCGACTCGTGGCGGACCATCCGCCGCATCTGGCGCCGGGTCATCCCGACCGCCCGCAGCATCCCGAGCTCATGCGTGCGCTCGAAGGTCGACAGCACCAGGGTGTTGACGATCCCGAACAGCGACACGATCACGGCCAGCGCGAGCAGGACGTAGAAGACCGACAAGATCTGGCCGAGCGAGCTCGCCCGGGTGTCGATCCACTTCGCCTCGCTCTGCACCTTCGCGTCGGGGTGCGAGGCCAGCGCCGCGCGCAGCGACGCGGCCGAGCCGCCCTTGACGAAGGTGATCACACCGCGGTGGTTGTCGAACGCGTGGTCGTAGGCCGGCGTGCCGATCGTGATCGGCCCGAGGCCCAGCAGGTCGAGCACCGGGGAGTGCTCGATGCCACGCACCGTCAACGGAACGCGCGTGCCCTTGGGCGAGGTCAGCGTGAAGCGGTCCCCGACGCCGAGCTTGTGCTCGGTCGCCCAGCCGTCGTCCACGATGGCGCCGTCGGCACCCAGCGAACCCGGCACGCGGTCGGACCCGTGCTCCCAGTCGAAGCGCAGGACGGACGGGAGCGTCTTGGGGTCGACCCCGTTGACGATCTCGACCCCGCCGAACGCCTGGCCGGCGTCCTGGGCGACGCTGGAGACGGTGCGCACGCCAGAAGCGTGCGCGACGTCGGCCGCGACCGACGTCGACAGCGGCGACCAGTCGTCCGTGGCGACCACGATGTGGTCGGCGGAGACGCGGCGCTCCAGGGACTTGGTCGTCGTGTCCTTCAGCCCGGCGCCGACCACGGTGACGACCGTGACCAGCGCGACGCCGATGGTCAGCGCGGCCGCCGTGGCGAACGTCCGCCCCGGCTGGCGCATCGCGTTGCGGCGCGCGAGGCCGCCGGCCGTGCCGCCGACCGCCTGCGCCGGACGCCCGAGCACGGAGACGACGGAGCGGACGACGCGACCGACATGGCCGGGTGCCTTGAGCTCCGCCGCGCGCAGCACGGCGACCGGGGGCACGCGCGTCGCCCGCACCGCCGGGATCAGCCCGGCCAGCGTGGTGACGACGACGCCGACGATCATCGCGACGGCGACCGTCCCGCCGGCCAGCTGCACCGAAGCAGCCGGCAGGCCCATCCCCATCGCGTCGAACAGCGACGTGATGCCGGACGCCAGGCCGAAGCCGGCAGCGATGCCGAGCACCGACGCGACGACGCCGAGCGCCAGCGCCTCGACGAGCACCGACCGCAGCACCTGGCCGCGCGAGGCGCCGACCATGCGCAGCAGCCCGAGCTCACGCGACCGCTGGGCGACCGTGATGGACAGGGCGTTGGCGATGGTGAAGCCGCCGACGAGCACCGCGATGATCCCGAACGCGAGCAGGATGCCGCGGAGGATGTCCACGATCGTGTCCAGGTCGGAGAACTGGTAACGGTCGTTGGCGGCGGCCGACTGCACGGCGACGTCGGCCGGCAGGGCCTTCGCCAGCGCCGCGCGCAGCGTCGGCGCCGAGACGCCGTCGCGGCCGGCGACGAGGATGTCGTCGTACTGAACTCCGCGGCCCAGCGCGCGCTGCGCCGTCCCGAGGTCGAACGCCGCCACGCTGGCGCTGCCGAGCGTCTTGACGTTGCCGAACCGTGCCACTCCGACCACGCGGTAGGGCGCGGTCGTGGCCTCGCTGGCGATCTTGACCGACGCGCCGACCTTCAGCTTCTGGTCGTCGGCCGTCTTCTGGTCGATCACGACCTCGCCGGCGGTGCGCGCGAAGCGGCCGTCGACGATGCGCAGTGGGTTGAGGGCCTTCGGCGCACGGGCGTCGAGCCCGATGCCGAAGTACGGGCCGGTCCCGACGGGCTTGCCGTTGCGACCGATGACCTTGGTCTGCTGGTCGAGCACGTCGCCGACGGCGACGCCGACGGAGGGCACCTTGCGCACGCGCTCGAGCACGGACGCGTCGACGCGCGGGCGCTGGAGCGCGTAGCTCGCGCCCGTCCCGACCTTGAACGCCTGCTTGCCGGACACGACCGCGTCCGTGCCGCTGTAGGCGGCGCTGGACAGGGAGTCCGTCCCGCGCTGGATGCTGTCGGTGACGGTGAAGGCGGCGGCGACCATGCCGACGCCGAGGACGATGGCGACCATCGTCAGGACGGTGCGGGCCTTGCGCGCCGCCAGGGCTTTGAGGCCGACGCGGATCATCGGTCGCTCACGATCTGGCCGTCTTCCAATACGACGACGCGGTCCGCCTGCTCGGCGGCACGGGGATCATGGGTGACCATGACGATGGTCTGGCCGTCGTCGTCGACCGCCGAGCGCAGGAGCTCGAGGACGTCGGCGCCGGCCTTGGAGTCGAGGTTGCCCGTCGGCTCGTCGGCGAACAGGACGGTCGGCCGGGACACCAGCGCGCGGGCGATCGCCACGCGCTGCTGCTGGCCGCCCGACATCTCGGCGGGCTTGTGATCACGACGGCCGCTGAGGCCGACGCGGTCGATCAGCGTGTCGAGCGCCTCGGCGTCGACCTTGCGGCCGGCGATGCGCGACGGCAGGAGGATGTTCTCCTCCGCGGTCAGCGTCGGCAGGAGGTTGAACGCCTGGAAGACGAAGCCGACGTGATCGCGGCGCAGCCGGGTCAGCTTCTTGTCGGACATCGCGGCGATGTCGGCGCCACCCACGTAGACGTGCCCGCTGGTCGGGCGGTCGAGCCCGGCGAGCAGGTGCATGAGGGTGGACTTGCCCGAGCCGGACGGGCCCATCACGGCCGTGTACTGGCCGGGCGGGACGGCGAGGGAGACACCGCGTAAAGCATGGACGGCGCTGTCTCCCTCACCGTATGAACGGGCGAGGGCGACGGCTTCCACGGCGGTGGCGGAGGGTGCGAGGACAGCGGTCATGGGGAGCCTTTGATTGAAGGTTTCGGCCTGCGATCAGTGCAAGCACGGATCTTCGGACGACGTCACGTCTGCGATGCGATTCACGGCGTGGGACAGGGCACCGGCCCGGAGCAGGCCGGCGGTGGCCTCGGCGAGCAGGCCGGCCATGAAGCCGCGCCCCTTCGCAACGGAGACCGACGCCCGCAGCTCGGAGGAACCGTCGTATGAGGGCTCGACGTCGTAGCGGACGTCCATGTTCACCGGGCCGCAGGCCGACAGCGTCAGCTGCCGGTTGTCCGCCTGGTGCACGTGTACGTCGAAGCCGACCCGGACGCCGGCGAGCTTGCCGGAGACGCGGGTGCGGGTGCCGGCGCGCAGGCGGCCGGTGGAGTCGTCTTCGATGTCGAAGGCGACTGGGGACCACCGGGCGACTGCGTCCGGATCTGTGAGCGCGGCCAGGACGGCTTCGGGAGCCGCACCGGTGTGCGCTGATGCCGTCCATGTCGTGTTCATGGAGGGCATGCTCCGCCCGCCGGCGTCTCGGCGCATCAGCCGTGGAGGTGAACTTGGGTCCTCCCTGAGGATGACGCGAAGATCGTCAGAAGGGAGGGCGGAAGGGCCGGGGGTCGCAGGTACCTTGGACGGACCGGTGCCAGAACGCCTTTCATCCCTGCGCGCGCGCACGCGTGCGGTTCCTCCGCGCGCCGTCGACGCCGGCCTGGCCACGCTCGTCGTCGTCGGCACCGCGCTCGAGGCGGGCTTCGTCGACGCCTCGCTCGGCGCCCGCGCCGCGGCGCTGATCCCGGCCGGCATCATCGCCCTCGGCCTGCTCCTTCGCCGCCGCACGCCCATCGGCGCCGCCGTCATCAGCCTCGTCGGCCTGACCGCGGTGCCGTTCGTGCAGGTCGAGGTCTGGCAGCAGCTCAACGTCCTCTACTTCGGGTTCCTGTTCCTCGTCTACTCGCTGGCGGGTCGCGAGGACGGGCGGCGGCTGCTGCTCGGCGTCGCGCTCTGCGCGATCGGCCTGGCGGCGTCGACCGTGATCGAGGACGCGCGCCACCCCGCGGGGAACCTGGCCACGGAGCTCCTGGCCGGCGCCGCCTTCTTCATCGTCGCTCCCGTGCTCGCCGGCCGCCTGCTGCGCAGCCGGCTGCGCCTCAACGACGCGCTGACGGAGAAGGCCGCGCTGGCCGCCGCCGACCGCCAGGACGCCGCCCGGGAGGCCGTCAACGCCGAGCGCGTGCGGATCGCCTCCGAGCTGCACGACCTCGTCGCCCACGCCCTCGGCGCCATGACCATCCAAGCGTCGGCGGCCCGGCGCCTGGCCGCCAAGGACGCCGCGCGCGCGGCCGGCGCCTTCGAGGCGATCGAGACCACCGGCCGCGACGCGCTGGGCGAGCTGCGCACGCTGCTCGACGTCCTGCGCGACGACGACGACCGCGCCGGCGCCCCCAGCCCGCAGCCGACGCTCGTCGACCTGCCCGGCCTGGTCGAGCGCGCCCGCCGCCACGGCCTCGGCGTGACCGTCAGCGTCGAGGGCGAGCGTCCCGAGGGCCTGCCCGCGGGCGTGGAGCTGACCGCCTACCGCGTCGTCCAGGACGCGCTGCGCGCGGCGCGCGAGGAGGGCGGCGCGGACGCGGCGCAGGTGACCGTCCGCTACCGCTCCGACCGCCTCGACGTCGAGGTCAGCGACGACGGGGACCGGGTGGCCGACCGCCGCCTGCTCGGCCTGCAGGAGCGCGTGCGGCTGTTCGGCGGGGCCGTCACCCGCGCCGACGGCTCCCTGCACGCGCGGCTGCCGCTGGAGCGGGTGGGCGCGTGATGGCGCTCGTCCGCCGGCACGGCGACCCGGCCGTGGGCGTGCTCGTGACCATCGTCGGGATCGTGGTCGTCGCCGTCAGCCCGGACACGGAGGGCCCGCTGTGGGCCAACGTGCTGGCGATGCTGGCCTTCGGCGCCCTTCTGGCGGCGCGCGGTGTCGCGCCGCTGGAGACCGGCTACGGCTTCCTCGGACTGCTGTTGATCATGTCCGCGGCCCTCATCCCGCCCCCGCGCGCAGGCGTCGTCTTCTTCGGGCTCCTGCTGTTCTCCTACAGCGCCGGGACCAGCCGCCGGCCCGCGCTGGCGCTGTGGTTCATGCCCGCCCTGGTGGCCGTCATCGTCGCGGCCAACCTGAGCGTCCCCGACTCCACCGTGAGCGACTACATCTTCCCCGCCGCGATCTCCTTCGCCGCCTACGGCGCCGGCCGCAACGCCGTCTTCCGCGGCGCGCTGGCCGCGGAGCTGCACGAGGCCGGGCTGCGCGGCGAGGAGGCGCACGCGGCCGAGGAGCGCCGCGCCGTCGCCGCCGAGCGCCGCCGCATCGCGCGCGAGATGCACGACGTCGTCGCGCACTCCATCTCCGTCATGGTCGTCCAGGCCGGCGGCGCGCGGCGAATCATCGAGCGCGACCCGGAGCGCGCCGCCGCGGCCGCCGCCGCCATCGAGGGCACCGGCCGCGACACGCTGATCGAGATGCGCCGGCTGCTCGGCGTCATGCACCCCGGCGAGGCGCCCGCCGAGCTCGAGCCCAGCCCGACGCTCGGCGACCTGGCCTCCCTGTGCCGGCGCTTCGAGGCCGACCTGCAGGTGGTCGGCCACACCCAGCCGCTGCCGTCCGGCCTCGAGGTCGGCGCCTACCGCGTCGTCCAGGAGGCGCTGGAGGACGTGCGGCGAGCGGTCCCCGGGGCGCAGGCCCAGGTCACGGTCGAGTGGACCCCGCTCGCCCTGTCGATCCGCATCGCCGACGAGCGTCCCTACGCGGGCGCCGAGCTCGTCGGCGTCCGCGAGCGGGTCGATCTCTACGGCGGTCACACCACCGTCGGCCCCCGTCCGGCCGGGGACGGCCACCAACTCGAAGTCCGCTTCCCCCTCAACGACGCCGTTCTCCAAGGAGCCCCATGATCCGCATCCTCATCGCCGACGACCAGGCGCTCGTTCGCGCCGGGTTCAAGATGATCCTCGACGCCGAGGACGACCTGTCCATCGTCGGCGAGGCCGTCGACGGGCAGCAGGCCGTCGACATGGCGCGCCGGCTCAAGCCCGACGTCGTCCTGATGGACATCCGCATGCCCGAGCTCGACGGCATCGAGGCCACGCGACGGATCGTCGACGCCGACCCCGACACGTCGAAGGTGCTGATGCTGACGACGTTCGACCTCAACGAGTACGTCTACGAGGCGCTGCGCGCGGGCGCGTCCGGCTTCCTGCTCAAGGACGTGCCGCCGGAGCAGCTCGCCGCCGGCATCCGCGTGGTCGCCGAGGGCGAGGCGCTGCTGGCCCCGTCGATCACCAAGCGCCTGGTGCAGAAGTTCGCCATCTCCGGCTCGCCGGACCCCGTGCCGCCGCGCGGCTTCGACGAGCTCACCGAGCGCGAGGAGGAGGTCTTCGGGCTGATCGCGCGCGGCCTGTCCAACGCGGAGATCGCCGCCGAGCTGATCGTGTCCGAGACGACGGTCAAGACGCACGTCGCGCGCGTGCTCATGAAGCTCAACCTGCGCGACCGCGTCCAAGCGGTCGTCCTTGCGTATGAAACCGGGCTCGCTCAGCCTTCCAACCGCACGAGCAGGAGCTGACGGGCCTCCTCCACCTCCGCGTCGCCGAGCAGCGTGCGGGGGTCGAGCAGCAGGCAGCCGTCCTCGACGCGGCCGATCAGCGGCGGGTCGCCCGCCCGCAGCGGCGCCGCCCACGCCTCCGGGACGGCGACCGCGAAGCCGGGCAGGTCGAGCGTCGGCAGCGTCCCGCCGCCGGCACGCCCCACGGTCTCCACGACCGCGCCGATCCCGTCCGCCAGCCGCTCCGCCCGCGCGCGCGTGTCCGCGTGCAGCATCCGGGCCGTCGGCGTGTCGGCCGGGTCGCGCAGCGTCGCCGCCAGTGCGGCCAGCGAGAGCTTGTCGATCCGCAGCGCGCGCGCGAGCGGGTGCGCGCGGGCGCGCCCCACCGCGTCCGCCGTCCCCACCAGGACGCCCGCCTGCGGCCCGCCCAGCAGCTTGTCGCCGGAGAACGTCGTCAGCGCCGCGCCGGCGGCGACGCTGGCCGGCACGGTCGGCTCGTCCCCCACCGGGCCGATCGCACCGGACCCGAGATCGTCGATCACCGGGAAACCTAAAGGGGTCAGGTCCCGGCATCGGACAGTCTCGACGAACCCCGTCTGGCGGAAGTTCGCCTGGTGGACGCGCAGGATCGCGCCGGTGCGGTCGGTCAGCACCCGCTCGTAGTCGGCCACCCGCGTGCGGTTGGTCGTCCCCACCTCGACCAGCGTCGCCCCCGCCTGGGCGACGACGTCGGGGATGCGGAAGCCGCCGCCGATCTCGACCAGCTCACCGCGGGAGACGACGATCTCGCGGCCCTGGGCAAGCGCCGCCGCCGCCAGCAGGACCGCCCCCGCGCCGTTGTTGACGACCAGCGCCGCCTGCGCCCCGGTCAGCGCGCACAGCGCCGCCTCCACGTGCTCGTGGCGCGCGCCTCGCCGCCCGCTGTCGAGGTCGAGCTCGAGGTTCGCGTAGCCCGCCGCCACCTCGGCGACCGCCGCCTGCGCCGCCTCGCTGAGCACCGCCCGCCCGAGCCCGGTGTGCAGGACGACGCCCGTGGCGTTGAGCACGCGCCGCAGCGACGGGCGCGCCGCCGCCTGCGCCCGCGCGACCAGGTCGGCTTCCCCCGCCGCGGGCGGGTGGGACCCTCTCAGCTCCTCGCGGCGGGCGGCGATCACCGCGCGCGCCGCCGCCACCGCCGCCGGATGCGGCGCATCGACCCGCGCCGCCAGGGCGTCGACCGACGGCAGTGATCGCAGGTCGGTCACGGTTCGAAAGGTACCCTCCGGGGGAAATGGCCGACGTCACTCAAAAAGAGCCGCTGAACAACGAGGACGATCCGTCCGTCGCCCCGATCGTCGGGCCCGACGATCCGCGCGTCTTCACCGACTCGGGCATCGAGATCAAGCCGCTGTACGGCCCCGACGACGTCGAGGGCGATCTGAGCGAGCGCCTCGGCGAGCCGGGCGAGTACCCGTTCACCCGCGGCCCGCACCGCGAGATGTATCGCAAGCAGGTGTGGACGATGCGCCAGTACGCCGGCTACGCGAGCGCGAAGGAGTCCAACGAGCGCTACCACTACCTGCTCAAGAACGGGTCGACCGGCCTGAGCATGGCCTTCGACCTGCCCACCCAGCTCGGGCTCGACTCCGACGACCCGCGCTGCCTCGGCGAGGTCGGCCGCACCGGCGTCGCCATCGACTCGATCGAGGACATGCGGATCGCCTTCGACGGGATCCCGCTCGACCAGATCTCCACGTCGATGACCATCAACGCGCCGGCCGCGTGCCTGATGCTGCTCTACGAACTGGTCGCCGAGGAGCAGGGCGTCCCGTCCGAGAAGCTGCGCGGGACGACCCAGAACGACATCCTCAAGGAGTACATCGCGCGGGGGAACTACATCTATCCCGAGCAGGCGTCGATGCGGCTCACCACCGACCTGTTCGCCTACTGCCAGGAGCACATCCCGAAGTGGAACACGGTGTCCATCTCGGGCTACCACTTCCGCGAGAAGGGCTGCAGCGCCGTCCAGGAGGTCGCCTTCACGCTGTGCAGCGGCATCGCCTACGTGCAGGCCGCCGTCGACGCGGGCCTCGAGGTCGACCAGTTCGCGCCGCGCCTGGCGTTCTTCTTCAACGGCC
>CAXTBB010000009.1:0-6777 GCA_964242305.1 uncultured Solirubrobacteraceae bacterium
CGGCGTGCCCGGCGAGGAGGAGCTCGGCGGCCGCGGTGTCTCCTACTGCGCGACGTGCGACGCCGCCTTCTTCAAGGACAAGCCGACGGTGATCGTCGGCGGGGGCGACTCGGCGATGGAGGAGGCCATCTTCCTGGCCAAGTTCTCCTCCAAGGTCGTGATCGTCAACCGCCGCCCCGAGTTCCGCGCGTCCAAGATCATGCTCGAACGGGCCGAGGCCGCCGGCAACATCGAGTTCCTGACGCCGTACGTCGTCGAGGAGTTCTCGTCGCGTGACGAGAAGGGCCTGACGCACGCCGTCCTGCGCAACGTGGAGACGGACGAGACCCGCGAGCTGGACATGGCCGGCGCCTTCATCGCCATCGGCCACGAGCCGCAGTCGGCGCTGGTCGAGGGGATCGTCGACCTCGACCCGAACGGCTACGTCGCGGTCGAGGACCGGTCCACGCGCACGAAGGTCCCGGGCATGTTCGCCGCCGGCGACCTCGTCGACCACACCTACCGCCAGGCCGTCACCGCGGCCGGCTCCGGCTGCCAGGCGGCGCTCGACGCCGAGTGGTACCTGCGCGACACCCCCGGCATCCCGACGCCCGACGCGCTGAAGGGCGTCGCGGACGTCGCGGAGGCGCAGTGGGCTACGTCACAGTGAGCGTGTAGCCGCTGTTGGCGGGCCGGCGCCCGCGCTGGTAGACCTGGATCAGGGCGGTGCGCGTGCGCCCGCCGGCGTTGCGGATGCGGACGCGCTCGGGCCGGGTCCCGGTGTGGCGCGAGCGCCGGATCAGCCCGCGGTCGGAGGCGACCGTCGGGCTGCCGCCGGCGTAGACGTCCAGGTCGGCGTTGCCCGTCGGCCGGAGGGTAATGGTCACACGCCGGTGGCCGGGCACGCGGATCCGGTAGACGTCGCTGGGGTCCTCGAAGAGGTCGACGGTGGCGGTCAGGGACGCCGCGGCCCCGCCGGTCCAGATCGGCCGGGCCGCGTGCTCGAACGTGCGCCCGTCGACGAACCGGAAGTCCTCGTTGGGCTCGAGCGGGTCGGCCGGAGGCGTGGCCTGCAGGAGCGCCTTGGCCAGGTCCAGTCGCCCGTAGCCGGTCTTGAGGTCGTAGCCGGCCGCCCCGACGTCGGTGGCCGAGGCGCGCAGGACGGCGGTGACCTGGTCGGCGGTCAGGTCGGGCCGCACGGTGCGCAGCCAGGTCGCCGCCGCGGCCACCATCGGCGTCGAGAAGCTGGTCCCGTCGTAGCTGGCGTAGCGGTCGGGCGGGACCGGGACGACGATGCCGACGCCCGGCGCGACGAGGTCCAGCGCCGCGTTGGCGTTGGAGAAGAAGGCCGGCCGGTCGCGGGCGGTCAGCGCGCCCACCGTGATCACGTGCGGGAGCGAGGCCGGGAACTCGTAGGGGTTCCCGCGCGTGCGCTCGTTGCCGCCCGCCGCGACCAGGGTGATGTCCCGGCGGGTGGCCAGCTGGAGCGCCTCGTACTCGGCCTGGCAGAACGCCGCCGAGCCATAGCTCATGCTGATCACCCGCGCCCCGGCGGTGATGGCGCGGCGGATGCCGCGGGCGGAGTCGGCGCAGCGGATCCCGTTCGGCGGCAGGGCGACGTTGACGGCCCGGGCGCCGGGGTACGCGCCGACGATGCCGACGCCGTTCACCGGCGCCGCGGCCACGCCGAGCGTCGCCGTCCCGTGGCTGACGCGGACCTTGCGGCGGGTCAGGCTGGTCACGTTCGCGCCCGCGAACTCCGGGTGCGTGATGTCGGCCTTCGCGTCGACCAGCGCGAGCAGGACGGTGGGCGCGGGCGGTGTCAGGGCGGGGTCGATGATGCGGTCGCGCCAGCGGCTGAGCGGCGTGAGCGGGTCATCGGGGACGGCGCGCTGGTCGAGGTGGCGCGCGACGTTGGGCTCGGCGAACGTGAGACGGTCGCCCAGGCGGCGGGCGATCAGGCGGGCGCGGGCCGCGGGGACCTCGCGGAAGCCGTGCCGCGTCCCCAGCAGCCAGGTGCTCGTGGTCGCCGCGGTCGCCGGCTTGGGCAGATGATGGGGAGGCGGGGGGACCAGCGGCACCGGGATCCGGAGGGTATGGCCGTTAAGCTGGGCGAGCGGTGGACCCCTTCACGCTGATCGTGTCGGTCTCGCTGGTGGTGGGCCTGCTCGCCATCATCGCGCTGGGGCTCTTCCATCCGCGCTCGGGCGCCGACGTCCTGGACTGGAAGCCGACCCGCTCGCCGGAGCTCGAGGCCCAGAACGACATCGACGACGTCGAGCAGATGATCGCCGCCCAGAACCGCATGCGCGAGCGCCGGGGCAAGGTCGCCCGCACCCAGCACGACGTCGAGATGCAGGTCGCCGACCAGCAGCGCGAGCTGTCCGAGTACGCCGACCGCTACTGGGCCGACCAGCGTGCCAGCCGCATCGCGCAGCTCAACCAAGAGGCCGCCATCACCGTCTATGAGAAGACGTCGTGCTCGAACTGCCAGCGGCTGGCGCGCATCCTCGCCGAGCGCGGGATCGACTTCGCCCGCGTCGACTATCACATCGACCCGCTCCCGGCCGGGCGCATCGCCGAGCTGCTGGCCAAGGCCGGCATCTCCCCGCGCACCGCGCTGCGGGAGAAGGAGCCGGGGGCGGCGGCCCTCGCCGGCGCCACCGACGCGCAGATCCTTGCCGCCATGGAGGCCGACCAGACGCTGCTGCAGCGCCCGATCGTCGAGCGCGGCGCCCGCGCCGTGCTGGCCCGCCCGGCTGAGCGCGTCCTCGAGTTGCTCTAGAGGCCGGCGATCAGGACGTCGACCAGGCGGTCGAAGGAGACGTCCACGTCGATGGGGGCACCGAAGCCCCCGGCGGCCTCCAGCGCCACGAAGCCGTGCAGCGCGCTGCGCAGGATGCGGACGGCGTGCAGCGCGTCCTCGTCGGTGAGCTCGAAGCCGCGCAGGGGCGACCACGCGCGCGATGGTGACCGCGTCCAAGCCGTCGGCGTCGGCGATCGCCACCGCCGCCTCGGCGACCCGCTCGGGGGTGAGGCCGCGCCTCAGAGGCCGCGGGCGATGGCGGCGTCCATCTCGGCGCCGGGGTTCGCGAGCACCTTGCCGTGGCCCGGGGCGAGCGCGCGGACGTCGAGCGTGCGCAGCGTCTTCGCCGTCTCCAGCGCGGTCGGCTTGTGCCAGGTGGCCAGCGCGGGCACGGGGACCGGGAACGTGACCTTGGCCGACGTCCGGGTGCCGCCGAGGGTGGCGTAGGCGTCGCCGCAGTAGAGCGTCCCGTCGCGCGGGTCCAGGAAGGCGACCTGGCCGGGCGAGTGACCCGGCGCGGCGTGCACCTCGAGCGAGCCGACCCGGTCGCCGAGTGGCTGGGTCGCCGTCTTGATCGCCGGCGCGGGGACGAGGCGGCCCTTCGGCTCGCCGGCCTCGAGGGCCTTGTCGCCGCCGAGGATGCGCGCGTCGCGCTCGGTGAGCAGGACCTCGACGCCGGGCAGCTTGGCGGCCAGCGCGTCCACCTGGCCGGTGTGGTCGGAGTGGTAGTGGGTCAGGGCGATGCGGCGGATCGGCTTGCCGATGGCGTCGGCGGCGGCCAGGATCGCCTTGGCGCCGCCGGCGAGCGTCGTGTCGATCAGCGTGAGGTCGTCCTCCTCCTCGACCAGATAGGCGTTGACGAAGCCGAGACGGGTGATCTGGTGGGCCATAGCGTGGACGCTAATGGCACGGATCCTGATCGTCGGGTGCGGCGGACGCGGGCAGGCGCTCGCGCGCGAGCTGGTCGCGGCCGGGCACGCGGTGCGCGGGACGACCCGCGACGAGGCCAACTTCGACGCGATCCACGCCGCCGGCGCCGAGCCCTACCTGGGCGACCCCGACCGGATCATGACGCTGATGGACGGACTGGCGCAGACCACGATCGTCGCCTACCTGATGGGGCCCGTGGACGCGCCCGAGCTGCACGACGGGCGGCTGCGGATGCTGACCGAGAAGATCGTCGACACCGGGGTGCGCGGCTTCGTCTACGAGGACGGAGGCGGCGAGATGATCGTCCGCGCCGCCCGCGCCACCTGGAACATCCCCATCGAGATCATCGACACGGACCCGGCCGACCGCGACGCGTGGCTGCGCGCCGCGGTCGCCGCCGTCACCCGCTTGCTGACTCCTTGAGGTCGCCGCCCCAGGCGATGTGGAAGGTCCCCTCGCGGTCGTTGCGCCGGTAGGTGTGCGCGCCGAACAGGTCGCGCAGGCCCTGGATGAGACCGGCGGGGCCGACGGGACGGCGGTAGCCGTCGTAGTAGGCCAGCGACGACGCGAACGCCGGCGTGGGCACGCCGATCTCCGCCGCCCGCGCGACCACCCGCCGCCACGGGTCCTGCGCGTTCTCGAGCGCCTCGGCGAAGAAGTCCGCGACCATCAGGTTGACCATGTCCGGCTCGTTGTC
Organism: uncultured Solirubrobacteraceae bacterium; assembly: GCA_964242305.1. GTDB lineage: Bacteria > Actinomycetota > Thermoleophilia > Solirubrobacterales > Solirubrobacteraceae > DATLGB01. The sequence continues at coordinate 4,413 of CAXTBB010000009.1, forward strand.
GTACGCCTCTTTGATGCGGTCCAGGAACTTCGCCCGGATGATGCAGCCGCCGCGCCAGATGGTGGCCATCGAGCCGAGGTCGACGTCCCAGCCCTCCTCGTCGGCGCGCGCGGCCATCTGCACGAAGCCCTGCGCGTAGGAGACGATCTTGCTCGCGTACAAAGCGTGCTCGAGGTCGTCGACGAGCGAGGCGTCGTCACCGGTCGGCTCCGGTCCGCGCAGGCGCTCGGCGGCGTCCTCGCGCTGGTCCTTCAGGGAGGAGAGCGCGCGGGCGAAGACCGCCTCCGTGATGCCGGTGAGCGGGACGCCGAGCTCGAGCGCGTCCTGCGCGGTCCAGCGGCCCGTCCCCTTCTGCTCGGCGGCGTCCTCGACGATGTCGACGAACGGGCCGCCGGAGGCCTCGTCCATCTGCTCGAGCACGCGGGCGGTGATCTCGATCAGGAAGGAGTCCAGCTCACCCTTGTTCCACTGCTTGAAGCGATCGGCGATCTCCGCGACCTCGAGGCCGGCGCCGTGGCGGAGCAGGTCGTAGGACTCCGCGATCAGCTGCATGTCGGCGTACTCGATGCCGTTGTGGACCATCTTCACGTAGTGGCCCGCGCCGTCCGGGCCGACGTAGGTGCAGCACGGCGTGTCGTCGACCTTCGCCGCGATCGTCTCGAGGATCTCGCCGACGACGTCGTCGTAGGCCTCCCGCTCGCCGCCCGGCATGATGGAAGGACCCTTGAGCGCCCCTTCCTCGCCGCCGGAGACGCCGACGCCCATGAAGCGGATGTCCTTCTCGGCCAGCGCCTTGAAGCGGCGCTGGGTGTCCTTGAAGAAGGAGTTGCCGCCGTCGATGATGATGTCGCCCGCGTCCAGGTGAGGGACGATCTCGTCGATCACCGCGTCGACGGGGTCGCCCGCCTTGACCATGCTCATCAGCACGCGCGGGCGCTCGAGCGCGCCGACCCACTCCTCGACGGACTCGTGGCCGGTGATCGGCCCCTCGTCGCCGTGCTCGGCAATGAACGTCTCGGTCTTCTCCGTCGTCCGGTTGTGGACGGCGATGGGGATGTCGTGGGAGGCGACGTTGCGGGCGAGGTTGGCGCCCATCGTGGCCAGGCCGGTGAGGCCAAAGTGCTTGCCGTCGCTCACGCCAGGCCCTCGGGGCGGCGGCGCAGGGCCGGGTCGGTGGTCGCCGGGGCCTTGTAGCCACGGTCGATGGCGGCCAGGGTGACCCCGGGCGGGACGATCTCGTCGATGCGGTCGAGCATGGCCTTGGAGAGTGTCACGTCGGCGGCGCCGAGCTGGCTCTCGAGGTGGTCCATCGTGCGCGGGCCGACGATCGGGGCCGTCACGGCCGGGTGGGCGAGGGTGAAGGCGAGCGCCATGTGCACGAGCGTCATGTCGTGCTCCTCGGCCAGGTGGGCGAGCGCGTCGGCGGCGTCGAGCTTGGCCTGGTTCTCGGGGTTGTCGAGGTCGTAGCGGTCGGGCATGCGCTCGGCCCGGCGGCTCTCCGGCGCGTCCTGGCCCTTGCGGTAGCGGCCGGTCAGCCAGCCGCCGGCGAGCGGGCTCCACGGAATGACGCCCATCCCGTGCTTCTGGGCGACGGGCAGCAGGTCGGCCTCGATGCCGCGCACGAGGATGGAGTAGGGCGGCTGCTCGGTGGCGAAGCGCCCAAGGCCCCGGCGCTCGGAGACCCAGTGCGCCTCGACGAGCTCGTGAGCGGGGAAGGTCGAGCAGCCGAAGGCGCGGATCTTGCCCTGGGCGCGCAGGTCGGTCAGCGCGGACAGCGTCTCCTCGACATCCGTCCCGTGCTCGGGGCGGTGCACCTGGTAGAGGTCGATCCAGTCCGTCTGCAGGCGGCGCAGGCTGTTCTCGACCTCCTGCACGATCCAGCGGCGCGAGTTGCCGCCGGAGTTCGGATCGCCGCCGGGCTCGCCCATCGGCTTGTCCATCCCCATGTGGAACTTCGTGGCCAGGATGATCTTGTCGCGGCGGTCCTTGAGCGCCTTGCCGACGATCACCTCCGACTCCCCGTGCGAGTAGACGTCGGCGGTGTCGACGAAGTTAATGCCGGCGTCGAGCGCGGCGTGGATGATGCGGATGCTCTCGTCGTGGTCGGGCTCGCCCCAGGCGCCGAACATCATCGCGCCGAGGCAGAGCGGGCTGACCTGCATGCCCGTGGTGCCGAGTCCTCTGTAATCCATGCTCATCCGTCTACCCGCTGGAGCAGATCCGCCACGATGCGGGCGGTCGCGCCCCAGATGAGGTCGTCGCCGACGCAGTAGGTGTCGGTGCGGAAGGGGACGCCGCGGCGGACGAGGCGACGGCGCGCGTAGCCGTTGCGGACGTCGTCGAGGCGGAACTCGAGGACGGCGTC
>CAXTBB010000009.1:6787-15205 GCA_964242305.1 uncultured Solirubrobacteraceae bacterium
CAGTTCGGGGGTGACGTTGAATAGCAGCTGGCCGCGCACGGCCACGACGTTCTCGTCGCCGCTGCCATCGCTGTAATAGCCGTCGTGCCGGGCGCGCTGCGCGAGGAACTCCTCCACGTCGAGGACCTCGTCGACCTCGTCGGGCTGCAGCGTCCACTGGGTGCCGGCGGCGATCAGGCCGACGATCGGGTAGATCGCGTAGTCGGTCACGAAGGTGGGGACGGGCGGGAGCGCGCCGATCACCTCGACGGCGTCGGGTGTCAGGCCGATCTCCTCGTCGGCCTCTCTCAGCGCGGTGGCGACGGCGTCGGCGTCCCCGGGGTCGCGGCGGCCGCCGGGGAAGGAGATCTCGCCGGCGTGGCGCTTGAGGTCGGCGCGGCGGCGGGTGAAGACGGCGTGCAGGCCGTGGTCGTCCTCGAAGAGCGGGACGAGCACGGCGGACTCGCGACCGCTGACCGGCATCGCCGCCGCGGTCGCGGGGTCGAGCAGGACGTCGGAGAGGCTCAGACCGGTGCGACCCGCTGCACGCGCTCCTCGAAGGCGACCTCGCCCTCCAGCGTGCGGTGGATGGGGCACTTGGCGGCGATCACCTTGAGCCGCTCGACCTGCTCGTCGGCCAGTGACTCGGGCAGGCGCAGCACGAGCTCGAAGTGCGTCGGCCGCCCGCGCTCGGCGGGCTGGTAGTCGCAGTCGACCTCGACGCCGGTCATGTCCCAGCCCTTGCGCTCGGCGTACATCTGCATGGTGATCGCGGTGCAGGAGGCGAGGGCGGCGGCGAGCAGCTCCTCCGGGCTCGGGCCGAGGTCCTTGCCGCCGGCGTCCTCGGGCTCGTCGGCGACGAGCCGGTGCTCGCGGATGCGCACCTGGTGCTCGAAGTTCCCCTTGCGGATGGCGATGGCGCGCATGGTCTGAGATTACTCCTCGTCGAGCGGGTGAAAGAGCAGGCCCGTGAGCACCTTCGGGAAGAAGTAGGTGGACTTCGGCGGCATCACCTCGCCGGCGGCGGCGACGGCGCGGATCTGCTCGACGGGGACCGCGCCGGTGAAGAAGATCGCGTCGACCTCCTTGTCGAGCAGCTTGCGCTTGGCCTCGGCGAAGCTGCGCGAGTAGTCGAGCCCGTTGAGGTGCGAGATGTCGTCGTCGGTCATGTGCAGCGCGCCCTTGAGGAGCAGCTGCTCGAGCACCGCGGTGTCGAGCGCGCCGAGCGGCCCGGGGGGACGCTCGGCCTCCAGCGTGAGGCGGTAGCCCTGCTGGTGGAAGGAGTCGGCGTACCCGAGCTGGATGCTGGTGACCCCGTCCCGCCCACCCGTCGGCTCGAGGTCGTCGATGTCGATCTGCGCGAGGTCCCAGTCGCGCATGAGGGCGTCGCGGAGGGCGAGCTGGCGCGGCTGGTCCTTGAGGTCGGTGAGCAGCCGGTGGGTGGGGAAGACGGTCAGGCCGGGGTCGTCGAGCGAGACCAAGCAGGCGAGCACGTAGCGGTGCGGGCCCTCGCCACCGATCTCCTCCGCGTACACGCGCGCGGTCTCATAGCGGTGGTGTCCGTCGGCGATCAGCAGCTCGCTGTCTTTGAGCGCCTCCGTGATGGCCGGGTCGCCGGGGATGCGGAAGAGGCGGTGGCGGGTGCCGTCCTCGTCGGTGACGTCGGCGAACGGCTCGCGGTCTGTGGGCAGGTCGACGTGACCGTCGTAGAGGCAGAAGATGGGGGACAGGTTCGCTTTCGTCGCGCGGGTCAGGCGGAGGCGGTCCTCCTTCGGGCCGGGGTGCGTGCGCTCGTGCGGGCGGATGCGGCCGGCGCCGTACTCCTCCACCCGGATGCGCGCGAAGAGGCCGGTGCGCGTGTACGGGTTGCCGTCGGGGCCCGTGTAGTCCTGCACGAGGACCCAGAAGGCGGGCTCGTCGTCGCGGACCAGCGTCCCGTCTTCGCGCCACGCGGCGAAGGTCTCGGCGGCGTGGCCGTAGGGGTCGTCGCCCTGGGGGAGGTCGATCTCGACGACGTTGTGCGGGGAGCGCTCGGTGAGCCGCTCGCGCTGCACGGCGTCGATCACGTCGTAGGGCGGGGAGACGACGTCGGCGATCGTCGTCTGCGCCGGGTCGTAGTGGAGGGCTCTCAAAGGGCGGACGTCGGCCATCGCGGCGAAGCTAGTACGTCGGGACCGAGGCGTACGTTTCCGCCGCATGGACCGGCGGTTCGGATGGCTATGGGCGGCGTACGCGGTGAGCACGTTCGGGACGTGGCTCGCGTTCGACGCGTTCCCGCTGATCGCCATCCTCGTCCTGCACGCCGGGCCCGCGCAGGTCTCGCTGCTGGCCGCCGCGGGGCTGGCGGTGGCCGCGGCGGTGGCCGTCCCGTTCGGGCCGTGGGTGGAGCGGCGGCGCAAGCGGGCGGTGATGATGGCGATGGACGGGCTGCGGTGTGTGGCGCTGTCGAGCGTCCCGGTGGCCTACGCGCTGGGGTGGCTGACCTTCGTGCAGCTGCTGATCGTCGCCGTCGTGGTGGGTGCGGCCGACATCGCCTTCCGCGCGGCCAGCGGCGCGTGCCTGAAGGCGCTCGTTCCGGGGGAGGAGTTGCTGCGCGCGAACGGGCGACTCGAGTCGACGTTGTGGACGGCGACCGCGCTCGGGCCGCCGGTGGGTGGCGCGGCGATCGGGGTGTTCGGCCCGGTGGTCACGGTGATCGCCAACGCGGTCAGCTTCCTGCTCTCGGCGCTGGGGATCCGGGCGATGGGGGGTGATTCGGAACCGGGCGTGCGCGGCGCGCCGGGCGGCGGCGTGCTGGCCGGCTGGCGGCACATCCTCGGCAGCGATGCTCTCCGGCCCCTGTTCCTCAACACCGTGGCCGTCAACGGCCTGATCCTGGCCACGGCGCCGCTGCTGGCGGTGCTGATGCTGCGTGACCTCGGCTTCGCACCGTGGCAGTACGGCCTGGCGTTCTCCGTTCCCTGCCTGGGCGGGCTGGTCGGCGCGCGGGTCTCGCGGCGGGTCGTGCATCGCCACGGCCGAGACCGGGTGCTGCGCGTGGCGGGGACGCTGCGGGCCGGCTGGTCGATCGGGCTCGCGTTCGTCGGGCCGGGGCTCGCCGGGCTCGCGCTTGTCATGGTGCTCGAGGCGGGGATGATCACCTGCATCGGCGTCTTCAACCCGGTCTTCGCGACCACCCGGCTGGAGGCGACGCCACCGGACCGCGTCGCCCGCGTCCTGTCCGCGTGGTCGGTGACGTCCAACGCGACGGTGGCGGTGATGACGGCGGTGTGGGGGCTGCTGGCTGCGGTGACGAGCCCGCGCGCGGCGATCGCCGCCGCCGGCGTCCTCATGCTCGCGACGCCGCTGCTGCTTCGGTCGCGGTCGGCGCCCGTTGCGCCTGCACCCACGCCACCGCCGCAACCACGATCACCACGCCCAGCACCTGCGGCGCGCTGAGGACCTGGTCGAGCAGCGGCCACGCGACGATGGACGCGATCACTGGCTCCAGCGTCGCCACCACGCCGACCTGCGCCGCCGAGATGTGGCGCAGCGCGGTCACGATCAGCACGAACGGGATCAGCGTCCCCACGACGCCCACCCCGAGCCCGAGGAGGATGTGATCGGCGTCGTCGAAGAGGCCGAAGGGGAACGTCCACGGCGGGCGCGCGATCAGCCACACCAGGCTGCAGAAGCCGAAGCCCCAGGTCAGCGTCGTGCGGGCGTCGAGCGTCTGACCGGCCCGTTCCGACGCCGTCAGGTTGATCGCGAAGGTGACGCACGCGGCGGCGGCCCACAGCAGCCCGATCCCGTCGAGCCCGTTCGCGTCGTAGGCCTTGACCACGAGGAAGCTGCCGGCGACGCTGAGCACGCACGCCCCCCACAGCGCTCGCGCCGCCCGGCGGCCTTTGACGACGCGCAGCACGACCAGGATCAGCAGCGGCGCCAGGTACTGGATCGTCAGCGCCACGCCGATGTCCAGCCGCGCGATCGCCGCGAAGTACGTCGACTGCACCGCCGCCAGCCCCGCGATCCCCAGGAACGCCAGCCGTGGCACGTCCGCGCGCTCCACCCGCAGCAGCTCCCGGTCCGTCACCGCCAGCCACCCGGTCAGCAGCACGAACGTGACCACCGACCGCAACTCCGTCAGGTGCCACGCGCTCACCCCGTCGTCCAGCAGCACCCGCGCCATCACCCCGCTGACGGCGAACAGGGCCGCCGCCACCGCCGTCAGCGCGTACCCGAGCCTCGGCGACCGGTCCACCACGCCGAGCATTCAAGCGTCCGATTCACATGAGAACATACGTTCGTGACCAAGCGGTGCGGGAAGTGTGGCGAGGAGAAGCCACTCGAGCAATTCCATCTGTCTCGCCGAGATGGGCGCCAGCTCTGGTGCAAGGCGTGTCGAAAGCTCTATGACGCCGAATATCACCGCAGGACGCTGGATCGTCGTCGTGCGGCTTGGCCGGAGAAGAAGCGGCTGTTCCGCGAGTGGTACTGCGCGCTCAAGGAGGGTAAGCCATGCGCAGACTGCGGCGGATCCTTCCCTCCGGACGCCATGCATTGGGACCATCTGCCCGGGATGGACAAGCGAGGCGACGTTGGAAACATCGCTCGCAACCTGAACCGCAACGCCGTGCTCGCTGAGATCAAGAAATGTGAACTCGTGTGCGCGAACTGCCATGCCGTCCGTACCATGGTCCGACGAGAGCGGGGCGTGGCGCAGCCTGGTTAGCGCGCAGCGTTTGGGACGCTGAGGCCGCGGGTTCGAATCCCGCCGCCCCGATTTCGGCACCTCACTCCGTGTGAGGTTTCCGGTTTGCGTAGAGAATCCGCTCGCAAAGGCATCGTGCCGTGCCATATGCGTTCACGCGAACCGCCGTGATGTCGTTTGCGGGTTCACACCACCCCGGTTAGGCCGCTACGCGCTCTCGCCCGCGAACGGCTTAGTCCAGGACCGCGACGCAGCTGTTGCTTTCAGGCGAAAGCAACAGCCCGCGGCAGTAGTTGCTCTGAGCCAGGCTGAGTTTGGCGGAGGCCTCGAAGCCAGGATGATCTGTCCTGGAGGAAGTCGAGGATCTACAGATGCCCCGTCCACGAAGTACTCAGACGAGCTGCGAGAGCGGGCCGTCCGGCTGGTCTTTGAGAGCGGCCGCCTGATCGCGCATGTCGCGGCCGATCTCGGGATTCACCGGGAGTCGTTGCGCGGCTGGGTCCGCCAGGCCGAGGCCGACGGCGGCCAGCGCCGCGACCGGTTGACAACTGACGAACGCGAGCGACTGAAGCTGCTCGAGCGTGAGAATCGCGAGCTCAAGAAGGCCAACGAGATCTTGGAGTCGGCGTCGGTGTTTTTCGCGAAGGAGCTCGACGGGACCCCGCGGAGGTGAGCGCGTTCATCGACTGCGAGCGCGAGCGCTTCTCTGTCGAGCTCATCTGCAGCACGCTCGGGGTGTCAGCTTCGGCCTACTACCGGCGCGCCACCGGGGCGCGCTGTGAGCGCGTCGTCGGCGACGAGCGACTGCTCGAGCAGATCCGCCAGACGCATGCTGCCAACTACTTCGCCTATGGCTACCGGCGGACCTGGAAGGCGCTACTGCGCGAGGGCGTCGACGTCGGCCGCGATCGCGTCAAGCGGCTGATGCGTCGCGAGGGCATCCAGGGCGCTAAGCGCCGCGGCAAGCCATGGCGGATCACGATCTCAGACCCCACGGCGCTGCGGTCACCGGATCGCGTGAACCTCGACTTCACCGCCTCAGGGCCCGACCGGCTAGGGGTGGCGGACTCACCTATCTGCGTTGCCACGAGGGCCTGGTGTTCTTCTCGTTCGTCATCGATGTCTTCAGCCGCAAGATTGTTGGCTGGCAGTTCGCGTCGCACATGCGCACCGATCTCGTCCTCGACGCGCTCAGGATGGCGCTTTATCAACGCCGCCCGGGCGCTGACGTCGAGCTCGTCCACCACAGCGATGCCGGCTCTCAATACACGTCATGGGCCTTCACCCAGGTCCTCGACGACCACGGCGTCCTCGCGTCGATCGGATCGGTCGGTGACGCCTACGACAACGCGCTCGCCGAGAGCTTCGTCGACTCCTTCAAGACCGAACTGATCGCTGATCGCGTCTGGCGCACCCGGACGCAGCTCGAGCTGGCGATCGTCGAATACGTCGGCTGGTTCAACCACGCCCGCCTACACGAGAACCTCGGCGTTCTGCCGCCCACCGAGTTCGAAGAACAGGCACTCTCGGCCATGACGGACCAGGGGCCGGCTACGCCGGCATTAGACAAATAGAACTAGGAAACCAATCCAAACGGTCTCCGTCGAACCCAGCCCGGCTCAAACGCCGTCCACCGTGACGTGGTCACGGTTGTATTCCAAGAGATTGACGACCGTGTGCGGGCTATCGACGCCCGTCAGAGACGACAGATCGAAGCAGAGGACAGAGCCAAATCAGTCACGCAGCTTATGCGCCAATCCCGAAGGACGCATGGGCCTCGATGATCGCCCGCATCGTCGAATCCGGCTGGTACATGGAAGAAGAGTCCATCGGCTACGACCTGCTTCGCTACAACTTCACGAAGAACGGCTTCGCGGTTCAGGCCACGAATCAAGACGATCCTGACGCAGTATGGAAGCGGCTGGTCAGCGCCGTCTAGCCGAGAGTTGCTGTGGCAAATCCAGCAAACCTCGGGTCCGGCCGCGAGGCGGAATGTCCATTGTTGCTGCTGCCTCATAGCAGCAGTGCCCTCAATCGCGTCGAGACCGGCCCCACGCGAGGCAAAGGTCAGGCGGAGTATCAAATCGCCCCCGCTGACTGAGGTAGCCAATCTCTACCGAGCGGATCAATCGCTTGCACGCATCGGGGGTGACGGCATCCCTGGCGACATAGGCGTCGAGATCCGCGGCGGCTGTGAAATTCGCTGAAAAGGTTCCCTCGGCGCCGTAGTCGGCACGGAAGTCGTAGAAGGCGAAGCCACCATCCACGTCCCCGTCCAAGTCCGAGTAACCAAATCCGCCGTACTTCCTGGCCGCATCGCTGACTCGCGCCTCGCCGAGCAGTAGGCCTCGCGGTAACGACACGTAGAGGCCTCTGCGCTCCAGATTGACCTGCATGGTCTGAACCGCAGGCACCCGACCTGCTGCCTGCACTATCAATCGGATGCCCCGCCACCTCCATTCGTAGGTGGCTTGTTTGCCCTCCTCTGAGACGGTCCGTTTGGCCGCCCCTGCGAAGAGAGAATTGACATCGCTTACGGGCGTCCCGACCTCAATGCCTAGAAGCGAGAAGTCACTCGACGACTTCCGCGGCCTGAAGCGCGGATCTTCGGTTACATAGTCGCTGATCGGCAATTCGCGGACGGGCGGGTTCCCCGACTTGGAGGCGCTTAGCTTCGCCGCATGCGGCTGGGTTACGAAGAGGGTTACGACGGTGCCGATGCCGAGGAGCACTACGCCGCTGAGCAGCGAGTGGCTGTTCAGGAAGGCCCAGCCCCGTTGGAAGATCGACTGCTCGTCCAGCACAGGCCGAAACTACCGGCCGGCGGATGTCGGAGCTGGTAGCCGGCTTGCATCTCCGGCCGCGCCATGCTGCTTCCGCCCGAGGCCGGCACTTCTGCTTGTGCCTCCAAGCAGAAGCGACGGACTGAATCGTTCCGCTGCTGCTTTTCATCTGTGGCGGTAGCGAGCCAGCTGGAGTTCCCCCGGTTCGTCGGACACGGTTGAGCTTTCGGGGTCATCTTCTAGTCGATCTTCTCTGTATGTATGCCGGCGAAGCCGGCCAGATCAGAAGGTGAGGCGCTCAGAGAGGCCGTCTGTTCGAACTCGACGGGTGACAGCATCCCGAGCGTGGAGTAACGACGCCGGGGGTCGTAGAGGCCTCGATGTACTCGAAGACCTCGCTGGTGAGCTCGCGCCGGGTCGGCCAGCTCGAGCGATGGACGAGCTCCTTCTTGAGCGTGGCGAAGAAGCTCTCGGCGACGGCGTTGTCGTAGCAATCGCCTTTGGAGCCCATCGACTGGGCGATGCCGGCGTCGCGGCAGGCCTGCCCGAATCCCAGCGCCACGAACTGACTGCCCTGGTCGCTGTGGAACACCAAACCGGGCTGGGGCCGGCGCCGCGCGAGCGCCATCTGCAGCGCATCGACGACGAGCTCGGCGCGCATGTGATCGGCCATCGGGCAGCCGACGATGCGGCGACTGAAAGCGTCCTGGACGGCGGCGAGGTAGAGCCAACCCTGCCAGGCCGGCAGGTAGGTGATGTCGGCGATCCAGAGCACGTTCGGCGCGGCCGGCCGGAAGCGCCGCTCGACGAGGCCGTCGGCGACGCGGACGCCCGGCACTCGGACCGTCGTTCGGCCCTTCTTGCGCGGCACCAGGCCGCTGATGCCGACGCCGATCTGGGACTGCAGCTCGTATGCGAGGCGCGGCGCGCGATAGCCGCCATAGCTTTCGCCGATCACATATT
>CAXTBB010000009.1:15215-94997 GCA_964242305.1 uncultured Solirubrobacteraceae bacterium
GCACCAGGCCGCTGATGCCGGCCTCGCGCATCAGCCGCTCGACGCGCTTGCGGCCCACGCGAATGCCGTGCGCGATCCGCAGCTCGGCATGGACGCGAGGCGCTCCGTAGACCTTGCGGTTGGCCGCCCAGATCTGCTTGATCTTCTCGACCAGCCACGCGTCTGACAGGGCACGATCCGACGGCGGGCGACTGGTCCATTCGTAATAGCCCGAGCGGCTCACGCCGAGCAGCTCGCAGCAGACAGAGACCGGGGTGCTGGCCTTCTCCGCCGAGATGAACCGGTAGCTGCTCACCGGATCTCGGTCTCTGCTGCGAAGAAGGCCGCGGCTCGCTTGAGCAGATCGCGCTCCTGTTTCAGACGCGCGTTCTCGCGCCGCAACCGCTGCAGCTCATCGAGCTCAGAGCTCGTGGGGCCGTCGTCGCGCTCGTGGCGATCGCGCTGGTCCTGACGGCGCCAGTTTCTCAGCGTCTGCTCCGAACAGCCCAGCGCCTCGGCCAGCTCACGCGGCGTGCGCCCAGCCCGCAGCATCTGCACCGCCTCCCGCCGAAACTCATCCGGATTCGCAGGTCTCGTCTTGGGCATCCCAGACATCCTTTCGCGGCTCGCGCTCGCAAGCCATCAGATGTCCGGAAAGCGGGGGAACTCCACTCGGAGAGTGTTGCGTTCGCCTGAAAGCAACAGCCGCGCAGGGGGGAGACCAGAGGGTCGCCCTAGCGACCCAAGCGGCGCCAGCCGGCCTGCTCTTTCGCCCGGAAGCGGCAGAACGGATCCGACTGAGTGCGGGTTCGATTGCTGCCTGCCAGGGCCGCGATCGCACGAGGTCATGTGCGCGGATGTTTCAACGCTGACTGGCGGCGGCGATCGAGGACTCGAAGAGGTCGGGGAGGGGGATTCCGGCGGCGGCGGCCATGACGGAGAGGACGGACTGGCGGGCGAAGGAGCAGTAGAGGCTGGCCTCGAGGAAAAAAGGGGTGCCGTCGGGGTCGATGCGGAAGTCGAAGAGGCTGTAGTCGCGGCAGCCGAGGGCGGTGTGGCATGTGCGGGCGGCGGCGTGGACGGCGAAGGTGATCGGGTCGGCGGGGTCGACGATCCAGGCCTCCGTCTGCACCTTGGCGACCAGACCGAGCGAGCCGTCGTCCTCGCGGATCTTGTCGGCGTGGCGGCGGACGTCCTCGACGCGGTATTCCTCGAGCGGGAGCGGGACGAGCTCGCCGTCGCGGACGACGATGCCGCAGCGGACCTCGCGCCCGAGCGGGACGTAGGCCTCGACGAGCGCGGCGTCGGCGTGGATAAAAGCAACCTCCAGCGCCGCGTCAAAGTTCTCCGCGTGCCGCACGAGCGTGACGCCGAGCGAGTTGTCGGCGTCGACGGGCTTGACGACCGCGGGCGGGTCGACGGCGGGCCGCTCCCCGCGCCGCACGACGGAGCCGGCGGGGACTCGGACGCCGGCCGCCGCGACGACCGCCTTCGCCAAGACCTTGTCGGCGGTCAGGGCCATCACGTCGGGTGGGTTCCCGACGTAGGGGATGCCGAGCACGTCGAAGAGCGCGCGGTAGTGGGTCATGCCCGGCACGCAGAACATCTGCGGGACCATCACGTCGGCGCCGAGGCCGACGATGCGCTCGACGGCGCCGGCGACAGAGACCGCCGGGGCGACGGCGATGGCCGTGTCAGCCAACGACGCCGGGAACCGCCACGACCCGTCCGGCGACACGTAGGCGATGTGCGTCTCACACAGATCCCCGACCGCGTCCAGGCAGTCGGCCGCGTACAGGCGCGACAGATCGGCGTAGAAGTCGCTGACCGCCGAGCCGACCAGGTGCAGCACGCGCACGTCAGTCCCCGCCCGGCTCGACGAGCTTGCCGATGTTGAAGTCGACCCGCACCCAGCCCCGGCTGCGCAGCAGCAGCCACGGGATCTGGACGTGGTGCAGGACGAAGAACGGGAGCGGGTCGTCCCAGGCGAAGATCGCGTCCGTGCCGCGCAGAATCGTGCGCAGCGTCGCCAGCCGCCGCGGCCCGGTGGCCAGCCGCCACAGCTCGTGGTAGAGCCAGTAGGTGGGCCGGCTCACCGGCCGCGGCGTTACCGTCGCCACGCCGTCCTCCAGGTAGGCGGCCGCCACCCGCGGATCGTCGTAGAACATCGTGATCGCGGAGTGCGTGCGCGGGTTGCACTCGATCGCGTAGACCGTCCCGTCGGCCGTCTCGATGAAGTCGAAGGACAGCTGGCCGGTCACCCCGAGCGCGGCGCAGAAGCGCCGCACCCACGCCTCGATCTCGGGCTTGTCGACGTGGGCGTAGTTGAGCTGGAACGCCGACGACTCGCAGCACGCGTGCAGCTGGACGACCCCGTCGCGCACGGTGCTGTGCGTGCAGTACTCCGTCCCGTCCACGAACGCCTGCAGGACGAACGGCTTGGCCTCGGAGATCGGCAGCGTCGCGGCGAAGGCCGTCGTCGCCGCCGTCAAATCGAGCCGCAGCACCGGGTCATACGGAATGCTCTTGAGGACGAACCGGCCGCCGTCCACATCCGCCACCTGCTCGGGCGCTGTGATGCGACGGTGCTCGGGAACGGGCAGACCGAGCGCTTCGGCACAGCTCGAGAACGCGTCCTTGTCGTCCAGCATCCGGACCGTGTCCGCGTCGGCGGAGAAGACCTCGCACTCAGGGGACAGCAGCGCCGCCGCCTCCGCGTCGAACTGGCTGGCGGCGGGCGCGCACACCGGCACGTAGACGTCGACGCCCTCCCAGCGCACGATGTCCAGCAGCGCCTGCGCGTATCCGGACGCCGACGGCGACGGCACCGTGTAGAAGCGATCGACCGCGCGCGAGAAGCGGTGGCCGGTGAAGCGGTACTTGTGGGTCTCGACCAGGATCACGCGATGGCCGGCGAGGTGGAACGACCGGCACAGCTGGAGCGCCTTGGTCATCTTGCCGCCGCTGACCAGGATCGTCCGGCGATCGGCGACGACAGACTGCGCCGGCGGCCGTCGCAGCAGCGCCAGCAGCGTCACCGCCGCGTTGAACGGGAGCAGCGCCAGCAGCGCCAGCTGCGCGCCGAGGGTGCTCACACCCATTGGATGAGCGTCAGGCCGTCCCGCACCGGCAGCAGGACCTGCTCGACGCGCGGGTCCGTCGCGACGGCCTCGTTGAAGGCCGCGATCGCGGCCCCGTTCGCCGACGGCGGCCCGGAGCGCCACGGCTCGCCCTGCATCAACGTGTTGTCCACGCACAGCAGCCCGCCCGGAGCGAGCAGCCCGCGCTCGAGCACCGCCTCGAAGTACGCGCGGTACCCACCCTTGTCCGCGTCGAGGAAGACGAGGTCGAACTGCGCGTCCAGCTCCGACAGCGTCGCCAGCGCGGGCCCGACCCGGACGTCGATCTTCCCGCCGTGCTCAGACCCTGCGAAGCACGCCCGAGCGAATGCCGCCACATCGGCGTCGGCCTCGCAGGCGACCACGAAGCCGTCGTCCGGGAGCGCCTCCGCCATGGCCAGCGCCGAGTAACCGGTGAACATCCCGATCTCGAGCACCCGGCGGACCCGCCCGAACCGCACCAGCGTCCGCAGCAGCTGTCCCTCCATGTGCCCGGAGAGCATCTCCGCCTCGACCCCCGTCCCGCTCCAATCGGCCGCCCGCGTGCGCTCCGCCAGCGAAGCCAGCGCCGGGGACTCAGGCGTGGTGCAGCGCTCGACGTACGGGTCCAGCCCGGCGGCGATCTCCGCCAGGATCGCGACCGGCGCGACCGGTCTCACACCGTCTCGAGGGAGAGGTACATCGCCTCGCCGTCGCCACCGCGCGCGAGCCCGCGGCACAGGTCCTTGTGGACCGCCAGGACGCTGTCGAGCTCCTCAGCGGAAAGGTCGTTGACGAAGTAGCAGGTGCCGATCGGGCGCGGGACCGCCGCCCGCAGCAGGCCGTCGCGCGTGTGCACGATCGTCTCCGTCGCCTCCCGCAGCAGGTCTGGCGTCAGGTACGGGCTGTCGACGGCCAGGCCGACGCGGCTCATCAGCGCCAGGATGCGATCGCGGTCGGCCTCGGTGATGTACCCGCGCGACGCGGCCAGCGTCGCCGACAGCGCCATGTCGACCGTGACGGCGTGGCCGTGGAACATGGTGACCTCGGGCTTGAGCTCGAGCGTCGGGCTCCACGTGTGGCCGTAGGCGATCACCCGGTCGAGGTCGAGCTCGTGCAGGTTGGGGACCTCGAGGTCGAGCATCACGCGGATCGCGTCATAGGTGACGTGATGGGCGACGTCGCGGATCTTCGTCGTCCCGTCGACGTGGCCGAAGTGCGTGGCCAGCAGCTCCTCGCCGTGCGCGTCGAGCCGGTCGAACAGGCTGCGGTCGGCGACGACCGCGATCTTGATCAGCTCGGCGATCCCGTTGCGGACCTGGTCCTCGGGCAGCGTGCGCAGGAACGAGAAGTCGAGGATGACCGTCTCGGAGGCGTGGTAGGCGCCCAGCTTGTTCTTCTGGTTGCCGTGGTTGACCGCGACCTTGATGGCGACGCTGGCGTCGATCAGGCCGATCAGCGTGGTGGGGACGCGGATGTACGGCGTCCCCCGCCGGTAGGTCGCGCAGGCCAGGCCGGCCACGTCGGTGGTCAGGCCACCGCCGACGACGAGCACCGGCTCCTTGCGCAGCAGGCCGAAGTCCGCGAAGGCGTCGACGATCCGCTCCAGCGTGCGCAGCGTCTTGTCCGTCTCCCGGATGGTGATCGGGAACGCGGTGAGCGCGATGCCGTGGTGGGCGAAGTACGCGTCCATCTGCTCGCCGTAGAGGCCGTGGACGGTCTCGTCGACGATCATCAGGCAGCGGCCGTGCGCGCGGTAGCGGTCCGCGATCTCGGGGTGCTCGACCGCGAAGGCGCCGTCGACGTAGAGCAGGCTGAAGTCGATGCGCTCGTAGCCCTCGACGCGGAAGGCCGTGCCGGTCGCCGTGACGGTCGCCTCCGGGACGCTCATCCCGCCACCATCCCGCGGTGCATGACCCGGTCGCCGGACACGCCCGAGTGGTCGGCGCGGTGCAGGACGCAGGCGTTGTCCCACATGACGACGTCGCCCTCGGCCCACCGGTGACGGCGGACGTTGTCCTCGCGCGTGGAGTGTTCGAACAACACGTTGATGGTCTCCTCGGCCTCGGCGTCGGACAGCCCGCTGATCGCCGCGCAGCGCGGCGGCGTGGTCAGGTACAGCGCGACGCGGCCGGTGATCGGGTGCGGGCGGAAGACGGGATGCTCGGCCGCGGTCTCGTCGTCGGGGCCGAGGTCGAGCCCGGTGACGACGTGCGTGATCGTGCGCCCCTCGAGCCGTTCGCGGAGGTCGTCCGGCAGCGTCTCGTAGGCGCGGTACTGGTCGGTGAAGAGCGTCTCGCCGCCCTGCGCGGGGACGGTCACCGCGCGCAGCGCCGTGTAGGCCGGCGGCGTCTTCACGTAGCTCGTGTCGACGTGGAAGCTGCTCTTGGGCGGCGTCGTGCGGCCGACGTTCGAGACCACGTTGAGGTCGGGGAAGCCCGCCACCGGCGCCTCGCCCGCCGTGAAGGCGAGCTCGCCGAAGCCACGCAGGAACGCGACGAACGCGGCGTCGTCCATGCCGGCGTCGCGCATCGTCACGACGCCGTCCTCGGCGAGTCGCCGCTTAAGCGCATCGGTCACGCGACGTGCGCGGACAGCGCGTCGAAGCTCAGCTCGCCGTCGACCCGGCCCGTCGCCGCGTCGAAGTCGTGGCCGGCGGTGTTCTCGTTGGGGAAGGCGACGACCGCGACTCCGGCGCCCTGGGCCGACTGCACCCCGCCGACGTTGTCCTCGATGGCGATCGTCTGGCCGGCGCCGACCTCCAGCGCCTCCAGCGCGTGCGCGTACACGGCGGCGTCGGGCTTGCCGGCCTCCACCTGGGTGCCGTCCACGACGAGATCGAAGTCCTCGCGCCCCAGCTCGGACACGGCGCCGAGCAGGGCGTCGACGTTCTCCGGCGAGGTCGTGGTGACGAGGCCGACCTTGTAGCCGGCGTCCTTGGCGGCGCGGATCGTCTCGAGGACGCCGGGCCGCGCGGGGAGGTCCAGGCCGGCGACGTGGTCCTGGAAGTGCTTGGACTTCGTCTGGTGCACCGCCTTGGCGTCGACGTCCTCTCCACGCTGCTCGGCGAAGTCGGCGACGCGCTGCTGGCCGCCGTTGCTGGCCAGCTGCTCCTGGTAGTCCGACTGCGCCCACTCCCAGTCGAGCCCGTGCTCCTTGAAGGCCTCGTTGAACGACTGGCGCTGCAGCTCGGAGGTGTCGGCGATGGTGCTGATGGAGCCGAAGAGGATGGCGGGCATGCCCGGGCTACGGACCGCCCCGCGAAGGCGGACCGCCTCCCCGCCCGATGTTGGCGCGTCAGGCGGCTACGCGGGCAGGCCTCTGGGCGGCGGCCACGTGCCCGCAGACGTAGTCGGCGTCGCGCGTCAGGCCGGCGAAGCGGCCCGAGCCCCACGTGTACATCCACGGCAGCCCCACGACGTAGAGGCCGTCGACCGACGTCACCCCGCGCGCGTGCGTCGGGTAGCCGGTCCCGTCGAACGCGGGGACCTTCACCCACGACCAGTCGGTGCCGTAGCCGGTCGCGAAGATCACCGTGCGGATGTCGTGCGCCTCAAGGTCGAGCGTCTCCGCCGCGGTGTCGCCGGGATCCCAGACCGGCTCGTAGCGCGCCTCGGTGGGCGCGTCGATGCCGGCCTTCTCGATGTGGGCGTCGACCGCGTCCTTGATGCGCTCGAAGGTGCCGTCGGCGCCGTCAAGGTTCTGGCGCAGGTCGTCCGCCGTCTCCAGAACGCCGTCGGTCACGCCGGCGAGACGCCCGTGCAGGTGCATGCCGTCGCGAGCGAAGGCGCGCAGGTCGAGGTCGTGGCCGCCGTCGCGACCGGTGACGTAGTGGTTGGGCTCGCGGCGCGCCTGCAGGCCCATCGGGTGCTCGTCGATGGGCATGTCGTAGTGGCCCATGTCCTCCAGCCACGCCACCACGTCCCGCCCGCGGTAGAAGCGCGCCACGCGCGGCGACGAGCCGACGCATAGATGCACCTCGCGCCCCCCGAGGTGCAGGTCCTCCGCGATCTGCGCGCCCGACTGGCCGCTGCCCACGATCAGCACCGCGCCGTCGGGGGTCGCGGCGGGGTTGCGGTACTGGGAGGAGTGCAGCTGGGTGACGGACGCCGGCAGCCGCGCGGCGACCTCCGGGAAGCGGGGACGGTGATAGCCGCCGACGGCGAGGACGACGCGGTCGGCGGTGGCGGTGCCCGCCGTCGTCTCGACGCAGAAGCCACCGTCCCGCTCGCGCACCTCCGTGACCGTGACGCCTTCGAGCAGCGGCGGGTCGGTCGCCTCCGCGAACGCCTCGACGTAGGCGATGATGTCGTCCTTGAGCATGAAGCCGTCGGGGTCGTCGCCGGCGTACGGGTGGCCGGGCAGGCGGCACTGCCAGTTGGGGGTGACGAGGCAGAACGCGTCCCAGCGCTCGGCCCGCCATGAGTGGGCGATGCGGTGGCGCTCGAGGACGACGTGCTCGACGCCCTGTTCGGCCAGCAGCGCGCTGACGGTCAGGCCGGCCTGACCACCGCCCACGACGATCACCTCGTGGTGCCCCTCGACGGCGGCGCCGGGCGCCTGCGGGCCCGGGATGGCCAACGTCTCGACCAGCACCAGGCCGTCCGGCGTGGCCGCGGCGGCCTCCCGCAGCGCGCTCATCTCGGCGGCGGCCGCGGTGCAGGCGAAGCCGCGGGCAGCGCGGACGCGATCGCTGCCCTCCTGCAGCCCAGCCAGCGCGCGGCGCATGAACTCGTCCTTCGGGTACTGCGCGCGCGGGCACAGGTACTGCTCGATCGCGCGCGACGGCGAGTAGCAGTCCTGCGTGCGGCCGTCGGGCCAGCGGACGCTGAACTCGACCTCGGGCATCTAGACGGCGAGCGGCTCGGCGGCCACGTAGGCGTCCGGCCGCAGGTCGGTGATGGGGGAGAGCGCCTTGCGGGCGTGGGCGACCGTCTCCGACAGGTCGAGCGTCGTCACGGCCAGCCCCGCCTCCGTGCCGGTCATGTCGATCAGGTCGCCGCTGGGACCGACGATCCGGGCGCCGCCGAGGTACTGCAGCTTCCCGAACGTGCCGCACTGGTTGGCGGAGGCGACGACGAGCGAGTTGTCGGCGGCGCGGGCGCGGTCGTAGAGCTCGTGGCGGCGCCACTGCCGGTCCTCCATGAGCGTCGCCGCGGCGTTGGTCGCGCTCGTCGGCCACGCGCTCAGGAAGCACAGCAGCTCGGCGCCGTCGAGCGCGAGCGTGCGGGCCGCCTCCGGGAACGCGGTGTCGTAGCAGATCAGCATCCCCAGGCGGCCGTGCGGCGTGTCGAACGCGCCGAGCTCGCCGCGGGCGGTCGTGAAGCGATCCTCGTCGAGCGGGAGGTGGACCTTGCGGTGCACGCCGAGCAGGCCGTCGCCGTGGACGCAGGCGGCCGTGTTGAAGCGGGCGCCATCGTCGCCGCCCTCGCACAGCCCGACGCACGTGACCATGTCGCCGGCCCAGGCCATGACCTGCGCGAGCTCGGGTCCGTCGAGGTCGAGGACGGGCGGCGGATCGGCGTCGCCGTGCAGCGTCTCCACGTAGCCGCCGAGCGCGGCCTCGGGCAGGACGAGGATGTCGACGCCGCGCGCGCGGGCGTCGTCCATGACCGCCTTGACCGTGGCCAGGCAGGCGTCGAGATCCCGGTCGAAGGCCGCGGCGGCCGCGGCGATGGTCAGCTCGCTCATACCCCTCATCTTCTCCCGGCGTGCCGGTTCAGTTCATGGCCCGCGGGCGGAAGTCGACCCCATGCTGCTCGGACCGCGGTCCGACGTGGGCTCGGGCCCGAGCGGGCAGCCTGTGCGCATGGACCGGCTGGCGCCGCTGCTCGACGCGCTCGACCTCGACGTCGATCCCGGGCGGGCGCGCATCACCGGGACCGACCCGGTCCTTCCCTGCCGCTACCCGCTCGCCGAGAGCGCGGCGGCGATCCTGGCCGCGATCGGGCTGGCCGCCGGGCGCACGACGGTGGACGTCGACGTCCGCCACGCGGGGGCGCTGCTGCGCGGCTTCCTCGACCAGATCGTCGACGGCGACGTCCTCGACCCCGACCCGACGTCGCAGCTCCCCGGCATCGGCCTGCACCCGACCGGCGACGGCCGTCTCGTGCAGGTCTACGGCTACGGGGACCTGCTCGAGCCGACCGAGGCCGTGCTCGCCGCCGGGCCGTGGGTGGACGCCGACGCCCTCGCCGACGCGCTCGCGCAAGCCGGCGCGCCCGGCGCGGTCGTCCGCAGCGCCGCCGAGTGGGACGCGCACCCGCAGGGCCAGGCGCTGGGCGCGCTGCCGGTGGTGAGCCTCGAGCGCATCGGCGACGCGCCGCCGGAGCCCGCGCCGCCCGTCCCGCACGTGCTCGACCTCTCGCGCCTGGTGGCGGGGCCGGCCTGCGGGCGCACGCTGGCCGAGCACGGCGCCGTCGTGACCCAGGTCGCCGCGCCCGGCTTGCCGGTGGTGCACCGCGCGCTGGTCGACACCGCGCTGGACAAGCGCCGCGTCGAGGCAGCACTCGAGGACGTCGACCCCGCCGGCGCCGACGTGTTCCTCCAGAACGCGGCGCCGGGCTCCTTCGAGCGCAAGGGCCTGGGCGCCGGCGCCGTGGCCGCTCGCCGCCCGGGCATCGTGTACGTGTCCATCAGTGGGTACGGGCACGTCGGGCCGTGGGCGGGCCGGCGTGCGTTCGAGCCGCTCGCCCAGGCCAGCACGGGCTGGGTGGACGACCACGGCGGGACGATCGTCCCCGCGCTCCCGTGCGACTACGCGACCGGCTTCCTCGCCGCGCTGGGCGTCCTCGTCGCCCTGCGCCGGCGCGCGCAGGAGGGCGGCAGCTGGCACGTGCGGACCTCGCTGTGCCGGACGGCGATGTGGTTCCGCGACCAGCCCGGCCGCTACGACCCGGCGGCCGCGATCGACCTCGGCGCCCGCGCCACCGCCGACCTGCGCGAGACGCGCCGGACGGAGTTCGGGGTCGTCGAGGCGCTGCGCGCACCGTAGAGGGCGAGGTGCGCGCGGGCGGCGCGCTCCCAGGTGTGCGCGGCGGCGAGCCGGGCGCCCGGCGCGGGGTCCGGCGGGTCGCGCAGCGCGGCGGGGATTGCGTCGAGGCCGTAGCGGACGGCGTCACCGAACACCTCGCGGAAGACCGGCAGGTCGCTCAGCACCACCGGCCGGCGCGCCGCCAGTGCCTCCATCGCCGCCATCCCGAAGCCCTCCTTGGTCGACGGCAGCACGAAGACGTCGCACGCGGCTACGAGGCCGGGCAGCTCCGCGTCGTCCACCGGTCCCAGCACGACCGGCTCGACGTTCAGCGCGGCGGCGCTGGCGAAGAAGCGCTCGCGGTAGTTCCGGTAGTCGAAGAGGGTCTCGCCGCCGGCGATCACCAGCCGCGCCCCCGGCCGGCCCAGCGCCGCGAACGCCTCCAGCAGGCCGAGGCTCCCCTTGCGCGGCTCGATGCCCCCGACGGTGAGGACCATCGGGTCACCGATCCGCTCCCCCGGGGCGGCGGTGGCGAACCGCGCCGCGTCGACGCCGTTGGGGATGACGGTCGCCTCGATGCCCCAGCCGGCCCGCAGCTCGCCGGCCACCGCGGCGGACACGCAGACGTGCCCGGGCGGCTCGACGATCGCGCGCTCGTGGCAGGCGGCCAGCACCGGGCTGATGAACTCGTCCAGGTGGTGGACGGTCCGCAGCGCGCCCGGGACGGCGTTGGCGGAGATGCAGTCCTGGGCGTGGACGACGTCGAACGCAGCTGGGTCGACGAGCTTCTCGAGGGCGGCGATCGAGCCCAGGACCTTGGCCTCGACGTCGTCGGTCTGCGGAGGCGGCGCCAGGCGGATGGTCACGCGCGGGTCGACCGGCCGGAAGAACGCCTCCCCGATCGCGAACACGGTGACGTCGGCGCCCTGCGCCGCCATCGCCTCGGCTAGCGCCAAGGTGTGGACGACGCCGCCGCGCGGCTTGGTCGAGTAGGTGAGCAGCGCTACGCGCACGGGTGGTTCGGGGGGTGGGTGGCGGGACCAAGTCCCGTGACGCCGTCCGCGATCGCGGTGGTGACGTCGCCGTCCGGCCAGCGCAGCCGTACGCCGCTGCCCTCGATCAGCCGCCCGCAGACGCCGCCGGTGACCGGGCCGGCGTCGAGCGGCGCGCCCGTCGTCAGCATCCCGAAGCCGGGGAAGCAGGTCAGCCAGTCGGCCGCGCTCGCGCCCGCCGGGCGCGGGACGGCGGCGACCTCGATCTCCACGCCGCACCCGCTCGCCTCGGCCAGCATCCCGGCCGTCCCGGCGATGCCGGCCATGCTCACGTCCTTGGCCGCGCCCGGCCGCGCCCGCGCCACCGCGCCGCCCATCGTCCGCAGCTCGGCGGCGGAGCGGGCGCTGGTGGAGTCCCACTGGGCGCCCGCGTAGCCAGGCCGCCAGCCGCCGCCGAGGTCCACCGTCAGCGAGAGCGCGTCCCCCGGGCGCCCGCCGCCGCCGGGCACGGGCGCGTCCGTGCGGCCGAAGGCGGTCACGCCGAGGGAGGCGGGGGCGCCCAGCGTGGTGTGCCCGCCCAGGATCGGGAGCCCGAACGCCTCGCTGCCGGCGCGTAGGCCGGCCAGCACGCGGCGGGCGAGCGCGGCGTCCGGCGCCCCGAGCGTGTTGAGCAGCCCGGTCGGCGCCGCGCCCATCGCGCTGAGGTCGTTGGCGCACACGAGCACCCCGCACCAGCCCGCCCACTCCGGGTCGGACGCGACCATGCCGGGGAGGATCGCGTCGCACGCGGCGACCACGTCGGTGCCGGGCAGCGGGACGCCGTCGTCGCCGACCCAGCCGTCGCCGCCCGGCCGCAGGCCGTCCAGCAGCCCGGCCAGCGGGCCCTTGGTCGCCGCCGCCAGCCGCGCGATCGGACCGACCGGCGTGCGCATGAGGACATGGGGAACGCCGGCGACCTCGACGGCGCGGACGCGGTGCCAGCCGAGCGTGGTGAAGAAGCGCTCGCGGCGCGGCTGCACCGCCGCGTCGAAGCGCAGCGCCCCGTGGGCCTCCGCCGTCGCGCACGCCGCCCGGACGAGCGCCCCGCCCACCTCCGCCCGGTCCGGTCCGGCGGTGCAGACCAGGCGGCTGCCCTGCCACCACCCGAGCGTCGGGTCCTCCCCGCAGGGGTGCAGGCGCACGCCGCCCGCGACGCTGCCGTCCCGCCGGCGCGCGATCAGCACGACCGTGGCGGGATCGGCATCGTGGTCGTCGGCGTCGTCGCGCAGGAACAGGCCCTGCTCCTCCACGAAGGCCCGGCGGCGCAGGGCTCGGTAGGCGACGAGGTCGGCGGGCGACGACGCGCGCTCCACGGTCAGCGCGGGCCGGACGGCGGCCTGGCCCCCCAGTCGGACGAGGATGTCGTCCATCAGCCGCCGCAGCTCTGCAGCGTGCTGCAGGCGCCGCAGGCGGCGCACCCGGCGCCCTGGTCGGCACCGCGCATCTCGGCCGCGATCAGCGCCGCGGACACGCGCACGGATACGTCGCGCATCGCCGACGGGGACGGCGCCGGCACGCCGTCGGCGTCCGCCAGGCTGCCCACCAGCGGGCGGTAGGGGACGACGAACGGGTAGACGCCCATCGCGATCAGCCGCTCCGCGCCGGCGATCAGCGCCTCGGGGTCCTCGCCAAGGCCGACGATCAGGTAGGTGGAGACGCGGTTGCGGCCGAAGACGGCCACCGCCTCGCGCCAGGCGTCCTCGTAGGCGGCGACCGGGACCTCCGCCTTGCCCGGCGTCCAGCGGGCCCGGACGTCCTCGTCGAGCGACTCGACGTGGATGCCGATCGCGGTCGCGCCCGCCGCGTGCAGGCGCTCGAACCAACCGGGCTCGCGCGGCGGCTCGCACTGCACCTGGATGGGCAGCTCCGGGACGGCGTCGTGAACCGCGGCGACGCACCGGGCCAGGTGCTTCGCGCCACGATCGAGGCCGTTTGACGTCCCCGTGGTCATGACCATCTGGCGGACGCCGTCGAGGTCGACGGCGGCGCGGGCGACCTCGGCCAGCTGGGCCGGCGTCTTGACCTGCGTCGTGGCGCCGGCTCGCAGCGACTGCTCGATCGTGCAGAAGCGGCAGCGCGTCGACTCGGGGCCGTAGCGGATGCACGTCTGCACGACCGTCGTGGCGAGCACGTCGGCGCCGTGCAGGCGGGCGAGCTGGTCGTAGCGAATGCCGTCGGCCGTCTCGAGGTCGTAGAAGCGCGGCCGCAGGATCGGCTCCAGCGCCGCGTCCTCGACGACCACGCCGTCACGCTCCAGCACGCCGTCGCGCAGGTCGTACGGCGAGTCCTCGCGCACCGGCAGCGCCACCACCGTGCCGCCCAGGCGCAGGTGCCCGTCGTCACTGGGACCGGCGCCGCCGCGGCGGCCGACGGGTGCGTGCGACCGCAGCCCGTAGACCGCCAGCTCCGTGCGGAGATCCAGCGTCAAAACATCCAGGTCGTGTTGATGATCGCGCCCTTGCGGGCGTAGTGGATCATCGCGTCCTGCATGTCGAGCGGGTGGCAGGGGATGACGCCCTCCATCAGATCCTCCTCACGCGCACCGTGCAGCGACAGGCCGAGCCGGCACGCGTAGACCTTGCCGCCCTCCTCGATGTACTTGGCGATCTGCGAGTTCTCGTTGCGCATGCCCGGGAAGATCTCGGCGCCGACCGTCGGCATCCCGCGGGTGTGGATGCAGTTCAGCGCGCCGATCCCGAAGAAGTACAGGCCGGTGTCGAAGCCCTTGCGCAGCGCGCGTAGAGCGAGCAGCACGGCCACGAAGCTGACCGAGCTCTCGTGGGCGATGCCGTGAACCATGCCGAAGTACGTCTCGCCCTCCTCCGCCTGGTAGTCGGGGAAGACCTTGGTGGATCCGTAGATGGAGCTCCCGATCTCCTTGGTCGGGTGCGGGATCTCCATGAGGCTGGCCATCTCCTCATCGGTCAGCTGGACCTTCGGCTCTACTGCCATGGGTGTTGGGCTCCTGTCGGGGGACGGATGGTCCCTCTCATGCTGTGAGAGTCGCGGTGCCGCGACTATGTCCGGCGGGCCGAACGCCGCCCGCGAGATGGGGACCGCCGGCCCACGTCCAAGCGCGTTGGCGCTCTCAGGCGACCAGGACGGCGCGCATCGCCCGGAGCGCGCGGTCGGCGCCGTTCGGGTCGCGGTGGAGCTGGATCGCCTGGTTGGCGGCGACGGCGAACGCCTCGAGCTCGAAGACGACCTGGGCAGGGTCGGTGTCGTGCGGCAGGTCGCCGGCGGCGACGGCGGTGCGGACGTCGGCTTCGAGGACGCGGTGCCAGCGGTCCAGCGTCGCGGCGATCGCGTCGCGGACCGGTCCCGGCCGTCCGTCGAACTCGGCGGACGCGCCGGCCAGGAAGCAGCCGCCGGGGAAGCAGTTCTCGCTCAGGTAGGCGACGCGCGCCTCGCACAGGGCGAGCAGGCGGGGGAGGCCGGGCTCGGCGCCGGCGGCGGGGACCCAGACGCGCTCCGTGAAGATCTCCGCGGCGCGTTCGAGGGCGGCCAGCTGGAGCGCCTCCTTGGAGCCGAACGGCCCGACGACACCGGCCTTGCTCATCGACAGCTCGCCGGCCAGGGTGCCGACGGTCAGGCCCTCGAGGCCCTGGAGGGAGGCGACGTCGACCGCGTGGTCGAGGATCGTCCGGCGGGTGTCGAGGGCGGCGGCGGCCGAGCGGCGCGGGCTCATCTGACCAGCATCCTAGCTTAGCGAACGATCGTATGCTAAAAGTCCCGGCATGGACATCCGCCGCCTCGGCTTCGCCGGCCTTCAGATCACGTCGGGGGACACCTCGATCCTCGTCGACGCCATCACCTCGCTCGGGGCGATGACCCAGTGGATCGGGGAGGCGCGCGAGCCGCTGCCGGCGCCGGACCCCGCCGAGCTCGCGCTCGTCACCCACCTGCACCGCGACCACGCGGATGCAGCGGCGCTCCGCGGCGCCGGCGTGCGGCGCGTCTTGCGCCCGGCGCCGGCTGCGGGCCGGGGGATGGAGACGATCGCCTGCGCGGAGGCGGAGGCGGAGCTGGCCGGCCTCGAGCAGCAGGTCGTAGCCGAGTGGGAGACGGTCACGGAGGGGCCGTTCACGATCACCGCGGTCCCGGCCAGCGACGGGTTCGGGGACCCGCAGGTCTCGTGGGTCGTCGAGGCGGACGGGACCCGGATCCTGCACGCCGGTGACACGCTCTTCCACGGCGCCTGGTGGCTGATCGCGATGCGCTGCGGGCCGATCGACATCGCCTTCCTCCCCGTCAACGGCGCGGTCGCCGACCTGCCGCACCGCCAGCCGCCGTCCCCGCTCCCGGCGTGCATGGATCCGCAGCAGGCCGCCGTCGCCGGAGCGTTGCTGAAGGCGGCGACCGTGGTCCCGATCCACTACGGCGCCATCCACGGCCCGCCGGTCTACACGCAGGTCGACGACCCGGCGGGCACGTTCGCCGCGGCGGCCGGGCCTGACGCGCGGGTCGTCGGGGTTGGCGAGCTCGTGGCCTGAGTACCTTGCCGGGCCGTGCCGGCGCTGCGCTGCCTGATCGACTCGATGGTCTTCGACGCGATCGCCGCCGACCGCGAGCTGCTCGTCGCGGTCGACCGGCTCACCCGCCGCCGCGCGCTCGAGCTGCTGGCCGCGGCGGAGACGATGACCGAGATCACGGCGGTACCCGACGACGAGCACCGCCGCCGCCTGCAGAAGGTCCGGGTCCTCGTCATCCCGCCGGCGGGCTCGCCCCCGCGTGCGTTGCTCGCCTGGCGGGGCGTCAGCGAGGAGGACGCGCGCATCGCCCTGGCCGCCGCGCGCGAGGCGGTGCCGCTGGTCACGGAGGACCGCGACCTGCGTGACGCCGTCCGCGTCCACCTGCCGGCGGTCGTCGTCTGGACGTTCGCGGCCGACCTGCTGCCGCGGATCACCCGTCTCTGGTCATCTCGAGCAGCTTGAGGACGGTGTTCCAGTTGCGCGCGGTGGCGATCGCGTCGACCCGCTTGAGGGCGTTGACGAGCGGCGAGCGCTGTACGCCGTCCGGGTGCCAGCAGTAGATCTCCTTGCCCGCGAAGGCGACCCGCTCGTCGCCGAAGTCACCCACGTCGAGGGCGGGCGCCTTGCGGTCGAGGAAGAGGACCTGGAACCGCTTGCCCTCCGGCACCGGCAGCGGGTTGTCGTCGACGACCTTCTCCAGCTGCTTGGGGGTGCGGACGATCACCGGCGTGTCGACGTCGAAGCGGTCGGCGATGGCCGTCTGGAGGTCCTTCGCCAGTCCCTTCGCCGGGGCGTCGAGGATGATGTTGCCGCTGGCGATCAGCGTCCGGACGTCCTTGTAGCCGAGCTCGGTGAGGTGCTCGCGCAGGGCCGGCATCGGGACGCGGTTGCGGGAGCCCAGGTTGATCCCGCGCAGGAGGGCGATCTGTGGTGGCATGTGCGCCGTGGATCTTCGCGCACGCATGCGGGACTTCGTCGACAGCGTCGTCATCCCGGCCGAGCCCGAGGGCGATGCGGCACTCGAGCGGCTGAAGGCGGAGGCCAAGGCGCGCGGGCTGTGGGCGCTCGGGCACCCGGCCGAGATCGGCGGCGGCGGGATCGGCCTGCTCGACTTCGTGCGGTTGAACGAGTCGATCGGGCGCTCCGAGCTCGGCCAGTTCGCGGTCGGCAGCGTGACGATGCAGGACGCGATCATGCTGCACCGCTTCGGCACCCCCGAGCAGCAGGAGCGCTGGCTGCTGCCGATGGTGGCCGGCGACCTCTACCCGAGCGTCGCGCTGACCGAGCCGGAGGTCGCGGGCTCCGATCCGACGCTCATCCAGACGGTGGCGCGGGTCGACGGCGACGAGTGGGTCATCGACGGCCACAAATGGTTCTGCACCGGCGCCGACCGGGCCGCGTACACGACCGTGTTCGCGCGGACGGAGGACGATGCCGCGCGGCACCGCGCGATGACGATGATCATCGTCCCGGCCGGCACGCCCGGCTTCGAGATCGTCCGCCGCATCCCCACCATGGGCGGCACTCACGGCGCCCACTGCGAGCTGCGCTTCACCGAGTGCCGCGTCCCGGTCGCCAACACCTTGGGCGAGCGTGGCGCCGCCTTCACGATCGCGCAGGCCCGCCTCGGCCCCGGTCGCGTCTTCCACGCGATGCGCTGGCTCGGCCAGGCCCAGCGTGCCTACGAGCTGATGCTCGCGCGCGCCAACGAGCGCTACGCCCACGGCTCGCTGCTGGCCGAGAAGGGTGAGATCCGGCGCTACGTCGCCGAGTCCGCCGCCGACATCCAGGCCGCCCGCCTGCTCACCCTCGACGCGGCACGGGCTCTGGACGCCGGCGGCGACGCGCGCGTGCAGATCGCCCTGGTCAAGGTCCGCGGCGCGCAGATGCTCCACGACGTCATCGACCGCGCCATCCAGGTCCACGGGGCCCTCGGCCTGACCGCGGACCTCCCGCTCGAGCGCATGTACCGCGAGGCCCGCTACGCGCGCATCTACGACGGCCCGGACGAGGTCCACCGCGACGCCGTCGCCCGCCGCATCCTCGCCGATCCCTCCGCCGTCCCGTGGACGTGAGGCCGGGGCGAGGCTGCCCACCTGCGCGTCAGAGGACGACCCAGCCTGCGATCGCGATGAAGTGGCAGATCGCGGCGGCGACGACGAACGCGTGGAAGATCTCGTGGAAGCCGAAGGTGCGCGGCCACGGATCCGGCCGCTGGCGGGCGTAGACGACCGCGCCGAGGGTGTAGAGGACGCCGCCGGTGCCGATCAGGACGACGGGAGCGGTGCCGAGGCGGTCGAGCATCTGCGGGGTGGCGGCGACCGCGACCCAGCCGAGGCCGATGTACAGCGTCGCCTGCAGCCAGCGGGGCGCGTCGATCCAGGCGAGGCTGAAGACGACGCCGGCGACGGCGCCCGCCCACACGACGACGAGCACCGTCGTCTGCAGCGTCCCGTCGAGGACGAGGACGCCGATCGGCGTGTAGGTGGCCGCGATGAAGACGAAGATCGTCGAGTGGTCGATGCGCCGCAGCAACGGGCGCCAGCGCGGGTTCCAGCGCCAGCGGTGGTAGGTGGCCGAGCCGGCGAACAGGCCGACCAGCCCGATGCCGTAGACGACGGACGCCCAGCGCGCGCTGGGCGAGCCGGCCAGGACGACCAGCGCGACGGCACCCGCGGCCGCGAACCAGACGGCCCAGAAGTGCGAGACGCCGCGAAGGACCGGGATGTCGGTCATGCCCAGAGCGTACGATCGTGGACGGTGGAGCTGACGATCGACGAGCTCGCCCGCGAGACGGGCATGACCGTGCGCAACATCCGCTCGCACGCGTCGCGGGGACTGCTGCCGCCACCTGAGGTCCGCGCGCGCACCGGTTACTACAGCGCCGACCACGTGGCGCGGTTGCGGCTCATCCTCGAGCTCCAGGCGGCGGGCCACTCGCTGGCGGGCATCAAGCACCTGCTGTCCCGAACGGATGGTTCCGACGCCGAGGACGTGCTCGGCTTCGCGCGCTCGATGATGACCCCGTTCGAGCAGGAGACGCCGGAGATCGTGGACGAGGCGGAGCTCCAGGCGCGCTTCGGCGACAGCGACAAGCTGCGCCACAAGGCGGTCAAGCTGGGACTGATCGTGCCGCTGGGGGAGGGGCGCTTCGAGGTCCCGTCGCCCGCGCTGCTGCACGCGGGCGACCTGCTCCAGCAGCTGGGCGTCCAGCCCGAGCGGGCGCTCCAGCTGCTCGAGTCGATCTCGCGGTCGACCGACTCGATCGCCGAGCAGTTCGTGAAGCTCTTCCTGGAGCGGTTCTGGCGGGGGGACGGCGCCGACCTCGGCGAGGTCCAGGTCGCGCTCGACCAGCTGCGCCCGCTCGCGACCGAGGCGGTCGTCGCGCTCTTCCAGATGCGCATGACCCGGCGGACGGAGAAGGCGTTCTCGCGTGCGCTTGAGCGCAAGTAACGCGGCCGGCTACGTCGCGCCGATCGGGCTCACGGCCGACCCGGTCGTCTTCTCCCTGACCGCCGACGGGCTGGCCGTCCTGCTCGCCCGCCGGCTCGAGCCCCCGCAACGCGGGATGTTCGCGCTGCCCGGCGGGTTCGTCGGCGCTGGGGAGTCGCCGGCGGTGACCGCGGAGCGCAAGCTGCGCGAGAAGACGGGCGTCGGCTCCGTGCACCTCGAGCAGCTGCGCACGTACGCCGACCCCGACCGCGACCCGCGCGGCTGGCTCCCCAGCGTCGCCTACCTGGCCCTGGTCCCACCGGAGGCGCTTGACGGCGCGCCGCCGGAGCGCGAGGCGTCCTGGCACGGGATCGACGACCTCCCGGAGCTGGCCCTCGACCACGCCGTGATCGTCGACGACGGGCTGTGGCGGCTGCGCGCGCGGGTGGCCGACAAGGCGTGGTTCGTGCGCATCGCCGGTCGCCTGCTCCCGGACGAGTTCACCCTGAGCGAGGCACAGCGGCTGTACGAGGCGCTGCGCGGCGAGCCGGTCGACGCCGCCAACTTCCGCCGCGACGTGCGCGCGACGGGCCTGCTCTGCGAGACGGAGCGCACCGTTCGCGACGGGCCGGGCCGGCCGGGGCGGGTGTACACGCGTGCCTGAGCTGCGGGCGGGTGATCTGACCGCGACCTTCGTCCCCGAGGCGTCCATGGTCTGCACGTCGCTGACCGCCGACGGCGTCGAGCTGCTCGGCCTGCGCGGCGGCTTCGAGGCCTACGTCGAGAACTACAAGACGATGGGGATCCCGCTGCTGCATCCGTGGGCGAACCGGCTGTCGCACTACGGATACGGCGTGACGTCGTCCGGAGTGACGAGCTTGCGAGTCCCGGAGGACGAAATCATCATCGATCGCGATGCCCCGGGCGTGCACGACGACGGCGAGGGGCATCCGATCCACGGCCTCGTCCACGGCCGCGCGCACTTCGACGTGATCGCGGCCGACGAGACGTCCCTGCGCGCCCGCCTGGACTTCGGCGCCCACCCGGAGTGGCTGCGCTCGTTCCCGTACCCGCACACGCTCGAGGTCGCCGTCCACCTGCGACCCGACGGCCTCACCCACCGCACCACGCTGACCAACACCGGCGTCATCCCGGTGCCGGTGGCGTTCGGCTGGCACCCGTACTTCGTCACGCCCGAGCCACTGCCGGAGGTCGACGACCCGTCCTCGGAGCGCTCGTACGCGGTCGGCCGGGTCACGATCGAGCTGCTCGACGGCTATACCCACGCGCACCTGTTCGTGCCGCCCACGCGCGACATCGTCGCCTTCGAGCCGATGACCGCACCCGTCAACGCGCTGCGGACGGGCGAGGGCCTGCGGCACGTCGCGCCCGGGGGTGCGTTCAGCGCGGCGTTCCGGGTAGAGGTGTCGTCGTGATCATCGACGACCTCGACGTACTCGACGCCCCCGCCACCGTCATCTCCGGGGCACTCGGCCCGGTCATGCGCAGTCCCGCCAAGCCGCTCCTGCGCGGCGACTGGCTCGGCCACGCCGTCCACCCGCTGCTCACCGACATCCCGATCGGGACGTTCACGAGCGCGCTGTTGCTGGACCTGCTCGGGGCCGACGAGGACGCGGCCGCCGCGCTGCTCGGCGCCGGCGTCGTCGCCACGCCGGCCGTCATCCTCACCGGCTGGTCGGACTGGCACGAGGAGGAGGCCCAGTCGGCGGCCATCCGCCGCTCGGGCATCGTCCACGCGCTGTTGAACGCCGCCGGCGTCGGGCTGCAGATCGCCTCGCTGGCGGCCCGCCGCGACGACGAGCGCGTCCGTGGCACCGTCCTCACCGCGGCCGGCCTCGGACTGATGGGCGCGGCCGGCTGGCTCGGCGGCCACCTGACGTACGTCAAGGGCTCGCGCGTGGAGACCGAGGCTGCTAGCCCTCACCTTTGACGACGGGCCCGACCCGGAGTGGACGCCGTTGATCCTCGATGCGCTCGCGCGCGCCGGCGCCCGCGCGACCTTCTTCCCGCTGTCGCCGCGGGTCCAGGCCTATCCGGCGCTGATCGCCCGCATCCGCGCCGAGGGCCACGCGCTCGGGCTGCACGGCTGGGCGCACCTCAAGCACACCGAGTGCGAGCGGGACGCCGTGGCGGCGGACACCGACCGCGCGCTGGCCGCCTTCGATCGGCCGCCGCGATGGTGGCGCTTCCCGTACGGGATGGCGGCCGAGTGGAGCCGCGAGCTGGCCGCGGCGCGCAGCCTGGCGGTCGTCGGCTGGACGCACGACACGCACGACTGGCGCGGGGACGGCGCCGCGGCGATGCGGGCCGCGCTCGGCGACCTCGACGACCATGCGGTGGTCCTGATGCACGACGCGCTCGGCCCCGGCGTCCGCCGTGCCGGGTGCGCGGAGACGGTGGCGCTGACCGAGGCGCTGCTGGCCGAGGGCCTCGGATCGGTGACGGTGGACGAGCTTGGCGCAGTACCGAGCGGCCGTCCCGGGTAGCGACCGGGCCGTGGCCATAACCGTGGACCCGATCGCCCGCATCGCCGCCGGCGCCGCCGAGCGCGACCGCCACCCCGGCGTCCCCCCGTTCCCGGCCGACGCCTTCGCCGCCCTGGGCGAGGCGGGGATGCTCGAGCCGATCGCCTCGCTCGCCGACCAGATCGCCGCGGTCCGTGCCGTGTCGCGCGCGGACGGCAGCGTGGGCCGGATCTTCGACGGGCACGTGAACGCGCAGGAGCGCCTCGGGGTGGATCGCTTCGACGGCCTGCTCGGCGTCTGGGGCGCCGACCCGGTGCCCGGCGAGGGCGACCCCGCTCGCGTGGCCGGCGACGCGATGACCGGGGTCAAGACGTTCTGCTCCGGCGCCGGCGGGCTCGACCGCGCGCTCGTGCTGATCCGCGGGGACCTCGTGCACGTGGACCTCAGTGACGTGGTCGTCGACGAGTCCTGGTACCGCTCGGCGGGCCTGCGCGCCTCGGCGTCGCACCGCGTCGAGTTCCACGGCGCGCGCGTGCTCGGCGTAGTCGGCCCGATCGGCGCGCTTCCGTGGTTCCCGCGCGACGCGGTCCGCACCACCGCGACCTGGGCGGGCCTGGCCGACGCGGCCTTCGCCGCCGCGTTGACGACGCTGCGCGAGAAGGACGTGACCGACCTGACCGCACTGGCGGCTGGCCGGATGCGGACGCAGATGACGACGATCGACCTGTGGATGGCCGAGGCGGCGCGCTCGGAGGCGCCGTCCCCGGCCTTCGCCACCCACCTGCGCGACGCGGTCGCCGGCGCCTGCCGCGCCCTGCTCGACGAGGCCGTCCGCGCCTGCGGGTCCCGTCCGCTGGCCACGGGGGACGCGCTGGACCGGGCCAAGCGCGACCTCGACGTCTTCCTGCTCCAGCATCGCCTCGACCCGCTCGTGGCTCGGGCCGGCCGCGCGGAGCTCGAGGCCTGATGCGCAATCCCGTCGAGGAGTTCGAGGCGCAGTACCGCGCGGCGAACGACCCCTGGAACTACCTGGACTCCGAGTACGAGCAGGCCAAGTACGACCGGACCATCGAGGCGCTCGGCGACCGGACCTACCCGTTCGGCCTGGAGATCGGCGCGTCCATCGGGGTGCTGACGGAGCGGCTCGCGCGCCGGTGCGGGCGGCTGATCACGCTCGAGCCCGCGCCGACCGCGGTCGAGCGCGCGCGGCGCCGGGTGGCGAGGCTCGACAACGTCGACGTCCGCCAGGGCAGCGCACCGGAGGACCTGCCGGAGTGGCGCTTCGACCTCGTCGTCTGCTCGGAGGTCCTCTACTACTTCTCGCGCGACGAACTGGCCACGGTGCTCGACGCCGTGGAGGCGCTGATGCCGCGCGCCGGCACGCTGCTCGCCGTCAGCTGGCGCGGTCGCGGCACGCACCAGCTCACCGGGGACGAGGTCCACGCGGTCCTGCGGGCGCGGCCCGGCCTCGTGCGCGTCCACGCCGAGGCGCAGGACGGCTACCTGCTCGACCGCTTCGAGCGCCGGTGATCGTCGTCGTCGGAGGTGGTCCGGCGGGGCACGCCGCCGCGGCCGCGTACCGCTCGGCCGGCGGGGAGGACGAGGTCGTCCTGATCACGGACGACGACCGCCCGCCCTACAACCGCCCGCCGCTGACCAAGGAGCTGCTGCGCGGCGAGTCCGGGGAGGACGACCTGCCGCTCGACGACCTCGACCGCGTCGACATCGTCTACGGGACCGCCGTCCGCCTCGACCCTGACGCGCGCGTCGTCGAGCTGGAGGACGGGCGCCGCTTCGTGTACCGGGCCTGCGTCCTGGCCACGGGCGCCGAGCCGCTGCGCCGGCCGGGCACGTTCTCGGTCCGTCACGTTCGCGACGCGCTCGCGCTGCGCGAGGCCGCGCCCGAGCGGGTCACGGTCGTCGGCACCGGCTTCATCGGCTGCGAGGTGGCGGCGTCGCTGGCCATGACCGGCGCCCGCGTCACCGTCGTCGGCCAGGAGGACATCCCCCAGGAGGCGCGCCTGGGCCGCGCGGCGGGCGAGCGCATCGCCGGCTTCCTGCGTGACCTCGGCGTCGAGCTGCGCCTGGGCGAAGCGGTGGAGGACTTCGACGCGCTTGACGGGACGGTGGTGTTGGCGCTCGGTGTCACCCCGCGCGTCGAGCTGGCCCGCGACGCCGGACTGCGGCTGAGCGAGGACGGCCGGGCCATCGCCGTCGACGTCGCGTTGAGGACCACTGCCGACGACGTGTACGCCTGCGGGGACGTGGCGATGGCCCAGCACCCGGTCGCCGGCCGCCCGCTGCGGGTCGAGCACTGGGGCGACGCGTTGAAGCAGGGCGAGTCCGTGGGCCGCCGGCTGGCGGGTGACGACAGCGTGGTGTGGGACGTCGTCCCCGGCTTCTGGTCGACCATCGGCGAGCACACGCTCAAGTACGCGGCGTGGGGCGACGGCTTCGCGCGCGACGAGCTGGTCGAGCACCCCGGCGGCGCCTGGACGGCCTGGTATTACGACGCCGACGACGCGCTGGTCGGCGCCCTCTGCCACGAGCGCGACGAGGACTATGAGCGCGCGCAGCAGGAGCTGGGCGCTTGAGGGCGGTCGTCGTCATCCCCGCGCACAACGAGGAGGCGTCCGTCGGTGCCTGCCTGCGGGCGCTGGCTGCGCAGGAGGGGATCGCTCCGGACGACGTCGCGGTGATCCTCGTCTGCAACGCGTGCACCGATCGGACCGAGGCCGTCGCGCGCGACGCTTCCGCGGGGCTGCGGCTGACGGTGCTCCGCGGACCCGGCGGCGGCCCGGGTCCCGCCCGCCGCCTCGGCATGGACCTGGCCGCGTCGTGGCTGGCGCCGGACGGGCTCATCGCCTGCACGGACGCCGACACGATCGTCGCCGCCGATTGGCTCGCCCGCCAGCTCGACGCCGTCGCCGCGGGCGCCGACGCCGTCGGCGGCTTCATCGACCTCGGTGACCACGACCTCCCCGCCGCCGTCCTCACCGACCGCGACCGCCGCGCGACCGAGCGGTTGGCCGCCGTCCTCGCCCACACCCCGACCGCCGAACACCACCACTTCGCCGGGGCCTCCATGTCCCTCACCGCCTCCGCCTACCGGCAGATCGGCGGCATCGAGCCGCTGGCGGCGCTGGAGGACGAGGCGCTCGAGCGCGCGCTGCGAGCCCACGGCCTGCGAGTCGACCGCCTGCTCTCCGTCCGCGTCCGCACTTCCGCTCGCCTCACCGGCCGCGCGTCCGCCGGCCTCGCGCACGACCTCGCCGCCGCGATGGAGATTGCAACCGGGTCATAGCGGTTAGCCCGCTGACATGGCGGGTCCTGTGGAGAGGGTGGTCGAGCAGCGTCTCGACGCCGCAACGAGCGTCGACGGTCCGAGCCCGGCGCTGATGAAGGTCATCGGCCCGTTCTGGGCGCTGGCCTCCGATCACTACTTCCGAGCCGAGTTCGAGGGGTGGGAGCGGCTGCCGGACGGTCCGTGCCTGCTCGTCAGCGTCCACGCCGGCGCTGCGCTGACCATCGACGCGTGGGTGTTCGTGTACGGGTGGCACCGCCGCTTCGGCGACGAGCGGATCCTGCACGGCACCGCGCACGACGTACTGATGACCGCCCCGTTGCTGGGCGATTACTTCAAGGCCTCGGGCGTCATCCCGGCCTCCCGCGAGGGCGTCACCAACGCGCTCGGGTGCGGCCACGACGTCATCATCTGGCCCGGCGGCGAGCAGGACTCGATGCGCAACTGGCGTCGCCGCGACGAAGTCGTCCTCGCCGGGCGCCGCGGGTTCGTCAAGCAGGCGATCAACTCCGGCGTCCCGATCGTCCCCGTCGCCACCTCCGGCGGCAGCGACTCCGTCTTCGTCCTCTCGGAAGGTCGCTGGATCGCCGGCGCGCTGGACAAGCTCGGCGGGATCGCCGGCAAGCTGCGCGCAGCCACGCTGCCGATCGTCGCCGGCGTCCCGTTCGGCATCACGCCGCAGATCCTCCCGTCCCACATCCCGCTGCCGACCAAGCTGCGCTACGAGATCCTCGACCCGGTCGAGATCGACGCCGATCCCGACCGCGTGGATGACGACGACTACGTCAACGACAAGTACCGCGAGGTCGAGTCCGCCTTGCAGGCCGGCGTCACCCGCCTCGCCGGCCGCCGCCGGTTCCCCGTCTTCGGCTGAAGTTACGCTTGGGGTCGCTGTCCCCGTAGCTCAGCTGGATAGAGCGGCTGCCTTCTAAGCAGCGGGTCGCAGGTTCGAGTCCTGCCGGGGACGTAGATCTGACGAGCCCCGGCTCAGCGGAGGATCGTCAGCTTGTCGGCGTCCTCGAAGCCCTTCGCCTTCTTGCCGGGGGTCACGGTGCCGTGGACGCCGTCGTAGGCACCGGAGCCGCCGACGATCACCAAATCCGTCTTAGACAGCGTCATGATGCCCATCGTCGCGATCTGACCGTGGGCGAGGCTGTACACGGCGTGGCAGACCACCGGGGTGGTGGCGATGTCGCCCGCGCCCAGCGCCGTGCAGGTACCGCCGAAGGCGCCGAGGCGCTTGTGGCCCGCCGTGTCCAGGTCGCCGGCGATCGTGAGCCGATCACCGAGGCTGAGCGTGGATCCGTCGGGGGACTTGGGATCGAGGTCGTCGACGCCGAACTGGGGGGTGGTCTCCTGGAACGTGACGACCTGCTTGGCGTGGCTTGTACGCGCATCGCTCGTGCCGGGGAGCGCGAGGCTGGCGGCCACCGCCGCCGCGGCCGTCGTGGCAATGATGAGTCGCTTCATGGTCTGCATCCTTCGGGTTGGGGTGTGGAGCAGCATCGCGAGGCCGAGGTCAGTCGTCGTCCCCCTGTCGACCGATCCGCTCACGCCCGTGTCACCCCCCGGGATGACGCGACGGTAAGGTCGGCCGCCATGGCGTTCGACGGCTTCGCACTCGAGCACGTGGACGTGGGGGAGGTGACCCTGCGCGTGCGGCACGGCGGGGTGGGGCCGGCGCTGCTGCTCATCCACGGGCACCCGCGGACGCACATGACCTGGCACCGGGTCGCGCCGATCCTGGCCGAGCGCTTCACGGTCGTCTGTCCCGACCTGCGCGGGTACGGGGAGTCGACGTTGCCGCCGACGCAGCCCGACCACGCGCAGTCCTCCAAGCGCGCGATGGCGCAGGACTTCGCCACCCTGATGACGCACCTCGGGCATGCGTGCTTCGCCGTCGCCGGCCACGACCGCGGCGGGCTGGCGGCGTTCCGGCTGGCCATGGACCACGGCGACCGTGTGGCGCGGCTCGTGGCGATGGACTCGGTGCCGGTCATCGAGCGACTGGAGCGGACCGACGCGACCTTCGCCGCCGCCTGGTGGCACTGGTGGTTCCTCACCCAGGACGAGAAGCCGGCCGAGCCGCTCATCTCCCGTGACCCCGACGCCTGGTACCGGACGCCGCCGCCCGAGGAGCTGGGGGAGGAGCTGCACGCGGATCTGTGGGCGGCGTTCCGCAACCCCGATGTCGTGCACGGGATGTGCGAGGACTACCGGGCCGGGCTGACCGTCGACCGCCGCCACGACGAGGAGGACCGCGCCGCCGGCCGCAAGGTCAAGGGTCCGATCGGCATCATCAACGCCGCCCAGGACGACTCCGACGACTACGGCGACACCGTCGAGATCTGGCGCGCCTGGGTCGATGGGGACGTGACCCGCCGCTCTGTGGACGCGGGCCATCACACCGCCGAACAGGCGCCGGAGGCCGTGGCCGCCGCGCTGGAGGAGC
Source organism: uncultured Solirubrobacteraceae bacterium (assembly GCA_964242305.1). Lineage (GTDB taxonomy): Bacteria > Actinomycetota > Thermoleophilia > Solirubrobacterales > Solirubrobacteraceae > DATLGB01. Next base: position 42,443 of record CAXTBB010000009.1, read on the forward strand.
TGCTCGCATGACCACGATCTCGCCCACCTATCGCTTCGCCATGGCCGCCTGCGCGCCCGCGGTGCGCTGGTGGGGGCGGCTCGAGGTGGAGGGCCAGGAGTGCCTGCCCGAGTCCGGCCCGTTGCTGCTGGCCGGCAACCACGACTCCTACTGGGACCCGATCGCGATCGGCATCGCCGGCCTCCCGCGCCGGCAGATCAAGGCGCTCGCCAAGTCGTCGCTGTGGAAGCCGGGCCTGGGCTGGATCCTCGACGGCATGGGCCAGATCCCGATCCTGCGCGGCGGCAAGGACACCGCGGCGCTCGAGCGCGCGATCGAGGAGCTGCAGAGCGGCTCCTGCATCGGCATCTTCCCGGAGGGGACGCGCTCGCAGGGCCGCGAGCTGCGCGCTCGCAGCGGGCTCGCCCGGCTGGCCGAGGCCGTCCCGGAGGCCGCCATCCGCTGCGTGACCGTGACCGGCACGACCGACATCCCGCACTTCCCGCGCGACCGCCCGCACGTCCGCGTCCGCTTCTTCGTCCCTCAGACCGAGGGCGCGGATCCCGCCGCGCTGCTGCAGGAGATCCGCGCGCACGCGCCGCGCGTGCGCGCCGGCCGTCGCGGGCACTGACCAGGCATGACCACCATCGCGATCGTGGGCGCCGGACAGGGACTCGGCGCCGCCGTAGCGCGCCGCTTCGGCGCCGAGGGCTTCGCCGCCGGCCTGATCTCCCGCAACCAGGAGCGCGCGGACGGTCTCGCCGCGCAGCTCGCCGCCGACGGCGTCCAAGCCAGGGGCTTCGCCGCCGACGTCCGTGACCCCGCCGGTCTGGCGGCGGCACTCGAGCCGGTGACTGAGACGCTCGGCCCGATCGAGGTCCTCCAGTACAGCCCGCTGCCGCAGAAGGACTTCATGCGCCCGGTCCTCGAGACGACGCCGGCTGACCTGGTCGGCCCGGTCGAGTTCTCGATCTACGGGCCGGTGGCCGCGGTCCACCAGGTCGTGCCCGGCATGCGCTTCCTCGGTGCGGACCGGGGGACGATCCTGTTCGTCAACGGCGGCACGGCGCTCGTACCCAGGCCGGGCTTCGCGGGCACCAGCATCGCCTTCGCCGGTCAGGCCGCCTACGCGCAGATGCTGCACGACACCCTCGGTGAGGAGGGCATCCACGTGTCGCAGCTCGTCATCGGCGGCGCGATCGTCGCGGGCGACGACGAGAAGGACCCGGCCGTCCTGGCCGACCTCCTGTACGACCTCCACGCCAAGCGCGACCGCTTCCGGGTCGAGGTCGCGACGTAGGCCTAGGTCTGGGCGCGGACGGCAGCCAGCAGCGCCTGCACGGACGGGCGGGCGGCGTCGCGGGTGCGGATGGCCGCGAACACGGTCCGGTGCACGGGCGCGTCGGCGATCGGGCGGACCGCGACGCCCGGCTCGAGCTCGGGCCGGACGAGGTCGGGGAGGAGGCTGACGGCGAGCCCGCGGGCGACGAGGGTGAGGCAGACGCGGCCGTCGTTGGAACGGTGGCGGATGTCGGGGTCGAAGCCGCCGAGGCGCCGGCAGGTCCGCCTGCACAGGTCGCCCCAGGCCATCCCGTCGTGCCCCGTCGCCCACACCTCGCCGGCGAGTGCCGCGATCGGAACGGTCTCCATGTCTGCCGCGGGGTGGTCGGCGGGGAGGATGACGCGGACCGGGTCCTGGAAGAGGTCGTGGCGGTCGATGCCCGCCGGGCGCGCGAGCGGCTGGCTGTCCCACTCGTCGGCGACGACGAGGTCGACGTCGCCGAGCGCGAGCGCGGGCAGCGAGGTCTCCGGCTCGGCCTCGACGAGCTCGCAGCGCAGGGCCGGAGCGTCCTTCGCGAGCGCGGCGATGGCGGGTGCGGCGATGTGGTGGGCGGCCGACTGGAACGCCGCGATCCGCCCGCGGCCGGCGACGGTTCCGGCCGCCGCCGCGAGGTCGGCCTCGGCGAGGTCGGCGCGCTCGAGCAATGCCGAGGCGTGGTCGACGAGCACGAGCGCCGCGTCGGTCAGGCGGACGCCGCGCCCCGCCCGTTCGAACAGGCGCTGGCCGGCCTCGCGCTCGAGGACGGCAAGCTGCTGGGAGACGGCGGACGGGGTGAACTGGAGGGCGTCGGCGACGGCGGCGATCGTCCCGCGGGCGTGAAGCTCGCGCAGCAGGCGCAGACGGCGCAGGTCGAGCATCGGTAAGCGATGCTAATGGAACGCCGTAAGCAACCAGGGTCGTACCTGAACGATCGGACCGCCATCATCGGTCCCGTGATCGGCCCGCTCCTCTGCCTCGCCTCCGCCGTCGCCTTCGGCGCGATGGCCATCTTCGGCAAGCTCGCCTACGACGAGCACGCGACGGTCGGCACCCTCCTCGTCGTCCGCTTCGCGCTCGCCGCGCTGCTGTTCTGGGGCCTCGTGGCCGCCACCCGCAGCTGGCGGCGCCCGTCGCGCCGCGACGTCCTGCTCGCCCTCGCCCTCGGCGCGCTCGGCTACAGCGCCCAGGCCGGCGCCTACTTCGCGGCGCTGGAGCGCATGGACGCCTCGCTGCTGTCGCTGCTGCTCTACACGTTCCCGGCCATGGTCGCGGTGGCGGCGGTCGCGCTCGGCCGCGAGCGCTGGTCGCGGCGCACGCTGACCGCGCTCGTCCTCGCCTCCGCCGGGCTCGTCCTCGTGCTGGGCGCGGCCGGCCGGCTCGACCCGCTCGGCACCGCGCTGGGCCTGATCGCGGCCGCCGTCTACACGACCTACATCCTGGCCTCGCAGGGCGTCGCCGGCCGCGTCGGCCCGCTGGCGCTGAGCGCGCTCGTCTGCACCGGCGCGACCGTGACGCTGACGGTGGCCAGCGTGCTGCTCGGCGACCTGCACCCGGCCGCCGTCACCGCCGCCGGCTGGGGCTGGCTGGCCGCCATCGCCGTCGTCTCCACCGTCGCCGCCGTCGGGCTCTTCTTCGCCGGGCTGGCCAGGGTCGGCCCGACCCGGGCGTCCATCCTCTCCACCGTCGAGCCGGTCACCACCGTCGCGCTCGCCTTCGTCGCGTTCGGCGAGGTCCTGCGGCCGCTGCAGCTCGCCGGCGGCGTGCTCGTGCTCGCCGCGGTCGCCGCGCTCACCGTCCGCCGGCCGGCACGGCGCGCCTCAGCGATCGCGTACCAGCTTGACCTGGTAGACCGACGTGAAGCCGCTCTCGAAGCCGGCGCGGGCCGAGCGTAGGTAGAGGCGCCACACCCGCAGCCGCTCCGCGCCGGCCAGCTCGACCGCGCGAGCGGTGTTGGCGTCGAGGCGGCGTGCCCACTCGTCGAGCGTGCGGGCGTAGTGCGCCCGGAACCCCTCGACGTGCTCCGTGACCATGCCCGCGCGCTCGAAGGCCGCCTGGACGCGGGACAGGTGCAGCGGGGCGGCGTCAGGGAACACGTAGCGCTCGGAGAACGGACCGGCCTCGGGGTCGTCGGGGCGGAGTCGGGCGATGCCGTGGTTGAGGATGCGCCCGCCCGGCTCGACGAGGCCGGTGAGCGTCCGGGCGTACGCGTCGATGTTGACCGCGCCGACGTGCTCGACCATGCCGATGGAGGCGATCGCGTCGAACGGGGCGTCGGCGAGCTCGCGGTAGTCGGCGACGCGGATATCGACCCGGTCGCCCACGCCGGCGTCCAGCGCGCGCTGCCGGGCCCGCGCGGCCTGCGGCTCCGACAGCGTGATGCCGACCACGGAGACGCCGTGGCGGGTGGCGGCGTGGGTGGCGAACGAACCCCAGCCGCAGCCGACGTCGAGCACGCGCATGCCCGGCTCGAGGCCGAGCTTGGTGCACACCATCTCCAGCTTGCGCTCCTGCGCGGACTCGAGCGTCTCCGCGGGATCGTCGCCCCAGACGGCGCACGAGTAGGTCATCGACGCGTCCAGGAACAGGGCGAAGAACTCCGCGGGGAGGTCGTAGTGGTGGCGGACGGAGCGCGCGTCGCGGTTGGCCGAGTGCCGCCTCCCGCGCGGCGCGAGCTCGGCCTGCGGCGGCGCCGGCGGCCGCTGGAGACCGGCGGCGCGGACGGCCGTGAGCATCAGCCGGGCCTTCGTCGCGCGATCGATCGGGGACGGCTGCCAGGTCGCGAGGAGGTCGATGACGCGCTCGATGTCGTCGACCTCCAGGTCGCCGGCCACGTACGCACGGCCGACGCCGAGCTGGCCCGGGGCGCGGAGGGCATGGGCGATGGCGCGCGCCGAGCGCACGGTGAACGTCGGCCCGCCCGCCACCGTCGCGGGCAGCTCGGTGCCGTCCCAGAACTGGACCGAGAACGGCCGGTCGGGCAGCGCGGTGGCGAGCTCGCGGGTGAGCGGGCCCGGATCGGCGAAGGGCATGGCGTCCATGCTCGCAGGCCGGGGTAGCATCGGCACATGGACGGGCAACGCGCGGGCATCGACCTCGGCGGGACGAAGATGCAGGCGATCATCGTCGACGCGAAGCACGACGTCCTCGGCCAGGCCCGGCGCCCGACTCCGACCTCGGGCGGGCCCGAGGCCGTCGTCGCCGAGCTGGCCCAGTCCGTCCGCGAGGCGTGCGCTGACGCGAAGACCGAGGTGAGCGACCTGATCGGCATCGGGCTCGGCTCGCCCGGATCGATCGTCGACGGGACCGTCGCCGGCGCCATGAACCTGCCCGACTGGCCCGACGAACCGGTGCCCGTCGCGAACCAGCTCGCCGCGGCGCTCGGCACGAAGGCGCCGGTGCGCATCGGCAACGACGTCGACGTCGCGACCAACGCCGAGTTCGAACTGGGTGCGGCCGCGAAGTACGACTCCCTGCTGGGCGTCTTCTGGGGGACGGGCGTCGGCGGCGGCATCATCCTCGACGGCAAGCAGTGGAACGGGCGCGGCTCGGCCGGGGAGATCGGCCACGTCGTGGTCCATCAGGGCGGGCGCCGCTGCCCGTGCGGGCGCGAGGGCTGCATGGAGGCCTACGCGGGCCGGGCGGCGATGGAGGCGCGCGCCCGCCACCTGCACTTCGACAAGGGCCGCAAGACGAAGCTGTTCGAGATCATGGAGGAGCGCGGCCGCGACCGGCTCGCCTCCGGCGTGTGGGCGCGCGCGGCCCGCCACGAGGACGAGCTCGCGCTCGAGCTGCTCGAGGAGGCCGTGCAGGCGATCGGCACCGCCGCCGCGTCCGCGGTCAACCTGGTCGACCCCGAGGCGGTGGTGATCGGCGGCGGGATGGGCGTCCGCTTCGGCGAGCCGATGACCGAGCGGATCCGCGCGGCCATGCTCCCGCACCTGTTCCGCGACGACGACCCGCCCGCGATCATGCTCGCCCAGCTCGGCGACCTCGGCGGCGCGCTCGGCGCCGCGCTGCTCGTCAACGCGCCGCGATAGCCGCGCGGACGCCGGCGACGGTCGGCTGGGTGCCGAACCCGGTCAGGCACCACGTCGCGCCGGCGGCTTCCCATGGCGCGGGATCGGCGCCGGGCGGGTTGGTCACGACGACGTCGAGGCCGGGCGGTAGCTCGGCCACCAGCTCGCGCAGCGCGTCCGGGCCGGGGAGGTCGATGGGGAAGAGCCCGTCGTGGCGTGCGGCGCGCCGCAGCGGCCGGCGGTTCGGGTAGCGGGCGGCGACCCAGACCGGGATGCGCCCGACCGGCCCGGGCTCGAACGCCCCGTCCCAGTAGGAGCGCAGGGCGTCGAGACCGTCGTCGAGCAGCCGCGCCCGCGCGCGCATGTCGCCCTCCTCGCCGAAGCGCTCCGGGACGAACTCCTCCGTGTTCTCGCTGCCGATCCCGACGCCGAGCACGAGCCGCCCGCCGCTCAGCCGGTCCAGCGTCACCGTCTCCCGCGCCAGCTGGTGCGGCCGGCGCCGCGGCAGCGGCGTGACCAGCGGCCCGATGGTCACCCGCTCGGTGACCATCGCGATGGCGGCGAGGCAGACCCACGGGTCGGCGATCGCGCGCACCGGCTCGCGGTAGGCGACGTGGTCCCACAGGAAGACGCCGTCCCAGCCGGCCGCCTCCGCCTCGGCGGCCAGGTCCGCGCACACGCGCGCCTCGGCCAGCTCCCCAAAGGGGGCGACGAAGATCCCGCGCCGGCTCACGACTCGGCGATCCGGCCGAGCAGCGCCAGCGCCTCGGCCAGCCGGGCGCGCTCCGCGGCGTCGAAGTCGCGCTCCAGCACCTCGGTGAGCCAGGTGTCGCGGCTCTCTCGCGTGGCCCGGAGGGTCTCGCGCCCGTTCGCGGTGAGCTCGATGAGGACGCGCCGGCCGTCGTCGGGGTCGGGGCGGCGGGAGGTGAGGCCGGCCTGCTCGAGGTCGCGGACGGCCTGCGCCATCGACTGCGGGCGCATGCGCTCGGCGGTGGCCAGGTCGCTGATGCTGGCCCGCTCCGTCCGGTCCAGGCGCGCGAGGATCGCCATCCGGCCGATGGAGGGGCCGGGCTCGGCGCGCATCCGCCGCACCACCCGGATCAGGGTCTCGCGCAGCTCCGTGGCCAGCTCGGGGACGGGCGGGGACATCGCCGGGAGTATGCCCGATCTTCGACAGGCGAACTGTTCAGGTAACCTGTAGATCAATGCGCGATCGCCTCTTCGTTCCCGCCCTGCTCGGGATCGGCCTGGTCGTGTCCGTGATCAGCTCGCTCGGCGCGCCGCTGATCCCCACGATCGCTCGCGACCTGCACGCCAGTCTGAGCGCGACCCAGTGGTCCCTGACGGTGACGCTGCTGGTCGGCGCGGTCGCGTCCCCGGTCGTCGGCCGCCTCGGCGACGGCCCGCACCGGCGCACCGTCCTGCTCGCCTGCCTGGCCACGGTCACCGCGGGCGGCGCGGTGGCCGCGCTGGCGACGTCGCTCCCGGTCCTGGTGGCGGGACGGGCGCTGCAGGGCCTCGGCCTGGCGTTGATGCCGCTGACCATGGCGTCGGCGCGCGACCGGCTCGCGCCCGCCGCGGCGGCGCGGGCGATCGCCGCGCTGTCCGTGATCGCCGCCGTCGGCGTCGGCCTCGGCTATCCGATCACCGGCTTCATCGCCGAGCACTTCGACGCGGCCGCCGCGTTCTGGTTCGGCGCGATCGCCAGCGCCGCCGCCTTCGTCGCCGCCGTCGTCTTCGTCCCGCCGCCGGAGCGGCCGGCCCCGCGCGCGCCGCTCGACGTCGCCGGCGCGGTCCTGATCGGCGGCGGCCTCGTCGCCCTGTTGATCGCCCTCGAAAAGGGCCCCGACCTGGGGTGGGGCAGCCCCACGACGCTCGGGCTGCTGGCGGGCGCCGCCGTCCTGCTGACGGCGTGGACGCGCACCGAGCTGCGCGTCGAGGCGCCGCTGGTCGAGCTGCGCCTGGTCCGCCGGCCCGCGGTCGTCATCGCCAACGTGACCGGCCTCGTCCTCGGCGTGGCCATGTACCTCGGCATCTCGATCATGACCCAGTTCGTCCAGCTCCCCGGCGCGCTGGGCGAGTCCGTGTTCGTGGCCGGCCTCACCCTCGTCCCGCTGTCGGCGGCCTCGTCGCTCTCCAGCCGCCTGCTGCCCGCGGTGCGCGGGCGGATCGGGGCGCGGGCGACCATCCCCGCGGGCGCGGCCAGCATCGCGGTGGGGATGCTCTTCTTCGCCGCGACGGGCGACGCCCTGTGGGAGGCGTTCGTGACGATGGGCGTCGTCGGCCTCGGCCTCGGCTTCACCTTCGCGGCCATGCCGGGGCTGATCGTCGGCTCCGTCCCCCCGAACGAGACGAGCAGCGCGATGAGCTTCTACCAGGTGACCCGCTACGTCGGCTTCTCCATCGGCAGCGGCCTCGCCGTCACCATGCTGCGCGCGTTCGGGGACGGCTCCGGGCCGCCGCCGGCGAGCGCGTACCGCGCGACGTTCGTCGTCGGCGCCCTCCTCTGCCTGGCCGCCGCCGCGCTGGCGTGGTCGCTGCCGGGGCAGCGCGAGGCGGACCAGGCGCCCGCCGTCGCCGGCCTCGAGCGCGCCTAGAGCGTCCGGTCGAGCAGCGCGAACAGCTCGCGGAAGTGCCGCTCGGCGGCGGCCTCGTCGTAGACCGCGGTGTCCGACATCGTGTAGCCGTGCAGGGCGTCGTAGACGTCCGTGGTGTGGCGGACGCCGGCGGCGTCGAGCGCCGCGTCGAGCGTGGCGATCTGCTCCGGGGTCATGCTGCGGTCCTCCTTGGCGTGCCCGAAGAGGACCTCGGCGCGGACATCGGCGGCGCGCAGGTGCGGGCTGTCGGCGTCCTCGGTGACCAGGCCGCCACCGTGGAAGCCGGCCACCGCCGCGACCCCCTCACCGGCGTCGGCACCGACCCGGAAGGCGAAGCGCGCGCCCATGCAGTAGCCGGTGATCGCGATCGGGCCGGGGGCGAGCGTCGCCAGGAAGTCGCGGTAGGCGCGGCCGTCGGCGGCGGTCACCGCACCGGTCAGCGACCCGACGAGCGGCATGACCTCCTTCATGAACGCGCTCCGGTTGTCGGGGTCGGAGAGGTCGGGCAGCGCCAGCACGGGCGCCCGGCCGGCGCGGTGGAAGAGGTTGGGGGCGAGCACGACGTAGCCCTCGGCGGCGATCCGCTCGACCATCTCGGCGATCCGCGGCCGCAGCCCGATCGCGTCCATGGCGAAGAGGACGCCGGGATGGTCCCCGTCACCGTCCGGGCGGGCCAGGTAGGCATCGGCGGTCCCCTCGCCGGCGGGGACGTCCACGAACTCGACAGGCATTCCGCCATAGTGCCAGCCGGATGGACGCCGTGCTCGAGCAGATCATCGTCGACCGGCTCGCGGCCAGTGACATCGGCGAAGACGCGGCGGATCTCGTCCTCGCCGCGTGCGGCGGCGCGGCCGAGCTCGAGCGCGCGATCGGCGGCGACGCCCCCGACCGCGTCGCGTCCGATCCCCAGCTCGCCCTCGCCGAGCGCGACCGCGGCGTCTACCTCGCCGCCGTGACCGTCCAGGGCTTCCGCGGGGTCGGGCGGGCGGTCGAGCTGCCGCTCACCGCGGGGCCCGGCCTGACCATCGTCGTCGGCCGCAACGGGTCGGGCAAGTCCTCCTTCGCCGAGGGCCTCGAGCTGCTCATGACGGGCGCGAACTCGCGCTGGGCGGAGCGCACCAAGGTGTGGTCGGAGGGCTGGCAGAACCTTCACTTCGACGGGGACACGGTGCTCGAGGCCCGGCTGCAGGTGGAGGGGGAGCCGGGGGCGACGCGGCTGCGGCGGGCGTGGCCGCACGGCACGCTCTTCGCGCCAGGCAACTGCGAGGTCACCGCTGGGGACGGGACGCCGACGTCGCTCGACGGCCTCGGCTGGACGGCCGCCCTGTCGCGCTACCGCCCGTTCCTGAGCTTCGACGAGCTCGGCTCGATGTTCGACGAGCAGAAGCACATGTACGACGCGCTGTCGGCCATCCTCGGCCTCGACGACGTCGACGCGCTGGCCGACACCCTGCGCCAGGCCCGGCTGTCCCGCGACAAGCAGGTCAAGGCGGGCAAGCAGGAGGCGGCCGCGATCGCGCCGCTGCTCGCGGATCTAGAGGACCCGCGCGCCGCGGCGGTCGCCGGCGTGCTGGCGGGCAGCGTGCCCGACCTCGACGCCGTCGCGGCCGCCGTCGAGGGCACCGACGCGACGGGCGACCTGTCCGTGCTGCGCGCGCTCACGAGCCTGTCCGTCGTCGACGAGGGCACGCTGGAGCAGCGCCTCGACGCGCTGGCCGCCGCTCGCACGGCACTCGATGCGGTCCGCGACACGGACGCCGGCCGTGCCGAGAGCGTCAGCCGCCTGCTCAGCGCCGCCCTCGAGCACCACCAGCACCACGACTCGGCCGACTGCCCGGTGTGCGGGACCGCCGGCGCGCTGGACGCCGACTGGCAGTCGCGCACCGTGCGCGAGATCACCCGCCTGGACCAGGACGCGGCCGCCGCCGAGCTGGCCCGCCAGGCCGAGGCGGCGGCCCGCCGCCGGGTGACCGACCTGCTCCCCCCGACGCCGCCCGCGCCGGTCACCGCCGCCCGCGAGCTGGGGCTGGACCCGGCCGACGTGGAGATCGCCTGGGACCGCTGGCGTGCCGAGCGCGACGTGCTGGACGACCCGTCCTCGGTGGCCCGGCTGCGGGAGACGGTGGGCCGGCTGCGCGAGGCCGCCGCGGCGCTGGCCGCCCGCGCCCAGGTCGAGCTCGACCATCGCGAGGACGCCTGGCGCCCGGTCGCCCGCCGCCTGGTCGCCTGGCTGCCGGTCGCCCGCGCCGCCGCGGCGGCCGACGCCGCCCGCGCGGACCTCAAGACCGCCGAGGACTGGGTGAAGACGGCGGCCGCCGAGCTGCGTGACGAGCGCCTGGACCCGATCGCCGACGCCGCCCGGGCGAACTGGGCCCTGCTGCGCCAGGAGTCCAACGTCAGCCTGGAGGGCTTCCGGCTGCACAGGTCGGGGACCAGCCGGCGGGCAGAGATCGACGTCCGCGTGGACGAGTCGCAGGCGTCCGCGATCGGCGTGATGAGCCAGGGCGAGCTACACGCGCTGGCGGTCTCCGTCTTCCTCCCGCGCGCCGCGCTGCCCGAGAGCCCGTTCCGCTTCGCCGTCATCGACGATCCCGTCCAGTCGATGGACCCGGCCAAGGTCGACGGCCTCGCGCGCGCACTCGCGCGCGCGTCTGACCGCAGGCAGGTGATCGTCTTCACCCACGACGCGCGGCTGACCGAGGCCACCCGCCGGCTCGGCCTCGACGCCACCGTGCTCGAGGTGACCCGCCAGCCTCGATCGGTGGTCGGGATCCGCGCCGGCCTGGACCCCGTCGAGCGCTATCTCGAGGACGCCCGCGCGCTCCAGCTCAGCGAGCACGTCCCCCGCCCGGTCGTCGACCGCGTCGTCCCCGGACTGTGCCGCCACGCCCTCGAAGCCGCCTGCACCCTGGTCGTCCGCCGGCGCCGGCTCGCCCGCGGGGAGGCCCACGCCGACATCGACACGGTCCTCGACGCCACGACGACGCTCTACCGGCACGTCGCGCTGGCGCTGTTCGACGACGCCGACCGCAGCGGCGACGTGCTGCGCTCGGTCAACAACCGCTTCGGCGCGGCCGCCGGCGACGCGGTCAAGGCCGCCAACGCCGGCGTCCACGAGACCGTGCCCGTCGACCTGCGTGCCGTCGAGCGCCTCGCCCGCGACCTCGCCACGCTGCCGTGAGGCCCGCCGTCCTGCTGGCCGAGGCGCGCGCGCTGGTCGACCGGCCCGCGTCCGCCGGCCTCGTCGGCTTATGGCCCCGCGCCGCCGCCCTGTGCGCCCGCCGCGCGCTCGAGCAGGCGCTCGACCAGCTCTGGCGCACGCGCGCCCCCGGCCTCGAGCGGGCCAGCGTCCGCGCGCAGCTCATCAGCCTGCGCGCCTACCTCAACGACGCCGAGCTTGCCGGCGACACCGCCTTCACCTACGCCGTCCTCTCCGACGCCTGCCACCACCACGACTACGAGCTGACCCCCACCGCGGCCGAGCTCCACACCCGCTTCGCCGTCGTCGACCGGCTCATCGCCCGCGTCGACCAGATCGCACCCGGATCGGCAGGGGTTTAGCCAGGGGGCCAAGCCAACGCACTGGAAACCCGCCTACCTTTATCTGATGCGTAGAATTCCCGTGCCTGTTGTCCTAGTCCTGCTCGCGGCCCTCGCGCCGGCCGCGCGCGGGGCGGGCACGCTGCCCGCCGTGACCCGCTCGGTGGCGGCGCCCGTCACGGCCGGCACCGGGTGCGTGACCGCGGACAACGAGGGCGGCACCACGACCTACCGCGTCCCGATGGCCGGCTATCTGACCACGACGCTGCGGGGCAGCGGTGACTGGGATCTGGCGCTGCGGGCGAGCGGGCGCAGCCTGGGCGCGTCGCAGGGCTTCGGGGGCGACGAGGTCGTCCAGGCGTGGGTGAGCGCCGGCGAGCGCATCACCGCGGTCGCCTGCCGGCGCCCGGGGGCGACCGGCCGCGCGCGGGTCGCGTTCCACCTGGTGGACGCCAAGCCCGCCAAGGCGCAGGGGGCGACGCGCGTGGCGCGCGTGCGCATCGGCCGGCAGGCCGACGTGGCCCGGCTCGAGGCGCTCGGCTTCGACACCACCCACCGTCAGAGCGCCCACCGCGCCGACATCCTCGTCACCGGCAAGAGGCAGCTGGCCGCCCTGCGCCGGACCGGGCTCGGCTTCCGCATCGTCACCCGCAACCTGTTCCGGCGCGACCTGCGCAGCCTGCGGGCCGACGCCACCGCCGCGCGCGCCGACAGCGCGCTGCCCTCCGGTCGCACGGAGTACCGCACCTACGAGGACTACGGCACGGAGCTCAAGCAGCTCGTCGACACGCACCCCGGCCTCGTCCGCCCGGTCACCCTCGGCAAGTCCTTCCAGGGCCGCGACATCAGCGGCGTCGAGATCGCCAACGACGTCGACGGCACCGACGGCCGGCCCGTCTACTTCGTCATGGGCGTCCACCACGCACGTGAGTGGCCGGCCGGCGAGGCGGCCATGGAGCTCGCCTACAAGCTCGTCAAGAGCAAGGACGACGCGCGCATCGCCAAGCTCCTGGCCACGGAGCGCGTCGTCATCGTCCCGCTGATCAACCCCGACGGCTTCGTCGTCTCGCGCAACGCCTTCTCCCCGTCGGACACGTTCGGCCTCGGCGACTACGGACAGCTGGTCGAGGCCGTGGCCCCGCCCGGCGGCTTCGGCGCCTACCGCCGCAAGAACTGCGACGGCGTCGGCGCCAACCCGACGCAGCCGTGCGAGTCGCAGTACGGCGTCGACGTCAACCGCAACTACGGCAACCTGTGGGGCGGCCCCGGCGGCTCGCCCGACGTCACCTCCCAGAGCTTCCACGGGCCGGCGCCTCGCTCGGAGCCGGAGACGCAGGCGGTCTTCAACTACGTCCGCACCCACGAGGTCACCACGCTGATCACGCTGCACACGGTGGCCGGCCTGGTGCTGCGCCCGCCTGGCCTGGCGCAGCTCGGCCTCGCGCCCGACGAGCCGCGCATGAAGGCGCTCGGCGACGCGATGGGCAACGCGGCGGGCTACACCTCGCAGTTCTCCTGGCAGCTCTACGACACCGCCGGGACGACGGAGGACGACACCTACGCGGCCACCGGCGGCTACGGCTACACGTACGAGCTGGGCACCGAGACCGGGCCGTTCCACGGTCCCTACGCGGACTCGGTGATCAAGGAGTGGACGGGCGACAACGACCACGCCAAGAACCGCGGCGGCGTCCAGGAGGCGCTGCTGCTCGCGGCGGAGGCGGCCGACAACCCGGCCGACCACGCGATCCTGAAGGGCAAGGCCCCGGCCGGTCGCATCCTGCACCTGACCAAGAAGTTCCAGACCAAGACCAGCAAGTACTGCCCGATGGGCGTCGAGCCGGTGCTCAACGTCCAGGCGGCGCCGGAGCAGGTCTGCCCGACCGGCGTGCAGGACCCGATCACGCTCGACGACACGCTCGACGCGAAGACGACGGTCCCGGCCAGTGGCACGTTCGAGTGGCACATCGGGCAGTCGACGCGGCCGTTCGTCAACGGCGGCGCCGTGTTCGAGAAGGTCGGGACACCGACGACGGTGACCACCATCGACGGCGACACCGGCACGCCGGGGTCGGACACCGACAAGCCGTTCACGCTCCCGGCCAAGGCCGACCGGCTGACCGTGACCCTGACCGCGGACGTCCCGACGGACGACTTCGACATCGCCGTGCTCAAGGACGGCAAGTCGCTCGGTACGTCCGGGAATCCCCCGGGCACGGACGAGGTCGTCTCGCTCACGGACGCCGAGCCGGGCGCGTACGTGGTCCGGGTCACCAACTACGCGGCGCTGGCGGGCGGCTACACGATCAAGGTGGAGAAGGCGTCCGTGGAGCGGACGGTGACCACCGGCACCAAGGAGTCCTACACGCTGACCTGCGAGGACACCGCGGGCAAGGTCTACAAGACGATCGCGCTGACCATCGACCGTGGGCAGGTCGTCACCGCCGACGTCTGCGAAGCCGATGCGCCGTCGCAGATCGGGCCGCCCGCGGGATCGCAGGCCAACGGCAAGGTCAAGCTGCGCTTCACCGGCCTGCGACTGCGGCCGGACAAGCACCGGCGGATCAGCTTCCGCATCTCGTGCCCGAAGGGGGCGCCGGCGGTCTGCAAGGGCCGGTTCCGCCTGGTCACCACGCTGAAGGGCAAGACGCGCTTCGTGGCCAGCCGCCGCTTCGCGGTCAAGCCCGGAAGCAAGCGGGTCGTCAAGCCGATCGTGCGCAAGCGCGTGTTCCGCGCGCTCAAGCGCGGTAAGAAGGTCAAGCTGCGGGTCCGCCTGACGGGGAAGGCGGGCAAGCTCGGCCTCGAGGTGGTCACGAAGAACTTCGCGAAGCTCAAGCGCCCCTAGACCCGTTTGCCGTCCGCGCCGCAGGGAGACCCCGGCGGCATGAGCGACGCGACGCTCGAGACCTCGCTGAAGGGGAGCCGGGTCCTCGCCATCGCGCTCGCCGCGATCTCGCCGACGACATCGGTGTTCCTGGTCTACGGCGGCGGGCTCGAGGCGTCCGGCACGGGGATCGTCTACGCGTTCCTGCTCGCCGCCGTGATCGCGATCAGCATGGCCTTCGCGTACGCCGAGTTGGGGTCGGTGCACAGCGGCGCCGGCGGCGCGTACACGATCGTCCGCGAGGCGCTCGGCCGCGGCGCCGGGTTCGTCGTCCTCGGCCTCTTCCTGGCCCTCGGCGTGATCTCCACCGCCGCCATCCTGGTCGCGTCGGCGACCTACCTGCACTCGCTCGTCGACGTCGTGCCGATCAAGGTCGCCGCGATGGTGATGATGGCGGTGGTCACCGTGCTGTCACTGGAGCGCCTCGGGTCGTCGAGCCTGGTCGCGACGGTGATGCTGATCGTCGAGTTGGTCGTGATCTTCGCCTTCATCGTCGCGACGGCCGTCAACGCCGAGCACGGCTTCGCCTTCGTGACGCACCCCGTGGCGTCCGGCGGCGGGGACGTCCCGTTCAGCGGCGTCCTGTCGGGGATCGCGCTGGCCCTGTTCGCGTTCAACGGCTACGACTGGCCCCTGTACTTCGCCGAGGAGACCGAGGACGCGCGCCGGACGCTCCCGCGGGCGGTGATCGTGGCGGCCGCCGCGGCGATCGTCATCGAGATCGTCGCCGTGATCACGGCCACGCTGGCGATCGGCGACCTCCACGCGATCGCGAGCGCGGACAGCCCGCTGGCGGACATCGCCTCCGACGTCGCCGGGTCCGGCGGCTCGAAGATCCTGCTCGCCGGGGTTGTGGTCGCGATGTTCGACACCGGCCTGAGCGCCAACCTCGGCTACGCGCGGATCTACTTCGCCTCCGGACGCGACGACCTGTGGCCGGCGCGCGTCGCCGCCTTCCTGCGTTCGCGCAACGGCAACGGCGTCCCGAAGGGCGCCTTCGCGCTGCTCCTCGTCGGCTGCGAGGTGCTGTGCTTCTTCACGTCGCTGACGGAGCTGATCACCTTCACCAGCGTCATCATCGCGACCGTCTACGCGCTGATCGCGGTGTCGGCGATCGTCAGCCGCCGGCGGGCGGCCACGGAGGATCGACCGTTCCGCATGCCGCTGTGGCCGCTGCCGCCGGTGGTCGCGCTGGTCGGCGTCGCCGTGGCGGTGAAGTACCAGAAGGTCAGCGACGTCGCCATCACGGCCGCGATCGTCGTCGCCGCGATCCTGTACTGGCTGGCCTACGGCCGCCGGTTGTCAGGATCGCCGGGCGCGCTGCGACCCTAGGTGCGTGCTCCACGTCCACCGCGCCGAACGGGCCGACGGATTGGTCGCCGCACTCGGCGACCTGCTCGCCGTGCCACCGGCGGACCCGTTCGCGCCCGAGCTGGTCGCGGTGCCCAGTCGCGGGGTCGAGCGGTGGCTCGCGCAGACGCTCTCGATGCGCTTCGGCGTGTGCGCGAACGTCGAGTTCCCGTCGCCGCACCGCATCGTGGTCGACGCGGTGGCGGCGGCCTGCGAGGTGGATCCGGACGCCGATCCCTGGCGTCCGGAGCGCTCGGCCTGGACGCTGCTGGAGACGGTGGAGGCGAACCTCGCCGAGCCGTGGCTGGCCCGCCTGGCCGGCTACCTCGGGACCGACACGGGCGACGAGGTCAAGCACCACCGGCGGTTGAGCATCGTCCGGCACCTCGCGGAGCTGTTCGACCGCTACGCGCTGCACCGGCCGGACACCGTGCGCGGCTGGGCTTCAGGTGAGGACGACGGGTGGCAGGCCGAGCTGTGGCGGCACCTGCGCGCGCGGATCGGGACCGACAGCCCGGCGGAGCGGCTCGCGGCGGCGACCGCCCGGCTGACCGAGGACGCGGGCGCGAGCGCCCTGCCCGCGCGCCTGAGCCTGTTCGGCCTCACCCGCCTGCCGGCGGGGCACCGCGACGTGCTGGCCGCGCTGGCCACGCACCGCGACGTCCACCTCCTGCTGCTGCACCCCTCACCGGCGCAGTGGGACGCGATCGCGACAAGCCGGTCAGGCTCGTCGGTCGCGCGTGCCGACGTCCCGCCCGATCTCGCCCCGCCGCATCCGCTGCTGGCGTCGTGGGGGCGCGACGTCCGCGAGCTGCAGCTGGTCGTGCAGGCCGTCCCGCACGAAGACCATCATCATCCGGTCGAGCATGCGGCGGGCACCCAGCTCGCCTCGATCCAGGCCGACATCCGCGCCGCCCGGCTGCCGTCGCCCGCAGTCGCCGACGGCAGCGTCGAGGTCCACGCCTGCCACGGCCGCGCCCGCCAGGTCGAGGTCCTCCACGACGTCGTCCTGCGCCTGCTCGCGAGTGACGAGACGCTCGAGCCGCGCGACATCATCGTCATGTGTCCCGACGTGGAGGCGTTCGCGCCGCTGATCGGGGCGACCTTCGCTCCGTCCTCGCCTTCGGCGGCGGCAACCGGCACTGGCGGAACCGGCGACGCGGCGGAGCGGGCGGACGGGCGCGTCGACCTGCGCGTCCGCCTCGCCGACCGCAGCCTGCGCCAGACCAACCCCGTGCTGGGCGTCCTCGCCGCGCTGCTGGAGCTCGCGTCGGCGCGGGTGACCGCCAGCGAGGTGCTCGACCTCGCCGACCGCGAGCCGGTGCGGCGCCGCTTCCGCTTCGACGACGACGCGCTCGTCCGGTTGCAGGAGTGGATCGCCGCGACCGGGACCCGCTGGGGCCTGGACCGCCAGCACCGCGCGCCGTACCGCGTGGACGGGACGAGCACGGGGACGTGGCGCTTCGGGGTCGACCGGCTGCTGGCCGGCGTGACGATGACCGAGGACGACCGCCGGCTGCTGCACGGGGTGTTGCCGCTCGACGACGTCGACAGCACCTCCATCGAGCTGGCCGGCGCGTTCACCGAGCTGATCGCCCGGCTGGAGGCGACCGTGGACGCGTTCTCGGTGGCCAAGCCGCCGGCGGCGTGGGCGGTCGCGCTGGCCGAGGCGGCGGACCGCTTCGCGGCGACGGCGCCGCGCGACGCCTGGCAGCGCGCGCAGCTGCAGCGCATCCTCGACGACCTGGTCGACCACGCCGGCGACGAGACGCAGCCGCTGGCGCTGCCGGAGGTGCGCGCGTTGCTGGCCGACCGCCTCGCCGGCTCGCCCACCCGCGCGAACTTCCGCACCGGGCATCTGACCGTCTGCACGCTGGTGCCGATGCGCTCCGTCCCGCACCGGATCGTCTGCCTGCTCGGCCTGGACGAGGAGAGCTTCCCTCGCAAGGCGCCGCGCGACGGGGACGACCTGATGCTGGCCGACCCGCGCATCGGGGAGCGCGACCCGCGCTCGGAGGACCGCCAGCTGCTCCTGGACGCCGTGCTGGCCGCGCGCGAGCGCCTCGTCATCACCTACACGGGCAACGACGAGCGCACCAACGCGGTGCGCCCGCCCGCCGTGCCGCTCGGGGAGCTGATCGACGTCGCGGGAGCCGGAGTGGTCACCCGGCACCCGCTGCAGCCGTTCGACCCCGGCAACTTCAGCGCGGAGGCGCCGCGCTCCTTCGACGCCACGATGCTGGCCGGCGCCCGCGCACTGCGGGGGCCGCGCCGCGCGCGCCCGCCGCTGCTGCCCGACCGCCTGCCGGCGCTGCACGAGCCGGTGATCGAGCTGGAGGAGCTGGTGCGCTTCGCCGACCACCCCGTGCGCAGGTTCCTGCGCCGCCGGCTCGGCGTCGAGGTGCGCGACTTCAACGAGGAGGTCGCCGACGGGCTGTCGATCGAGCTCGACCATCTCGAGCAGTGGGGGATCGGGGACCGGCTGCTGCGCGCGCGGCTGGCCGGCGTCGGGCCCGCCGAGGCGCGGGCGGCTGAGCAGCGCCGCGGCGTCCTCCCGCCCGGCGCGCTGGCCGAGCCGCTGCTCGAGGACATCGCCCCGCGCGTGGAGGCGATTGTGGCCGAGGCGGGCGACGAGCCCGCGCGTTCGGTGGAGGTGCGGCTCACGCTCCCAGACGGGCGGCCGCTGCGCGGGACCGTGCCCGACGTCTGCGGGACGACCGTGCGCACCGTCGTCTACTCCAACCTGGCCGCCAAGCACCGCATCCACGCCTGGGTGCGGCTGCTGGCGCTGACCGTGTCCGACCCCGGGACGGCGTGGGTGGCGCGGACGGTCGGGCGCCGCGGCCGGCAGGCGACCGTGCGGACGATCGCCCCGCTCGACCCCGCCGGAGCGCTTCATGACCTGGCCGCGCTCGTGGCGTTGTACGAGCGGGGGATGCGCGAGGCGCTGCCGCTGCCCTGCAAGACGTCGGCGGCGCTGGCCGACGCCGGGCATCCGGCTGCCGACAAGGAGTGGACGTCGACCTTCGACAACCCGCGCGAGAACCGCGAGATCGAGTACCAGCGCGCCTTCGGCGGGGAGCTCAGCTACGCGCAGCTCAAGGCGATGCCCGACTACGAGGCACTCGCCCACCAGCTGTGGGACCCGCTCCTCACACGGGAGGTGAAGGCGTGACGCGCGCGTTCGACCTCGGCGGGGCGGAGCTGCCCAGCGGCGTGACGGTGCTGGAGGCGAGCGCCGGGACCGGCAAGACGTACACGATCGCCGGCCTGGCGGTGCGCTACGTCGCCGCCGGCGTCCCGCTCGAGAAGCTGCTGCTGGTCTCCTTCACGCGCATGGCCACCAGCGAGCTGCGCGAGCGGGTGCGCGAGCGCCTGGCCTCCGCGCTGCGCGGCGAGCCGGCCGACGACCCGGTGCTGCCGTACCTGGAGGACCCCGCCGCGCGGGCCAACGTCGCCCGCGCCCTGGCCACCTTCGACACGGCCACCATCGCCACCACGCACGCGTTCTGCGAGGAGGTGCTGGCCGGGCTCGGGATCGCGGGCGACCTCGAGCGCGACTACACCTTCGCCGACGACCTCCGCGACCTGCGGGCGGAGGTCGTCGACGACCTGTACGTCTGGCGCTTGTCAGGCGGCGACCCGGGGTCGCGGCCGACCTACGCCGACGCGCGCGAGATCGCCCGCTTCGCCGCCGGCAACCCGGCCACGGAGGTCGCCGGCGCCCCGCCCGGGCTGCCCGAGAAGCGCCGCCGCACCGCCACTTGGACGGTGCGCGAGCTCGACGCCCGCAAGCGCCGGATGAACGTGCTCACCTTCGACGACCTGATCGTCCGCCTGCGCGACGCGCTGCGCGACCGGCCGGAGGCCGTCGCGCTGCTGCACGCGCGCTACGACGTCGTCCTCATCGACGAGTTCCAGGACACGGACCTCGTGCAGTGGGAGATCATGCGCACGGGCTTCGCCGCCGCCGGCAAGACGCTCGTGCTGATCGGCGATCCCAAGCAGGCCATCTACGCCTTCCGCGGCGGCGACGTGTACGCGTACCTGAAGGCGGCGGGTGACCGCGAGCGGCGCGAGCTGACGACGAACTTCCGCGCCGATCAGCCGCTCATCGACGCCTACGACGCGCTCTTCGACGGCGCCACGCTCGGCCATCCGGACATCGCCTACCTGCCCGTCACCGCCAAGCACACCGGGGCGCGGCTGACGGGCGCGCCGGTCACCGCGCCGCTGCGCCTCCGCATGGCGCTCACCCAGGACCTGCCGCCGGGCGGCCTGACCCGGCAGGACTGGGCGCGGGCGTTCGTCGCGCGCGAGACGGTGGCCGCCGACGTCGCGGGGGACATCGCCACGCTGCTCGGCTCGGCCGCGCGGATCGAGGACCGGCCGATCGCGCCGGCCGACATCGCCGTCCTCGTCCCCAACCGCTTCCGTGCCAAGGAGGTCCGCGAGGCGCTGGAGCGCAAGCGCGTCCCCGCCGTCGTCACGGGGGCGGGCAGCGTGTTCGGCGAGGACGCCGCCGGCGAGTGGCTGCGGTTGCTGGAGGCGCTCGAGCGCCCGTCGCACGCCGTCCGCGCGCACGCCGCGGCGCTGACCTGCTTCCTGGGCTGGGACGCCGCCCGCGTGGCCGCCGCCGACGACCGCGCGTGGGAGCGCGTCCACGACACCCTGCACGGCTGGGCGCGCGTGCTGCGCCTGCGCGGGGTGGCGGCGCTGGCGGAGACGATCACGCTCGAGCAGGGCCTGCCGGCGCGCGTCCTGGCCGAGTCCGGCGGCGAGCGGCGCCTCACCGACGTCCGCCACGTCGCTCAGCTGCTGCACGGCGTGGCCACCCAGGACGGGCTCGGCCCGACCGCGCTGACCGCGTGGCTGCGCCGGCGCGTCGCCGAAGCCGAGCAGGACACCGCCGACGAGGACCGCACCCGCCGGCTCGAGTCGGACGCGAAGGCCGTGCAGGTGCTGACCGTTCACCGGGCCAAGGGCCTCGAGTTCGGCGTCGTCTACCTGCCCTACCTGTGGGACCGGGGGTTCTCGGACGATAAGCAGGGACCGGTCGTCTGCCACGACGACGACGGCGACCGCGTGCTCGACGTCTCCCTCGAAGGCCCCGGCTACGAGGACCACCGCCGGCGCTGGCTGCGCGAGGAGCGGGGGGAGGACCTGCGGCTGCTCTACGTCGCGCTCACCCGCGCGCGCCACCAGGCGGTGGTGTGGTGGTGCCCGACCTTCGACGCGCGCAACAGCGCGCTGGGGCGGCTCGTGTTCGGCCGGGACGCCGCCGGCGCGATCCCCGACGGGCTCGACGCGCCGCCGCGCGACCATGAGGCGACGCCGATCCTGCGCGACCTCAAGGCCAAGGCGCCGGCGGGGTGCATCTCGCTCGAGCGCGCGCTGGCGGCGGGGGAGCCGTGGGCGCCGCCGGAGGAGCCGTTCGGGGAGCTCGCCGCCGCCCGCTTCGACCGCCACCTCGATACCAGCTGGCGGCGCACGTCCTACAGCGCGTTGACCGCCGTCGCGCACGAGGCCGCGGTGGCGTCGGAACCGGAGGCAGCGGGCGTGGAGGACGAGCCCGAGAGCGGCGCGACGGGCGGGCTCTGGGCGGACGTGCCGGTGGGGCTGCGCGTGGGGACGGCCGTCCACGCCGAGCTCGAGCGCCTCGACTTCACGGCGCCGTCGTTCGGCGCCGAGGTGACGGCGCTGGGCGCCGGGCCGGGCCTGGAGGCGGCGCTGGCCACGCCGCTCGGCGCGCCGTTCGGCGTCCGCCTCGCCGACCTCGCGCCCGCCGACCGCCTCGACGAGCTCGCCTTCGAGCTCCCGCTCGCCGGCGGCGACGCCGCCGCCGCGGGCGCGCCGCGCGCCGCCGCGGTGACGGTCACGCGGCTCGCCGCGATCCTCGACCGTCACGGCGACCCCTACGGCGCCCGGCTGGCGGAGCTTGGCGCGGCCGAGCTGCGCGGGTTCCTCACGGGCTCGCTCGACCTCGTCGCCCGCCTGCCGGACGGGACCTTCGCCGTGTTCGACTACAAGACCAACGGGCTGTCGTCCTTCACGCCGGCCGCGCTGGAGGCCGAGATGCACCACCGCCACTACGGCCTGCAGGCGCTCCTCTACACGGTCGCCCTGCATCGGTACCTGCGCTGGCGATCGCCCGGCGCGACGATCGCCGGCGTCGGCTACCTGTTCCTGCGCGGGATGGACGGCGCCTCGGCCGGCGCGGGCGTGTTCGCCTGGACGCCGTCGCGCGCGCTCGTCGAGGAGGTGAGCGATGCGCTCGACGGCTGACCCGTTCTCCGTCCGTCGCGCGCTCGGCGCCACCGGGCTGCTGGCCGACTTCAACGCCGCCGGCGTGCTCACGGCGGCCGACGTCCACGTCGCCGGGCGGATCGGCGACCTGCTCGAAGAAGGCGACGACGCCGTCCGCCTCGCCGCCGCGCTGGCCGTCCGCGCGCCGCGCGTCGGCCACGTCCACGTCGACCTCGCCGACATCCGGACCCGCGCCACCGTCGAGCCCTACGGCGACGAGGAGCCGGTCGACCTCGCCAGCCTGCCCTGGCCGGGCGAGGACTGGGTCGACCGCGTGGCCGTGTCGCGGATGGTCTCCGACGGGCCGCTGCGCCTGGAGGGCAGCCGGCTCTACCTCGACCGCTACTGGCAGGAGGAGCGCCGGGTGGCGACGGACCTGCGCGAGCTCGTCGAGTCGCTGCCCGCCGACGAGCCCCGCCTCGCCGACGGCGTCCGGCGCCTGTTCGCCGGCGGGGAGGACGACGGCCGTCAGGCGCTCGCCGCCGAGGCCGCCGTCCGCAACCGGCTCGCCATCGTCGCGGGTGGGCCGGGGACGGGCAAGACCACCACCGTCGCCCGCATCACGGCGCTGCTGTTCGAGCAGGGCGGCGATCCCCTGATCGCGCTGGCCGCCCCGACTGCGAAGGCCGCCTCGCGGTTGCAGGAGGCGATCGCCGAGGCGGCCGAGGACCTCGATGTCGCCGAGGCGGTCCGCGAGCGCGTCCTCGGCCTGCGCGCCTCGACCCTCCATCGCCTGCTCGGCTGGCAGCCCGGCAACCGCAGCCGCTTCCGCCATCACCGCGGCCAGCGCCTCCCGCACGACGTCGTCATCGTCGACGAGACCTCGATGGTGTCCCTGTCGATGATGGCGCGCCTGGTCGAGGCGATCCGCCCCGACGCCCGCCTCATCCTCGTCGGCGACCCCGGCCAGCTCGCGTCCGTCGAGGCCGGCGCCGTGCTCGGCGACGTCGTCGGCGCCGGCATCGGCGGTACCGTCGTCCTCGAGCGCGTCCACCGCCACGGCGGCGCCATCGCCTCGCTGGCCGAGGCCATCCGCGCGGGGGACGCCGACGCGGCCATGGCGGTCCTCGAGGCCGGCCATGAGGACGTCGTCTGGCTCCCCGACGAGGCCGCGCCGGCGAGCGCGGTCGCGCCGGGCAGCGCCGTCGCGCCGGCGAGCGCCCCAGCGGTGTTGCGCGGGGAGGCGCTGGCGGCCGCCCGCGCGGTGCGCGCCGCCCCCGGCGCCGCCGCGGCGCTCGCCGCCCTGTCCGGCTTCCGCATCCTCTGCGCCCACCGCCGCGAGGTCGCCGCGTGGACGGAGCGCATCGAGGGCTGGCTCGGCGTCGATGCCCGCGACCGCTTCTATCCCGGCCGCCCCCTGCTCGTCACCGCCAACGACTACGACCTCGGCCTCTACAACGGCGACTCCGGCGTCATGGTCGAAGAGGACGAGCGCCGTCTCGCCGTCTTCGAGCGCGGCGTCACCGTCAGCCCCGGCCGCCTCAGCGCCATCGACACCGCCTACGCGATGACCGTCCACAAGGCGCAGGGCTCCCAGTTCCGCACCGCCGCCGTCGTCCTGCCCGAGCCCGCCTCCCGCATCCTCACCCGCGAGCTGCTCTACACCGCCGCCACCCGCGCCCAGGATCGGCTCGTCCTGACCGGCACCGAAGACGCGGTCCGCGCCGCCATCGCCCGCCCGATCGCCCGCGCCTCCGGCCTCCGCGATCGTCTAGTCGACGCGGGGACGTGAGTCCGGGACGGCCTTGGTCTCCATCGCCTCCGCGTCGGCGTGGGGCGGCAGCTCGGCGAGGTCGACGCCGCGGCCCAGGTTCAGCGCGACGCGGCAGAAGTCCTCGCCGAACGGGGTCAGGTGGATGGAGCGCCGGACGAGCTTGGCCATCCGCACCGACTTCATCGCCGCGATCACCTCCGGCTGCGCCTCGACGACCTGGTAGGGAAGCGGGTCGCGCAGGGTCTCGCGCGAGAACCAGACCAGGCCGAGGCGGAAGAGGTTGTTGAGGTACTGGGGGACGCGGTCGACGTAGCGGCAGCCGGCGCGGGCGCCGATCATGTTCAGGCCCGGCGCGATCAGCCGCGAGGAGACCATGCCGATCGGGCCGCCCGTCCGCACGTCGACGGACGGCTGCGGGCCGGACAGCAGCAGCAGGCGCAGGATGCGGCCCTCGTCGGGCGCGAGCTCGGAGAGGATGCGGTCGTAGGCGGGGTGGGAGTCCTCCTCGTAGCGGACGTCGGAGGACCGGCGCAGGAGGTCGTCTCCGCGCTCGCTCAACGTCGTCGGCTCCGGCCGTCCGTTGGCGACGGCGCGCTCGGGCAGCTCCGGCCACCGCTCGGCGACCTGGTCGGGGACGATGGCGGCGACGCGCTCCTCGATGTCCTCCACGCCGGTCAGCTCGCGGGCGGCGTCGCGGATCCCGCGGCGGACGTCGTTGACCAGCTCGGGCGCGCGGTCGGGGTGGACGGCGGCGTCGAGCAGCCGCTTGGTCCCGTCGACATAGGTCTTGGCGGCCCACTCGCCGGTGCGCAGGGCGGCCAGCGCCGCGAGCGCCGCCACGCCGCGGAGATCCCCGTCCCCCTCGCTCACGACGCCCCGAAGATCGCGAGGTGCAGGAAGCCGCCGGCCAGGCCCATGACGGCGCCGTGGAAATAGAGCATCCACTCGTCCTCCTTGATCGCGGAGCGCATCATCTCCACGAAGTCCGCGGGCGGCAGCTCCTTGGTGCGGGCGGCGATCAGGGTGCGGATGCGCTCGCTCTGCTGGCGCGAGAACTCCGGGTCGCGGAACGGCGCCAGGGTGTGGCCGGCCGCCTCCACGGCCACCGCGCCGCGCACGCTGTCGTAGTCGCGTGCGCCCATCGCCACGCGGACGGCGGCCCGCGCCGGTCCGAGCGCGCCGTCGATCGCCGGCTGCAGCGCCGTCTCGATCATCTGCTTGGTCCGGTCCCCGCGCGGTCCCTCGAGCAGGAAGTCGCCGATGTTCTCAAGCGTGATGACATCGTCGGCGATCGTCTGCGCGTAGACCTCCGCGGCCTCGTCCTGGCGGCGCAGGAACAGCCCCTGGACCTTGACGCCGAAGACGTAGCGCGGCTCGGGCGGCTCGAAGATCAGCTGCATCCCGAGCAGGTTCGTCGTCCAGCCGACCAGGACGCCCATGATCGGCAGCAGCCAGGCCTGGTGAAACGAGTGGTCGATGATCGCCACGGGGATGCCGAGCAGGAAGCCGAACAGGAAGCCGAAGTTGACCATCAGGTCGAGCTCGCGCTGGCCGAAGTCGCGGAAGATCTTGTTGACCAGCGCCGGGTTGCGCTGGAAATGGTCGATGACCATGATCTTCGGGTCCAGCAGCTGGTCGATGTGGACGCCGATCTCGTCCGTGATCTGGCGGACGATGCCCGGCAGCTGCTGCTGGACGCGGGTGTAGACGGCCTGCTTGACCCGCGGCGGGACGCGCGACCACATCTCCGGCTGCTCGCGGCGCATGATGTCGTCGACCATCGCCGGGACCTCGGGCTGGAACATGACCACGATGTGCTCGGCGATCTTCTCCGGCTCGAGCTCCTGGTAGAACTCGGCCGGCGTCCCGAGCTTGGCGATCGCCTTGTCGACCGCGATCGAGCCCATCTTGGCCGCTCGCGCCGGGACGATCCCCTGCCAGCCGACGCCGCCCTGCATGATCCCGGGGATCTCCTGCAGCCGCCGCGGGAGCAGCGTCGACAGCTCCCGCATCCCCGGCACCGTCACCCCGTGGAAGCGGACGGGGTTGAACAGCATCAGCACGCCGCTCCAGTTGATGAGCCAGCCGATGGCGCCCGTGAAGACGGGAATCGACGCGAGCTGAAGCCAATCGCTTCCCGACACCCCCGGAAGTATGGTCGAACGGGAATGGCGACAGGCACGATCACGGCCACCACCACTCCTCACCGCTACCTGGTGCTTGCGATCTGCTGCATGAGCCTGTTCATCGTCGGGCTCGACGCGACGATCGTCAACGTCGCGCTGCCGACCATCCGCACCGATCTGCACGCCTCGACCTCTGAGCTGCAGTGGGTGATCGACGCCTACACGGTCGTGATCGCCAGCCTGCTGATGCTGTCGGGCTCGACCGCCGACCGGCTCGGCCGCGCCCGCATCTTCAAGCTCGGCCTCGCCCTCTTCACGGCGGGGACGCTGCTGTGCAGCATCGCCCCGACGGTGCACACCCTGATCGCCTTCCGGGCACTGCAGGCGGTCGGCGGCTCCATGCTTAACCCGGTCGCCATGTCCATCATCCGCAACGTCTTCGACGACCCGCGCGAGCGCGCCCAGGCGATCGGCATCTGGGGCGGCGTCGTCGGCGCGAGCATGGCCGTCGGCCCCGTGCTCGGCGGGGCGCTGACGGAGGGCATCGGCTGGCGCAGCGTGTTCTGGATCGCCGTCCCGGTCGGCCTCGCGGCCATGGCCCTGACCCACCGCTACGTGCCCGAGTCGCGCGCCCCGCGCGCCCGCCGGCCGGACCCGGTCGGCCAGGCGCTCGTGCTCACCGTCCTGTTCGCCACCACCTACGCGATCATCGAGACGCCCGCCCTCGGGATCGTCGCCGCCCTCGCGCTGGCCGGCCTGATCGCCTACGAGCCGCGCCGCACCGACCCGCTGGTCGAGCTGCGCTTCTTCCGCAGCGTCCCGTTCACGGGCGCGACCCTGATCGCCGTCAGCGCGTTCGTCGCCTTCGGTGGCTTCCTGTTCCTGACCACGATCTACCTGCAGACGCAGCGCCACCTGTCGCCGCTGGAGACCGGCGTGCACCTCCTGCCGTTCGCAGCGCTGGTCGTCCTTGCCGCGCCGATCTCGGGGCGCGTCACCGGCCGCTTCGGCGCGCGGCCCTCCCTGTGCCTGGGCGGGCTCGCGCTGACCGCGTCGGGTCTGCTCCTGACCGGGCAGGACGCCGGCACGCCGACCGCACAGCTCGTCCTCACCTACGCGCTGTTCGGCCTCGGCTTCGGGGCGATGAACCCGCCCATCACCAACGCCGCCGTCTCCGGGATGCCACCCGCGCAGGCCGGCGTCGCCGCCGCGATCGCGTCCACCAGCCGCCAGATCGGCGTCACCCTCGGCGTGGCCGTGCTCGGCGCCGTCGCCGTCACCACCGGCTGGTGGATCATCGTCGCCTGCGGCGTGACCATCGTCGCACTCGGCGTCGCGAGCACCAGCGCCCGCGCCCTCAGGACCGCCGAGGCCTTCGCCGACGAGCTCTAGGAGGCGGTCAGCTCGGTGTAGGCGTCGGGCACGGAGCGGCGGATCTCGTCGGCCGACTCGTCGTCGGGCTGCTCCTGCGAGCGGCGCTCGGCGTCGACGCGACCCTCGTAGAGCTCGACCTCCTTCTCCGTGCGCTCGTCGTCCCAGCCCAGCACCGGCGCCATCATCTCGGCGACCGCCCGCGCGCACTCGGTGCCGCGGTCGAAGGTCTCGATGGAGATCCGGGTGCGGCGGGCGAGCACGTCGTCGAGGTGCAGCGCGCCCTCGCACAGCACCGCGTAGAGGATCTCGACGCGCAGGTAGTCCTCCGCGCCCGGCAGCGGCTCGGCCAGCGACGGATCCTCGGCGATCAGCGCGAAGAGATCGTCGATCAGCGCGCCGTAGCGATTCAGGAGATGCTCGATGCGCGCGAGGTGCAGGCCGCTCTCGTCGGCGAGCCGGTGCCGGCGGTTCCACAGCGCGTGGTACCCGACCGCGCCGAGCAGCTCAACCGTCTCCGTCGGCGACTCGGGCACCTTCGCGTCGAGGCCGCGGGCGGCGGTGTCGATGGCGTCCTTGGCCATGACCCGGTAGGTCGTGTACTTGCCGCCCGCGACGGCCACCACGCCGGGCGTGGGGACGGCGACGGTGTGCTCGCGCGACAGCTGGGAGCTCTCCTCGGACTCGCCCTCCAGCAGCGGCCGCAGGCCCGCGTAGACGCCCTCGACGTCCTCGTGCTCCAGCGGGGAGACGAGCACGCGGTTGACCTGCTCGAGCACGTAGTCGATGTCCTTGCGCGTCGCCGCCGGGTGGTGCTTGTCGAGCTCCCAGCCGGTGTCCGTCGTGCCAATGACCCAGTGCCGGCCCCACGGGATCACGAACAGGACCGAGGACTCGGTGCGCAGGATCAGGCCCGTGTCGAGCTGCAGGCGATCGCGCGGGACCACGAGGTGGACGCCCTTGGAGGCGCGCACGCGGAACTTGCCGCGCTCGCCGATCAGGTGCTGGATGTCGTCCGTCCACACCCCCGTCGCGTTGACGACCTGGCGGGCGTCGACGTCGAACTCCTCGCCGCTCACCGCGTCGCGTGCGCTGAGCCCGACGACCCGGCCGCCCTCGTTGCGGAAGCCCACCGCCTCGCAGTTGGCGACGACGGCGGCGCCGTGCCGCGCGGCGGTGCGGGCGATCTCCATCGTGTGGCGGGCGTCGTCGACCTGCGCGTCCCAGTACTGGACGGCACCGACCAGCGAGTCGGGCTTCAGCGCCGGTGCGATCCGCAGCGCGCCGCGCCGCGTCAGGTGGCGGTGACGGTGCATGCCCTTGTAGCCGCCCAGCGAGTCGTAGAGCAGCATGCCCGCGCCCAGGTAGGCGCGCTCCCACGCGTGGTGGGTGAGCGGGCACAGGAACGGGACGGGGTGGACCAGGTGCGGTGCGAGCACGTTGAGCAGCAGCGACCGCTCCCGCAGCGCCTCGCGGACGAGGCCGAACTCCTGCTGCTCGAGGTAGCGCAGCCCGCCGTGGATGAGCTTGGACGAGCGCGATGACGTCCCCGACGCGAAGTCGCGCGCCTCGAGCAGGGCGACGTCGAGCCCGCGCGAGGCGGCGTCGAGCGCGCAGCCCGTTCCCACGACCCCGCCGCCGATGACGACGACGTCGAACGTCTCCGTGCGCAAGCGCTCGAGATTGGCCAGTCGTTGCCGGGGACCCAGGCGAGCGCGGTTTGCCGACACGCTTCGCAGGCTAGGACGCGTGTCGTGGAGAGTGGTCGCTGGCAGCGAACCGTCGTCGGCGACCTCGTTGCCGAAGCCTTCGGCACCTTCCTGCTGATCGCCTTCGGCTGCGGCTCGGTGGCGATGTCGGTCGCCGCGCTCAACCAGTCCGGACGCGGCACGGTGCCGTTCCAGGCCAGCGGCGACTGGCTGCTGATCTGCCTCGGGTGGGGGCTCGCGGTCTGCTTCGCGATCTACGCCACCGGCGGCGTGACCGGCGCGCACCTCAATCCCGCGGTGACGTTCGCCATGGCCCTGCGCCGCGACTTCCCCTGGAGCCGCGTCCTCGCGTTCTGGGCTGCGCAGCTCGTGGGCGCCTTCCTGGGCGCCGCGCTGATCTACCTGCTCTACCACGACGCGATCGCCGCCTACGAGGCCAAGCAGCACATCAAACGGGCCAGTGCGGACGGCGCCGCCACCTTCGGCATCTTCGGGACGACCCCCGCGCCGTACTTCAAGAACCCGTGGATCCCCCTGCTCGACCAGGTCGCCGGGACCGCCTTCCTGGTGGCCTTCATCCTCGCCGTCAAGGACGAGTACAACGCGCCGGTCAAGGGCAACCTCGCGCCGCTCATCGTCGGCTTCATCGTGGTCGCGATCGGCATCTCCTTCGGCGCCAACGCCGGGTACGCCATCAACCCGGCCCGCGACCTCGGGCCCCGGCTCCTCGCGGGCATCGCCGGCTGGGGCGCCAACGCCGTCCCCGGCAACTACGGCCCGATCAGCGGCTACTTCTGGGTCCCGATCGTCGGCCCGCTGATCGGCGGCGCCGTCGGCGCCTACGCCTACGACTTCCTCGTCCGCAACGTGCTGGTCAAGCGCGGCGTGGAACCCGACCCCGATGTGATGGAGAAAGGACAGACGGCGATCGACGATGGCTGAGTACGTCGCGGCAATCGACCAGGGAACGACCAGCTCGCGCTGCATCGTGTTCGACAAGGACGGCAAGATCATCGAGACCGACCAGCGCGAGCACGAGCAGATCACCCCCCAGGCGGGCTGGGTCGAGCACGACCCGATGGAGATCATCAAGAACGTCAAGAAGTGCATCGGCTCCGTCTCCGACGACCTGGTCGCGTTCGGCATCACCAACCAGCGCGAGACGACCGTGGTCTGGGACAAGGAGTCGGGCGAGCCCGTCTACAACGCGATCGTCTGGCAGGACACGCGCACGGACAAGATCGTCCGCGAGCTGGGCGACCCCGACCAGCTGCGCGAGGCGACCGGCCTGCCGCTCTCGACCTACTTCGCCGGCCCGAAGGTCAAGTGGATCCTCGACAACGTCGACGGCGCGCGCAAGAAGGCCGAGAACGGCGACCTGCTGTTCGGGACGATGGACACCTGGGTGCTCTGGAACCTGACCGGCGAGCACCTCACCGACGTCACCAACGCGTCCCGCACCCTGCTGATGGACCTGGAGACGCTCGAGTGGAAGGAGGACCACTGCGAGCTGCTCGGCATCCCCATGTCGATGCTTCCGGAGATCCGGTCCTCTTCCGAGCGCTACGGCGAGTACAAGGGCACGCCGGTGTCGGGCATCCTCGGCGACCAGCACGCGGCGCTCTTCGGGCAGACCGCCTTCGAGACGGGCGACGCCAAGAACACCTACGGCACCGGCTCCTTCCTGCTCGTCAACACGGGCGAGGAGATCGTGCGCACGGAGAAGCTGCTGACGACGGTCGGCTACCAGGTCGGCGACGAGAAGCCGACCTACGTCCTGGAGGGCTCCATCGCGGTGACCGGCGCGTTGATCCAGTGGCTGCGCGACCGCCTCAAGATCATCGACTCCGCCGAGGACTCCGAGACGCTGGCCAAGACGGTCGACGACAACGGCGGCGTCTTCTTCGTCCCCGCCTTCTCCGGCCTGTTCGCCCCCTACTGGCGCGACGACGCCCGCGGCGCGATCATGGGCCTGACCGCCTACAACACCGACGGCCACATCGCGCGCGCCGCGCTGGAGGCCGCCGCGTGGCAGACCAAGGAGGTCGTCGACGCCGCCAACGAGGCCGCCGACGTCCCGTTCTCCGAGCTGCGCGTGGACGGCGGCATGACCGCCAACGACCTGCTCATGCAGTTCCAGGCCGACGTCCTCGACGTCCCCGTCATCCGCCCCAAGGTGACGGAGACGACCGCCCTCGGCGCCGCCTATGCGGCCGGTCTGGCCGAGGGCTTCTGGGAGGACCGCGACGAGCTGCGCGATCGCTGGGAAGAGGACAAGCGGTGGGAGCCCGACATGGAGTCCGAGACGCGCGAGCGTGAGTTCGCCCGCTGGCAGAAGGCGGTGCAGCGCACCCTGGACTGGACCGACGAGTGACGTGAGCGTCCGGCTGGACGTCGACGCGCTCGACTACGCGATCGTCGCGATCTACTTCGTCACGGTCCTGGGCGTCGGCTTCGTCGCCAAGCGCTACGTGAAGTCCTCGCTGGACTACTTCCTCAGCGGCCGCTCGCTGCCGGCCTGGATCACCGGCCTCGCGTTCGTCTCCGCCAACCTGGGCGCCGTCGAGATCCTCGGCAACGGCGCCAACGGCGCGCAGTACGGCGTCGCCACCGTGCACTACTACTGGATCGGCGCGGTCCCGGCCATGGTCTTCCTCGGCCTGGTCATGATGCCCTTCTAATACGGGTCCAAGGTCCGCTCGGTGCCCGAGTACCTGCGGCTGCGTTTCTCCGACGGCGCGCACAAGTTCAACAGCGTCACCTTCGCCGTGGCCACCGTCCTGATCGCCGGCGTCAACCTGTTCGCGCTCGCCCTCGTGCTCAAGCTGCTGCTGGGCTGGGCGATCATCACCGGCATCCTCGTCGCCGCGGTCGTGGTGCTCGCCTACATCACGCTCGGCGGGCTGAGCAGCGCCATCTACAACGAGGTGTTGCAGTTCTTCGTGATCATCGCGGCGCTGCTGCCGCTGACCATCGTCGGTCTGCACGACGCGGGCGGCTGGGGTGGCCTGAAGGACAAGATCCGCGACTCCAAGCTCGGCGAGGCCGGGCTGCACGCGTTCCAGGGGACGGGGGTCGGGCACGTCGACAACCCGCTCGGGGCGACCTGGATCGGGATCGTGTTCGGCCTCGGCTTCGTGCTCTCCTTCGGCTACTGGACGACCAACTTCGTCGAGGTCCAGCGGGCGCTGTCCGCCAAGAACCTGAGCGCCGCCCAGCGCACGCCGCTGATCGCCGCCTACCCGAAGCTGCTGATCCCGGCCGTCGTCGTCATCCCGGGCATGATCGCCCTCTGGAAGATCAAGGGCCTCGGCGGCGGCGACGCGAACCTCGACTACAACAACGCGATCCCGCTGCTGATGAACGAGTACCTGCCCAACGGCATGCTCGGCATCGCGCTCACCGGGCTGATGGCGTCGTTCATGGCCGGCGTCGCCGCCAACGTGTCGGCGTTCAACACGGTGGTGACGACGGACATCATCGAGCCCTACGTCAGGCCCGACCGGGAGGACGACTACTACATCCGCATCGGGCGCTACGTGACCGTCGCCGGGATCGTGGTGGCGATCGCCACCGCCCTGATCGCGTCCACCTACTCCAACCTGCAGAACTACCTGCAGGCGCTGTTCTCGATCTTCAACGCGCCCCTGTTCGCCGCCTTCATCATCGGGATGTTCTGGAAGCGGATGACGCCCGCCGCCGGGCTCTGGAGCCTGGTCGCCGGGACGGCCGTGGCCCTGTTCCTGTACGTCGGCTACAAGTTCCTCGACGTCTTCACCTTCGGCTCCGACCTCGACGAGAGCTTCTGGGGCGCCGGCAGCGCGTTCGTCACGGTGGCCGTCTTCGCGGTCCTCATCACGCTGTTCACGAAGCCCAAGCCCGAGGACGAGCTCGACGGGCTCGTCTGGGGCAAGGTGTCCATCGGCGACGCCGACGACGACGATCGCGGTGCGTGGTGGCAGTCGCCGCCGCTGCTTGGCGGCGTCGCGGTCGGGGCCGCCGCGATCCTCACGGTGGTGTTCTTCTAGCCATGGCCGATCAAGACGAGAAGCGCGCCGCGGACCTGTTCGACCTGCGCCGCATCATCGCGGGCCTGTTCATCGTCTACGGGATCATCCTCACGATCACCGGCCTCCTGGACTCCAAGGCCGAGGTGGCGAAGGCCGCGGGGCTGCGCATCAACTTGATCGCCGGGCTGGGGATGCTCGCGCTGGGGATCTTCTTCGTGGCCTGGGCGCTGCTCAGACCGCTGGGCCGGCAGCTGGAGGAAGCGGAGCGCGACGGATGACCAGCGTGGAGGCGACCGTGTCGCCGATGCGCTGATTGCGCTTGGACGCCAGGGCGACCACGAAGCCGACCAGGCACGGGACGATGTAGGGGAACGCGTCGGCCAGCAGCAGGAACCAGCGCGCGATGCCGCGGGCCACACCGGGCGGCTGCGCGCCGTCCTCCCCGACCAGCCGCAGGCCGAGCAGCAGCTTGCCGAGCGTGACACCGGTGACCCCCGGGAGGACGCCGAGGTAGCTGCCGTTCACGATGAGCACGAGCGCGAAGTAGGCGAGCGCCGGCGCACCCTCGACGGAGTAGTTGACGCCCGGGCCCGGGTTGGAGTGCCCGAGCGCGGCGAGCAGTGCGGCGTCGATCGCGCCGACGATGACCGCGTCGATGAGGAAGGCGACGACGCGCCGGCCGACGACCTGGGTCTGCATGGCCGCCATTCTCTAGGTTTCGCACATGCGCGGCGCAGCGGCGCTTCCGCCGCGCCGGTCTGCCGCTGTTCATCGAGGGCGCCGGGCATCCGCTCAGCCGGCGCCACGGGTCAGGGTTGATGCTCGTCTCGCACGCGCTGCAGGTGGTGGCCGTGACGTTGGCGATCGGGCCGAGCGTGTACGACAGCTGGATCGGCACGCAGCGGACCGAGGCGGTCACCCTGCACGTGTTCGGGGAGGACGCGCGGGTGACCGAGGAGCGGCTGCGGGTCGCCGGCGCGGTGGCCGGGCTGTCGGGCCTCTACGACGCGATCGCCGTGCCCTCGAGCTGCGAGAGCCCTGATCGCATCGATCAGGCGCGGCCCGTCGTGCGCGGGGCGTCGCGGCCGGAGGACGCCTGCGTCCGCAGCTCGCTCATCCATGTAGTTTGCCGGGTATGCCTTCCCTTCCGGGCCCTGTTCACGGACTTTGGCGGACCGTCACCAGGCCGCTCGACGCCGCCACGCGGCCGATTGGGTCGGGCCAGCGCTACCGGCCGCTGTACCCGCTCAACGCGGTCGACCGCCTGGTCAACGGGACGCGCACCCTCGAGAAGGCGGTGCGCGGCAAGACGGTCCTGATCACCGGCGCGTCGTCGGGGATCGGGGAGGAGTCCGCCCGCCAGGTCGCCGCCGCCGGCGGGACGGTCCTGCTCGTCGCGCGCGGCCGGGACAAGCTCGAGGCGCTCCAGGCGGACCTCGACGGCCTGGGCGGCACGTCGTTCGTGCATCCCTGCGACCTGACCGACTACGACGCCATCGACGCGATGGCCGAGCAGGTCCTCGCCCAGCACGGGCAGGTCGACATCCTCGTCAACAACGCCGGCCGCTCCATCCGCCGCTCCGTGGAGCTGTCCTACGACCGCTTCCACGACTACGAGCGCACCATGCAGCTCAACTACTTCGCGCCCGTCCGGCTCATCCTCAAGTTCCTGCCGGGGATGCGCGAGCGCAAGTCCGGCCAGGTCATCAACCTGAGCTCGATCGGCGTGCCGACCCGCACCCCGCGCTTCGGCGCCTACATCGCCTCCAAGGCGGCGCTGGACACGCTCTGCGACGCGCTCCAGGGCGAGGTCCACGACGACGGCGTCCGCTTCACCACGATCTACATGGGGCTCGTGCGGACGCCGATGATCGCGCCGACCACGCTCTACAACCGCTTCCCGGCGCTGACCCCGGAGGACGCCGGCGCGATCGTCGCTGACGCGATCATCTTCAAGCCGCGCCGGCTGTCACCGCCCGTCGGGTCGATCGCCTCCTTCGCGGACTCCATCAGCCCGTGGCTGATGGACCAGGTCCGCAACCAGGCCTACCACCTGTTCCCGGACTCGAAGTCTGCGCGCGGTGACAAGGGGTCCAAAGAGGAGGAGCAGGAGGCCGGCGTCGTCGGGCGCGCGTTCGCCCAGGTCACGCGCGGCGTCCACTGGTAAGGCGCCCGCTGATCGCCGCCTGAGCGACCCTTACGGCCTGAGCTTCCGAGCTTGCGAGGTTGAGCGCTGCGCGTCGCCGGGCACACGCAGCCGGCGCCAGCGAATGCCTATCCGGAGTCGTCGATCGTGGTGGGGGGCGCCGTCGGCGCGGGGGTCGCGGCCGGCTTGGGCGGGGCGGTCCGAACCGGCGCGGCGGGCTGCACGGGCACCGCGGTGCGGACGGGGGCGGCGGTGCGCGCCGGCGCGGGCGTGGTGGCGGGGCGTGGTTGGACGGTCGGGCGCGGCCTGGCCTTCGTGTGGCGCTTGGCGCGGTGCCTCGGCTTCGGCGTGGCCGCGGGGGTGGCGGTCGGGGTCGGCTGGGGGGTGGGGGACGGGGTGGGCGCGACGACGGACGGCTCCGCCTGGGCGCCGTCGGCGCCCCGGTAGCCGGGCTGCTTGAACGCGCCGGCGCCGAGGATCACGAGAAAGCCGACGGCGACGACCAGAAGGACGGGAACGAGCCCGTCCGCCGTCCGCTTCATTATCCGAAGCACCCCTTGATCGCGCCGGTCGCCTGGTCCAGGCAGGCGTCGGTGCGCGCCGGCGCCTTGTGCCGACGGACCTTGTAGCCGACGAACTTGCCCAGCTGTCCCGGACGGGCGATCCGCAGCTCCAGCACCATCGGCGGCCGCAGCTTGCCCTCGAGCTTGGCCAGCCGCATCGTGGTGTTGAGCATCGTCCGGTTGAGGACCTTGAAGGGGCAGTGCTTGCCCACGCAGGTGACGTTCACGATCGACCCGCGCTGGGCGCGGATGGCCATCTTGGAGACCTTCACGGTGCCCGAGGGTGCGACCGTGCCCTGCACGCTCACCAGCGGCAGTGCGACGGTGATGAACTTGATGCCCGCGTAGATCGAGTCCGTCTCGTCGTCGTCGGAGCCGTCGGCGCAACCGGCGTCGGCGCCGTCGATCGCCCCGTCCCCGTCGTTGTCGATGCCGTCCGAGCACTGCGGGACTTCGTCCTGCGCACCCGACGTTGCCGGGACGGCGACGATCGCGGCGGCCATGGCGGCGATCAGCAGAGCAAGGCGAACCGGACCCCAGAGCAGGTGCATAGGAACCGCATCGCCCGTTGTCCGGCGTTCCTTGAGTTTCGCGGTTCGACGTTTGTTCGAGGGGCGGCGCCCCCATGGGTTCACGCCCGCCAGCCCGGGTACATCTGACCGCATGCTGCTCATCGCCGGAGTCGTCCTGCTCATCATCGCCATCGCGGGTGGCGTCATCGTCCACCCGATCCTGTTCGCGCTCGCCATAGTCGCGCTCGTGCTGTTCTTCATGGGCCGCTGAGCGCGCCCGTCTGAGTACCGTTGGCGCGCGATGCGTCGCGCGCCGCTCGGTCTCCTCCTGCTGGCGCTCGCCACCGTCGCCGGCTGCGGGAAGCGGGAGCGCACGCCGGCCCTCGCACCCGTCCGGCTGGTGCTGACCGGCCCGCAGGACCTCGCGCAGGTCGAGGCGCGGTCGGTCACCGTCAGCGGCCGTGTCGCCCCCGCGGGCGCGCGGGTGCTCGTGGACGGGGTGCAGGCCACCGTGCGCGGCGGGTCCTTCACCGCCGAGGTGTCGCTGTCGGGCGGCGCCAACGTGATCGACGTGCAGGCCGCCGCACCCCGGCACCCGGCGGCGTTCACCGCCGTCCGCATCACCCGGCTCGTGCCCGTCGTCGTGCCGAAGCTCGAGGGGCTGGACCCCGACGACGCCACCGACAAGCTCAGCGACCTCGGCCTGAAGGCGGAGGTGCGCAACATCAACCCGATCGACTTCGTCCTGCCCGGCACCGTCGGCGTGTGCGGGACCGAGCCGGGCGCCGACGCGAAGGTCCGGGTGGGCACCACCGTCACCCTGCTGGTGCAGAAGAGCTGTTAGCTCGGGGTGGCGGCGATGAGCCCGATGCGCACGCGCCCGTGCTCCTTGACGACGCCGAGCACGAACGTCCCGCCGAACGGCTTCGCGCCGCGGCGGCGGACCACGTAGGTCCCGGCGGCGCGGCCCGCGCCCCCCGCGCTGACCTCGAGGTCGGAGACGTCGTAGCTCTCGATGCGCATGCGCTTGAACTGCGCGGCGTACTCGGCGACGACCGCCCGGCGCCCCCGCTGCACCGCGCCACCCGGGAGCGCGCGCTGCACGTCGGCGGTGAGCAGGCGCCGCAGCCGCCCGGTGTCCTCGTCCCCGTAGGCGGTCTTGAACGCGTCGACGGCGGAGCGCACCTCCGGATCGGTGACGGGCTCCACCGCGGGCGGCGGATCGGTGCCGGCGCCGGCGATGGCGATGGCGCCGACCGCCGCCAGCCCGATGACGGAGATGACCGCCAGCACGGCGATCCCGCGCCGCCGGCTTCCCAGCCGCGGCGACGCAGGCAGGG
The DNA here is from genome assembly GCA_964242305.1 of uncultured Solirubrobacteraceae bacterium. GTDB lineage: Bacteria > Actinomycetota > Thermoleophilia > Solirubrobacterales > Solirubrobacteraceae > DATLGB01. The sequence continues at coordinate 79,927 of CAXTBB010000009.1, forward strand.
CCACCGTCGGATCGGCGGGCGCCGGGCCGAGGATCACCGTGTGAGCGTCCGGGTCGGGCGCGGCGGGACCGGTGGCGACGGTGCGCTCCTCCTCCGTCACGCGCTCCCCGCGCGCGGCGGCCACGGCGGCGCGGCCGAGGTCGCCCGCGGACGGGTAGCGGTCGTCGGGGTCCTTGGCCAGCGCGCGGGCGAGGACGCGGTCGAGCGGCGTGCCGGTCGACGGGAGGTCCTCGTAGAGGTGTGCGTGTACGGAGGCGGGCACCGTCTCCCGCGCGAACGGCGGCCGGCCGGTGATCGCCGCGAAGAGGACGCAGCCGAGCGCGTAGACGTCCGAGCGGGCGTCGGTGCGGCCCGCCTGCAACTGCTCGGGCGAGGCGAAGTCGACCGTCCCCATCCAGCGGCCCGTCTCGGTCAGCTGCGTCTCCGCGCCGGCCATGCGGGTGAGGCCGAAATCGGTCAGGTAGACGTGGTCGTCGTCGAGCAGGACGTTGGCCGGCTTGACGTCGCGGTGCACGAGCCCGGCCGCGTGGGCGGCGTCGAGCGCGGCCGCGACCTGGGCGATCAGTCGCGTGGCGAGCGCCGTGTCCAGCGCTCCGCGCTCGCCGAGCAGCTTCTGCAGATCGGTCCCGCGGACCAGTCGCATGACCAGGTACGGGCGGTCGTCCTCCTCGCCGGCCGCGTAGATGGGGACGACGTTGGGATGGTCGATCGACGCCGCCAGCCGCGACTCGCGCTCGAAGCGGTGGCGGAACTCCGTGTCCGCCGCGTGCTGATGCGCGATCAGCTTCAGCGCCACCGGCCGGTCCAGCCGCTCCTCCACCGCCGCGTACACCACGCCCATGCCCCCACGCCCGGCAACGCCGACGATCCGGCAGCCGGCGAACCGCGTCCCCGGAGGCAGATCGGTCACCCCACGGAGCCTATGTGCGGCTGAGGTGTTCTGAACACTGGCGACTGTGGGGACAGTCCCCTGAGTCTCGGGTGTTCTGAACACTGGGCGCGGCTAGGCTCGCCGGCGATGGCGACCCCGATCACCTTCGCGGGTGGGACGCTCGACCGGGTCGCCGGCCGGCGCACGGACGCGGCGTGGCTGGCGGAAGCGCGCGCGGACGCTCGGGCGCGGGCCGTGGTGATCGGGCGCCGCGGGGTCCTGCTCGAGGACGGCGCCCCCGCGTACGTCGCGCTGGACGGGCGCGACGGCGTGCTGCTCGGGGTGGACGCCGACGCGGCACCGGTGTGGGCGGTGGAGGCCTCCGACGGGGAGGAGCTGTCGGACCTGCGGCTGGCCTCCGGCGCGCTCGCGCCCGCCGACGCCGGCCTGCTCGCCTACGCGCAGTCGATGCTGCACTGGCACCGCGTGCACCGCTTCTGCGGCGTGTGCGGCGCGCCGCTGCACCCCCGCGAGGCCGGCTTCGCGCGCGCGTGCGAGAACGACCACGTCGCCCACCCGCGCACGGACGCGGTGGTCATCATGCTCGTGGTGGACGGGGACCGCTGCCTGCTCGGCCGCCAGGCGGTGTGGCCGCCCGGCCGCTACTCGGCGCTGGCCGGCTTCGTGGAGCCGGGCGAGCCGCTGGAGGCCGCCGTCGCCCGCGAGGTGTGGGAGGAGGCGCGGGTGCGGGTCGGCGACGTCCGCTACCGGGCCTCGCAACCGTGGCCGTTCCCGGCCCAGCTGATGATCGGCTTCGAGGCCGACTACGCCGGCGGCGAGGCCGACGCCACCGACGACGAGCTCGAGGACGTGCGCTGGTTCTCCCGCGACGAGATGACGGAGGCCGCCCGCGCCGACGAGAAGGAGTGGCTGCTGCTGCCGCCGCCGATCGCGATCGCGCGCCACCTCGTCGACGCCTGGCTGGCGGCCTGATGGAGTTCGCGCTGCAGGAGACGGTGCTGCACGGCCGCGCGATCGGCTACCGGATCGCCGGCGAGGGCCCTGCCGTCGTCCTCGTCCACGGGATGCTCAACACCTCCCGGCACTGGCGCGCCGTCGCGAAGCGGCTCGCGGAGACCCACACGGTGATCGCCCCCGACCTGATCGGCCACGGCGGGTCGGCCGGGCCGATGGGCGACTACTCGCTGGGCGCCCACGCGGCCGGCATCCGCGACCTGCTCGCCGGCCTGGGCATCGACCGCGCGACGATCGTCGGCCACTCGCTCGGCGGCGGCGTGGCGATGCAGTTCTTCTACCAGTTCCCAGAGCGCGTCGAGCGCCTGGCGCTGGTCTCCAGCGGCGGCCTCGGCCGGGAGGTCTCCTGGCCGCTGCGCGTCGCGGCGGCGCCCGGCGTCGAGGGCCTGCTCGGCGCGGCGTCGAGCCGGCCGGTCCTGGCCGCGCTGCGGGCGATCCCCAGTGTCTATGCGAAGGCTGCGCATCGCGCGCTCGCGTCGCTGAACACCCCCGAGGCCCGGCGCGGCTTCCTGTGGACGCTGCGCGCCGTGATCGGGCTGGGCGGTCAGAAGGTCAGCGCCAACGACCGGCTGTACCTGCTCGACAACTTCCCGACCCTGATCGTCTGGGGCGCCCGCGACCACACGATCCCGGTCGACCACGGCCGCGCCGCCCACGCGGCGGCGGCCGGCTCGCGCTTCGAGCTGCTGCCCGACGCGCGCCACTTCCCGCACCTGGAGGACCCGGCCGGCCTGGCCGACGCCCTCGTCCGCTTCCTCGCGGAGACCCAGCCGGCCCACCTCACGGCCGCCGACTGGGAGCACCTGATGCGCCGCGACCCGCGGCTGCGTCCGGTCCGCGCCGCTTAGCGGGCGATGCGGCCGTGCGAGCCGCCGGCGCCGAGACCGCTGCGCTCGGCGGCGGACAGCAGGACGACGGAGGCGATCACCGCGAAGACGAAGCCGAGGACGTTGAGCTCCATGATGTCGCCGGAGCCGATGAGGTTGGCGATCGTCCCGCCGATGACGGATCCGACCACCCCGAGCACGAGGGTCCACAGCAGCCCGATCTTCTGGCGGCCGGGGAGCAGGAGCCTGGCGAGCAGCCCGATGACGAGGCCCGCGACGATGAATCCGATCATGTCCTGTGGCCTGCCCGTCGCCCGGGCTTTCCAACCGCCGCTCAGGTGACGGTGGCCGGGGCCGCGGCGCCCGTCGGCGCGCGGCGCGGGCGGGGGAGGGCGAGGCAGGTCAGCGTGGCCAGGGCGAGCACGATCGCGGCGGCGACCATGACCCCGTCGTAGGAGCCGGACGCGTCGTAGACCAGGCCCGGCAGCCACGCGCCGATCGCCGACCCGAGCTGGTGGATGCCGTTGAGGCAGCCGAACGCGAGCCCGACCGTGCGCGGCTCCACGTAGCGCGCGGCCAGGAACTGGGTCGGCGCGACGACGGAGAAGTCGACCAGGCCGAACAGCAGCGCGAAGCCGATCAGCGCCTGCGGGCCGGCCAGGGCGTAGAGGGCGACGAAGGAGAGCCCGCGCGTCCCGTAGAGCCCGGCTAGCAGCAGGCGGTTGTCGACGCGGTCGGCCAGCGGCCCGGACGCGAGGATGCCGGACACGTTGGCGGCGGCCAGCAGCGCGACGGCGAGCCCCGTGGTGGCGCGGTCGATGCCGCGGTCCTGGGCGAGCGGAATCAGGTGGGTGTCGACGAAGCCGGTCGTCGTCAGCCCGCACACGAAGAAGGCGGTGCCCAGGCCCCAGAAACCGCGCGAGCGCAGCAGCGTCGAGCGCGACTCAGGGCCCGTCGGCCGAGCGACTGAGGGGTCTGGCCCCTGAGTCGCGCCGCCGATTGGCTCGAGGCCGACGTCGGCCGGCCGGTCGCGCAGCCAGCGGGCCAGCACCGGCGCGACGATCACCGCGAGCAGCAGCGCGGCGGCGACCAGCGTCGCCCGCCACCCGATGCCGGCGACCAGCACCAGCGCGACCGGGACCAGCAGCAGCTGGCCGACCCCGAAGCCGGCTTCTACCAGCGCGAAGGCCAGGCCGCGCCGCACGGTGAACCAGTAGGTGACGGCGACGGACGCGGCCACGCCCGACGCCCCGCCGAACCCCAGCGACGCGACGACCCCGTAGGCCAGTGCCAGTTGAAGGACGTTCTGCGCCGCCGCGGCCAGCGCCACGCCGGCCGCCGCCAGGAGCGTCGCGACCACCAGCGTCCGCCGGATGCCGAAGCGGTCGACCACCCCGCCCACGAACGGCTGCGACCCGCCGTAGACCAGGAAGCTGAGCGAGCCGACCAGCGTCACCTGCCCGCGCGAGACCCCGAACGCCTCCTCCCACGGCCGCACGAACGCCCCGAAGCTCAGCCGCACGCCCTGCGCGCACAGGATCGCCACGAAGCACAGCCCGAGGACGGTCCAGGCGTAGTGGCGCCGCACGGCGCGGAGCCTACGCCGGGGTGACGGTGCCCGACACGTGCGGTTTGCCCGAGCGCGCGTCGTGCACGGCGAAGGTCCGGCCCTCGCCCTCCGAGGCGGTCGAGAAGGCGGCCTTGGCCGGCAGCGGCATGGGCAGCTTGAAGCGGACGTCGACGCTGAACGCGTCGGGCAGATGGCCCTCCAGCGCGGCCAGGCAGCGGGCCTTGACCCACATCCCGTGCGCGATCGGCTTGGGGAAGCCGAACAGCCGCGCGGTCAGCGGGTGCAGGTGGATGGGGTTGCTGTCCCCCGACACGCCGGCGTAGCGGCGCCCCTGGTCCCCCGGCACGGCCCAGATCGCGCTCGGCTCGGGCGGGGCGGAGCGGTCCTTCTTCTCAGAGGACCCGCCGCCTGACTTCTCCCGGTGCAGGTAGGTCGACCGCGAGCGCCACACCGTGTCGCCCTCGACGTCGGCCGAGGCGACGACGTCGAACTGCCGGCCGCTCTTGTGGTCACGCAGGTCAGCGGTCCGCACCCGCACGTCGAGCGTCGCGTCCGCGCGCAGCGGCCGGACCTGCTCGATCTCGTTCTCGACGTGGACGAGCCCGATGACCCCGAACGGGAACGACAGCCGCGTCATCAGGTCCATACTCAGCGGGAAGGCGAGCATGTGCGGGTACGTGGCCGGCAGGACGTCGCTCGTGCGGAAGCCGCACACGCGCTGGTAGGCCGTCAGCCGCGCGCGGTCGACGGTGAACGTCTCCGTGAGCTCGTCCTCGGGCAGCGCGTCGCCGCCGCCCACGAAGGGGACGAGCTTGGCGGCGGCCTTACCGTACTGAACGATCACGCGCCGAGCAGGCTCTGGCCGCAGACGCGGACCACGTTGCCGTTGACGCCACCCGACCCCGGCGACGCCAGCCAGGCCACCGTCTCCGCGACGTCGACCGGCAGCCCGCCCTGCGAGAGCGAGTTCAGCCGGCGGCCGACCTCGCGGGTGGCGAACGGCATCGCCCCGGTCATCTGCGTCTCGATGAAGCCGGGCGCGACGGCGTTGACAGTGAGCTCCCTCTCGGCCATCTCCGGCGCGTAGGCGGCCACGAAGCCGATCACGCCAGCCTTGGACGTCGAGTAGTTGGTCTGCCCGCGCTGGCCGGCGATGCCGGAGATCGAGGAGACCCCGATCACGCGGCCGCCGGGCCGCAGGGTGGGCGGGGAGGAATTCAGCAGCGCGTCCGTCAGCCGCTCGGGGGCGGTCAGGTTGACGGCCGTCAGCCCGTCCCACTGCTCATCGGACATGCGGCCGAGCGTCTTGTCGCGGGTGACGCCGGCGTTGTGGACGATGACGTCGCAGCCGCCGCCGTGGCGGTCCTTGAGGTACTCGACGAGCCGTGCGGGCGCGTCCGCGGCGGTGATGTCGAGCTGCAGCGCAGAGCCGCCGATGCGATTGGCGACCGCGGTGAGCTGCTCGCCAGCGGCGGGGATGTCCAGGGCGACGACGTGGGCGCCGTCGCGGGCCAGCGTCTCCGCGATCGACTCGCCGATCCCGCGCGAGGCGCCGGTGACGACGGCGACGCGGCCGGTGAGCGGGAACTCCCAGTCCTCGGGGTCCGTCGACGTGCCGGCGCCGATGCGGATGACCTGCGCGTCCACGTAGGCGGACTTGGCCGAGGCGACGAAGCGCAGGGTGGCGGCCAGGTTGGCCTCGGCGTCCGGGGCGACGTAGATCAGCTGCGCCGTGGCGCCGCCGCGGACCTCCTTGGCGACCGCCCGGACGAAGCCCTCCAGCGCGCGCTGGGCCACGGCGGCCGGACGGGACGGCGCCAGCTCGGGCGGCGTCCCCAGGACGATCACGCGCCCTGACGGCGCGACGCGGCGGATGGCCTCGTGGAAGAACGCGTAGAGCGCGTGCAGCTCGGTCGAGCTCGACAGGTCGCTGGCGTCGAACACGACGGCACCGAAGCGCGCCTTCTCGTCCTTGCCGACGGTCCGGACGACCTTGACCTTGGCGGCCTTGAAGATGTCCGTGGCGACCTTGGCCAGCGGCCCGCCGGCGACCAGCGCGGCGCCCTCCACCAGGGGCTGACCGGGCTCGTAGCGGCGCAGCTCCTCTGGCTTGGGCAGCCCGAGCTGGCCTGCGAGGAGGCGCCCGGGAGGGGAGTCGACGAACTGCTGGTATCGGTCGGCCATAGTCAGAGACGGTACCGTTTCCCACTATGAGTGACGCTCCGCAGCGCGCCGCCATCCTCGGCGGCAACCGCATTCCCTTCGCCCGGTCCAACGGTCCCTACAGCGAGGCGTCCAACCAGGACATGCTCACCGCTGCACTGGACGGGCTCGTGGCCCGCTACGGCCTGCAGGGCGAGCGCATGGGGGAGGTCGTGGCCGGCGCCGTCCTCAAGCACTCGCGCGACTTCAACCTCACCCGGGAGGCCGTGCTCGGCTCCGCCCTGGACCACGCGTCCCCCGCCCACGACGTCCAGCAGGCCTGCGACACCGGCATCCAGGCCGCGCTGTCGGTGGCCAACAAGATCAAGCTGGGGGAGATCGAGGTCGGCATCGCCGGCGGCGTCGACACCACCTCCGACGCGCCGATCGAGGTCAACGACGACCTGCGCCGCATCCTGCTCGAGGCCAACCGGACCAAGTCGGCGGCGGGCCGCGTGAAGCTGCTCGGCTCCCTGCGCCCGGGCCAGATCGTCCCGACCATCCCGCGCAACGCCGAGCCCCGCACCGGGCTGTCCATGGGCGACCATCAGGCCGTCACCACCAAGCACTGGGAGATCAGCCGGGAGGCGCAGGACGAGCTCGCCGCCGCCTCGCACCAGCACCTCGCCAAGGCCTACGACCGCGGCTTCTTCGACGACCTGATGACGCCGTTCCTGGGCGTCACGCGCGACCAGAACCTGCGCCCGGACTCGACCGCGGAGAAGCTGGCCAAGCTCAAGCCGGTGTTCGGCGACCGCGAGAACGGCGCGACCATGACGGCCGGCAACTCGACGCCGCTGACCGACGGCGCCGCGCTGGTGCTGCTGGGCAGCGAGGCCTGGGCGAAGGCCCACGACGTCCCCGTGCTCGCCTACCTGACCCACGCGGAGACGGCGGCGGTCGACTACGTCCACGGCGACGAGGGCCTGCTGATGGCGCCCGCCTACGCCGTGCCGCGCATGCTCGAGCGCGCCGGGCTGACCCTGCAGGACTTCGACCTCTACGAGATCCACGAGGCGTTCGCGGGCCAGGTGCTGACCACTCTCGCCGCCTGGGAGAGCCCGGCGTTCTGTCGCGACCGCCTCGGCCTGGACACCACCCTGGGCAAGATCGACATGAGCAGGCTCAACGTCAACGGCTCTTCGCTGGCCGCGGGTCACCCGTTCGCGGCGACGGGCGGGCGCATCCTCGCCACCACGGCCAAGGAGCTGTCCGAGCGCGGCGGTGGCAAGGCGCTCGTTTCCATCTGTGCCGCCGGCGGACAGGGTGTGGTTGCGATCGTGGAGCGCGAGGCATAGGGTCGCGGGCGTGCGTCGCCTGCTCGTCGCGATCCTGCTGCTCAACGTCGCCGTCCCCGCCGCGGACGCGGGGACGAAGGTGATCGGGTCCGACCTCGAGGCGGACGCCGGCGCCAAGCGCTCGGCGCCGGTCGACTCGGTCTACTGGAACACGAAGCTCGCGAGCGGACGCGTCAAGTCGCCGGTCAAGGGCGAGGTCGGCGAGGTCATCATCAAGGGCCGCATCAACCCGACCGGCCCGCAGCCGCCCGACGTCGTCATGCACGTGCAGGTGCTGCACCCGGTCGGCGGCGGCAAGGTCAAGGTCACGGTCACCTCGGGCAACCTGACGCTGCCGTTCGGCGGCGACAAGAACCGGCTCTCGGCGTACGACCTGCAGGCGATGCCCGCGCGCATCTGCGTCAAGAAGGGCGACTACGTGGCGTTGAGCACGTCGGGCGGCTTCGGAACGGGCTACGAGCACGGCGCGGAGTTCCAGATGTTCGGCAACGTGGCCGGGTCGGCGGTCAAGTCGGTCACCGGCGCCGGTCGCGACATGGACGGCGACGTCGTCAAGGGCCACGCCCGCCAGGGTAAGGAGCTGCTCCTGCAGGCGCGGATCAAGACCGGGAAGGACGCACGGCCGACGTGCCAGTAGCGCGCCTGCTCCTCGCCGCCGCCGTGCTCGCGTGCGCGGGCACTGCGCCCGCCGGCGCGGCGACGTACACCTACGGCAGCAGCCTCGCGTCGCCCGCGGACCTCACCGACAGCCACCCGCGCGACTGGGCCGCGTGGCCGACCGCCACCACGCCGGCCAGCGCCGGTGGCTACACGGCCACGCAGGCCGGCGAGGTCGCCAAGGTCGCCTTCAAGGGCAGCGTGCTCGCGCCGTCCGTGCCGCCCGGGTTCGTCTTCCACGTCGTCGTGCTGCGCCCGCAGCCGGACGGGACGCTGCAGCTGATGGTCGCCAGCGCCGACCTGGCCTCCCGGTTCGTGGGCATCGACCCGCAGGCGACCACCACCGTCGACCTGCAGCAGAACGTCGAGCGCATGTGCGTGCTGCCGGGTGACGTGGTCGCGCTGGCCACCAGCGGCGGCTATGACCCGGCCACGTACCCCGAGGGCGTCCCCGTCCAGATGTTCAGCCGGGTGGCGACGTCGAGCTACGGCGTGATCAAGTCCGCCGACACCTTCCAGGTCGGCGAGAGCGAGGCGTCGAGCGTCCACGACGCCGCCGAGGCGCTGATGCAGGTGACGGTGGGGACCGGCACCGACGCCCGGCCGACCTGCCGCGTGGCCACGTCGACGCCCCCGCCGACCGACACCGGCCCGACGACGGCGCCGCCCGCGGCGGCGGTCAGCATCCCTGCGCCCGCGCACGCCGTCGCGGTCCGCCGCGGGAAGGTGAAGGTGCCGCTCAGCTGCCTGGGCCCGGGCGCCTGCACCGGGACGCTGACGCTGTCGCGCGCGGGGAAGACCTACGGCACGGCCGCCTTCACGCTGGCCGCCGGCGCTACGGGGTCGGTGAAGGTCAAGCTGAGCAAGGCGGCCCGCGCCGGGAAGGGGCGGGTGACCATCAAGGCGGTCGCCGTCACGTCGGCGGGCAAGCGCTTCACGCGGCGATTCAAGATCCGCCGCTGAGACGTTCGTCTGTTGACCGGGTTGGCCCGCAAGAAATGCGCGCCTCCAGCCGATATTTGGATGATGCCCCGCCGCCGTCTGCTCCTGCCCACGCTGTTCGCCCTCCTCCTCGCCGCCCCTGCGCAGGCCGCGCAGATCCGCTATGGCAGCGATCTCACGGGGACCGCGAACCTCACCCAGTCGCACCCGCGCGACTGGGCGGCCTGGCCCACCGCCGCCGGCGGAACCACCGGCATCAAGGTCCCCCAGCAGGGCGAGGTCAAGTTCGTCGAGCTCAAGGGGATCGTCCAGCGACCGCCCAACGACGCCGCCTACGGCGGCAAGTACCCGCCCTTCGAGTTCCACATCGTGGTCCTGCGCCCGCAGCCGGACGGGACGATGAAGCTGCTCGTGTCCACCGTCGACATGCCGGTCCCCTACGGCGGCGACCCCAACCAGATCACGACCCTCAAGCTCCAGAACTACCCAGCGCGCATGTGCGCCGAGCCGGGGGACGTCGTCGCGATCGCCACGTCCGGCGGGTTCGGCAACAGCACCACCAACCCGACGTACGGCGGGTATCCCGACGAGTTCTTCGCCAACGGCTACCCGGTGCAGATGTTCAGCCGCGTGCCCGACGCGGCCTACGGGCTCTTCAAGCAGCCCGAGGGCCATGACACCTTCCAGGTCGGAGACACCGTGCCGAAGTCGACCGTCTCGGATCAGGAGCTGTTGATGCGCGTGACGATCGGGACGGCGGCCGACGCACGCTGGACCTGCCGCACCGACGCCGAGCGGGCGGCCAACTACCCCAACCCCGACCCGAACTACGTCGCCCCGGACGGCGCCACCGACCCGGCGCCGGTCCCCTCGGGGTCCGCGCCGGCCCCGGGGGCGGGCCTGGCCACGCTGGTCAAGCCGTCGACGGCGCCGAAGGTCCGAGGCAAGAAGGTCAAGCTGGCCGTCGCGTGCTCGGCCGCGGGCCCGTGCAAGGGCACGCTCGGGCTGCGCAACTACGCGAAGACCAAGGCGTTCAGCATCCCGGTGGGAACGACCGCGACCGTGACCCTCGTCCTCAACAAGACGGCGGCCAGCAAGCTCAAGCGCAAGGGCGCGCGACTCACCGTCAAGGCGACGGTCGCCAACGCAGGCGGCGTCAAGAGCTCGCTGCGGTTCCTGATCAAGCGAGCCTGACCGCCCCGCCGGGCAGCGGCGCGCCGGCGAGGAGCTCCTCCTTGCCTGCGCGCCCCCGGCGCTTGATCCGCGCCTCCAGGCTGCGGGCGGTCCTGCGGTCGGGCGTCTCCCAGGCGGCGGCCAGCGTGATCGGCAGGCGACTGCGGGTGTAGCGGCCGCCCTTTCCGGCGGAATGGGTGGCGACGCGGAGGTCCAGGTCGGTCGTCCATCCGCAGTAGAGGCTGTCGTCGCGGCAGCGCAGGAGATAGACGAAGGCCATCGCTTGCGCTCAGTTTCCCCGCTCCGGGCGGGATCCCTGGTATAAGTCGCGCGCCGGGTGACCACTCGGCATCGCCCTACTGGAGGAAGAGCAGATCAAGATGGCGACGGGAACCGTCAAGTGGTTCAACAATGACAAGGGCTTCGGCTTCATCACCCCGGACGAGGGCGGCAAGGACCTCTTCGTCCACCATTCCGCGATCCAGACCAACGGCTTCCGCACGCTGGAGGACGGCGCGCGGGTGACCTACGAGTCGGAGGACGGGCCGAAGGGGCCGAAGGCCATCAACGTCGAACCCCAGTAGCGACGACATCTTCGGGGGTGGCGAGGCCCGCCACCGGCCGAGCCGGGGCCCCCGTGCGTCTTCTCTTCGTCTGCCTCGGCAACATCTGCCGCTCCCCCACCGCTGAGGCGGTGATGAAGCGCCTGGTGGCCGAGGCCGGCCGGGAGGACGAGATCGCGGTCGAGAGCGCCGGCACGGGTGACTGGCACGTCGGTCACCCGCCGGACGAGCGCGCCACGGAGGCGGCGGCGCGGCGTGGCGTCACGCTCTCGGGGTCCGCGCGGCAGGTGACGCGCGCGGACTTCGAGGACTACGACCTGATCGTGGCGATGGACCGCGCCAACCAGCGCGACCTGCGGGCGCTGGGGGCCTCGGGGGTCGTTCTCCTGCGCTCCTACGACGCGGAGGCGGTCGCGGCCGGCGACCTCGACGTCCCCGATCCCTACTACGGGGGCGAGGACGGCTTCGAGCACGTGCTCGACGTGGTCGAGCGCGGCGCCCGCGGGCTGCTCGCAACCCTTTGAGGACGTTCGTCAAGCGAGGGGGACCGGCCGGGCTGCTGCCGTCTCAGGCGGCCGGGATGCGGTGGCTGGCCGAGGGGCCGCTGCGGGTCCCCGAGGTGATCTCGGTCAGCGACGCCGAGCTGGTCATGGAGCGCGTCGAGCCCGGGTCGCGGGTGGCGGACTTCGACGCGATCTTCGGGCGGGGGCTGGCCGAGCTGCACGCATTGGGGGCCGACCGCTTCGGCGCCGAGCGCACCTTCATCGGCCCGCTCGAGGTGCCCGAGCCCGACTGCGCCGACTGGCCGACCTACTACGCGCAGGCGCGGCTCGAACCAGTGCTGCGGATGGCGCGGCTGGACGACCCCGCGCCGGTCGAGCGCGTGATCGCGCGGCTGGAGGACCTGTGCGGCCCGCCCGAACCGCCGGCGCGCCTGCACGGCGACCTGTGGAGCGGCAACGTGATGGTCGGCCCCGAGGGGCGGCCGTGGCTGATCGACCCGTCCGCGTACGGCGGGCACCGCGAGATCGACCTGGCGATGCTGGCGCTGTTCGGCTCGCCGTCGGAGGCGTTCTTCTCCGCCTACGAGGAGGTCACCCCGCTCGCCGACGGCTGGCGCGACCGCGTCGCCCTCTTCCAGCTGCTCCCGCTGCTCGTCCACGCCGTCCTCTTCGGAGGCACGTACGGTGCGGCCGCCGTGCGCGCGGCCCGCCAATACGCGTAAGCCGGGGAGGGGTTCGCGCGTTGGGTGAGAAAGAGGCCCACGAATGACCGCCCCGACCGTCACCGAAACCGTCCGCAACCTGCAGCCCGTCGATCACGACCCGTTCATCGACGACGTCGCCTCCGCGGACACCCCGCCGCCCCCGCCGGCCCCCAGCCGCCGGCGCATCCTCGACTGACCCCCTCGCTAGTCTCCGCACCCGCGCGGACGGCGTAGCTCAGCTGGTAGAGCTCCGGGTTGTGATCCCGGCGGTCGCGGGTTCGAGTCCCGTCGCCGTCCCTTGTAGTCGTAGTGCGGAATTGGGTGGTTCATGATGCGGGTCCTTCCTGGTCGGGAGCGAACTCAGACCGAACGCCAGCGGACAACATGCTGGCTTCGAGGGCTTCTAGGCCTCGGTCGGTGATGACGAAGTGGCGGGCGATCCCGGTGCCCTTGGTGTGGTCGACGAGGCCGAGATCGGCGAGTCGCACGGCGCCGCGGCGGTCGTTCCAGTCGGGGAACGTCCGGCCGTGCTCGGTGGCGGCGACGAGTGCGAGCACGGCACGCTGCCGAGACCCGAGGCCTCCGGCGCGGCGCGGCTGTGCGGGGAGCCAGCTGGCTGCGGCCTTGCGGGCGTGGGCGATCTCGTGGTCGACGTCGATCTTCTCGCGGCCGTGGTACTCGGCGATGATGTGCCCGTACGTGTTGAAGGTGAGGGTCGCGTCGTGTCCGAGCTGGCCGGCGACGTAGTGGACGGTGTGGCCGGCGGCGAGCAGCAGCGACGCGCAGGAGTGCCGGAGGTCGTACGGCACGGCGTTGTGATCGACGACCTGGCGGCGGGCGGGGATCCAGACCTTCGAGCGCCAGTCGCCCCAGCCCGTCTCGCTGAGCGCCTGGCCGCCTTGGGCCGGGAACACGAGCACCTGGCCGTTGGCGGGCTGCTGCAGCCGTCGCCAGGCGGCGAGGTCGGCCTTGACGGCGGGCAGCATGTCGATCGCGCGGCGGCCGCGCTTGGTCTTGGTCGCTTTGGGGGTGCCGTCGGGGTCGGCGGCGCGCTGCAGGAAGATGGTGTTCTCGCGGATGTCGCCCCACCGCAGGACGCGCAGCTCCCCGGGCCGCATCCCGGTGTAGGCCAGGGTGCTCACGATCGTCGCGTCGCGGGGCCGCAGCAGCGTCCGGATCTGCTCGACCTCGCGGGGGCTGAGCGCGATCACGTCGTCCTTGTGAGGCGCCTTGGGTTTGCGGACGAGGCCCATCGGGTTGGCCTGGATGACCTCGCTCTCCGCGGCGTGGCGCAACACCGTGGAGAGGACGGTGCGGGCCTTCTCGACCGCGTCGACGGTCACGCCGGCGCGGATCCGGTCGGCCTGCCATTCGCGGAGCCGGCCGACGGTGAGCTCCTGCAGCGCGAGGTGGCCGATGTAGGGCTCGACGTGCAGGGCATAGGAGCTGGCGTAGCGATCGCGGGTCTTGACGGCGAGTGTGGTGCCGTGCTCGGGCGCCCAGCGCTGCTCGATCCAGTCGGCCAGTGTCGGGCCCTTGACGGTGAGTTGGCGGACGGCGATCGGGCCGAGTTGCCGGCGGCGGGCGACCTCGGCGTCCCAGGCGCCGGCGTCGCGCTTGAGGTCGAATCGGCGGGAGCGCTGCTTTGTGCCCTCGCGCCAGCGGACCTCCCACCGTCGCGCGCCTGCGGGTGTGGTGACGGCGTGCAGGCTCACGCGGCCTTCCCACGGATCGCGGCGGTCGCGCCCGAGGTCCCTGGGCGCCGGACGCCGCGGCCGGCGGTCGGCGCGATGCTCAGCTCCGGCGGTGGCAGCATCTTGAGTTCGCTCAGGCGGTAGCCCCATTTGCTCGCGCCTACGCGCTCGGCGCCGACGACGCGGCCGGCGCGCCGTGCGCGGTTCAGCGTCTCGACGTGCACGTTGAGGAAGTCTGCTGCCTGCTTGGAGGTCAGCAGACGCTCAACGGGCGGCGCCAGCAGCTGCCGTAGCTCTTCGAGAGCCTCCGGGGCGTCGGCGAGCTCGCGGACGAGCGCCTGGGCGAGCGTCGTCACCGGCCGCTCCGGGCGGTCGTCGTGGGCAGCTGCAGCTGCGGGTCATGCTGGGCGGCGTGACGCTGGCGGGCGTAGAGGCGGTGCAGGTCTGCGCCGAGCTCGGCGAGCCCCTCGCCGCGCGGCCGCTTGAGCGCGCGGTCGTAGGCGCGTTCGACGCGGCGGATCTCCCGGGTGAGAGCGTCGGCCTGTTCACGCGGCATGCGAGACCTCGCTGATCGGAAGGCGACGACGACCGACTCGGCACGAGGCCGACTGGACGCCGGCCGCGGCGAACGCTGCGTTCCAGGAACCGAAACAGTCCGCGACGGTGCTGCTGTGTGGCCACCGGCCGGGCTCTTGTGCGTGCAGGTCGAGGACGTCCTGGTAGCCGAACTTGCGCGCCTGGGATCGGTTCCATTCGGAGGCGGCGGGCGCACGGCCGAATCGCCGGTCCCATTCGCGGATCCGGTCGACGATCTGCTCTCGGCTCCAAGTGCGGGCGGCGGAATGGGCGCAGTCCCGGCAGCGGATGGGCGCGCGAGGACCGCGCCCATTGGAGCCGTCGAGCCGGGCGCCGCAGTCACTGCACGCGCCGCCGTAGAGCGTCGTCTTGCGGCACCACTCCGAGCACCATTTACGCCGCTGGCCGACCAGGACGGTGTCGCAGTCGGGGTTGTGGCAGGTCCGGTCAGGCATG
>CAXTBB010000009.1:95007-99322 GCA_964242305.1 uncultured Solirubrobacteraceae bacterium
GGCATGGCGGTGGTCCAGGGGGCGGCGAGCGGCGGCGCGCACGGCCGCGTCGTCAGCGATGTCGCGAAGCGCCCGGGCCACGGTGGCCGACAGCTGCGGCGGCCTCGGCGGGCTTGATCGCAGGCGGCGAGCGTTCGCCTCCAGGCATGCCTGCAGGTAGCCGGGGCCGTGCTCGGCGAGGGCGGTGCGAATGTCCTCCAGGTCGGCAAGGGCGTCGTCGAGCTCGGCGAGGAGGTCTGGAGTCACGCGGCGCTCCGCAGCTCGCCGGCGCACGGCACGGCGTCGACGGCGGTGGCGTTCAGGCCGGCGCGCTGGGCGGCGCTGACCAGGAACTTGCCGTAGCGCTCAAGCACGCTGTGACTGAGCGATGGCATACCGAGCACGAGCACCCCGTCCGGGGTGATGCGGTGGGGGTGAACGTCTCGGAATGTCAGCTGCACCCGCTCCGGGTAGTCGCTCGCGTCGATGATGAGCCGCAGCGTCTCGGTCCACTGGTCGTCGATGTCGAGCCCGTCGGTGGGGTGGGGGGCCCACGCTGTCAGCTCTGACTCGTAGCGCTCGTGGTCGCGTTGCCTGTTTCCAGAAGGTTTGGTCGGCCGCTCCCCCGCTTGCGGGGGTGAGGGGGGTATCCGATCCGATCCGATCCGATCCGATCCGCCTGCGCGCCCCCACGCGCGAGGGGGTGAGGCCTCCGTGATGTCTCCCGGATCATTCACTGAATCCTCAGTGACTTGTTCGTGAGGCGGCGGGGGGAGTTTGCTGGCGCTGGGCCGATTTATCTTCTGGTGCTTGCGCCAGCCGGCCAGAGCGAAGTACGGGACGCCGCCGACTTCGTAGCGGCTCCCGAGCCCGGAGGCTTCGACTTCGCACAGCCAGCGCTGCAGTTTGGCCGCGGGGACGCTGTCGTAGGGGTAGACGTGGCCCAGAATCAGCGACGGAATCGCGCGAAGTCGACCCTCGTCGTCGGCCATGGTGATCAGTCCGATGAACAGCAGCCGGGCGTCGCGCGACAACTGGCCGACCTTCTCGTCCTGCCACGTCTCCGGTTTGATGGTGCGGATCCTCGGCTGAGCCATCAGTGAGATGTCTCCTGAACGTCGCGTAGCAGGTCGCCGAAGCCGCGGCGACGCAGGCGCGCAAGCGTCTCTAGCGCGTTGAGCAGCACCTGCCGGTCGTGGCCGCCGACCATGATGCCGAGCGCTTGGCGTCCGCGGACGTAGAGCGCGCGCTCGCCGTCCGCGCCCGGCAGTTCCATCCTGCCCGTCATGGACGCCACGGGCCGCCTTCAGGGCCACCCGCGCTGCTGGGTGGCTTGGTCATGCGGGGGCGGCTCCCTTGCTCTTCGATCCGTGGCAGGCCGGCCGCCTCGCGGGCGTCGCCGACCTCCATCGCCTCCATCTCACAGGTCAGCGACCCGCACAAGGGACAGCGTCGGAGTGTTGTCGCGTGGCCGCAGCTGTCGCAGTAGGAGTGCTCACCGTCGGTGCAGAACTCGCAGGAGCGGTGCATGTTCGCCAGGTCGAAGACGTCGTTCAAGCTGCTGCCCCGAGGGTGTCGAAGAGGGTGGGCATTGCGTGCTTGCGTGCCTCGTCTTCGAGGTGGCGGACGCTGTCGAGGAAGTAGACGGGGTTGAGCTCGATGCCGATCCCGCGGCGGCCCGCGCGGACGGCTTCGAGGGGGACGGTGCCGAGGCCGGCGAACGGGTCGAGGACCAGGTCGCCCTCGTTGGAGTACCGGCCGATGAGCCGCTTGACGATGTCGAACGGCAGCGGGCAGAGGTGCTGCTCGCGGGCCCGTTGCGCCTGGACGGTGTTGAGGGTCCGCATCCGGGCGACGTCGGTCCAGACGTCCGGGCTCCACGACGGCGGCTGGAGCAGCATGAAGTCGACGGGCAGCTTGCCCTCCTCGCGGAGGTGGTCGCAGAGCGCGACGTGCGCCTCGTAGTCGTAGACGTGCTCGAGGTGGTGGTCGCGGAAGAGCCGGAACATCTGCTGGTGCGTGAGCCCGAAGAGGTCCTCGGGCGCGAGCAGCCGGTCGCCGTCGGAGCGCCAGTAGCCGTGCGCGTCGACCTGCCACCGGCCGAGCGAGTAGTCGGTCTTGTCCTTGGTGATCGGCGCGTCGGCGTAGCCGTTGCTGCTGTCGGTCGGCGGCTTGCGCAGGACCAGGACGTACTCGGGGACGCCGACGCCCATCGGAGAGCCGTCCTTGCACTGCTCGGAGTACCCCAGCCGGTAGGTCTGGTTGTTCTCCCGAACCACGTCGGTGACGACCGTGATCATCCCGAGGAAGGCGAGCCCGTGGCCGGTGTAGTGCTCGAGCGCCTCGGCGTGGAAGGGATGCAGCGTGCGAAACCCGAGGCCGTTGAGGCCACCGGGCACGATGCGGTCCTTGACGTGGATGGCGGCGATGCGGCCGGGCTGCAGGACCCGGACGAGCTCGGGCGTGAGGAAGTCCATCTGCTGCCAGAACGCGGCGTTGCTCTCGTTGTGGCCGAAATCGTTGAAGGACGGCGAGTACTCGTACTGCGACGAGAACGGGATCGACGTGACGATCAGGTCGACGCTGCCGGTCTCCATGCCGGCGGTCTCGATGACGGAGTCGTTGAGCACGAGCTCGTAGCCCTCGTCGGTCACGGCCTGACGGTCGACACCCATGGCGCGCCGCAGGCCGCCATCGATCGACTCGTGCGCGAGGCCGTACTCGCGGATGATGTCGGTCATCCGGGCGACGGTCAGGTTGTGCTTGGCCCACTTCGTCTCGAGGTCGGTCCGGATGGCCGCCTCGGCCTCGGTGTAGATGATGTCGATGCGGACCGGGTGGGGCTGCTGGAACCGCTGTAGGCGGTGGATCGCCTGGATGAAGTCCTTGAACTTGTGCCCGACTCCGACGAACACGGCCCGGTGGCAGTGCCGTTGGAAATTGCAGCCCGACCCGGCGATCACCGGCTTCGTGGACAAGTACTTGATCCGGCCCTCGCTGAAGTCGACGATCGACCGCTCGCGCTCCTCGAGATCCTGCGACCCCCAGACGCTTACGGCGTCCGGGGCCGTGCGCGCGATCGCGTGCCGCTCCCGCTCGAGGTCGTGCCAGAGCACAAAGTGGTCGTCGGGATCTGCCGAGAGGACCTCGGCCATCTTCGCGACGCGTGCGTCGACGGACTCGCGCTTCTCCGCGGCCGCGGCAACGACACCGCGGCCGGCGTCGCGGAACAGCTCGCCGCGGCCGTCGCGCTCGAACCGCGCCTCGTTGACCTTCGCCGCCGGCACCTGGTGCCAGACGACCTCAACGGGCGGGAGCTCGTAGCCGTCGTCGGAGTAGCCGAGGTCGGACGGCTTCTGCAGGAACACCGCCCACGACGCGACCCACATCCAGAACTCGTGCTCCATGTGCGGCAGGAGCGTCAGCTGGTCGGCGTGCTCGCTGTCGCGCTTGAAGAACCGGGTCTTCGCCTGGCCGACGTCGAGGATGTCCAGGAACGCCGCGTAGGCGAGCAGCTCGATGTAGTCGTTCGGGCTTGGCGTCGCCGTGGCCACGAACCGGTAGGCCGCGGTGCCCTCGTAGAGGCCCATGAGCTGCCGGAAGGTCTTCGTTCCACCGAAGCCCCGCAGGACGGCGGCCTCGTCAAGGCTGACGACGTTGAACGCGCGCGGGTCGAGCTTGCCCTCCCGCACGGTCTCGTAGTTGGTCAGGTAGATACCGTCCTCCTGGGCCTCTTCGACGTTGCGGATGAACGTCGGCTTGAGGCCGAGGCGCTGTCCGTCGCGGACGAACTCCTGGCGGACCGCGAGCGGGCACACGATCAGGCCGCGGCCGCCGCCCATCCGGTCGAGCACGAGACGCTCAATCTCGAGCTGCTGCATCGTCTTCCCCAAGCCGAAGGATTCGAAGAGCGCCCGCCGCCCGCCGGCCACCGCCCAGCGCACGACGTCGCGTTGGTGGGGCTTGAGCAGCGGGTGGATCTCGTCCGGGTCGACCTCGAAGCCCGTGACCGGCGCCATCGCGGCCTTGCCGTGCAGGAACTCGTCGTAACCCGTCACGGCAACGCCGGATCGGTTTGACTCCGACCAGGTCATGCCGTGGCGGTCTCCTCGCCGCTCTCGCCCAGCGCGACCATCCGCTCGAGCAGATCGAACGCCCCCTCGCGCGCGGGCACCAGCGCGGGCGCCCAACGCTCAGAGAACGTCTCCAGCAACTTGGCCTTGACCACCGGGTAGACGCGGTCATAGACCGCCTGCCACCGCTCATAGCCGGCGGTGGCGTCGGTGGCGGCGTCGGTGGTGGCGGTGGCGGTGGCGGTGGCGGTGGCGGTGGCGGT
>CAXTBB010000010.1:0-22514 GCA_964242305.1 uncultured Solirubrobacteraceae bacterium
CCCCGCGAAGCCCTTCTTGACGTCGATCTCCGGCGAGCCGAGCAGGTCCTCCTTCGGGACACGACAGTCCTCGAGGCGGAAGGCCGCGGTGTCCGACGCCCGGATCCCGAGCTTGTGCTCGAGGCGATCGAGCTTGAGACCCGGGTTGTCGCGACCGACGACGAACGACTTGATCGCAGGCCGGCCGACGGAGCGGTCGAGCGTCGCCCAGACGACGACGAGGTCGGCGCGCTCGCCGGAGGTGACGTAGATCTTCTCGCCGTTGAGGACGTACTCGTCGCCGTCGAGCGTCGCGGTGGTGCGGATGGCGGCCGAGTCCGAGCCCGCCTCGGGCTCCGTGATCGCCATCGCGGCCCACTTGCCGCCGTAGGACTCCAGCTGGACCTCGTTGGCGACCGCGGCGATCGCCGAGTTGCCCAGGCCCTGGCCGGGCATCGAGAGCAGCAGGCCGACGTCGCCCCAGCACAGCTCCATGATCGAGAGCGCGGAGGCGAGGTTGCCGCCGTTCTTGGTCCCCTCGACGTGGCCGTTGGTGGACCCGTTGGACTCCGGGGAGCGCCCGGCCGCGGCGCCGGCGCCGCTGGTGGCGCCGCCCTCGTCCATGCCCTTGATCATGGCCGCGAGCATGTCCAGCTCCTTCGGGTACGCGTGCTCCTCGCGGTCGTACTTGCGCGACACGGGCCGGAACACGTGCACCGCCACCTGGTGCGTCTGCTCGACCAGCGGCAGGAACTTCTTGGGGACTTCGAGGTTGATGCTCATACGAGGAGTGCCCCTTCCATGATCCCGGCGGAGCGCAGGTCGCGGTACCAGCGCTCGACGGGGTATTCCTTGACGTAGCCGTGGCCGCCCAGCAGCTGGACGCCCTTGGAGCCGATGTCCGTGCCCTTGACCGCGCAGAGCCGGCGGGCGACGGCGGCGGGATGCGCGAAGTCCTTGCCGGCGTCGGCCAGGGCCGCGGCACGCCAGGTGGCCAGCCGCATGCCCTCGAGCTCGATCGCGATGTCGGAGACCGTGAAGGCGACCGCCTGGCGGTGGCTGATCGGCTCGCCGAACGCCTTGCGCTCGTTGACGTAGGGGACGACGTGGTCGAGGACCGCCTGCGCGGTGCCGACGGAGACGGCGCACCAGGCCAGCCGCGCGCGGTGCACCGCCTCGGCGTAGACCGCGGGGTCGCCGCCGCCGAGCAGCGCCATCCCGGGGACCTCGACGCCTTCCAGCCCGAGCGTCGCCGTCGCGGCGGCGCGCAGGCCCATGGCCGGCTCGGCCGTCACGGACAGGCCGGGGGTCTTCGACTCGACGACGAACAGCGCGGGGCCCTTGCCCTCGAGCTGGGCGGCGACGAGGAACAGCTCGGCCTTGGCGGCGCCGGGCACGAGCGCCTTGGCGCCGTCGAGGACGTAGCCGCCGTCCTTGGCCCGCGCCGTGGTCTGCAGGCTGAACGGGTCGAACAGCGCGCGCGACTCCTGCAGCGCGAAGGCGGCGCCGGGGACGTCCTCGGAGACGAACGGCGGCAGGTAGGTGGACTGCTGGTCGGCGTCGCCCCACAGCGCCAGCGCGGCGGCCACTCCAGCGGGGGCGAGGATCGCGGTGGCCAGGCCGGCGTCGCCGCTGGCGAGCGCCTCGGCCACCAGCAGCGTGGTGATGGCGGAGCGCTCCGTGACGGCGCCGCCGAGATCCTCGGGCACGCCGAGCATGGTCAGCCCGAGCTCGGCGGCCTGGGCGATCAGCGCCTCCGGCGCCTCGCAGGCGGCGTCGGCGGCCTGCGCGACCGGCCGCAGCTCACCCTGGCCGAACTCCTTGAAGGTGTCGCGCAGCATCTGCTGCTCGTCGTCGGGCGTGAGGTCGAAGACCCCGCGCGGCGACACCGGCTTCAGGCGCACGGGGCGCCCGAGCTGCGTCACCGCGGAGAAGGTGCGCCCGGCGCGGGCGCCGACCTTGGATCCGTCGCGCGTCGCCCGGTAGACGATCTTCTGCGCGGGACCCCGGAGGGCATCCACCCGCGCCAGTTGGTTGAGGGCCCCCAAGGCCAGGCCCATGCTGCGTTCCGCCACACTCATGGAGGACATCTTACTCGCCGGTAGGTTCCGCTGAACCGTAGCCTTCCCGGCCATGCGAACCGCCATCGTCACGGGAGCCAGCAGCGGCATCGGCGAGGAGACCGCCCGCCGCCTCAGCCGGGAGGGGTACACGGTCATGGTCGTGGCCCGGCGCGCCGACCGGCTCGAAGCGCTGGCCACGGAGATCGGCGGCATGGCGATCGCGGTCGACCTGCTCGACGACGACGCACCCGCGAAGCTGCGCGCCCACATGGAGGACGAGCACGGCGGCCGCCTCGACCTGCTCGTCAACAACGCCGGCGCGGCCTGGCGGTCGACCTTCGCCGACGGCGGCTGGGAGAACGTCCGCCGCCACATGGCGCTCAACTTCGACGCGCAGGTCCGCGTCACCGAGGCGCTGCTGCCGCTCCTGCGCGCGTCCGCCCCGAGCGCGATCGTCAACGTCGCCTCCACCGCCGGCCGGGTCGGCCGCAAGGGCTCGGGCGCCTACTCCGCGAGCAAGTTCGCGCTGATCGGCTTCAGCGAGTCGCTCCACCTGGAGGAGGCCGAGAGCGGCGTCCACGTCGGCACCGTCCTGCCCGGCTTCGTGGCCACGGAGGGCTTCCCCCAGAAGGAGCTCGTCGACAACCCGCGCACCCGCTGGGCCGTCTCCACGCCCGCCAAGGTCGCCGACGCGATCGTCGACTGCGCCAACGGCAAGGCCCAGCGCTACGTGCCGCGCGCCTACGCGCTCGTGCCGGTCATCAACTCCACACTCGGCGGGCTGATCCGCCGCGCCGGCCGCGGGGGCGGCTTCACGCCGGCGACGACGGCGAAGTGAGGCGCCGGCCGCGCTGCACGAGCACGTTGAGCGCCATCAGCACGAGCACCGCCAGCAGCAGCATCGTGGCGAGCACGTTGACTTCGGGCGGGACGCCCTGGCGGGTGGCGCCGAAGATGAACAGCGGGAAGGTCTGCGTCTGGCCCGCGTTGAAGCTCGTCACCACGTAGTCGTCGATCGACAGCGCCGCGGCCAGCACGGCGGCGGAGAGCACGCCGGGCAGGATCATCGGCAGCGTCACGCGCACGAACGTCGTCCACGTCCCCGCGCCGAGGTCCTGCGCGGCCTCCTCGATGTGCGGGTCCATGCCCTCCAGGCGCGCCTTCACCGTCACCACCACGTAGGAGACGCAGAACATCACGTGGGCGATGACGATGGTGACGAAGCCCGTGTTGATGCCGATGACCAGGAACAGCGCGAGCAGGGAGGCGCCCAGCACGACCTCGGGCGTCGCCATCGGCAGGAAGACGAGGAAGTCGGCGGCGCCGCGCCCGCGGAAGCGGTAGCGGACCAGCGCGATGGCCAGCAGCGTCCCCAGGAACACCGCGATGGCGGTCGACAGCGCCGCGATCTCCAGCGACTTGGTCAGGGCCTTGGCCAGGTCGGGGTCCTTGAAGGGGTGCGCCCAGTGCGTGAGCGTGAAGCCCTGCCAGGTGAAGTTGAAGCGGCCCTTGTTGTCGTTGAACGAGAACAGGACGACGATGAAGACCGGGATGAAGAGGAACAGCAGCGCCAGCGCGGACCAGATCCCCAGCAAGACGTTGCGCGGCGCCAGCCTCATCCCGCCACCTCCGTCAGGTTCTTGGTCCCCAGGATGCGCCCGTAGACCGCGATCCCGATCAGGATCAGCGTCATCAGGATGAAGGAGAGCGCCGCGGCGGTCGGGTAGTCGAGCACGTTGAGGTACTTGGACTGCACGACGTTGCCGATCATGTACTGGCGCGGCGTGCCCAGCAGCGCGGCGTTGATGAAGTCGCCGGTGGCGGGGATGAAGCACAGCAGCGAGCCGGCGAAGATGCCCGGCACGGCCAGCGGCAGCGTCACCTTGCGGAAGGCGGTCCAGCGCGAGCAGTACAGGTCGGTGGCCGCCTCGACCAGCCGCCGGTCGAGCTTGTCCAGCGCCACGTAGAGCGGCAGCACCATGAAGGGCAGGAAGTTGTAGGCGATGCCGGAGATGACGGCGGTGCGCGTGGCCAGCAGGCGGCCGCCGTCGCTGACCAGCCCGACGTCCTTCAGGCGGTCCACGACCCAGCCGTTGTCGCTGAGGATGAGCTGCCAGGAGACCGTCCGCAGCACGTAGCTGGTGAAGAACGGCAGCACCACCAGCAGCAGCATGAAGTTCTTGAGCCGCCCGGCTTTGAACGCGATGAAGTACGCGAGCGGGAAGGCGATCACGAGGTCGACCAGCGTGGCCACGCCGGCGTAGCCGAACGAGCGCAGGAACTGGGTGTCGTAGTCCTTGATCGCGTCCGTGTAGACGTGGAAGGACCAGGTCAAGGAGTAGCCCGCCTCGGGGTCCCCGCTCATGACGGACACGCCGCCCTGGTTGATGAGCGGGATGACGAAGAAGATCAGCAGCCACAGCAGACCGGGCCCGGCGAACAGCCAGGGGGTCGCACGGCGGCTCACGCGCCGGTCACCTTCGCCATCGCCTCGACGACCGTGGCCTCCTGGCGGGTGGAGAAGGTCGGGTAGTTGTGCAGCTTCGCGCGGACCGAGTCGGGCGGGAAGATGAGCTCGTTGCCGGCTATTTCAGGGTCCGACTGCTCGAGGATCTCGCGCACGCCCTCGACCGGCGAGAGGTAGTTCACGTAGGCGCAGATCTTGGCCGCGATGTCGGGCTCGTAGACGAAGTTCATCATCGTCTCGGCGGCGTAGGGATGCTGGACCTTGAGCGGCAGCATCATGTTGTCCGTGAAGAGCATCGCGCCCTCCTCGGGGTACGCGAAGCGCAGGTTCGGGTTGTCGGACTGCAACTGCACGAGGTCGCCGCTGTAGGCCAGCGCGATGGCGATGTTGCCCTTGGTCAGGTCCGTCGTGTAGTCGTTGCCGGTGAAGCGGCGGAACTGGCCGGCGTCGTTGGCCTTCTTGATCTTCTCGATCGCCGAGAGCTGGTCGTCGACCGTCGCCTTCGTCGGGTCCTTGCCCATCCCCAGCAGGACGGTCCCGGCGCTGTCGTACTGCTCGGAGAGCATCGTCACGCGGCCCTTGTACTTGGGGTCGAAGAGCGCGGCGATGGACTTCAGCTCGCCGCCCGTCTGCCGGATGTCGTAGCCGAGGCCGATGGCGCCGCTCTGCCACGGGAGCGAGAACTGGCGCTTGGGGTCATAGGGGACCGAGCGCAGGTTGGTGACGAGGTTCTTCGCGTTGGGGACGTTCTTGTAATCGATCGGCGTGACGTAGCCCGACCGCACCCACTTCGCGGTCATGTAGTCGGTCAGCGTGACGATGTCGCGCCCGATCGGCCGCGCGCGCTGGAGCTGCTGGCGGACCTTCCCGAAGAACTCGGAGTTGTCGTTGATCTCCTCGACGTACTTGACGTGGCCGCCGTAGCGCTTGTCGAAGGTCTTCAGCACCGACTTGTCGATGTACAGCGGCCAGTTGGAGAACGTCCAGTCGCCGATCGGCACCTTCGCGTGGTGGACGCCGGCCGCCTCCTTCTGCAGCGAGGCGAGTGTCTTGGACGCCGTTCCCTCGATCCCGCAGCCGCTCAGCAGCGCGGCTAGGGACGTGCCGACGAACCCGCGTCTATTCACGCCCCACCACGAACGTGTGGCGGACGTCCCAACTCAGCGCGACCTCTTCGCCGGCCGCGAACTGCGCGCGGGAGGCGCCGTCGTCGTTCTGGCAGATGACGGTCAGCTCCTCGCCGCCGCGGGAGCGCACGACGTACTGGACGACCGTGCCCAGGAACGAGGACAGCTCGACGCGCCCGTGCAGGACGTTGGCGCCGTCGCGCGGCGCGCCGCCGATCCAGATCTTCTCCGGCCGCACCCCGACGCGGACCGCGTCGCTGGTCAGTCCCGCCCGCCCGATGCGCTCCTTGGGGACGTGCAGCGTGGCGCCGTCGTGCGTCTGCACGGCGCCGTCTCCGTTGAGCTTGGCGTCGATCAGGTTCGACGTGCCCAGGAAGTTGGCCACGAACGCGGTCTTCGGCGCCTCGTAGAGCTCCTCGGCGGTGCCCGCCTGCTCGATGCGCCCGCCGTTCATCACGGCGATGGTGTCGGCCATGCTCATGGCCTCCTCCTGGTCGTGCGTGACGTGGATGAAGGTGATGCCGACGTCCTGCTGGATCTTCTTGAGCTCGACCTGGAGCTGCCGTCTGAGCCGCAGGTCCAGCGCACCGAGCGGCTCGTCGAGGAGCAGCGCGCGGGGGCGGTTGACGAGCGCGCGCGCGAGGGCGACGCGCTGCTGCTGGCCGCCGGAGAGCTGGGTCGGCCGGCGCGCGGCGAAGGAGGCCATCTGCACCGTCTCCAGCGCCTCGGTGACGCGCCGGTCGACCTCGGCCTTGTCGACCTTGCGCCGCTGCAGGCCGAAGGCGACGTTCTTGGCCACCGTCAGGTGCGGGAACAGCGCGTAGGACTGGAAGACCGTGTTGACGTCGCGCTTGTGCGGCGGCCGGTCGGTGACGTCCTCGTCGCCGAGGAAGACGCGCCCCGCCGTCGGCAGCTCGAAGCCGCCGATCATGCGCAGCGTCGTCGTCTTGCCGCAGCCGGAGGGACCGAGCAGCGCGTAGAAGCGGCCGCGGCCGATCTCGAGGTCCAGATCCTCGATGACCGTGGTCGCGCCGAAGCGCTTGGTCACGCCCTCGAGGCGGATGTCGGGGTCGACGTCGCTCAGGCCGCGAACCTATCGCACTTTCATCCATTTGGACATGGACATTCGCCACGCTGGCCCATAGGTTCCCGCTCCATGGCGCTCACCGCGGAGGAACCGACCCTCAAGACCGGAGCGCTCGGATTCGTCTCGAGCCTCGTCATCGGGGTCGCGTCCACCGCGCCCGGCTATTCGCTGGCGGCGTCGCTGGGTCTCGTCGTCGGCGTGACCGGCGTCGGCCTGCAGGCGCCGGCGACACTGCTGCTGGCGTTCATCCCGATGCTCCTGATCGCGTCGGCCTACTACTACATGAACCGCGCCGACCCGGACTGCGGCACGACGTTCTCCTGGGTGTCGAAGGCGATGGGGCCCTACGCGGGCTGGCTGGGCGGCTGGGCGATCATCGTCGCCGACGTCATCGTGATGGCCAACCTCGCGCAGATCGCCGGCCTGTACTCCTTCAAGCTGTTCGGCTGGACGGCCGCCGCGGACTCGACCTTCGCGGTGACGCTGGTCGGCGTCGTCTGGATCGCGATCATGACCGCGATCTGCGTGATCGGCATCGAGCTGTCCGCCCGCACGCAGGTCGGCCTGCTCGGCGCCGAGGTGCTGACCCTGGCCGCGTTCGCCATCGTCGCGCTGGTCAAGGTGGCGGCGGGGACCGCCGGGCCCCAGGCCATCGACCCGAGCCTGTCCTGGATCAACCCGTTCGACATCTCCAGCATCGACGCGCTGATCTCCGGCGTGCTCATATCCGTGTTCATCTACTGGGGCTGGGACTCGACGGTGACCGTCAACGAGGAGTCGGCGGACTCCAACGAGGGGCCGGGCAAGGCGGCGCTGATGGCGACGGTGATGCTGCTGGCGATCTACATCGTCGTCTCGGTGGCCGCGCAGGCCTACGGCGGCCCGGAGCAGCTCATCAAGAACGCCGACGACGTGCTCTCCGTCCTCGGCAAGGAGGTGTTCGGCTCGCCGCTGGACAAGATCCTCATCATCGCCGTGCTCACCTCGGCGGCGGCGTCGACGCAGACGACCATCCTCCCGACCGCGCGCACGTCGCTGTCGATGGCCCGCGTGGGAGCCGCGCCGGCGAAGTTCCGGCGCATCCACCCGCGCTACCAGACCCCCGATTACTCGACGGTGTTCATGGGGGTCGCATCCATCGTCTGGTACGTCGGGCTGACCATCATCAGCGAGAACATCCTGTTCGACTCGATCGCCGCGCTCGGCCTGATGATCGCCTTCTACTACGGGCTGACCGGGTTCGCCTGCGTCGTCTACTACCGGCACCTGATCACCCGCAACGTCAAGTCGTTCCTGCTGATCGGCGTCGGGCCGACGCTGGGCGGCATCATGCTGCTCGGGCTCTTCTTCAAGTCCTGTTACGACCTCTCCAAGCCGGCGAACTCGGAGTCGGGCGACTCGTGGCTCGGCCTCGGCCCGCCGCTGGTGATCGGGATCGGCTCACTGCTGTTCGGCGCCCTGCTGATGCTGATCTGGCGCCACGGCAACCCGGCCTTCTTCCGGCGCAGACCGGAGACCGCCGACCCCGCGCTGCTGGAGCCGGCGCCCGCGTCATGAGCGCGCCCCTGCTGGTCGGCTACGACGGGCTCGAGGGCGGCGACGCCGCGCTCACGGAGGCGCTGCGGCTGGCGCCCGTGCTGGGCTGCGAGCTCGTCCTGGCCTACGCGGTGCGCGTGAACCCGATGGGCGGCGAGGTGCTCGACTTCGCCACGGCGCTCGAGGAGCAGGCCCGCGCGGTCCTGGACCGCGGCATGGCGCGCGCCGGCGAGGCCGGCGTCCCCGCCCGGGCCGAGATCGCCCGCGGCCGCGTCCGCGACGCCCTCTCCGAGCTTGCCACCGCCGTCGGCGCGCAGATGATCGTCGTCGGCCCCACCCCGCACCGCCTCATCTCCGTCTCGCCCGTCCCGGTCCTCTCCGTCCCAACCTAAAGGGGTCAGGTCCCGGCATCGGACACCTGTCCCATGCCGGGACCTGACCCCTTTAGAGGAGGCGGATGATCGCGATCGTCCCGACGACGACGATGAGGGCGCGCAGGGCCGCCGGCGGGAGCCGCTTGCCGTAGCGGGCGCCGAGCTGGCCGCCGGCGGTGGAGCCGACGGCGATGAGGGCGACGGGCAGCCAGGCGACGTGGGCGGCGACGATGAAGATCAGCCCGGCGACGCCGTTGACGAGGCCGGCGAGGACGTTCTTGAGCGCGTTGATGCGCTGCAGCGGCTCCGGCAGCGTGAGGCCGAGGATGCCGAGCAGGAGGATGCCCTGGGCGGCGCCGAAGTAGCCGCCGTAGACGCCGGCCACGTAGACGCCCGCGCCGGTCCCGCGGCCGGTGCGGTCGCCTAGGCGGCGGGACAGGAACGGCTGCAGGACGATCAGGACGAGAGCGACCGCGATGAAGGCAGGGACGATCGCCGCGAAGAGGTCGTCGGGGAGGAGGAGCAGCCCGACCGCGCCGGTGATGCCGCCGGCCAGCGAGCAGGCGCCCAGGCGCGTCGCCCGGCCCCGCTGTCCCCGCAACTCCGAGCGGTAGCCGACGGCGCCGGAGACGGAGCCGGGGACGAGGCCGATCGTGTTGGACACGTTGGCGGTCACCGGCGCGTAGCCGACCGCGAGCAGGATCGGGAACGTGATCAGCGTGCCGCTGCCGACGACGGTGTTGATCGTGCCCGCGGCGACCCCGGCGGCCAGCACCACGACCGCCTCGAGCGGGCTCAATCGGTCAGATGGGACTCGACCGCCGCCCAGGTGGCGTCGGCGGTCATGATGTCCGAGTGGGTGGCGTCGACCTCGACGACCGTCGGCTGCGTCGCGCGGGCGACGAGGCCGTCGCGCTCGGCCTCGGGGACGATGGCGCCGCCGTTCATCAGCCGGGTCGAGCGGACCAGCAGCGTCGGCATGGCCAGCGGGCGCCACGCCTCCTTCCAGTCGCGCGCGATCATGTCCTCGAGGTCCTCCTCGCAGGCGGGCCGTGAGGTGCGGGCGACCCAGCGCCCGTCCTCGGCCCGGCGCAGCTCGCGGCGGTAGAGCGCGTCCCACTGCGGCAGCCAGCGCTCGATGCCGCCGGCGGCGCGGACGGCGTCGACGTGCTCCTGCGGGTCGGCGACGACCGCGTCGAGGCGGTCCATGCCGGCGCGCACGACCTCGACGGCGGCGTCGTCCATGCGGCCGGCGTGGTCGATCAGCACGAGCCGGCGCAGCCGCCCGGACGCGGTCGACGCGGCCAGGATGCCGATCAGGGCGCCCATCGACCAGCCGGCCACGTCGAAGGTCTCGGCGTCGAGCGCGTTGGCGGCGGCGAGGACGTCGGCGACGTGGCTGTCGAGGCCGTACGAGCCAGGCGGCGTGACGGGGGAGAGGGCGCGGCCGCGGAGGTCGAGCGCGACGGCGTGGAAGCCGGCGCCGGCGAGGCGCTCGCCGAGGAAGTCCCACGCCCGGGAGTTGGCGGTGAGCCCGTGCAGGCAGAGGACGAGCGGGCCGCCGCCGTGGCTGACCGCCTGCACGCGGCCGGAGGGAAGGTCGAGCGTGATCTCCTCCATGCGAGGACCGTAGCGTCGGGCGGACGTGAGAATCGCCGTCGACGTCTCCTCCCTGCGCGAGTCCCGCGACCTGCGCCTGCTCGTGGCCGGCAACTTCGTCACCGGCCTCGGCACGCAGGCGGCGCTGGTGGCCCTGCCGTTCCAGCTCTACACGGAGACGAAGTCCGCCTTCCTGACGGGCCTGCTCGGGGCCGTGGAGCTCGGGCCCCTGGTGGCGGCGGCCCTGCTGGGCGGCGCCATCGCCGACCGCTACGACCGCCGCCGCGTCCTGCTCATCGACCAGATCGCCCTGGTCACGGTGGCCGCGATCCTGGCCGTGCTCGCCTTCACGCTGGAGGAGACGCCGGTCCCGATCCTGTACGTGCTCGCCGGGCTCACCGCCGGCGCCGGCGCGGTGCAGAACGTCGCCCGCTCGGCGATCGTCCCCAACCTCGTGCGCCCGGAGAGGCTGCGCTCGGCGCTGGCGCTCAACTACGGCCTGTCGACGCTCACGCTCGTGCTGGGCCCGGGCCTGGGCGGCGTGCTGATCGCCGCCACCAGCCTGGGGACGGCGTACGCGTTCGACGCGCTGTCGTGCTTCGCGATGGTCGCCGCGCTCGTCGTCATGGCGCCCCAGCCGCCGACGGGCGTCGACCGCAGCCTGCGCCTGCGCGCCTCGATCGCCGACGGACTGCGCTTCGTCAACACCAACCAGGCGCTCAAGGGCTCGTTCGCGATCGACCTGCTGGCGATGACGTTCGGGATGCCGCGCGCGCTGTTCCCGGTGCTGGCGGTGTCCGTCTACGGCGCGGGGGCCGCCGGCACCGGCGCGCTGTTCGCCGCGGTCTCCGCCGGCGCCACCGTCGCCGCGCTGACCACGGGCTGGCTCGAGTCCGCCCGGCGCCTGGGCCGCATCGTCATCGTGGCCGTCGTCGTCTGGGGCCTCGCCATCGCCGCCGCCGGCCTCTTCACGACCATCTGGCCCGCGCTGGTGTGCCTGGCCGCGGCCGGCGCCGCCGACAGCGTCTCCGCCGTCTGCCGGGGGACGATCAACCAGACCGTCACGCCGGACGCGATGCGCGGGCGGATGTCGTCCGTGTTCAGCCTGGTGGTGACCAGCGGCCCGCGGCTGGGCGACGTCGAGGCCGGTGCGGTCGCCGGGCTGACCGGTGCGCGCGTGTCCGTCGTCTCCGGCGGCCTCGCCTGTGCGGCCGGCGTCGGGCTGATCATCCTCGCCTTCCCCGCCCTGTACCGCTACGACGAAGGAGCCTCGGTGGGAGCGGGACGGGCGTAGAGCGCCCGCCCCTGGTCCCACCGGTCATAGGCCGCCATTTGACTACTACGTCCCCGGTTTGAAACAACACGTGTCAAGCCGGGGCGGCTTAACACTCTCGATCTCCTGGCGGTCCGCACGCGGCGGCGCCATGGATTGCGATCAAGTGGGCAACCCGCCGGCCCCTACGAGGCTATCGCCCGCTTGCGGTGTCCCCTCGGGAGGAGACAGGATCGGCAGCGTGAAATGGAACGTGGCGCCGCGGCCGGGCGCGCCCTCGGCCCAGATGCGGCCGCCGTGCTGCGCGACGATGCGTTCGCACACCGCCAGCCCGATCCCCGAGCCCTCGTAGCGATCGGCGGAGTGCAGCCGCTGGAACGGGCGGAAGATCAGCTCCGCCTGGCCCGCGGCGAACCCGATGCCGTTGTCGTGCACGGAGATGCGCGTCATCGCGCCCGGGAGCGCCGTGGAGGTCACCTCGACGCGCGGGACGGTGTCGGGCGGCATGAACTTGATCGCGTTGGCGAGCAGGTTCTGGAAGACCTGGCGCAGGCGCCCGGGGTCGCCGGACACGGTCGGGAGCGGCTGGACGACGACCTCGGCGCCGCGGTCGCGCAGGGGGCCGGCCAGCGCGTCGCGGACGTCGCGCAGGACGTCGTCGAGGGCGATCGGTTCGCGCTTGAACGCCTCCCGGTCCAGCCGCGCGTAGGCGAGCAGGTCGCGGGTGAGCACGCGCATGCGCTCGGACCCCGTGCGGATGTGGGTGGCCAGCGCGCGGGCCTCGGGGTCGCCGCCGAGCTTGCGCTCGAGCAGCCCGGCGTACATCCCGATCGTCACCAGCGGGCCCTGCAGGTCGTGGGACGTGACGGACGCGTAGTCCTCCAGTTCGCGGTTGGAGCGCTCGAGCTCGCCGGTGCGCAGCGTGATCTCGGCGGCCTGGCGCTCGAGGCCGGCGGCCATCTCGTTGAAGGCGCGGGCGAGGTCGCCCAGCTCGTCGAGGCGGCGGGCCTCCACCCGCGTGCCCAGGTCGCCACCGGCGATCTCCCCCGCCGCGCCCGCGACCCGCTGGATGGGCCGGACGACGCGGCGGCGCAGCAGCAGCCCGGCGCCGAGCGCCGTCAGCAGGACGAGGGCGATGCCGATCACCCCGAGCCGCACGGCCAGGTCCGCGCGGGAGTCGGCGCGGCGCTCGGTGGCGTCCGCCTCGGCGCGGGCACGGACGAACATGGCGGCCAGGGCGCTGCGCACCGCGGCGATCCGGCGGCGACCGGTCGGGTCATCGAGGTACGCGCGGCCGTAGCTGGGGTTCTCGCGGGCGGTCTCGAGGAACGGCAGCGCGTAGAGGCCGATGTAGTCGCTCATCAGCGTGGCCACGCGGTCGACGTCGGCGCGCAGCGGGCGGTCGTCGCGCGCCAGCCGCTTGAGCCGCGCGACCTGCCGGGGGTACTCGGCGCGGGCGGTCGTGAACGGCGCGAGGTCGCGCTCGCGCTCGGAGGCGACGAAGCCGCGCAGGCCGTTCTCCAAGTTGACCGCGGAGCGCTCCAGCTCCGTCCCCACCGTGACCGCCTGCTGCGCCCGCAGCGCCACTCGTCCGGCCGAGCGCAGGTTGCCGACGGCGACGACCAGCACGGCGAACGCGACCACCAGGATCGTGGCCAGGACCGCGCTGGAGAGCAGCGTGCGCGCGGTCAGGCTGTGGCGCACGCGGTTGAGCACGCCGTCATTCTGACAATCGGTCAAGCGGTGCGCGCCCGTCGGGCCGGCGCGGCATCTAGCGTGCTGACGATGGAGGTCATCGTCGGCGGCGGGCACAACGGGCTGGTGGCCGCCGCGCTGCTGGCCCGGGCCGGGCGCGAGGTGCTGCTGCTCGAGCGCCGCGACCACCTCGGCGGGGCCGCCGTCTCCGAGCGTCCCTTCGCCGGGCGCGACGCCCGGCTGTCGCGCTACTCGTACCTGGTCTCGCTTTTCCCGCGCGCGCTCGCGCGCGAGCTGGGGATCCCGCTCGCGCTCGCCGACCGCACGGTGGCGGCCTTCGCCCCGTACGAGGGCGGCGCGCTGCTGGTCGAGCAGGACGCCGCCGGCGCCGCCACCCGCGCGTCCTTTCGCGAGCGCACCGGCGGCGACGGCGACCACGACGCGTTCCTCGCGCTCTACACCGAGCTGGGGACGGCCGCCGAGCGCCTGTTCCCGACCTTCACCGAGCCGCTCCCGACGCGCGCCGAGGCGCTCGCGCTCCTGGGGGACAGCGCCTGGATGGCCGAGCGCCCGCTGGGCGAGGTGCTCGGCGAGCGCTTCGCCGACGGGCTCGTCAACGGCATGGTCTCCACCGACGGGCTGATCGGCACCCTCGCCGACGTCCACGACAGCTCCCTGCGCCAGAACCGCTGCTTCCTCTACCACGTGGTCGGCGGTGGGGACGGGCGCTGGCGCGTGCCGGTCGGGGGGATGGGCGCGGTGTCGGGCGCCCTGGAGGACGCGGCGCGCGCGGCCGGGGCCGACCTGCGCTGCGGGGCCGAGGTGCTGTCGGTCGACGGCGGCGAGGTCACCTGGCGCGACGCGGGGGGCGAGCACTCGGCGACCGCCGACCACGTCCTGGCCAACTGCGCCCCGCCCGTGCTCGACCGCCTGCGCGGGCGCGTCCCGCACGTGGATCCGTGCTGGGGCGCGCAGCTGAAGGTCAACCTGCTGCTCGACCGGCTGCCCCGGCTGCGCTCCGGCCACGCACCCGAGGTCGCGTTCGCGGGGACGTTCCGGCTCGACGAGACCGTCAGCGAGCTGGCCGCCGCCTGCGCCAGCGCGCGCCGCGGCGAGCTGCCCGAGCGCCTGCCGGCCGAGCTCTACTGCCACACGCTCGCCGACCCGACGATCGTGGGCGGGCGGGACCGGTCAAGCCACACGTTGACCGTCTTCGCGCTGCACGTGACCCCCGAGATGAGCGGCTCGGGCGACCTGCTCGCCGAGCGCCTGCTCGACCGCCTCGACACGCACCTCGAGGAGCCGATCCGCGACTGCCTGGCCCTGGACGCCGACGGCGCGCCGTGCCTGGAGGTCCGCACGCCGGCCGACCTCGAGCGCGAGCTGGCCATGCCCGGCGGCAACATCTTCCACGGCGACCTGTCGTGGCCATGGCGCGAGGAGGACGACGGCGACGTCTGGGGCGTCGCGACGGACGACCCGCGCATCCTCCGCGCCGGCGCGGGCGCGAGACGCGGAGGCGGCGTGTCCGGCATCGGCGGCCACAATGCCGCCATGGCGCTCCTCGCCCGCTGAGTCGCGCCCGCCGCGCGGCGCCCGCGGCGCCTAGGCTGGCGGCGTGGGCGAGGAGGTCGAAGCGAGGCAGTTCACGCGCGAAGACCGCCAGCGCTACCGCGCGAAGGTCAAGCGCAACCTCGACGTCTTCGCGCGCATGCTCTCGGAGGCGCGCTTCGACGCCGACCACCGCTCGATCGGCCTCGAGATCGAGCTCAATCTGACCGACGCCGACGGCCGCCCCGCGATGCGCAACGCGGCGGTGCTGGAGGCGATCGCCGATCCCGACTTCGTCACGGAGCTCGGCCAGTTCAACGTCGAGATCAACATCCCGCCGCACCTGCTCGAGCCGCACATGTGGACCGACCTCGAGCAGACGATCCGGGCGAGTCTCAACGCCGCCGAGGAGAAGGCCCGCCGAGCGGACGGCCGGATGGTGATGATCGGCATCCTCCCGACCGTCGACGAGGCGCACATGGGCGCGGAGTCCTTCTCGGACAACCCGCGCTACGCGCTCCTCAACGAGCAGATCTTCGCCGCGCGCGGAGAGGACCTGCACATCGCCATCGAGGGCACCGAGCGCCTGTCCACCTACGCGGACACGATCCTCCCCGAGGCGGCCTGCACGAGCGTCCAGCTGCACCAGCAGATCGACCCCAACGCGTTCGCCGAGCACTGGAACGCGGCCCAGGCGATCGCCGGCATCCAGCTCGCCGTCGGTGCCAACTCGCCGTTCCTGTTCGGGCGCGAGCTGTGGAAGGAGACGCGCATCGCCCTCTTCGAGCAGGCCACCGACACGCGTTCGGAGGAGCTCAAGGCGCAGGGCGTGCGCCCGCGGGTGTGGTTCGGCGAGCGCTGGATCACCGGCATCTTCGACCTCTTCGAGGAGAACGTCCGCTACTTCAGCGCGCTGCTGCCGCTCGTCGACGACGAGGACCCTGAAGCGATGCTCGAGCGCGGCGACGTCCCCTCGCTCCCCGAGCTGCGCCTGCACAACGGCACGGTCTACCGCTGGAACCGGCCGGTCTACGCGGTCGTCGACGACCGCCCCCACCTGCGCATCGAGAACCGTGTCCTGCCCGCCGGCCCGACCGTCGTCGACATCCTCGCCAACGCCGCCTTCTACTACGGGCTGATCCGCATCCTCGGGTCCGAGGAGCGGCCGGTGTGGTCGGCGATGAGCTTCTCGGCGGCGGAGGAGAACTTCCACGCCGGCGCGCGCGACGGCCTCGACGCCCGCGTGTACTGGCCGTCGTTGGGCGAGGTCCCCGTCGGCGAGCTCGTCGTGCGCCGGCTGCTCCCGATCGCCCACCAGGGCCTGGAGGCGTGGGGGATCGCCGCCGCTGACCGCGAGCGCCTGCTCGGCATCATCGAGCGCCGCTGCGTGACGGGCATGAACGGCGCCGCCTGGCAGGTTGCCGCCTTCCGCCACTTCTACGAGACGCGCAAGCTCAGCCGCCCCGAGGCGCTGCGCGAGATGACCCTCCTCTACCGCGACCAGATGCACGCCAACCTCCCGGTCCACGAATGGGACGTCCCAACCTAAAGGGGTCAGGTCCCGGCATCGGACACGTGTCCGATGCCGGGACCTGACCCCTTTATGTAGGGGAAACCCTCTCGTCCGGAGGGAGGAGGCAAGATCGCCCCTAGGGGTGACGACAGGAGGGCTCGGGGTCAGCAGTATTCGGTCCATGAAGACCACGCGCACATACCCCCTCCTCCGGCTCCGCCGGGCCGTGGTCACGGCACCGGCTCAGCCGCGCTACTCACAGCGAACCGACCTCCGGTTCGTCCGCGCAGCTCACGCACGGCTCGCTTGACGGACTGCTCCGCGGTCACCCCCTCACTCCGCCCGGCCTCAGCCGGGCGGACGTGTTTAAGCCTGGATCCACCGATCCCGGCGGTCTGACGACGCCGCATGCCGTCGCCATGCGCCGCCGGACGGCCACCCCAAGGACGCCACCCTTCCGGTGCCCCTCCGGCACCGCCAGGCTCGGCCTGCGCCGCCGTCAGCCTCACCGTTCATCGGTGGATCCAGGCTAAGCCACCAGTCGCAGCAGTGCGGCGACGCCGCCCGCGGCGACGACGACCACGAGGAACGGCGCTCGCCGCCAGACCAGGAACGCGGCCAGGAGCACCGCGGGCAGGCGTGCGTCGAGCACGAGCCGGTCCCCGTCCCCGATCGTCTGGGTGATGATCAGCGCGGCCAGCACGGGGACGACCAGCAGCTCGAGCCCCCAGCGCTCGGCGGTCTCCGCGTCGATGCGCGCGGCCAGCAGCGCGCCGGCCAGCTTGAACGCGTAGGCACCGGCGCACAGGGCGAGGACGGCCGCCCAGCTCACCGGCGCCGCCTCGCCAGCACCAGCGCGCCGACCAGCGCCGACGCCATGACCGGGACGCCGGTGGGCGTGAGCGGCAGGAGCACGACGGCGACGACCGCGCCCCCGACGGCCGCCGCCGGCGCGTCCGCCCGGCGCAGCTGCGGCGCCAGCAGGGCGAGGAAGACCGCCGGGAAGAGGGCGTCGAGGCCGAGCGACCGCGGGTCGACGTCCCCGCCCACCACCGCCCCCAACAGCGTGCCGGCGTTCCAGAAAACGAAGACGCTGATGCCGGTGGCGAAGAACGCGCGCC
Organism: uncultured Solirubrobacteraceae bacterium; assembly: GCA_964242305.1. GTDB lineage: Bacteria > Actinomycetota > Thermoleophilia > Solirubrobacterales > Solirubrobacteraceae > DATLGB01. Next base: position 17,386 of record CAXTBB010000010.1, read on the forward strand.
GGCTGTTGTCGTGGGCGAGCGCCATGGCGGTCGTCTCGTCGATGACCAGGTGCGCCTCGACCGCCCGCCGCCGCAGCACGTTGCGCAGGCTCAGCGCATAGACGCCGTTGCGCGCGGCCAGCAGCAGCGCCGGGCCCAGCGCCGCCGCGACCGACCCGCCCGCCCCCAGCACGGAGACGTAGGAGAACTGCGACGCGCCGGTGAAGCAGGCCAGCGACAGGACGCAGGTCTGGGCGACGCTCAGCCCCGCCGCCACCGACAGCACGCCGAAGGACACCGCGTACACGCCCGTGGCGACGCCGATCGACAGCGCGTCGCGCGTCACCTTGTCGAGCCGCATGCGCCGACCGTAGCCTCAACGGAGGTGACGCCCGTGGCCCTCTCCGACCTGACCACGCTGCGCCTGGGCGGGCCCGCGCGGGCGTACGTGGAGGCCACGGACGAGGCGTCGCTGGTGGCCGCCGTCCGTACCGCCGAACCACCCGTGCTGGTGCTGGCCGGCGGCTCGAACCTCGTCGTCGCCGACGCCGGCTTCGACGGGACCGTGGTGGCCGTGCGAACGCGCGGGATCGAGCGCGACGGCGCGCGGTTGACCGTCGCCGCCGGCGAGCCGTGGGACGCCCTCGTCGCCTTCTGCGTCGAGCACGACCTCGCCGGCGTCGAGTGCTTGAGCGGCATCCCCGGCTCGACCGGCGCGACGCCGATCCAGAACGTCGGCGCCTACGGGCAGGAGGTCGCGCAGACGATCACCTCCGTCCGCGTGCTCGACCGTCACAACGACGTCATCCAGGACCTCCCCGCCGCCGAGTGCGGCTTCGGCTACCGCGCCAGCCGCTTCAAGTACGACGACCGCTGGGTCGTCCTCAGCGTCACCTTCGCGCTCACCGAGTCCGCCCTCAGCGGCCCGCTCACCTACGCGGAGCTCGTCAAAGCGGTGGGGGAGCGCGCGCCGCTCGCCGAGGTTCGCGACGCGGTCCTGGGCCTGCGCCGCGGCAAGGGCATGGTGGTCGACCCCGCCGACCCGGACTCGGTCAGCGCCGGCTCCTTCTTCACGAACCCGATCCTGACCGAGGCGGCGTTCGCACCGCTCGCCGCCGCCGGGGCGCCGGGCTGGCCGGAAGCGGACGGCCGCGTCAAGACCAGCGCCGCGTGGCTGATCGGCCAGGCGGGCTTCCAGCGCGGCCACGCGCACGGCCGCGCCGCCATCTCCACCAAGCACACCCTCGCGCTGACCAACCGCGGCGGGGCGACGACGGACGAGCTGCTCGCCCTCGCCCGCGAGGTCCGCGACGGCGTCCGCGAGCGCTTCGGGGTCGCGCTACACCCCGAGCCGGTGCTGGTCGGCGTCGCGCTCTAGCCGCGCCGGCGTGTCGTCGTCGAAGCCGGCGAAGAACCCGCCGACGGCGTCCATCAGGTGCTCGAGCGACTCGGCCCGGTACAGGATCGGCTGGTAGCGGGTGATGTCGTAGGTCGCCGTGCCCATGGCGTGGAAGTCCAGCGGCCGGACGTCGGCGGACCGGAACTCGTCGATCTCCCCGTAGGAGCTCAGCAGCCCGGCGCCGTAGCAGCGCAGCTCGCCCGCCTCCATGATCACCCCGAACTCGCAGGTGAACCAGAACACCTTGGCCAGGAAGTCGAGCGCGTCCCGTGTCTGCACGCGGCGGGCGGCCTCGCCGGTCAGGCGGTGCAGCTCGGCGAACGGCGGCGCGGCCAGCGCGACACCATGGCCGATCACCTCGTGGACGAGGTCCGGCTCGGGCGTGTAGAGCGGCTCGGACGGGTGGCGCAGGTACTGGGTGGAATGGAAGACGCGGTCGGCAAGCGACCCGTAGAACGCGAGGATCGGGACGAGCCCCGGCGCCGGCACGAACCTGAAATCGCAGTCGACCTCGTCGAGCCGCGGCACGCGGTCGGTCGGGAGCGCGAGCCGGTCCCAGGCCTCCAGGTAGGCGGAGTGGGCGAGGATGCGGTGCTTGACGGCCAACTCGCGGCAGACGGTGCGCCAGACGGCGTGCTCCCGCTCGGTGTACGCGACGTGCGGGGCGGGCGTCCCCGGCGTCCAGTCCAGGGCGGCGCGCGCGATCTCGCCGCGACGCGCGAGATAGACCGGGTCCGCGGCGCCCGGATGGCACGGCGCCAGGTGGACGGTGACGCTGCCGTCGTCGTTCTCCGTGACCGGCGAGTAGAGCTGTCCCTCCTCGAACATGCCAGTCAATCTCCTCCTCACCGGGCGACTTGACAAGGGAATCCGTGGGAGACTGGTCGATATGACCAGTCTGGACCGCATCGACGCCGGGATCGTGGAGGAGCTGGTGGGCACTCCGCGCATCGGGCTCGTCGAGGTCGCCCGGCGGCTAGGCGTCGCCCGCGGGACCGTGCAGGCGCGCCTGGCCAAGCTGGAAGCGCGCGGCGCGCTCACGCCGCCCGGCGTCGACCCCGCCCAGATTGGCTACCCCGTCCTCGCCTTCGTCTTCCTGGAGATCGTCCAGGGCCGGCTCGACGAGGCCGTCGCCACCCTCGAGGACATCCCCGAGATCATCGAGGCGTTCGGGACGACCGGCCCCCGCGATCTGATCTGCCGTGTCGTCGCGCGCGACAACGGGCACCTCCAGGAGATCATCAACGTGATCCTGCACGCAGGCCCCGTCCGGCGCTCGACCAGCTCCATCGCGATGTCGACCCAGATCGCGCCGCGCACCCTCCCACTCGTCCAATCGTCCAGAAGCGCAGATGACCGCTAAACCCCGCGCCCCCGCCTGCCGATGCGCACCGAATGGAACTCGTGGTGATCATGGCGGCCGGCTGGATCCTCATGAACGTGATGGCGGTCTCGTTGTGCGTGAGCGCCAAGCAGGGGGACCACGTCCTCCTCGCCCTGCCGGCACCCGCCGAGGTGGAGGATCCCGGCTTCACGGCCACGATCGCCACCCCCGCGGCCGCGACCGTCCGCCCGCACGTTGGGCCGCAGCGCTCGCGCCTGCCGCACTGACCCTCCCCACGCCGGCGCCGGCGTGATCGACTTCGTCACCGTCGACCCGCCCGGCGCGCGGGACCTCGACCAGGCCCTGCACATCGAGCGCACCGGCGACGGGCATCGCCTGCGCTACGCGATCGCCGACGTCGCCTCCTTCGTCACCCCAGGGGACGAAGCCGACCAGGCGGCCTGGGCGCAGGGCGTGACGCTCTACCACCCCGACCACCAGGAGTACCTGTACCCGAGCGTCGTCGAGCGGGCCTCGCTGCTGCCGGGGCAGGAGCGCCCCGCGGTGGTCTGGACGCTCGACCTCGACGCCCGCGGCGCGCTGACGAAGACCGATGTCCGCCGCGCCGTCGTCCGCTCCAGCGCCCAGTACACGTACGCAGACATCCCCGAGCCGGTGATGACGCTGCTGCGCGAGGTCGGCCAGAAGCGCGAGGCGCTCGAGCGCGAGCGCGGCGGTGTGTCGCTGCCCACCCCCGAGCAGGAGGTCGACGCGGACGGCACCCTGCACTACCGCGCGCCGCTGGAGTCCGAGGGGGACAACGCCCAGCTCTCCCTGCTGACCGGGATGGCGGCGGCGGACCTGATGATCGCCGGCGGCACCGGCCTCCTGCGCACCCTCCCGCCCGCCGAGCCGCAGACCCTCGAGCGCCTGCGCCGCATCGCCGCCGCGCTCGGTCGCGACTGGCCGGGCGAGACCGACTACGCGACGTTCATCCGCTCCCTCGACCCCTTCGCCGCCTCCGACGCGGCCATCCTGCGTGCCGCCACGGGCGTCCTGCGCGGCGCCGCTTACGTCGCGTTCGCCGACGGCCTGGTCCCGGCCCAGCCCCGGCACGCCGCCCTGGCCGAGGAGTACGCGCACGTGACCGCGCCGCTGCGCCGGCTCGCCGACCGCTACGCGACCGAGTGCGCGCTGTCCGCGTTCGCGCGCACGCCCGTCCCGGCGTGGGTGACCAGCCGCCTCCCCGAGCTGCCCGCCGTGATGGCCGCCGCCGACAAGCGCCAGGCCGAGCTCGAGCGCCAGGCGGTCGACCGGGCCGAGGCGACCGTCCTCGCACCCCACATCGGGGAGACGTTCACCGCGGTGGCCGTCGACACCGGCCACGTCCAGCTCCGCGACCCGGCCGTGCGTGCCGCCTGCGACGGCGACCCGCCCCTCGGCCAGGAGGTGCAGGTCCGCCTCGTCACCGCCGCTCCCGAGACCGGCGATGTTCGCTTTGTAACAATCGGCACCCGTAAAGGGTTCTCAATCCAACCTTCGCGGTAGGTCGTCAATGATGACCATCGCCACGATCCTTGCCGGCTGGTTCGCGATTGACCTCGTGGTGCTCGCGATCGCGACGCTGGCCGCCCGGGGCCCGAACCGCCGCCGCGGCCGGGTCAGGCAGGATCCGCCGCTGCGACGATCCGCGCGACGAGACCCGCGATCAGCGGCGGGGGCCGAGGAGGGCGTCCGGCCGGACGGGAGCGCCCGGTCGGGTTACAGAGAGCCGCGACCATCCGCTTGGGAGTGACCACCGGCCGCCACGTCTCGAGGTTCCAGGACGGCTTGAGCGGTGCGAAGACCGCGTGGCAGCGGAACTGCGCGTAGAGGGTCCGGCGGTGGCGGGCCGGCCGTCCGCCGGCGGCGAGGGCCGCGCGGAACACGGCGCGCGGCGCGAGCCAGGCGGTGCGCCGGCCGCAGCTGGTCGGGAAGACCTTGATGCGCGCGCCCTGCGGCTCCTGAGTCCACACCGCGCGGGCGATCGGCACGCGGCAGAACGGGGTCGCGCGGGCCGGTGCGGGGATGGCCACGAGGAAGGTAAGGACCACGCAAAGTGCGGGCAGGCGCTGCACTGGCCAAGACGTTAAGTCGCACGCCGCAGGCGTCTCGCCAGAACGGAGACCCCGGGGCCGTTAGGTCAGTATGCGAACCATCGCCACCGGAGTCGTGCCGCGCGCGCTGCTGCTCGCGGTCGCGCTGACCGGCGGAGCGCAGAGCGTCGCCGCTGCCGCCGAGGATCCCGTCGACGTCGCCGCGCGCGCCGACGTCGCCTACGCCGCGAAGCAGCTCGGCCGCACCGCCGCTGGATCGCCGACCGCCTATCCGATCTACACCGGCCCCGACGGCAAGTGGGTGACCAAGCCGGCGTCGAACTGGGTGTCC
>CAXTBB010000010.1:22524-89691 GCA_964242305.1 uncultured Solirubrobacteraceae bacterium
GGGTACACGCCGGGCGCGCTGTGGCTCCTCTACCAGGCGACGGGCGATCCGGCCTGGAAGACTCGCGCGATCAAGTGGCAGGCGGGCGTGCGGGGTCAGGCCGCCAACACGGGCACGCAGGACGTCGGCCTCCAGATCGGCGACTCGTTCGGCCTCGGCGAGCGGTTCACGAGCTCCGCCGACTACCGGTCGGTCGCCCTGAAGGGCGCGGCCTCCCTGGCCACCCGGTACGACCCCCGGGTCGGGATGGTGCGCTCCTGGAAGAACCCGGCGGGCGCGCCGGCCGACGACTTCCGCGTGATCGTCGACGGCCTCATGAACCACGAGTTGCTGTTCTGGGCGGCCAACCACGGCGGCGACCCCGCGCTGGCGCAGGAGGCGGCGTCCGCGGCGGTGCGGACGGCGCAGGACTTCGTCCGGCCGGACGGCAGCGTCTACCACCTGATCATCTACGACGCGGACACCGGTGCGATCAAGACCAAGACGACGGCCAACGGCTACGCGGACGAATCGACGTGGTCGCGTGGCCAGGCGTGGGCGATCCACGGGTTCGCCATCGCCTACCGGGAGACCGGCGACGCGCGACTGCTCGACGCCGCGCGCCGGACCGCCGCGTACTTCATGGCGCACCTGCCGGCGGACGGCGTGCCGCCCTGGGACTTCGACGCGCCGGCGCCTGCGGTCAAGGACTCGTCCGCGTCGGCGATCGCCGCAGCCGGGCTCGCCGTGCTGGCCCGCGTGGAGCCGGACCCCGACCGCGCCGCGCGGGACGCCGCCGACGCGCGCTCGATCATCGCGCGCCTGTCCGCACCGCCCTACCTGGTCACCACCTCGCCGGTCCGCTCCGTGCTGTTGCACGGGACCTATCTGCATTCGGGAGGCATCACCGACACCGGGCTGAGCTTCGGCGACTTCTACCTGCTGGAGGCGCTCATGGGCCTGCGCCAGCTCCCGCCCGCCACGCCGGCGCTGCCGATCGTCGCGGCACGGGCGAGCTCCAGCGTCGGGACGGACGTCGCCGCCAACGCCGTCGACGGCGATCCGGCCACCGCCTGGTCGGCCAAGGCGAAGTCCTGGCTGCGACTCGACCTCGGCGCGGTGCGCGCCGTCACCAAGGTCACGGTGGCGGATCCGGTCGGCAACCAACGGGCGAGTCGCTTCTCCATCCAGACCTCGAGCAACGGCTCGTCGTTCACGACACGCGCCACCGTCCTGACGAGCGGGGTCTCGCGCGCGCCCGAGACCTATGACATCCCGGACGTCACGGCGCGCTACGTGCGGATCCTCGCGCTCGGCAGCGCGACGGATGTGCTCAACCACGTGAGCGAGGTGACCGTCCGCTGATGCCCGTGGCGGTCTCCGGATGAACGGATTCCGTCCAGAATGCGCGATCTAACGTCCAAAGGTGTGTGTTCCGCTGCATTGACGGGTATCGTCTGTCACATGATCGTTGGAGGAGCGATCGTCCTTTGGGCAATTGCCGTGGCGCTGACCTGCGCCATGTGCGTCGCAGCCGGCCGCGCCGACGCGTCAGAGCCCTTGGGCGAGGACATGAAGCGACCCGAGCCCGAGCCGGTACGCGCCGCCCCGCCCGTGCAGCCGCAGCTCACCGCCTGAGCGCACCTCCACGCACGTGTGCTCGTCGATGGCCACGCCCTCGGCGCACAGCCCGGCGTGCACGGCGTGGGCGAGCCGGGTCAGCGTCCCCCACTGGGACGCGTGCACCTCGACCGTGAACGGGACCAGGCCGAGCCCCGGCCGGACCTCGACCTGCTCGAGGTCCTCGCCGAAGTCGCTGTCGCAGACCTCGAGCGACCCGACCTTCCAGCCGCCGACCAGCGCACCCGCGGCGGCGATCGCGGCGCCCGCCGAGTAGCCCGCGTAGACACCGTCCCACGCGCGCAGCGCGGCCCCGAACGGCGTGTCGCACACCGCCGACCAGTAGGCCGGCGTCAATCCGCCCGCCACGTAGACGCCCGCGACCCCGTCGAGGTCCTCCGGCACGGGCGCCGCCGTCGTCCGCACCTCGGTCCCGGGGAGGTAGCCTCGCCACCGATCCGGGTCGTCGAGGCAGACGCACAGGATCGGCCCGTCGCAGGCGGTCAGAAAGGGAGCGTGGGCGGCCTCCACACCGTGCGGGTCGCGCCCACCGCCGATCAGGAACATGGCCGAAACCTACGCGCTACTCTCAGAAGCTGACCTCGCGCCGCGAGGTCTTAATTTTGTCCCCACCACTTCGGAGTCAGCCACGTGGCCCGCGGAGACGTCCGGATCGCTGTGACCCTCGCCTGCGAGGAGTGCAAGCGCCGGAACTACCAGACCAATAAGTCCAAGCGAAACAACCCGGATCGCATCGCCCTGCGCAAGTACTGCAAGTGGTGCAAGCAGCACACCGGGCATCGCGAGACCCGCTAGCCGGAGCCTGGGATGGCCCGCGATCGTCAGCGCTCGAAAGCGCGGCAGCGCGCTCGCGCCGCCGGCGATCAGTCGTCCCCGCGCAGGCGGCGGCGGGAGTCGGCCGCGCGCGACATCGGCCTCGACGATCCCGCGATCGACGAGGCGGGCCTGACGGACGACGTCCCCACGCCCGACCCGCTCAAGAACGCGTCCCCCGACGTCGACCAGGTCAAGGCCGCCGAGACCGGCGCCCAGCGCCCCGGTCCCAACGGCGACGACTTCGACCTCGACTACGGTGAGGACTTCGATCGCGCCGAGGACCAGGTCGAGATCCCGCGTGACCTCATCCGCAAGCCGCGCAACCGCGGTCCCGAGGGAGAGGTCGCCGAGGTCGACGACAAGGAGCGGGGGCGCGTCCTCACCTTCATACGGGCCTGTGTGGACGAGCTGCGCCGCGTCCAGTGGCCCGATCGCAAGCACGTCTTCTCGGCCACGGCCGTGGTCCTCGGCTTCGTCCTCATCGCCGGCGGCTGGCTCGGTCTCATGGACGCCATCTGGCAACCGCTCATCAACGCACTTCTCTAGGGATCACATGTTCCGCTGGTACGTCATCAACACCTACTCAGGACACGAGAACAAGGTCAAGCAGAACCTCGAGCACCGTGTCGTCTCGCTCTCGCAGCAGCGCGCCGTGCGCCAGGTCGTCGTGCCTACGGAGACCGTGCAGGAGCTCAAGGACAACCAGAAGATCTCCGTCGAGAAGCGGACCATGCCCGGCTACGTGCTGGTCAACATGGATCTCAACGAGGACTCGTGGTCGCTGGTCAAGAACACGCCCGGCGTCACCGGCTTCGTCGGCGCCACCAACGAGCCGATCCCGCTCACGCAGATCGAGGTCGACCGGCTGCTGCACCGCGAGGTCGCCGTCCGCGCGCCGAGCCGCGCCCAGTTCACGATCGGGGAGACCGTCAAGGTCATCTCCGGCCCCCTCTCCGACTTCTCGGGCGAGATCGCCGAGATCAACGAGGACGCGGCACGCCTTAAGGTGCTCGTCTCGATCTTCGGGCGCGAGACGCCCGTCGAGGTCGGCTACGACCAGGTCAAGAAGGTCTAATCAATGGCAAAGAAAGTCCTCACCACCATCAAGCTGCAGGCCCCGGGCGGGCAGGCCTCGCCGGCCCCGCCGGTCGGCCCCGCGCTGGGTCAGCACGGCATCAACATCATGGAGTTCGTGAAGGCGTTCAACGCCGCCACCTCCAACGACATGGGGACGACGATCCCCGTCGTGATCACGGTCTTCGAGGACCGCTCGTTCACCTTCGTCACCAAGACCCCGCCGGCGGCGGTGCTCATCCGCCAGGCCATCGGGATCGAGAAGGGCTCGGGCGAGCCGAACCGGACGAAGGTCGGCTCGATCAGCCGCGATCAGCTGCGGGCGATCGCCGAGAAGAAGCTCAACGACCTCAACGCGCACGACGTGGACCAGGCCGAGAAGATCATCGCGGGCACCGCCCGCTCGATGGGCGTGGAGGTGACGGCGTAGTCATGGCCAAGCACGGCAAGAAGTACCTCGAGGCGCGGGCGAAGGTCGACCGCGACAAGGAGTACGACCCCGCGGACGCGATCCGCCTGGTCAAGGAGATCAAGACCTCCAAGGGCGACGAGACCCTCGAGGTCCACTTCCGCACGGGCCTGAACGTCCGCCACGCCGACGAGCAGCTGCGTGGCACCATCGCGCTGCCGCACGGGCTGGGCAAGGACGTCAAGATCGCCGTCTTCGCCCGCGGCGACAAGGCCAAGGAGGCCGAGGAGGCCGGCGCGGACTACGTCGGCGCCGAGGACCTCGCCACGAAGATCGCCGAGGAGGGCTTCATGGACTTCGACGTCGCCATCGCGACGCCGGACATGATGCCGGTCGTCGGCCGGCTCGGCCGCGTCCTCGGCCCCTCGGGCAAGATGCCCAACCCGAAGGTCGGCACGGTCACCATGGACGTGGCCAAGGCCGTCTCCGAGTCCAAGGCCGGCAAGGTCGAGTACCGCACCGACCGCACCGCGATCGTGCACCTCTCGCTGGGCAAGACGTCCTTCCCCGAGGAGCAGCTGCTCGAGAACTACCAGGCCGTGCTCGAGGAGATCCTGCGCGCCAAGCCGTCCGCGGCCAAGGGCAAGTACCTGCGCACCATCGTCTTCGCGTCCACGCACGGGCCCGGCGTCAAGGTCGACCCGTCGCGCACCAAGGACCTGACCCTTTCCCCTCAGGCGGAGGCTGCCGTCGCATAGAGCGACTGCACCACCGTCTCCCAAGACCCCGGGCAGGAATAAGTCCCGGATAGGAGGCACCAGTTGGACCGAGCACAGAAAGCTGCGGCGATCGAGGAGATCGCTGCGCAGATCCAGGAATCAGACGCCGTCTTCGCGGTCGACTACCGCGGCATCTCGGTGCCGCAGGCGGCTGCGCTGCGCACGACGCTGCGCGCGGCGGACTCGTCCTTCCGGGTCACCAAGAACACGCTGACCGAGCGCGCCGCCGACCAGGCCGGTGCCGAGGGCCTCAAGGAGCACCTGAGCGGCCCCACGGCGCTGACGCTGGTCAAGGGTGACGCCGCGGCCGCCGCGAAGGCGATCGCCGACTTCAACCGCACGACGGGCCTGCTCGTCTTCAAGGGCGGCTGGATGGACGGCGCGCCGCTGAGCGCGGACGAGATCGTCGCGATCTCGCGCCTGCCCTCGCGCGACGTCCTCAACCAGCGCCTGGTCGGCATGATCGCGAGCCCGCTCACGGGCCTCGCCGCCGGATTGTCAAACCTCATCTCGGGCCTCGGGCGCCAGCTCGCTCAGCTCGCAGAACAGAAGACCAACGAAGGGAACGAATAACCATGGCCACCACCGCTGAGTGGATCGACGAGCTGAAGTCCATCTCCGTCCTCGAGCTCTCCGAGCGCATCAAGGCGCTCGAGGAGGAGTTCGGCGTGTCGGCGACCGCCGTGGCTGCGGCTGCCCCCGCCGGTGCCGGCGGCGGCGCTGACGCCGGCGGCGCCGAGGAGGAGGAGCAGTCCGCGTTCGACGTCGTCCTGACGTCCTCGGGCGACAAGAAGATCCAGGTCATCAAGGTCGTCCGCGCGGCGACCGGGCTCGGTCTCAAGGAGGCCAAGGCCCTCGTCGACGAGGCGCCCAAGCCGATCAAGGAAGGCGTCGACAAGGACGAGGCCGACAAGCTCAGGGCCGAGCTCGAAGAGGCCGGCGGCTCCGTCGAGATCAAGTAGCACCCGCGTGACAGTTCGGCTCATGCCCGCCCGTTGGGTGGGCATGAGCCTCCGTCGCGGTGTCCTGGCCGCACTTCTGCTGCTGGCCTTCGCGCCGGCCGCGCACGCCGCAGCACCCTTCACTCCCGGTGCTCCCGGCATCGGCGATCCGTACTTCCCGACGGACGGCAACGGCGGCTACGACGTCCGCTCCTATCTCCTGGACCTCGACTACACGCCGGGAGCCAATCAGCTCGTCGGCCGTGTGGTGATCACCGCGAACGCCACGCAGGACCTCTCGAGCTTCGACCTCGACCTCGACGGGCTCACCGTCCGCTCCGTCAAGGTCAACGGGCGCGCCGCGGCGTTCACGCGGGACGGCGGCGAGCTCGTCATCACCCCGAAGGCCGGCCTGCGCAACGGCCGGGACTTCGTCACCACCGTCCGCTACGACGGCTCGCCGCAGCCCCTGGGGGACAGCGAGATCGGCATCAGCGGGTTCGTGCCCACCGAGGACGGCGTGGTCATCGCCGGTCAGCCTGAGGGCGCGGCGACCTGGTTCCCCAGCAACGACCATCCCGCCGACAAGGCGTCCTACCTCTTCCGCGTCTCCGTCCCCGCCGGGTTGCAGGTCGTCGCCAACGGGCACCTGCGCGGCCGGCACACGGAGGGCGGCAAGTCGATCTGGACCTGGGACGCGCCCGACCCGATGGCGTCCTACCTGGCCACGGTCGATGTCGGCCACTTCACCCTCGACACGTTCCGCAAGAACGGACTGCAGTTCACCAACGCGATCGACCCGTCGCTGTTCGCGAAGGTCGGAGCCCACGGCGGCACCAAGTACGCGATCTCGCAGAAGGACGACATCTCCTACAAGCGGCTCGGCCGCACGATCAAGGTCCCGGCCGCCGGGTCCCAGCTGTCCTTCTGGATGGCGCGCGACACCGAGCCCAACTACGACTTCGTCATGGTCGAGGCGCACACGCCCGGCAAGGACGACTGGACGACGCTGCCCGACCTCAACGGTCACACGTCGACCGACACCGGCGGGTTCTGCAACTACGCGCTGCCCCTCAACCCGTTCCTCGAGCACTACGTGACGGCCACGGCCGACGGCTGCGACCCCAAGGGCACCACCGGCAGCTTCAACGCCGCGTCCGGTGCCAGCGACGGCTACGAGAACTGGAAGGTCGACCTGTCCGCCTGGAAGGGCAAGTCGGTCGAACTCGCCATCACCGTGGTCTCGGACGACATCTACACCTACCGCGGCGCGTTCGTGGACGACATCACCCTGACCAACGGGGCGCAGGGCGCGACGACGTTCGAGTCCGGCGCCAACGGCTGGACGGTGCTCGGCCCGCCGGCCGACAGCGCCCCCAACGACAACGACTGGATCGTCGGCGGTGTCGCCGACGAGCCGGAGACCACCGGCGACATCGTCAAGCGCTCCCTGGACCGCCAGCCGGAGATCATCCAGTTCCTGCAGGGCTTCTTCGGCCGCTACCCGTTCAAGGACGCCGGCGGCATCGTCGACAACACGCCGGAGCTCAACTTCGCGCTGGAGACGCAGACGCGCCCCGTCTACTCGCCGGCCTTCTTCGTGGACGACATCAACGGCGACTCCGTCGTCGTGCACGAGACCGCCCACCAGTGGACGGGCGACTCCCTCGGGCTCTTCCGCTGGAAGGACATCTGGCTCAACGAGGGCTTCGCCACGTACACCGAGTGGCTGTGGGCCGAGCACATCGGCGGTCCGACGACCGAGGAGACGTTCCAGCAGAATGCCGCCTTCATCCCGGCGGACGACCCGTTCTGGAGCCTCACCATCGGCGACCCGGGCCCGGACCTGCTCTTCGAGCAGCCCGTCTACGTCCGCGGCGCGATGACGCTGCAGGCCCTGCGCGACAAGATCGGCGACGGCCCCTTCTCCAGGCTCGTGCGGCAGTGGGTGAGCCGGCACCGCAACGGGCTGGTCGAGACCCCCCAGTTCATCGCGCTCGCCGAGTCGATCTCGCACCAGGACCTGGGCGCGTTCTTCGACGAGTGGCTGTACACCCCCGCCAAGCCGGCCTCGCTCGGCGACGACCCGGCGCTGCTCGTCAAGCGGGCACCGGCGGCACCGCCCAAGCCGGGGCCGCGGAAGTAGGCTCTCAGCATCGCGGCGGGCGCCATCATCTTCGACCTCGACGGCGTCCTGGCCGACTCTCGCGGGCCCATCATCGCCTGCGTCAACCTGGCCCTGGAGGCCATCGGGCTGCCGCAGCGGCCGGAGTCCGAGGTCGAGGTCATCATCGGCCCGCCCTCGCACATCGGCTTCGCTCAGCTGATCGGGGAGACGCCCGACGCGCCGCTGGTGAACGAGATGGTGATGGCCTACCGCGAGCGCTACACGGACGCGCTGTGGGAGACCCGGGCGTTCCCGGGCGCGGCGGAGGCGGCGCGGGCGATCGCCGAGCAGCGGCCCGTCGCCATCGCGACGTCCAAGCCCCTGCGCCACGCCGAGCCGGTCCTGGAGGCGATCGGGCTCCGTGACCTCTTCGGGGTGATCGCGGCGCCGGTCCCGGACGGGCCGGCCGACAAGCTCGCCATGGTCACCCAGGCCATCGCGAGCGTCGGCGACGCGGCCGTGATGGTGGGCGATCGCCGCTACGACATCGAGGCGGGGCGGGCGCTCGGCCTGCACACCATCGGCGTGCTGTGGGGGTACGGGAGCGACGCGGAGCTCCGCACCGCGGGGGCCCACACGCTCCTGGAGACGCCGGCGGAGCTGACCGCCGCGTGCCTCGCGGTCAGCTGACCCCGGTTTTCTTCTAAGCACCCGATAATTCGGCCGCTCTGCGCCGTTGTTAGGTTGTGAACCTCCAAGCGGTGGTCCTCGCCGTCGCGCGTCAGCGTCTCGGCAAAGAGCTCGCACCGGAGTGGTGCGCGGGCGGGTTGTGCGTCGTCGCCAACCGTCCGCTGGCCCTGCACGTCGCCGACCAGCTCAAGGCCGCCGGCGCGCGACGGGTCCTGCTCGTCACCGATCGCGGCTCGGGTCCGGCGCTCGAGTCCCACGACGGCGGCGCGCGCGTCGAGCGCCTCGAGGTCTCGACCGACCGCGGCGAACTGGCGGCGCTGACCGCCGCCCTGGCCCACCTCGATCCCGGACCGGTGCTGGTGCACGCCGGGGACGGGTTGCTCGCCCGCGGCCTGTACGACACGGTGCAGCGCTTCCAGACGGCCGTGCCGGACGTGCTGGTCGTCAACCCACCGGTGCCGGTCAGCGTCGGCCCGCTCGGCAGCGGGGTCGTCGTCCTGCGCGAGCCCGCCCCGCCCGAGCCCATCGCCCTGGTCCTCAGCGCGGCCGGACGCGACGCCGTGGCCGCCGCGGAGGCGGACAGCTTCGCCGGTGAGGGTCTCGCGCGCCTGCCCGCGGCGGTGGCGGCGGCCGGAGGCTGCGTGGAGACGATCGACACGCCGGCGGGCTGGCGCTTCGGCGGGTCGTGCGAGTCGCTGCTCGTCGCCAACGAGATGCTGCTGGACGAGCTGCCCAACGCCGTCTGCGCGCCGCGGCCCGACGTCGAGCTGCACGGTCGCGTGTCGATCGACCCGACCGCCCGGGTCAGCCGCAGCACGCTGCGCGGCCCCGTCGTCGTCGGCGCCGACGCGCGCATCGAGGACGCCTACGTCGGGCCCTACACCAGCATCGGCGATCGCGCCACCATCGACGGCTGCGAGATCGAGCGCTCCATCGTCATGGCCGGCGCCCAGCTGCGCTTCGTGGGCTCGCGGATCGAGGACAGCGTCATCGGGCGCGAAGTCCAGGTCTCCCGAAGTTTCACCCGCCCCAACGCCCTGCGGCTGCACCTGGCGCCGCAGAGCCGCATCTCGCTGAACTGACCCGGTTACGCGAGCGAAGGCGCGGCGTCGAGCTTGATCAGCTCGCGCTTGAGCGCAGCGCGCCCGCGGTTGTGCAGGCCGTGCACGGACGCTTCCGTCTTGTCCAGCCGCTCGCTGATCTCCCGCGGCGACAGGCCGAGGATGTGACGCATGATCATCACGCCGCGCTGGTCCTCGGGCAGCTCCACGAGGGCGTCGCGCAGGTCGCGGGCGCGGACCCGGTCGAGATCCTCGGCCGGGACGGAGGGCCCGAAGACCTCCTCGCAGGGGATCTCGCGGCGCTCGCGCAGCTTGTCGATGGCCTGGTTGCGCGTCATGCGCACGATCCAGGCGGCGAAGGGGACGTTGCGCAGCTCGTAGCGGTGCAGGTTGGCCATCAGCTTGCAGAACACCTGCTGGGTGACGTCCTCGGCCTCGTCGGGGTCGCGCACCATCGAGAGCGCGTAGCCGTACACGTTGTGGCTGTAGCGGGTGTAGAGGTACCGCATGGCGTCCTGATCGCCCCGCTTGGCCTCGACGACGGCACGGGCAACGATCGGGTCACGGTCGGAGCCGGTCGAGGAGCGCGACGCGTGGAACGGCCGGTCGCCGCTCTCCTGGCGCTCGGCCTCGTCGGCCTGGCGTCGGATGTGCCGGCGGGCCCAGGTGTCCTCGTGTGCTTGGCGGTGTGCGCTGGGTATCGTCATGGGGTCGATCCGTGTATCGGTGCTGGGGGCGGTTCGGATGAATTTCCCGCTATCCCCCGCGCCTCGAACTCTAGTTTGCGGTGAATGGGGTCCAGGCCTGATTTAGGCGCTATTCAACGGACCGCGTCGTCATTCACAGCTTGACCGCAAGTTATCCGGCCTGGCATCGTTGACTTGAGAAGAACCTGTAGTCGGAACGGCGCGTGCTCGGGCAGGGAGCGGAGCGTCCAGCCATCGGCCTGGCATGGATGCCAGGCCTCGAGCTCGGGAACACATGCCCACCAAAATCGCACCTGAATTCCTCATCGAAGCGGCTCGCGCCGGTCGTCTGCGGCGCATGAGGGTCCGGGACGTCGCTGCGACCCGCGGACTCCCGGTGCACGAGATCCCCGCCCGCGGGGGCCTCGAGCGCCCGGCGCAGATGACCCGGCGCCTGCTCGCGTTCGGCGACGCGCTGGCGGCCACCGTCGCCGTCGGCGTCGTGCTCACGCTGGTGGGCGGCATCGAGCACCGCCCCTTCACGCTCCTGCTGCTGGCGCCGGTGATCGTGATCATCAACAAGGCGGCGGGGATGTACGACCGCGACGAGGTCGTCATCCGGCGCTCCACGCTGGACGAGGTGCCCTTGCTCCTGCAGCTGACGGCCGTGTTCACGCTGATCATGGCCGCGGGCAGCGAGCGGTTGTTCGACTACAAGTTCGGTCCCCAGCAGCTGGTGGGGGTGTGGCTGGCCGTGCTGGCCGCGCTCGCCGTCGGCCGGGCCACGACGCGCGCCGTCCTGGTCCGGCTCCTGCAGCCCGAGCGCTGCCTGGTCGTGGGCGACAACCAGCACCTGTCCCTCATCGAGGAGAAGCTGCGCCGCGCGCACGCACCAGCCGTCGTCGTGTCCTGCACGGACATCGACATCCGCAGCGGTCGGCTCAACGACTTCCGCATCGAGCGCATGGCCGAGCTGGTCGAGCGCCACGACATCCACCGCGTCATCATCGCGCCCTCCGAGGACGCCGAGACCTCGCCGATCGTGCGCGCCGCCAAGGCCCTCGGGGTCCGCGTGAGCATCCTCCCGCGCATGTTCGAGGCGGTCGGCTCCGCCGTCGAGTTCGAGCAGATCGACGGCATGACCGTCCTCGGCGTCCGCCGCTTCCGCCTCACACGGTCCTCGCGGCTGATCAAGCGGCTGTTCGACCTCGTGCTGGCCGGCATCGGCATCATCGTCACCGCGCCGATCCTCATCGCCATCGCCATCGCCATCCGGCTCGACACGCGCGGACCCATCTTCTTCACGCAGACGCGCATCGGCCGGGGCGGGACGTCGTTCCAGATCATCAAGTTCCGCTCCATGGTCTCCAACGCCGAAGAGCTCCACGAGGAGCTGCTCAGCCGCAACGAGGCCGGCGACGGCATGTTCAAGGTGGCTGACGACCCGCGGATCACCCGGGTTGGACGCTGGCTGCGCAAGACGTCGCTCGACGAGCTGCCGCAGTTCTTCAACGTCCTCCTGGGCGACATGAGCCTCGTCGGCCCGCGGCCACTGGTGACCCACGAGGACGCGCTCGTGCTTGGCCACTACCGTGTCCGACTCCAGTTGACGCCCGGGATGACCGGTCCCTGGCAGGTGCTGGGGACTACCCGAGTGCCGATGGAAGAGATGGTGGGCATGGACTACCTGTACGTCGCCAACTGGTCGCTTTGGCAGGACATCAAGATCCTGGCCCGAACTGTGCCGCATGTCCTCGCGCGCCGGGGCCTCTGAGCCCTCGCGGCGCCCGCGACCCGACGTCGTCCTCGCCGCCACGCCCGGAGGTCACCTCGACCTCCTGATGGCCGCCCGTGAGGCCTTCGACGGCTACTCGCGGCTGTGGGTGGTGACGGCGAGCTATTCGGCGGCGACGCTGAAGGCGCAGGGCGAGTGGGTGCGGCTGATCCCGCGCTTCCACAAGCTCAAGGCTCGCAATCTCCCGGCCGCCGCACTCGCCGGAGCGCCGGCGCTGATCGACCGCCCCAAGCTCGTCGTCACGGCCGGCTCGGGCTGCATGGCGCCCTACGCCCTGGCCGCCCGCACGATGGGGGCCCGGCTCGTCTTCGTGGAGACGATGGCCCGCATCCACAACGCCAGTGACGCCGGGCGGCTGCTCTCGCGCATCGCGTCCGACGTCGTCGTGCAGTGGCCCGAGCTGTTGTCGGTGTACCCCGGCGCCACCGTCTGCCGGCCGGCGCTGCTCGAGCACGTTGGTGACAAGGTGTCCGACCACCCGGGCCATGGGACCTTCGTCGCGGTCGGGACCCACATCGATCGCTTCGACCGCCTCCTGCGCGAGGTCGACGACGCCGTCGAGCACGGCGTGCTCGGCCCTCGTGTCGTCGCCCAGAGCGGCGTCTGCACCTACGTGCCGCGCAACTACGAAACCCGCCCCTGGATGACGTCGGCAGAGCTCGACGCCGCCGTGGCGGACGCCAGCCACGTGATCTGCCACGCCGGGTCGGGTCTCATCTCCCGGACGTTGCGCGCCGGCAAGATCCCCATCATCGTGCCCCGCCAGGCCCGCTACCGCGAGCACGTCGACGACCACCAGGTCCAGATCGCCGAGCGCCTCAGCGCGTACGGGATGGCCGTGCGGGTGGACGGGCCCCTCACCATCGAGCACCTGAGGGAGGCGGACGTCGGCCCGCAGGAGTACGCGGCCCTGGATCGCTACCCGCGCGTTGCCGAGCTTCTGCGCGGGCTGGCCATGGAGACGCTCGGCCGGCCGACGCCGCGATAGACGCAGCCGGGCGTCGCACGGACGCCAAGGGCGGTCAGGGTGCGGCGCGCGGCCCGGGTGACGGGGCCGCCGCGCGGCTAAGCGAACCGGCCCGCCGGCGCCCGGGTCACGGGCGCCGATCGAGCCGAAGCGCTAAGCGGAGTGGGGGCCGTCAGAGCGGCGTCGCAGCGCGATGCCGGACAGCAGCGCGACGAGGCCGATGAGGACGATGGGGAGCACGGCCCAGCCCGTGAAGGGGAGGTCGCCGCTGGAGACGGTGGCGCTGGGCGTCGAGCCCGTCTCGGTGTTCGTGTCCGTGCCGCTGCCGTTGTTCCCGCTGTTGTTGTTGTCGTCCGTGCCCGAGCCCGGGTTGTTGCCGCCGGAGTCGTTGTTGTCCTCGACCTCGTTCTGATCAGGCGTCGGAGTGGGGGACGCGCCGGTGTTCGTGCCGGGCGCAGGCGCCTGGCCGGGCGGGGTCGTCGTGGTCGTTCCGCCGCCCGGCGCGACCGGGGGGGGCGTGTTGCCGCCGTACTGCGCCTGGGCAGCCGTGCCGATCGACGAAGGACCGGAGGCCGCGAGGGCTGTGCAGGCCACGGCCAGTCCCACGAGGGCGAGGAGTGCAATGGTTCGGAATAGCGAAGTGATCACGGGATATCTCGATCTGCACCGACTGGCGCGAGGTAGGACGGTGACGTATCTGCCCTGCCGGTATTGTAGCCGCCTGACGCACCGGGGTCCAGGGGAATGGGGTCCAGACACGACATGACCGGATCGCCACCCCACCCTACTGACCGGAAATCCGTGCGTCGGGTCCTGGTGGTGACCAATGCCTACCCGGACGAGAACCGTCCGTACTGGGGGCCGTTCGTGCGGGCGACGGTGGAGGGACTGCGCGCCGAGGGCCTCGAGGTGGACGTCCAGGCCGTGCGCGGCTACGAGGGAAAGCAGGAGTACGTCCGCGGCGTCGGCCGCATGCTGCGGCTCAACGCGAGCCCCCGGTACGACGTCGTCCACGCCAGTTACGGGACCATGGGCGTGATCGCGCTGCTGCAGCTGCGGATGCCGGTGGTGATCGCCTACACGGGCAGCGACCTGCTGGGCAAGCCGCGGCCCTCGGGAGAGATCCCACCGCTGGCGGCGCTGGAGGCCCACGCCTACCGCCAGGCTGCGCGCCTGGCGGCGGCCACCATCACCAAGTCCGAGAACATGGCCCGCGTGCTGCCGCCCGCGGCGCGCCGGCGCAACTACGTGATCCCGAGCCCGACCGACCTCGACCGCTTCGGACAGATCAGTCGTGCGGAGGCGCGCGAGCGCCTCGGCTGGCCGTCCGACGAGCCGACCGTGATCTTCGCCGCGCACCCCAAGCGGGCCGTCAAGAACTTCCCGCTCGCCGAGGCCGCCGTCGAGCGCGTGCGCGAGCGCCGGCCGGAGGTCCGCCTGCGGCCGTGCATCGCCGTGCCGCCGGAGGAGATGCCGACCTGGATGGCCGCCGCCGACGTCCTGCTGCTGACGTCGCGCACGGAAGGGTCGCCCAACGTCGTGCGGGAGGCCATGGCGGCGGAGCTTCCCGTCGTCTCCACCCCGGTCGGCGACGTCGCCGAGCGCCTGGCCGGCCTGCCCGGGTGCACGGTCGGCGGCCACGACCCCGACAGCCTCGCGGCGGGCGTGGAAGCGGCCCTCGCCCACGGTCGCGTCCCCGAGGCGCGCGTCGCGGTCGAGCCGTTCTCGCCGCGCAGCGTCAGCCGCCGCATCATCGCCGTCTACGAGACGGTCGTCGCCGGTCGCGCCCGGTGACCCCCCCTGCGCCGCGCGTGCTGTTCGCGGTGCCCGTGTACAACGGCGAGCAGTTCCTGGAGCGCACGCTCGACTCCGTTCTCGCCCAGACACAGGACGACTGGGTCGTCGTGCTCGTCGACGACGCGTCCTCGGACGGGTCGGTCGCGCTCGCGCGCCGCTACGCCGCCGCGCACCCCGGGCGCTTCGAGGTCATCGCCCTGGAGCGCAACGAGGGCGTGGTCGCCGCCCGCAACCGCGCGATCGGGGCGATCGCGGCGGAGCTCGTGGTGCTGCTGGACCACGACGACTGGCTTCGGGAGGACTACCTGGAGCGCATGGTCGGGCTCCACGACGACGCCTGGGCGCAGGGTCGCAGGGTCGGCATCGTGGGCTGCGACGCGATCCTGCACGGCGC
Source organism: uncultured Solirubrobacteraceae bacterium (assembly GCA_964242305.1). Classification (GTDB taxonomy): domain Bacteria; phylum Actinomycetota; class Thermoleophilia; order Solirubrobacterales; family Solirubrobacteraceae; genus DATLGB01. The sequence continues at coordinate 37,661 of CAXTBB010000010.1, forward strand.
CGGCGAGGCTGACGCGCGCACGTGGAGCGAGCGCATCGGCTGGTCTGACCACATCGACCTCGACGGCCTCCTGGAGCTGAACCTCATCTTCGCCCGCGCCCTGTTCCGCCGCGACGCGTTCCTCGAAGTCGGCGGGTTCTGCGCCGCGGTGGCCGGCTCGGACGATCACGACCTGTGGCTGCGCATCGTCGAAGCCGGCTACGAGGTCGCGGTCACGCGCGAGCCGCTGGCCAACTACCGCGTGCATACCGGGGGACTCTCGCGCAACCGCGTCCACATGCTCGACCGCAAGCTGCTGGTCTACGCCCGCGCGCTGGAGCGCGGCCACCTCACATCGCGCCAGCGGCGGACGGTGCGCCGCCGGATGCGCCACTACCGCGCGGTCCGCGGCCGCTGGCTGACGCAGCGCGAGTGGAGCGCGGGCCGCCGGCCGCAGGCGCTGCTGGTCGCGGCGGCGACGGTGCCGCGCCTGGCGGTGGCGGTGCTCAGCGATCCCGGCTGGCTGCGGGCGCGCAAGGGGCGCCGGCTGCCGGATCCGAGCCTCAGCGAGGGACCGCCCCCGGCCTGACCGGTGAGCCACCTCGCTTCAGCGAGGGACCCCCGGGCCCGGCATGACCAGGTCGCGGGCGCGGCGGCGCCGGACCGCCGGCCGCCGGTCGGCCAGCGCACGCCGGGCCCGCCGCACGAGCGGGTTGTAGGGGTTCAGGCGCGCGGCCGTCGCGAGCGCCGGCTCCGGGTTGTGGCCCCGGCGCGCCCGGACGACCGCCAGCTCGTAGCGCACGTCCCAGCTCGGGCTGCGCTTCACCGCCGCGTCGAGGCTCCGCTCGGCCGCGGCCAGGTGCCCGGTCTGGGCGAGGCACACGCCCTGGATCTCGAAGGGCTCCGAGCGCGGGCCGAGCAGGTGGGCGGCGCGTCGCGCCGGCGCCAGCGCGTCGGCACAGCGGCCGGCCTGCCGTGCGCGGAGGGCCTCGTCGAGCGACCGCTGCGAGAGGGCCAGCTGAAGCGGGACGGCGACGGCGACGGCGCAGACGAGCACCGTCGCCACACGGGTCACGGTCGCCCGGCGCGGCACTCCCACGGCACCCGGCGCCCGCGCCCAGGCCAGACCGCCCAGGCCGAACAGCCAGGCGGTCGTCGCCGGGACCTCCCAGTCCCAGTCGATGCCGGCGTGCACCGCCCACGCCGCCAGCGCGGCGAGCGCCGCCGCGTAGATGGCCCGGTCGGGGCCGCGGGCGAGCCACGCCAGCCGCAGGGCGAGGGCGAGCAGCACGGCCACCAGCAGCCCGAGGCCGACGATGCCCAGCTCCGCCAGCGTCTCCACGTACAGCGAATGCGCGTCCTGGACCTGGATGAGCGGGCGCGTCGAGATCGGTCGCGGCCGGCGTTGCACCCAGACGTCGCTGAAGCTGCCCGCGCCGAGCCCGGCCAGGCGGTGGCCCTCCGAGGCGTGAAGGGCCGCGCGCCAGAAGAGCACCCGCTGGTGGCTGGTGGATGCGGTGAGCCTGTCGCGGAGCGGGCCGCGGGAGGAGCCCAGCGGAGCGTCGTTGAGGAACCCGCGGCCCTGGTGGCGGACCTCGCCGACCGCTCCGAGGGCGAGCGCCGCCGCCACCACCGCCAGGATCGTCCCGCCCAGCAGCACGCGCCGCGCGACCACGCCGACCCGCGGGCGCACGGCGTCGCGCAACGCGTCGTCGGCGGGGGAGAGGACGGCGCGCACCAGGGCGGCCACGCCGGCCGCGATCGCCACGACGATGATCAGGTGGTGGCCCTGGGCGATCGCGGCGGGGGTGGTGGTGTCGGCCTGCGCCAGCGCCTGCGCGTCGAGCGCCTCCCGGACGACGATCACGGTGGCCGGGCCGATCGCGACGAGCGCGCCCAGCAGCGCCGGCGGGCGTCCGACGGCGACGTACACGAGCAGCCCGCCGATCGCCACCGCCAGGCCGCCGCGCGAGAAGGTGAGAACGAGCGTCGCCGCGAGGACCGGCACGATGAGCGCGCCGAAGACGCGCCGCAGGATCGGGCCCGGCGCGGTGGCGAGCGCGGCGCCGAGGATGATCCCCAGCGCGGCGATCAGCCCGAGCGCGTTCCAGTAGCCGACCGGCCAGCTGAGCCGGCTGTTGAGCACGTTGGGCGCGACGGTGAAGGTCTCGGGCAGGGTGCGCGTGAGCAGCGCCGCGAAGCACACGAGGGCGGCGGCGCCGGCCACGCCCGTGAGGGCCGCGCCGAACCGCCGCGGGGTGCGCGCGACGGTGGCGCAGGCCGCGAACACGAACAGGTAGAGCAGCACCCGGCTGTACTCCACGAGGGTGCGACCCAGGGCCGCCTCCGACCACGCCGGGGACGCCAGCGTCCACACGGCGAAGGCCGCCAGCAGCACCGCGATCGCCGTCGTGCCGCGCGACCAGCCGCCCAGGGGCGCACGCGCCACGACCACCCGCACCGCGAGCGCGAGGATCGCGAGGGCCGCGACCAGCGCGGTGGCGCCCGCGAAGTAGCCGCCGGAGTCGAAGGCGAGGCCGGCGGTGGCCAGCCCGGGGACGGCCAGCAGCGCGACCAACCCGAGGCGCTGCGCGACCGGTCGCGCAGCGGGGTCCTTCGCCGGCGCCGGCGACCCCAGGACTACGCGGGGATGCGCTTGCGTGGCCACATGCGCCGGCTCGGCTGCCGGGCGGGGTAGCCGTAGCCGTAGTTCTGCTCCTTCGGCGTGGAGCCATTGATCACGATGCCGGCGACATGGGCGCCGAGGTTCGACAGCTGGGACTGCAGCCGTTCGGCCGCCGGCCGCGTCGCGGTGCCGGCCCGCACCACGATCACGACGCCGTCGACCTGGTGCAGCAGCGGGATCGCGTCGGGCACCGCGGTGACCGGCGGCGAGTCGACGACGACTAGGTCGTACTGCTCGCGGGCGCTGGTGAAGAAGGCGTCCGCCTGCCCGGACTCGAGGCCCTCGACCGGGTTGTAGAGGGGCGCGCCGGCGAACACGACGTCGAGCGTGTGGGCGTGCGCGCCGGCGACCGGCTCGGCGTGCTCGATGGCGACGCTGACGACCGCGTCGTCCAGGGTCGACTCGCCGGTCAGCACGTCACTGAGCCCCTGGTCGGCGTCGAAGCCGTAGCGCTCTGCGAACACGGGCCGGCGCAGGTCGCCCTCGACGAGCAGCGTGCGCACACCGGCGTCGGCGGCCGCGACGGCGAGGTTCCACGCCACGGTCGACTTGCCCTCCGACAGGTTCGAGGACGTGATCAGGACCGTCGAGAGCCGGCGGTCGTCGGTGAAGTAGAGGAGGTGCGCGCGGAGCATGCGGAACGCCTCCAGCTCCCCGGCCTCCAGATGCCCCCCGCGCTGGCGCAGGTGCCGGCTCTCGGGGATGGTGCCCAGGACGGGGTGCGTGAAGACCGCGGCGACGTTGTCGGCGGAGCGCAGGCGCGGATCGAGCGTCTCCAGCAGCCCGGCCAGCAGCAGCCCCAGCAGCAGGCCGAGGCCGAGGCCGATCATCGCGTCCTTGCGCGGGTGCGGGGAGGTCGGGCTCGTGGGAACCGTGGCCGACTGGGCCACTTCGACCCCGCCGTCGTCGAACTGCTGGGCGACGAGCAGGTCGTCGAGCTGGTTCTTGAGCGCGTCCAGCGACTCGCGCGCCGAATCGGTCTTCGGATCCTTCGTGCTGTCGATGCGCAGCCGCAGGGCCCGGATCGTCGTGCTGATCTCCGTCTTGCGGGCGACGCGCCGCACCGCCACGAAGCGCTCCGCGTAGGTGTTGGCCAGGCGGGTCGCCATGGCCGGGTCGTGGTCCGTCGCCTCCACGGAGTAGACGTCGGAGTCGAGGGTGGAGCCCGTCGTCACGCGCGAGGAGATCTGTCCGGGGGTGAGTTCGCCGCCAAGGGCCTGAGAGGTCCGTTGGGCGACCTCGGGGAGCTGCAGCAGGTCGCCGTTGGTGGCGGCCACGCGGTCGGGGTTCGTCAGGGCCGCGTCCGTCAGCGAGGCCGCGGTGCTGGATTCGCGGAACAGCAGCTTGGCCGTCGACTGGTACTGCTTGGGCTTCTGCGCGGAGATGTAGTAGGCGATCGCGGGCGCCACGACGGCGCAGATGACGATGACGTACCAGCGTCGCCTGAGCAGGCGGAGAATGCGCGCGCCGCCCAGTTCGTCGATCGGCTTGAGGTCGGTGTCGGCGTCTTCCATGTCTAGTGTGATCAACGTGAACAGTACCCAGTTCTTGCGCGAGTTCCGGAGCGGCAGACCGTTGTTCCAACAGTGAGCACGATCGTCCCCGACCAGCGCGTCGAGAGCCCCGCCGGTCCGGACCCCGACGCGCCCACGCTGGCCGGGGACCCGGACGGCTCGGTCCGCTCGGCGTCCTCGGACGCGCTGGTCTTCACCGCCGGGACGTACGTCGCGCAGGCGCTCAGCCTGGTCAGCGGCCTGCTCCAGCGGGGCCTGCTCGGACCCGTCGGCTCGGGCTACTGGGCCCTCATGCAGACCTTCTGGACCTTCTTCTCGCTGGCTCCCCTGGGGGCGCAGCACGGCGCCACGCGCCAGGTCCCGCTGCACCGCGGTCGCGGGGACTTCGGGACGGCCGCGACGGTCGCTGGCACCTCCGCCGCGTTCTCCCTGGCGGCCACCACGCTGCTGGGGCTGATCGTCGCGACGGTGGCGCTCATCTTCGGCGGCGGCTGGGACTCGCGCCTGCGCTTCGGGCTGGTCCTGCTCGGGGTGACCGCGCCGCTGCGGCACTTCTCCGATCTCAACGAGTCCCTCATCCAGGCCGTCAAGCGCTTCGACGTCGCGTCGGCCACGGTGGTCGTCCGCGCCGCCGCCACGCTCGTCGCGCAGACCCTGTTCATCGTGTGGCTCGGCTTCTACGGCGTCTTCGCCGGCGTGGTGGCGGTCGAGCTCGCCGTCTTCACCCTGTGGTTCCGGATGCACGTCATCAGCCGCGAGCGCCCGGCCTTCCGCTTCCGCTACGACCCGGTGCGGCTGCGGGAGCTGATCCGCTTCGGCGCGCCCCTGCTCGTCTACGCGCAGGTCTCCCTGCTGTTCACCGCGATCGACTCGCTGATCGTCGCCGGCGCGCTGGACGTGCGCCGCCTCGGCTACTACGCGCTGGCAGTCTCCGTCACGAACTACATCCTCTACCTGCCCAAGAGCATCTCGGGCGTCCTGTTCCCGCGCATGACGGAGGCGTTCGCCCGCACGGGCGACCTGGCCACCATCCACCACTACGCGACGGAGGTGCAGCGGGCGCTCGCGCTCGCGCTGGTGCCGCTCGCCGTGGCCGCCGGCTTCTTCGGCTTCCCCGTGCTCATCGCCCACGCGCTGCCCGACTTCCGCCCGGCCATCGACGTCGTGCAGATCATGGTCGCCGCCAGCTTCTTCGCGGCGCTCATGACCATGCCCATCAAGGTGCTCATCACCGCGGGCGAGCGCTGGCGCCTGACCGGCCTGATGCTGATCGCAGTCGCCATCAACGCCGGGCTCAACGTCCTCGCGCTGTTCGTGTTCCACGGTGGGCTGCGCGGCGCGGCGATCGCGACGGCGACCAGCTACGTGGTGGCCCTGCTGATCACCTCCGGCTACAGCCTCAGCCGCCTGCTGCCGTGGCGCTCCGTGGCGGCCCACCTCGCCGAGATCCTGGTCGTGTTCGCCTACGTCTACGGTGCGCTGCGGCTCATCGACGCGCTCGTGGACCTGCCCGGCTCGCTGATCGGGGACGCGGCCGTCGCCGTCGCGCAGATGCTCGCCTTCTGCGTGCTCTTCGCGCCGGCCCTCGTGCACGCCGAGCGGCGCACGGGCATCCTCAGCGCCGGCGGGCGCCAGGTCCAGCGCACGCTGCGGCGGCGCTCGTGAGGCGCTTCGCCCCCGCCGCGGCCGTCACTGCGGCGGTGTTAGTGGCGTTCGTCCTCGTCCTGACGGCCGGTGGCGGCGACAACGGTGCCCCGACCGGCGCGCCCTGCTCGGGCTCGGGCAGCGGAGCCGGCACGGCCACCGCCGTGGCGGCGAGCGCGCCCGTCCGCACCGTGGTGCGCAAGCCCCCCTCGCCCCCGGGGCACGAGGCCTGGACGGGGGCCTGGACGATGCCCGACGGCTCGCTCATGGTCGCCTTCACCGAGGTCGAGGGCCCCGCGTCGATCAACGACCGCACGCCGGCGCCCGAGTCCCTCAAGGTCCGGCTCGGGACCGACGAGCTGCCGGAGAACCGCGACTTCCTGGGCCTGCGGTCGAGCATCCGCTACCTGCGCTCCACCGACGGGGGCAAGACCTTCTCCACCGTCCACGTCGACGACTTCAAGGCGCTGTACCCCAACGCCTACGCGGCCAGCGGGACCATCGGCCTCAAAGACGGCTCCATCCTGCGGCGCGTCAACGGCTGGGACCTGCAGCAGGATCCCTCCGTCCCGCACACCGCGTTCCTGCAGGAGCTCAAGCCCGGTGCGAAGGACTGGACCAAGCCGCGCGTCCTGCTCCCGGCCGACCGCTTCACCTACCAGCTCAGCCGTATCCGCCGCCTCGGCGACGGGTGCCTGATCGCCCTCGGCCAGCGCTGGGCGCTGCCCGCCGGCCGCCCGTACGCGGAGCTGCGCAAGGCGCCCGTCTCCCTGCTCATGCTGGTCTCCGCCGACGACGGCGCCACCTGGCGCAGCAACCCCGTCACGCCGCCCCCGGGCGGCGGCTACCTGGGCCCGAACGAGTGGGACGCGGCCGAGCTTCGCAACGGTGACCTGCTGGCCGTGTTCCGCACCCTCACCGCGCCCGGCGCGAAGGAGCAGAAGCTGCGCGAAGGGCTGCTCGAGCGCCGCGGCAACGGGTGGCAGCTGACCAACCTGCGTGACGCGCCTATGCCCGTCACGGGCCATCCCGAGCTGCTCGCCACGCGCCAGGGCCCCATCCTCAGCATCGCCACCTCCGGCGTGGAGATGACCGCCGACTCCGGGCGGACGTGGTCGCCGCTGCGCTTCAAGGACGGCGCCGACTACCACTCGGACTACTACCCCTCGAGTGTCGAGACGAAGGACGGGGTGGTCCACGTCTTCTCCCATAACGGCGTCGACTCGGGCTACGGGTCGGTGCCGGACCAGATGATCGTCGAGGACACGTTCGCGCTCTCGAAGGGGGCGTCATGAGCGTCGTGCACTACGGGCGCCCGGAACGGATCGGCCTGCGCGGGCCGCGGCTCGACGCCCGGACGGTGGTGGTGCTGGGCGCGGTGCTGGCCCTCGTCGCCAGCGCGGTCCTCGGCGTCGCGGTGACGGCGCAGCCCCTGGCGGCGGCGGCCGGCGTCGCCGGCATCGCGCTCGCGGCGATCGGGCTGCGCCGCCCCGCGCTGTTCCTGCTCGCGCTCCTCTTCAGCCGCGCGCTCCTCGACAGCACCTCGACCATCTCCTTCGGCGGCGTCAACCCCGCCGGGATGCTGGCCACGTCGCTGGTCGGGCTGGCGCTGCTGCTGCCGTTCTCCGCGCGCCGCGCCCTCCTGCCGGCGGCGTCGTGGGCCATGGGCTGCATCGCCGCGGTCACGGCGGGCGGAGCGGTGCTCGCGGTCCTCAGCTTCGGCGGGACGGTCGGGGTCGATCCGATCGCGGAGGCCGTGCGCATCGCCTCGCTCGTCGCCCTCTATGTGCTCGCCGCCAACGTCCTCGGCAGCGAGCGCAACGTCCGCCTGACCGTCGTCGTCGCCGGGCTCAGCGGCGTCATCCCCGCCATCTGGGGCCTGCTCGAGCTGATCTCGGGCCCGGCGAAGGACTCGGAGGGCCTGGCCCGCATCTCCGGGCCGTTCAACGGCCCCAACCCGCTCGGGTTCTACCTGGCGGTCACCGCGCTGGTCCTGCTCGGCACCCCGTCCCAGTGGCTGTCGATGCGCTTGCGCCTGATCGCGCTGGTGCCGATGCTCGGCGCGCTCGTGCCGACGTACAGCCGGGTCGGCTACGTGACCTTCCTGGTCGGCCTGCTGTTGCTGCAGGGCCGGCGGCGGCCGGGGCTCGTGGTGGCGCTGGTGTCCTTCCTCATCGCTGCGGTCGTGCTGATCCCGAACGTCCGCGACCGCGTCCTCCCCCAACCGAACCTGCGAACGGGACAGGCCGACTACGAGTCCTACAGCTGGCGGACCCAGAACTGGGTCGGGCTGATGGACAAGTGGTCCAAGGACCCCGCGGTGGGGTACGGCACGGAGACCGCGGTGGTGGTCAACCCGCGGCGGCCGGCCGACACGCTGAACGACCCGGACGGCGGCTACCAGGCCCACAACCTGGTCGTGCGGGTGCTGGTCGAGGGCGGGCTCGTGCTGTTCGCCGCCTACGTGTGGTGCACCTTCGCGCTCGTCCAGCTGACCCGGCGGCTCCGGCGCGAGCGCGGCCCGTTGCAACCGATCGTCCGGCTGCTCACCGTGCTCTGGATCATCCTGCTCATCGTCGGCCTGGGTACGGACGACCCCGTCGGCAACACCTCGACGATGTTCGTCCTGCTGATGCTCACCGGCGCGGTGGAGGGCACCCACCGGCGCCACCGCGTGGCGGCGACGCGGCGCCGGCTGCCGGCGAGGACCGTGGTGCGCGGCCGCCCGGCGTGATCGAGACCGCCGACATCACGCAGGCGCTGCGGACCTTGGGGGTCGCGCCCGGCGACACGCTGTTCGTCCACGCCGGCATGCAGGGGGCGTTGCGCGTCGCCGGTCGCACCCGCGAGGAGAAGCTCGACACCGTCCTGGACGCGTTCGAGGCGACGGTGCCCACCGGGACGCTGATGCTGCCGACGTTCACCTACTCGTTCTGCGGCGGTGAGGACTTCGACGTCGCCGCCTCGCCCTCCACCGTGGGCCTGCTGACGGAGCGCTTCCGCACCCGCCCGGGGGTGCGCCGGACCCACGAGCCCCTGTTCTCCGTCGCGGTGCGGGGCGCGCTGCCGGCCGACCGCGAGGCGGAGCTGTTCGCCGCTCACGACGTCAGCTGCTTCGGGGAGCGCAGCGTCTTCGCCCATCTCTACGAGGTCGACGCGAAGCTCGTCTTCTTCGGCGTCGGCTTCGAGTTCTGCACCTTCCTGTACCTCGTCGAGCAGCGCGAGCAGGTGCCCTACCGCTACTTCAAGCCCTTCACCGGCGACGTGATCGACGGCGACGAGCGCACCCCGGTGCAGGCGAGCTACTTCGTGCGCCGCCTCGACCAGGACGTGGTCAACGACTTCGTGCCCCTGCGCGACGAGCTGCTCGCCCGGGGGCTTGCCACCGAACTCGCGCTGGAGCGGGGGCCGCAGATCTTCAGCGCCCCTGCACGGGCCATCGCCGACGTGGCCACGGAGATGCTCCGGCGCGATCCGGACTACCTGCTCACCCGGGGCGTGGCGGCGTGACGGACGTCGCCGCGCAGGGCGGTGAGATGCACGCCCTCGCCACCGAGCTCTGGCCGATCACCCGCAGCCTGGCCGGCCCCGGCTTCCGCGAGACGCTGGATCGGCTGGAGGCGGTCACGGGTCCCATGGAGCGCCACCGCTTCGCGACGGGGGAGGAGGTGTTCGACTGGCGCGTGCCGCGCGAGTGGCACATCCGCGACGCCTGGATCCGCGATCCCGCGGGCGAGCTGGTCTGCTCGCTGGCCGAGCACAACCTGCACGTCGTCTCCTACAGCGTCGGCGTGCACGAGCGGATGGACCTCGAGACGCTGCAGGAGCGGCTGCACTCGCTGCCCGACCAGCCCGACGCGATCCCCTATCGCACCACCTACTACGAGGAGAACTGGGGCTTCTGCCTCTCCGAGCATCGGCGGGCGGCGCTCGTCCCCGGGGAGTACGAGGTCTTCATCGACGCCGACCTCGTGCCCGGGCACGTCGAAGTGGGCGAGGTCGTCGTCCCCGGCACGGGCGCCGGCGAGGTGCTGCTGTCGACCTACTGCTGCCACCCCTCGATGGCCAACAACGAGCTGTCGGGCCCGGTCGTGTGCGCCCATCTGGCGCAGCTGCTCGCCTCGGGCCCGCCGCCTCGGCACACCTACCGCTTCGTGTTCCTGCCCGAGACGATCGGCGCCGTCGCCTACCTGAGCCGCTTCGGCGACCGCCTGCGCGAGCGGCTCGTGGCCGGCTGGGTGGTCACCTGCATCGGCGATCCCGGTGCCTTCACCTACAAGCGCTCCCGCCGCGGCGACGCGCTCCCCGACCGCATCACGGAGCACGTCCTGCGCACGAGCGGCGCGGAGCACCTGATCGAGCCCTTCCTGCCCTGGGGCAGCGACGAGCGCCAGTACTGCTCGCCGGGCTTCGACCTGCCGGTGGGGTCGCTGATGCGCACCATGTACCACCGCTTCCCGGAGTACCACACGTCCCTCGACGACCTCGAGTTCGTCACGCCCGAGGCGCTGGGCGGGTCGCTGGCGATGTACGCCGCGGTGCTCGAGGCGCTCGAGGCCAACGAGGTGCTCGAGGCCACGCTCCCCCACGGCGAGCCGCAGCTGTCCCCGCGTGGCCTCTACCCCACCACGGGCGGCGGCCTGAGCGGCCAGCGCAAGCTGCAGAACACGCTCTGCGTACTCAACTTCTGCGACGGTGGCGTCGACCTGCTCGCGGTCGCCGAGCGCACGGGCCGGACTGTCCAGGAGCTCCGCGCCGCGGCCGAGCCCCTGCTCGAGGCCGGCCTGGTCCGGCGCGCCTAACGGCTACGCCTCGACGGCGGTGCGCTTGCCGGCGCCGTCCAGCACGGCGAGCAGCGCCGCCGTGGCGTCCTCGCCGTTGGCGCCGAGCGCGTCGAGCAGCTCCGCCTGGCCGGGCAGCACCTCACCGCCGTCGAAGCGTGCCAGCGCGGCGTCGAGCTCCTCCGCCGTCCCCGCTACGAGCATCGCGCCGTCGCCGCCGAGCGGGTGCCGCCACGGCGTCCCGCTCAGGTTGAGCCCGATCACGGGGGTGCCGGTCAGCGCGGTCTGCAGCGTCGCCGTGGACGCCGACCCGACGACCAGGTCCAGCTCGCGGTGGAAGTCGAGGATGTCCCCGCCCGCCTGCTCGGTGATGGCCAGCCCCGGGAATCGGGCGCGCAGCGCGTCCGCGGCACCCGGCGCCTGGGCGGGGTGCGGGCGCAGGACGACCGTGGCGTCCGGGAAGCGCGCCGTCACGGCCGCGACGGCGGTGAAGTAGACGTCCATCGTGACGCGCTCGTCGAGGACGCATGTGGTCAGCACGGGCAGCTGGCCGAGCACGCCGATCCGCAGCGGCCCCGACGGTCGCGAACGCGTCGGCGGCGGCGGATCGTGCGCGAGCGGATAGCCCACGAGGTGGATCGGCCGGTCCCAGTTGGTGAAGGTCGGGGCGATGTCGTGGCTCCACAGGGCGACCTCGTCGCAGACGTCGAGATCGCCGAACGGTTGGGGCAGCAGGAAGGCGCCGTGGCAGAGCATCAGCGTCCGCAGCCCGGCCTCCTGAGCCATGAGGGTGAGCAGTCGCGCCCGGGCGTCGACGTCGTACGCGCCCACCAGCCAGCGCGCCCCGCCGGGCAGGGTCCGGCGCAGCATCCGCGCCGCGGCGAGGTCGTCGACGGCGCGATCGGCGGCGACCGCGGCGAGCATGGGGACGATCCAGTCGCCCAGCTCGAGGCCGTCGACGTCGAAGGCCGGCGCGGCGGCCGCGGCCGCGGCCAGCGTCTCGGCGGCGTCGCGCACGGCCGCACGGTCGCGCGGGCCCGGGGTGCCGAGCCAGCCGCCCTGAGCCGCCAGCTTCAGCGCCGCCCGGCCGCCCGGCGGGCGCTTGTCGAGCGCGAGCGCCGGCCGCCGCGCGGGGTCCTCCAGCAGCGCCCGCATCAGCGGCAGCAGCGGCCAGTAGACGTGCAGCAGGACGCTGTCGCGGCGGAGCCGGGTCGGGACGCCCGCCCGCAGCAGCCGGGCGAAGATGCCGTGCCGGGCGGGCTTCCGCCGCGGCGGGGCCGCCGGGCCCGGCGCAGCCGACACCGGCGCGGCTGGAGCGGCCGGCGCGGCGGGCGCGGCCGGCGCCGTGACCGGCACCCCGAGCGACGTGCCGACCGCGCGGGCCAGCGCGAGGGTGTGCGGGTCGCCGTCGACGACCTCGACGGCGTCCGCGCCGAGCTCGATCAGCGCCCGCCGCAGACCGAGCGCGCGCGCGACGGCCGGGTTGACCGCCTGGTAGAGGGGGAGGCGCCAGACGAAGGTCCAGTCCAGGCCGGCTGCGGTCAGCGCCGGCCGCACGCGGTCGCTCCAGGCGTCGAGGGCGGCGAGCCCGAGGCGGTCCGCCTCCTGCCGGCTGGCGGCGTCGAGGAAGTCGAGCACGTAGGTGCCGCGGGCCGCCTCGTGCGCGTGGCCGGCGTCCACGTGCAGGACGAGGTCGCGACCGCACTCGAGCGCGCCGTGCGCCGATCCCGGCGCCCGCCCCGCGAGGCGGATCGGCGCCAGCACGGCTACATGACCTCCCCACCGGCGACGGGGACGTTCGTGCCGGTGAGGTAGGCGCCCTGCTCGCCGAGCAGGAACACGACGGTGGCCGCGACCTCGCGCGGGCTGGCCAGCCGCCGCGCCGGGACGCTCATGGCCAGGGCGCGGCGCCTCGCGTCGCTCTCCCCGCTCCACTGGTCTGTCAGCACGGCGGACGGCGAGACGGCGTTGACGGTGATCCCGTGCGGCGCGAGCTCGAAGGCCATGCTCTTGGTCAGCCCCCACAGCGCGCTCTTGGCGGTCACGTACCCGGCGGTGCCCGCGGGCGGCGTCCCCCAGATCGCCGTGGTGAGCATGGAGACGAAGCGACCGTGGCCGCGCTCCTTCATGCCGGGCAGCACGTGCTGCATGAGGGCGAAGGGACCCTGGACGTAGGTGCGCCAGTAGCGGTCGACCGTGTCCCACTCGAGCTCCTCGAGCGGGGTGCGGTCGATGGGCGGCGTCGCATTGTTGACGACGGAGTCGACGCGGCCGTACGCCTCCACGGCGGCGTCGGCCAGCGCCCGGGCGCCGTCCGGGTCGGCGATGTCGGCGGCCACCGCGATCGCCTGCCCGCCCGCTTCCGCGACCGCCGCGACGACGGCGTCCGCCGCGTCCCGGTCGCTGCGGTAGTTGACGACGACGCGCCCGCCCTGCTGGCCGACGGCGAGCGCCACCGCCGCGCCGATGCCGCGCCCGCCGCCGGTGACGATCGTCACCGACTCCGGCCAGGGCACGTTCGCGGGCTGCTCGAGCATGACGGTCTTGGCTTGAGCTGTCATGAGCTCCTCCCCGTGCTGGTTGGTGATGGCGATCGCCGCCACGACGGACCGCAGCGCGGACGAGACGTGGGTGACGCGCGCGACGATCTCGATCTCGTCCCCGACATAGGCGGGGCGGCGAAAGCGGGCGTCGTAGGACGCCCACAGCACCCCCGGCCCGGGCAGCTGGACGCCGAGCATCCGCGACACCCAGGCGCTGAGCAGCATCCCGTGCGCGACGCGCCCCGAGAAGCCCTGCCGGCGGGCGTAGTCGTCGTCGAGGTGCAGCGGGTTGTCATCGCCCGACAGCCGCGCGAAGTCGTCGACCTCCGAACCGGCGACGACATGGCTCCACCGCGCCTCCGTGCCGACCGTGAGCGTGGCAAAGGCCGGCGACAAGCTACGCGAGGGCTCCCTGCTCGCGCAGGCAGTCCTCGATGGCGTCCGCCGACAGCAGCGTCGGCATGACGTCGCTGGAGAGCTGCACGCCGAACTCCATCTCGAGGGCGAGCATGAGCTCGAGGTGGTGCAGCGAGTCCCAACCGGCGATCGTCTCGTTGCTCGGGTCGGCGGGCAGGGCGTCGACCGGCATGGCGAAGACGTCGGCGAGGATCTCACGTACGCGACTGTGCATTGGCTCTCACTTCGATGGTCATCTCGTCCGGCAGGACCGGCAGGGGTTCGCTGAGGTCGAGCCGCCAGCGCTGCGGCCCGGCGGACTCGAACCCTCGCTCAGCGTAGAAGCGCTCGGTCTGGCCGTTGCGGTCCGTCGGCTCCCGGACGCCGACGAGCCACTCCGCGCCGCGCTCGGCGGCACGCTCGGCCAGCACGGCCAGGACGGCGTCCTCGACGCGCCGCCCGAGGACGCGGCAGCTGAGCAGGAGCGTCTCCACCTCGGCCTCGTCACCGCTCAGCTCGAGGATGGCCAGGCCGGTGACCCCGCTGTCGGCGAAGCGATCGTTGACGGCGACGGTGTAGAGCTCGTGCGCACCCGACTGGGACATGGCCTCCAGCTCGGCGGCGGTGTGCCGGTGCGTGGTCAGGTTGAACTGGTTGGTCCGCGCGCACAGCTGCGCCGCGCGCGGGAGCGTCGCCTCGTCGAGCGCGGCGATGGTGACGCGCTGCTCGAGCGAGCCGAGGAAGTCGCCGTAGGACGTGCTGGTGTCGCGCAACCGGTTGCGCTCGGCCATGGCGGCGTAGCTGGCGGCGCGCTGGCCGTCGGCGGCGGTGAGCGCGATCCGGTCGAACAGACCGCTGTCGCGCAGGAAGCCGGGGCGCAGGGCGGGGTCCGCGGGCAGCTCGGGCACCGTCACCTGCGGCAGCGCCTGGCGGACCCACTCGCGCTCCACGGGGTTGTCGTCGAGGAAGACGAAGGAGTCCAGCCCGAGGCTGAGCTCGTCGGCGAGCTCCCGCAGGCTGGTGGCCTTGTCGCGCCAGTCGATGCGGTCGGCCGCGAAGTGCTCCAGGCGCAGCACCATGCTCGGGTTCTGCGCGAAGGCGGCGACGACGGGCTCGCGGTCGTTCTTGGACGCGATCGCCAGCACGGTGCCGCTCTCGCGCAGCGTCAGCAGCTCCCGCTGGAAGTCCTGGTAGGCCAGGCCGGCGCGCTCGTCGCCGACGTCGATGCCGAACGGGCCCTCCTCGCCCAGGACGCCGCCCCACAGCGTCCCGTCGAGATCGACGACCGCGACCTTGTGCGCCTGCCCGCGGGCGGCGGCCAGGTGCCGGGCGACGACCTCGGCCAGCTCGGCCAGGCCGACGGGACCGAGCCGCATGCGGCCCATGTACCAGAGGCGCGCGTCCGTGAGCGCGGTCAGCCCGGTCCCGCGCGCGTGCCAGTCGAAGTCCACGACGACGACGCGCGGCGACAGCCCGCCGAGGGCGCGGACGCCGTCCACGAAGCGCGTCACCGACGCCTGGCCGCGCGCGGCGTCGAGCGGGTCCAGCACGGACGCATTGGCCAGCGCCAGCGCCGGGAAGGCGACGAGGTGGATCGTCGTCGCGGGCAGGCGCTCGAGCGCTGCGGTCAGGGCGTGGGAGAGCTCGTCGAGGCGCGCGTCGACCATGTCCTCCGCCCCGGTCAGGAGGTCGTCCGGCGCCGGCACCACGACGAGGTCGCTCGGCGGGGTTCGGTAGACGTCGGAGTCCGGGTCGAGGATCGACTGCGCGATCTGCCCGAACGGCCCGCAGGCGACCGTCGCGGGCAGGCCGCGGCGGTCGAGCGCCTCGACGAGGTAGGGCGGCAGCAGGTCGAGGTTGAACGAGCCGAGCACGGTGACGGCCGCCGCCGGCTGGCCGTCGGCCGCGCGCATCAGCTCGAGCCCGCGACGACGGCGGGCAGCGACCTCGGCGCCGTCGGTCATGCCGGGCTCCGCTCGCTGACGACGGGCAGCGGACGCCGCAGCCGGTGCGACACCACGCCGTCCTTCGCGTGCTCGAAGCCGTCGGGCTTCCAGCCGAGTGCCTTGAAGAACCCCTTGGCACGGTCGTTGCCGTCGATGGGGAAGGCGACGGCCTCCCGGAAGCCGGCGGCGGCGAGCGCGGTGGTGACGCCGCGCTCGAGATCCAGCCCGAGGCGGAAGCCCGCCCCCGTGCCGATCACGTCCGGGTCGAGATAGAGGTTCTCCCAGCAGGCGACGGCGGGATCCTCGACGCCGTCGTCGGCCGCGGCGGCGCGGGCGCTGACGAAGCCGCGCACCTGGCCGTCGACCTCGCCGACCAGCACCACGTCGTGGGTCCCCGGGGCGGCCAGGCGCTCCGTCCACGAGCGCTGGCGCACCGCGAGGGTGCGCACGTCGATGACGTGGTCGGGGATCAGGCCCCGGTAGGCCTCCTCGTAGCCGGCGACGTGGATGGCGGCGAGGGCGTCGACGTCGTCCGGGGTCGCGGGGCGGACGGTGACGTCGGTCATGCCGCGTCCCGCCGTGCCTGGGCGGCCACGAAGGCGCTGAAGGACCCGACGACGGTGAGGCCCTCGGGGTCGAGCTCCTCGAAGTCGATGTCGAGCCCGAACTCGTCGCTGACGGCGCTGACCAGCTCGAGGATGCCCAGCGAGTCGATGACGTTCTCGAGCAGCAGGTCGAAGTCCGGACCCACCTGCTCGGCCGTCAGGCCGCGCTCGGCGAGCGGCTGGGCGAGGGTCTCGAGGACGAAGGCCTGCACCGCTGCGGTGGTCGGCGCGGTCACGGCGCGTCCTCGTCGAGCGACTCGGTGAGGCGCTTGCGGTCGTACTTGCCGCTGGCGTTGAGCGGCAGCTCGGACAGCAGCTCGAAGTGCCGCGGGACCATGTGCTGGGGCAGCAGCCGCTCGAGCACGCCCTTGACGGTCGGGACGTCGAGCGTGTCGTCGCCGATGAAGGCCACGATGCCGTCCGCGCCCGTCACCGTGACGGGCCAGCCCACCGCCACCACCGCGTCCACGCCCGTGACCTCGCGGATGACGGCCTCGACCTCGCCCAGCTCGATGCGCACGCCGCGCACCTTGATCTGCTGGTCGAGCCGGCCCAGGTAGGTGACGGCGCCGTCCGGCTGCGCGGGGCGCCGGACGCGGTCGCCGGTGCGGTAGTGGACGTCGGTCGCGCCCGGGGGCACCACGAAGCTGGCGGCGGTGCGCTCCGGGTCGCGCCAGTAGCCGAGCGCCACCTGCGGCCCGGCCACCAGCAGCTCGCCCGTCTCGCCCGGCGCCACCTCGCGCAGGTCGGGGTCGGCGATCAGGGCGGTCACGCCGGGCAGCGGTGCGCCGATGGGGACCACCCCGGCCTCGACCTCGTCCTCTGAGCGCGGTCCCCAGACGTACCCGAGGCAGACGATGGTCGCCTCCGTCGGGCCGTAGAGGTTCTCGAAGGTCGAGTTGGGCGCGGCCAACCGCCACGCGCGGGCCACCTCGACCGGCAGCGCCTCGCCGGCGAACAGGGAGTGGCGCAGGCTCGGGTAGCGGTCGGGCTTGAGCATGCCCAGCTTGCGCATGAAGATGGCCGTCGACGGGACCGCGAACCAGATCGTGATCTCGCTCCCGCGGATGAAGCCGCCGGGCTTGATCAGCTCCTTCAGCGACGGGCAGCACAGGCAGGCGCCGCCCTCCCAGGTCACGAACATGTCGAACACGGACACGTCGAAGGTGAGCTCGTGCGTCTGGGAGACGCGGTCGGCGGGCGTGACCGCGTAGCGCTCGGCCATGCTCGCCATCAGGCCGGTCGTGTTGCGGTGCGCGATCATCACGCCCTTGGGCACGCCCGTGCTGCCGGACGTGAAGAGCAGATAGGCGAGCGCGTCGGGATCGACGGGCTTCGCGCGCCAGGCGTCGGGGGCGATCAGGTCGCCCGCGCCGAGCACGGTGTGGCCGGGCAGCGCGGCGGCCAGCGCGGACACGTCGGACTCGTCCGGCGCGAGCACGAGCGTCGGACGCGCGCCCTCGAGCACCTCGGGCAGCTGCTGGGCGGACTCGGCGTCGACGATGATGGCGCCGGCCTGCGAGCGCTCGAGCATGAGGCGCGTGCGCGCGGGCGGCAGGTTGCGGTTCAGGGGGACGTACCCGCGGCCGCCCAGCAGCGTGCCCAGCAGGCCGGAGAACGCCGTGACGGTGCGATAGGCGAACACCGCGACCAGCGGCGCGCCGCCCGCCGGGGTGTGGGCGTCCAGCGTGGCGGCGATGGCCGCCGTGCGGTCGCGCAGCTCGGCGTAGGTGTAGGCAACGCCGTCGACCTCCAGCGCGAGGGCGTCGGGGTGCCGGCGCGCGGAGCGCAGGAACCCCGAGTGCAGGCCGTCCGCCAGCGCAGCCGCGTCGGCGTTCGGGGCGATGCCGCCCATGACCGTGCTCACGACGCCGTCTCCAGGTCGGACTCGGCGAGGATCGTCCCGCGGGGCTGCGCCTCGTGCAGGCGCCGCCCGATCACCTGGTCGGCCACGGCGGGGGAGAGGCCGGTGCCGGGGCGCTTGTAGCCGAGATCCTCTGCGGTGAGGGCCGCGCCGGCGGCGACGTCGCGCTCGAGCACGATCGACCGGCGGGCGTTGGCGCGCGCGGGCTCCTCGGAGGGCCGGACGCCGATCCACGCGTCCCCGGCCAGCACCGCGCCCCGGGCGGCCGCGGCCACCATCTCGCCGAGCTCGGCGGCGTTGACGCTCATGGCGTGGTCGGGCACGTCGGGCAAGGTCTTGTCGATCGTGTAGTGCTTCTCGATGCAGGTGCCGCCCAGCGCGGCGGTCATCCACGCGCCCTCGGGGCCGATGGTGTGGTCGGACATGCCGATCAGGTACGGAGAGAACTCGCGCCGGAAGGTGGCGATGCGGGCGAAGTGGGCGTCCTCGTCCGGCGTCGGGTAGGTGAGGGTGCAGGCGAGCAGGACGAGCTTGTCCGGCCCCAGCCCGAGCCAGTCGACGGCGGCCTGGACCTCCTCGAGCGTGGCCGCGCCCGTGGAGAGCAGGATCGGCTTGCCCGTCGCGGCGACGGCCTCCAGCAGCGGGCGGTGGGTGATGTCCCCGCTGGCGATCTTGTAGAGCGGGCACCACATCTGCTCGAGCGCCTCGACCGCGGGCAGGTCGAAGGGGGTCGCGAAGAAGACGATGCCCAGCTCGCGGCAGGCGTCGGCGATCTCCGCGTACTGGGCGTAGTCGAGCTTGTCCGAGAGCGCGAACGCCTCGTGCTGGGACTGCGTGCCGAAGGGATCGGTCCAGTACTTGGGGGAGGCCGGCACGCTGATGCTGTCGGCCTTGTAGAGCTGAAACTTGATCGCCCACGCGCCTGCCTCTGCGGCCAGACGGGACATCTCGATCGCGCGTTCCACGGAGTTGTTGTGGTTGGCGCCGGCCTCGGCGATGACGTGGCAGGCGCCCTGGCGCAGCGGCGCGGCCCCGTCGATGCGGATCTCGGTCGTGACGGTGTCGGAGGAGCTCATGCTCACAGCCCCTTCAGCAGGCCGCGGATCCGTTCGGCGATGCGGATGGCCCCGAGCCCGTCGATCGACCCCGACAGCCGTTCGGAGAGCTCGTGGCGCAGGTCGGCGTCGGCCAGCAGCCGGCGCACGGTCTCCACGATGTGGCGGTCGTCGGTGAGCGGTCCGATGCCCAGGAAGACGACGCCGGACTCGAAGCCCAGGTGCGCGTGCGTCGCGTCGCGCGCCGCCTGGGCGAGCACGGCGACCGGCGTGCCGGTGGCGGCGGCCTCGTAGACCGTCCGGCCCGCCGAGGTCAGCACGAGGTCGGCCTCGAGCATCTCGCTGGCCATGGAGCGCACCTTCGTGATCGGGGTGATGCCCTCCGGGAAGTCGGTGTCCGAGGCGCCCGGCCCCTGCACGACGCGCAGCTCGCAGTCGACCTCGTCGACCAGCAGGCGGGCGCAGCGTGCGGCTAGGTTGCCGGGATCGGTGCCCCCGAAGGTGATGAGGATGCGCTCGGGCCGCGTGCGCACGACCTTGGCCGGGAGGTTGACGAACTCGCCGCGCAGGGTGGCGTAGCGCCCGCCCGTGGCGACGTTGGTGTGCCCGCCGTTGTCGGGCGGATAGAGCGCGTTGACGACCCAGTCGGCCAAGCGCCCGCCCGGCCCGAGGTCCTCGATGTTGACCACGCGGAAGCCGAGGGTGCGCTGCTGGAGGACGTCCTGCTCGGCGGTGTCGAGGACGTCGTTGACGACCAGGTTCGACCCCGGCCCGGCCAGCGCGGCGAGGTCGGCGCGCAGGTCGTGCTCGACGCGGTGCTCGAAGCCCTGGGCGCTGAGCATCTCCCCGACCCACGGATCGCAGTCGCGCAGCAGGAAGCGCAGGCGCTGGTCGGCCAGCTCGTCGGCGAGCTGCAGGCAGTGGTGCACGTGGCCCGAGCCGACCTTGCGGTTGGCGCAGACGCGGAAGACGACCGTGCCCTGCTCGAGCAGGCGGCGGGCGACCACGAGGTCGTCCAGCGTGTCGATGTCCAGAGACTCGGCCGCCGGCAGCTCGAAGATGCGGTGCTTGGCCGTGACCATCTGGCGGCCCTCGAGCAGCGCGCTCGAGCGGACCAGCTGGATCGACCCGGTCTCCCGCAGCACGGGGTGGCGCGCGTACTGGCGGTTCACCCGCTCGGCGAACAGCGGGGTGGCACGGGAGAGATCGTCGTGCTCGTCGAGCCAGAACAGGTGCGGCTCACGCACGCAGGAGGCCAGCGAGTCCGCCCCCGACGCGTGCAGCTCGGCCACCGCACGGACGATCGAGCTCGCGCTGCGCAGCGGCGACGTGGGCTGGAAGATGCCGACGTCCCCCGTCCAGCCGAGCTCCTCGCACAGGCCGGCGGCGACGTCGGAGATCGTCGCCTCGTCCGTGGCCAGCGCTTCCGGGCGCTCGTGCGTCTCGTAGCCGTGGCGACCGGCCCAGCGCAGCACGCTCTCGTCGTCGGAGGAGATCACGAGGCGGTCGGCCACCCCCGCCGCGGCGACCGCCTCGACCGTGTAGGCCACGAGCGGCCGGTCGCCGATGCGCCGGAAGTTCTTGTGCGGCACGCCCTTGGAGCCGCCGCGCGCCGGCACGATCGCCAGCAGGCGCCGCTGCTGTCCGGACACAGTGTCCGGCACCGGCTGGGGATCGATGGTCGACACGCTCATGGGGTCCTAGCTCACCGCCGAGGCGGAGGCCTCGTACTCCTCGCGGTACTCGTGCCACAGCTCGTTGTGGGCGCAGTCCTCGCAGCCCTCGAGCCACGGGCCGCCCGACGTGTAGTGCAGGAGCTTGGTGGGACCGGTCATCTCGTCCAGGACGTTGAACTCGACGGGGATGTCCCCGATCTCCTCGTCCGGGATCGTCTCGAAGCGGTGCAGCCAGGCGCCCGTCTGCGTCTGCACGGCCTCCTTGGTCCACGCGGTCAGCTTCGCGTTGTTCATCAGCATCAGGCTCGACCAGTTCTTGCGCGGGTACTGGGTCTGGACCTTGCCGCCCATCTTGACGGTGGCCTCCGGGTTGTACTCGTGCTGGCGCACGCGCAGGGCGAGGCCGTCCATGTCCAGGTGGAAGAGCTCGCTGACGTCGCCGAGGGCGAGCATGTCGGAGTCCATGAACAGGGCGGTGCCCTCGTAGTCGCACAGCCACGGCACCAGGAAGCGCGTGTACGTGAACGGCGTCGACTGCAGCGGGTCCTGCTCGCGCTTGAAGTCGATCTTGGTGGCGTCGATGGCCTGGACGTCGATGGGCTCGCTCGCGTGCTTGTGCAGCGAGTACTTGAGGACCTCGAAGGACACGTGCTGCGAGGGGTCGTAACCGATGAAGATGCGGTGCGGTGCTGCCATGGGTGGCTCCTCAGATCGTGGTTGGCGTGCGGCGGAGCGCGAGGCAGTCCTCGAGCAGGCCGGCAATGGCATCGAGGGGAAGCATGTTGGGCCCGTCGCTCAGCGCGCGGTCGGGATCGGGGTGCGTCTCCAGGAAGAGGCCGTCCGTCCCCACCGCCATCGCGGCGCGGGCGAGGGGCGCCACGAACTCGCGCTTGCCGCTCGAGCGGCCGCCGCCGCCGCCGGGCGACTGGACGCTGTGGGTGGCGTCGAAGATCACCGGCGCGAAGGCGCGCATGATGGTCAGCCCGCGGAAGTCGACGACCAGGTCACGGTAGCCGAAGGTGGTCCCGCGCTCGGTCAGCGCGACGGCGGTGCCGCCCGCCTCGCGCACCTTCTCGACGGCGTAGGCGGTGTCCTCGGGTGCGAGGAACTGGCCCTTCTTGACGTTCACCGCGCGCCCGGAGGCACCGCACGCGTGCAGCAGGTCGGTCTGCCGGCACAGGAAGGCGGGGATCTGGAGGACGTCGACGACCGCCGCGACCGGCTCGACCTGGGCGACGTCATGGACGTCGGTGACGACGGGCACGCCGAGCTCGGCGCGGACGTCGGCGAGGATCGCGAGGCCGGCGTCGAAGCCGATCGAGCGGAAGGAGGAGCCCGAGGTCCGGTTGGCCTTGTCCAGGCTGGCCTTGAAGACGAAGGGGACATCGAGCGCGGCGCAGGTGTCGCGCAGGCGGCCGGCGACCTCGAAGACCAGCTCGCGGCTCTCGATCACGCACGGGCCGGCGAGCAGGACGAGACGCTCCTCGCCGAGCACGACCCCCGGAGCGAGGACGGTTGTCGGTGTGGCGCTCATCAGCTCTTGAGGTGGGCTTGGACGGTGTCGTGCAGGCGCAGCAACCCGACGCAGCGCTCGCCGTCGACCGTGACGGGAGCGGTGAGAAAGGGCTTGCGGCGCTGCTCGAGCATGAGCAGGGCCTGGGACAGCGGCACCTCGGGCGCCACGCTCAGCGGCGCGGGCGTCATGACGTCCGCCAGGGCGACGGAGCCGAGGTCGTCCGTGTCGACGAGCACCCGCCGGATGTCGCCGTCGGTGATGAAGCCCGCGAGCCGGTCGTTCTCGGCGAGCACGCACACCGCGCCGTAGCCCGTGCGGGTGATCTCGATGACGGCGTCCTTGAGCGTCGCGCGGTCCGACACGCGCGGAAGCTCGCGGCCCTGGCGCATGACGTCGCCGACGGTCAGGCTCAGGCGTGCGCCGAGCGCCCCCGCCGGGTGCAGGCGCGCGAAGTCCTGGTGGGTGAAGCCGCGCGCCTGGATGACGGCGGCCGCGAGCGCGTCGCCGACGGCCTGGGCCGCGAGCACGCTGGCCATGGGCGCCGCCTGCAGCGGGCAGCCCTCCTCCAGCACGGAGGCGTCGATGACGAAGTCGCTCTGCTGGGCCAGCGGTGAGCGCGGGCTCCCGACGATGGCGATGAGCGTCACGCCGAGCGAGCGCAGGTGCGGGATCAGCGTCAGGACCTCACGCGTGGTCCCGCTCTTTGAGAGCAGGAGGGCGACATCGCCCTGGGTGACGACGCCGAGGTCGCCGTGCAGTGCGTCCGACACGCTCAGGTGCAGCGCCGGGACGCCGACGGAGCGCATGGTGGCGGCGATCTTCTGGGCGGCGTGACCCGACTTGCCGACGCCGAGCGTCATGAGCTTGCCCTGGATGTCGACGAGGGCCTGAGCGGCGGCCTCGAAGTCAGCGTCCAGGCTGTCGCGCAGGCGCTCCAGTGCGGCGATCTCCGCGGCGATCACCGAGCGGCCGACCTCGCGGTGGCGCGCGGTGGTCTCGGGGCTGTGATGGATGGTGCCCATGTCCAAGATTCAACGCTGGGAGGCGGTGAAACTTCCGATGAACAACTCCCGCACGCGGTCCAGCTGGCCGATCGTATCGACGGACGGCGGCTGGGCAGCGACCTCAAAGGTGTGCAGATGGACCCCCGCTTCCAGCCAGCGCAGCTGCTCCAGGCGCTCCGCGTCCTCGAGCGGGCTGGCGGGCAGGTCGGCGAAGCCCTCCAGGAACGCGCGCCG
This sequence comes from uncultured Solirubrobacteraceae bacterium, assembly GCA_964242305.1. Classification (GTDB taxonomy): domain Bacteria; phylum Actinomycetota; class Thermoleophilia; order Solirubrobacterales; family Solirubrobacteraceae; genus DATLGB01. The sequence continues at coordinate 61,104 of CAXTBB010000010.1, forward strand.
GTACGCGTACAGGCCGGCGTGGCCCCAGAACGTGGCCGTGTCGGGCCACTCGGTGGTGGCGGCGTCGCGGACGTGCGGGACCGGGCTGCGGCTGCAGTAGAGCGTCCGCCCGTCGTGCGCGCGGACGACCTTGACGACGTTGGGGTCGTGGACGTCGGCCGCGTCGCGCAGCGGGTATACCGGCATCGCCACCTGGGCCGGCGAGGCCGCCAGCTCGCGCGCCGCGGACGCGACCACGGACGGGTCCATGGCCGGCGCGTCGCCCTGCAGGTTGACGAGCACCTCGGCGTCGAGCCGGTCGACGACGGACGCCAGCCGGGCGGTGCCGGAGGGCAGGGCGGGGTCGGTGAGCAGCACCTCGCCGCCGAAGCCGCGCACCGCGTCCGCGACCTCCTCGTCGTCGGCGAGCACGACGACGGGCCCGCAGGCCGCGCGCACGGCGACGTCGTGCGTGCGCCGCACGAGCGGCTGGCCGGCGACGTCCGCGAGCATCTTGCGCGGCAGCCGCGAGGACTGCAGCCGCGCCGGGATGACGACGATGGCGGACGGGGGCACGGCTCAGGCGCCGGTCAGCGTCGGCGCGATCGACTCGTAGTAGTCCAGCGAGCGCCGCAGGCCCTCGTTGAAGTCGATCGCCGGCTCGTAGCCGAGCAGCTCGCGGGCGCGGGAGATGTCGGCCAGGGAGTGGGGGACGTCGCCCACCCGCGCGGGGCCGTGCTCGGGGGCCGGCGTGCCCGGGAGCGCCTCGCTGATGGCGGCGCACAGCTGGTTGAGGCTGATCCGGTCCCCGCAGGCGATGTTGATCGCGTGGCCCACCGCCGTCGGGCTGCTCGCCGCGAGCAGGTTGGCGTCGACCACGTTGGAGACGAACGTGAAGTCGCGCGACTGCTCGCCGTCGCCGTTGATGACGGGCGCGACGCGGGCCAGCATCGCGGTGATGAACTTGGGGATCACGGCCGAGTAGTGGCTGGTCGGGTCCTGGCGCTCCCCGAAGACGTTGAAGTAGCGCAGGGCCACCGTCTCGAGGCCGAAGACCTCGGTGAAGCTGCGGCAGTACCCCTCCGCGGCCAGCTTGGCCACCGCGTAGGGGGAGATGGGAGCCGTCGGCATGTCCTCGCGCTTGGGCAGCGCGGGGTTGGATCCGTACACGGAGGACGACGACGCCGACACGACCCGGCGCACGCCGGCGTCGCGCGAGGCGAGCAGGATGTTCAGGGTGCCGACGACGTTGGTCGCGTTGGAGGTCAGCGGGTCCTGGACGGAACGCGGGACGGACGGCAGCGCCGCCTGGTGGAAGACCACCTCGCAGCCCTGCACCGCGTTGTGAGCGCGCTCGTAGGACTGGATGTCGCCCTCGATGAGCTCGACGTCGTTGGCGAACAGCAGGACGTTCTCCCGCCGGCCGGTGGCGAAGTTGTCCAGGACGCGGACGTCGTGGCCGTCCACCAGGAGCCGTTCGACGAGATGCGAGCCGATGAAGCCCGCACCGCCGGTTACGAGTGCGCGAATGACGGTTCCTCCTGAGGGGGATCGGGTTGGGCCAGCTTGCGCAGCGTGCCGCGGAAGTCGACGAAGGGGATGCCGGCGGCGATGATCGCGCCGTGGTCGGTGCCCGGGTGCGCGGTCACGAGGACGGCGACGTCGGCTTCCGTGAGCGCGTCGTCCAGCGCCAGGGAGGTCAGGCCGAACTCCGGGAGCTCGGGCACGAAGGGATCGTTGTAGACGAGGTCGGCGCCGCGGGCGGTCAGCAGCTCGATGAGCTTCACGGCCGGGGCCTCGCGCAGGTCGCCGACGCCCGCCTTGTAGGAGACGCCGACGAGCGCGATGCGCGAGCCGCGCACGGGGCGGCCGGCGTCGTTGAGCGCGCGCTCGATCTGCTGGACGCAGTGGTAGGGCATGTTCTGGTTGACCTTGCCGGCGAGCTCGATGAACTCGCAGGAGAGGTCGAACTCGCGCGCCCGCCACGACAGGTAGAAGGGGTCGACGGGCAGGCAGTGGCCGCCCATGCCCGGCCCCGGCTCGAAGCGCATGAACCCGTAGGGCTTGGTGGCCGCCGCGTCCACGACCTCCCAGATGTCGATGCCCATGCGGTCGGCGACGATGGCGAGCTCGTTGACGAGCGCGATGTTGACGCTGCGGAAGATGTTCTCCAGCAGCTTGGTCAGCTCCGCCGCGTCGGGCGTGCTGACGGGGACGAGGTGGTCGCAGACCATCCCGTACGTGGCCTCCGCCCGCGCCTGGCACGCCGGCGTCAGGCCGCCGATGACCTTGGCCGTGGTGCGCAGGGTGTGGTCCGTGCGGCCCGGGTCGATGCGCTCGGGGGAGAAGGCGACGTGGAAGTCCACGCCGGCGCGCAGGCCCGTGCGCTCCAGCAGCGGCACGAGCCGCTCGCGCGTCGTGCCCGGGTAGGTGGTGGACTCGAGCACGACCAGCTGGCCGGGCTGCAGGATCTCGGCGATCGCCTCCGCGGAGGCCACCAGCGGGCCGAGATCGGGCTCGCGGTTGACGGTCAGCGGGGTCGGGACCGCGATCAGGATCGCGTCGGCCTGGGCCAGCGAGGCGAAACGCGTGGTCGGCCGCAGGCGGTCACGGGCCGCCTCGACGCGCTCGGAGGCGACGTCCTCGATGTAGGAGCGGCCCGCCTCCAGGGCGGCCACCTTGCTCGCGTCGACGTCGACGGCGACGACGTTCGCGCCAACCTCCGCGAAGGCGATCGCCAGGGGCAGGCCGACGTAGCCCAGGCCCACGATCCCGATGGTGGGCGGACTCGGGGAATTCGGGTCGTGCGCCATATGAGTGATCAACGCCTCAGCTCGTCTATTCTTGCATTGCGGTTCGGGGGCAGAGGGATGGAGTGCTTCCCGAGCGCGCGAGCCCATCATGCGAATCCGCGCCGTCCTCGTCGTCGTCCTGGCCGTCCTCCTCTCGGCGGTGGCGTGCGCGCCGGCGTCCGCGGCCCCGCCGGCGGTCTACGTCGACGCCCAGTCGGCGGGCGGGCACTGCCTGGACGCCTACCCCGTGCTGATCAACAGCCCGAGCACGCCCTGGTGCAGCCTCCAGCGGGCCGTCGGGGCGGCTCCGGAGGGTGCCGCCATCCTCGTCCGCGGCGGTGGCCGGTACCCCGAGCTGATGCTGGACAACGTCCGCCCGGCCGACGGCCTCACCATCGCCACGTACGGGGCGGGGCGCCCGTCGGTCTCCGGCCTCGAGGTCGACGGCGGCGAGCGCCTGATCTTCCGCGGCCTCCTCTTCAACGGCCCCGTCGAGCTGCGGGACGTCCAGGACGTCGAGCTCACCCAGTCTGAGATCGCGCTGCGGCCCAAGGGCGCCCCGACCGCGTCCGGCGTCTCGATCTGGTCCGGCTCACGCGTCGTCGTCGACCACGTGTTCGTGCACGACGGGCGTCACGGCGTCGCGTTGATGACCTCCACCCCGCCCAACACGGACATCCTGGTGGCGGACAGCCACTTCAAGGACCTCGGCGAGGACGGCGTCCACATCACCCACCACTCGGAGCGCGTGACGGTCAGCGGCAACGAATTCGACGACGTGATGCCGCGGGCCGACGTGGTCCCGGACTCGCACGCCGACGCCGTGCAGGCCGAGGCCCCCAACGCCGACGTCCACATCGTCGGCAACACGATCAGCGGCGGGCGCGGCTTCATCTTCATGGTCCCGCCGCAGTACGCCGGCCTGCGTGGGGTGGGCAGCCTGCGCCCGGTGATCGAGAACAATGTGCTGGCCGGGCGGCAGTTCGGCATCCGCCTGATCAGCGCGGTGTCGGCCCGCGTCGTCGGCAACACGGTGTGGGGGACCTCGTCGGCTCCCCTCACCGGGGTCGACATCCGCGAGGGCGTCGCGCCCAACGCGCGGACGACGGGTCTGGTGCTGGTCAAGAACCTGATCAAGCGGCTCGACATCGAGCGGGGCGTCGGCATCGCGCAGATTCGCGGCAATCACGTGCTCAGCCAGAATCGCGCCCGGGTCCGCGCCCGCCACTGAGGCGGCGCGACCCAACCGGTTTCCGGGGAATCTGACTTCCGCATTTACACCGGTTTTCCACCGGTGATCGACCACTCGCAGGGTGACGTACAAACGGCCAGCGGAGCGCGGCGGCGTCCCGCAAACCGGCGTCCGCACCGACGTCTTGGGGCATGCTCTCCCCCTCCCGCCAGAGGCGTTCGCTCCATCATGTCACGTTCGCCCTGATCGTCGCCTGCGCGCTCCCCGCCGCCGCCGACGCAACATCCCTCGACGGCGTCGTCCTGCACGTGAAGCGCGCCGGCAGCGTCCGCGTCACGGTCGCCGCGGCCGACCGGTCCGTGACCTCGCTGCGCGGCACCGCGGCGCTGCTGGCGTCCGTCTCCCGCGGTTCGCGGGTGCACATCGACGTCGACGGCGCCCGGGTCCGGCGCGTGCAGCGGCTCGGAACGGTGCGCACGACGAGCTTCCGGGCGCTCGCGGTGCGCGAGGACGGCGTCCTGATGCTGCGGGCGACGCCCTACTTCGCGGTGCGGGCCAAGACGGGGGACGTCACGGCGGGCGACACCGCCCAGCGTGTCGGCGCCCCTTCGGCGCCCGTGACCGTCACCTGGACCCTCGCGTCCTCCGGCGCCATCACCGCTACCGGCGTCGTGGCCGGCTTCGACACGCCGCCAGTGCCGGCCACACCCGCGCCCGCCACGCCTGCCACGCCCGCGCCGACGTCGACGCCCGCCCCGGCGCCGACCTCGACGCCCGCCCCCGCGCCGACCTCGACGCCCGCCCCCGCGCCAACCTCGACGCCCGCCCCCGCGCCGACCACCGCCCCGTCACCGGCCAGCGCGTACGCGATCGGCGACCTGACCCGGCGCCAGGTCTACCACTCCCCCCAGCACCCCGGCTACACGGCCTGGGCCGGCGCCTGGCTGAGCCCGGACCGGACCACCGTCAACACCAGCTTCGTGCAGGTCACCGGTCCGGTGACGGCGCACAACGTGGTGAGCGCGCCCGTCTGGACCGGCGTCGACCTGCGCCAGCTGATCCTGAGCTCGTCCGACGGCGGGCAGAGCTTCGCAACCCTCCGCAGCGAGTCCTTCGCCGGCGTGCCGCACGCCTACAGCGGCCAGGCCATGACCGCGCTCGCCGACGGCACCCTCGTCCGCAACGTCAACGGGGAGGACCTGCAGGCGGCGCACGCCCCCGTGCGCGGAACGGCCTACCTCCAGTTCCTGCGCCCCGGCGCCACCTCGTGGACCGCCCCGGAGTACCTCATGGACCCCGATCAGTACACGTACCAGGTGAGCCGCGTGCAGGCGATCAGCGGCGGCCGCCTGATCGCCACCGGCAACTACTGGGACGTCCCCGCGGGCACCCGCTCAGGCAAGCTCCCCGACAACCGCATGGGCTGGCTGCTGATGGTCTCCGACGACCAGGGCGCGACGTGGAAGCAGGCGCTGACCGAGCCGAGGTCGGGCAGCGTCCCGCCCAACGAGTGGGACGTCGCCGAGCTGCCGTCGGGCGACCTGCTGGCCATGATGCGCACCTACGACCGCCAGAACGGCAACGAGCAGGTCCGCCGCCAGGCCGTCCTGCGCCGCACGGGCGCAGGCTGGGCGATGGAGACCCCCAAGGTCACGCCGTTCGCGCACTCCGGGCATCCCGAGCTGCTGGCCACCCGGGAGGGCGTCATCCTCAACATCGCCACCACCGGCATCGACTGGACCTCCGACGCGGGGAAGACCTGGCACGATCTCGCGACGAAGCCCTCGGGCTACTACCCGAACGCCGTGCAGGCCGCGGACGGCACCATCTACGTGTTCTCGCACAAGGGAGCCGACGACGACTACGGCGAGCGCGACCAGGCGATCCTCCTGGACCGCTTCCGCCTCGAGGGTCTCAACTAGCCCGCGGCGATCGCCCGGATGCGCTCGACGTAGAAGCCGGGCACGTCGAAGGGCTCGTCCCGGTCCGCGTACACCGCCCTGCGCATGAGCTCGCGCAGGGCGGCCGGGTCCGGAGGCTGCGGTCGCCCGGCGGCCGCCGCCTCCAGGGCCGCGACGACCTCGTCGGCGTCGTTCGCGGTGACGCACGAGCCGGGGATGTCGTCGAACAGCGTCTTGAGCTCGTGGATGTAGGTCGGGTTGATGAGCAGCGTGTCCTGCAGCACGACCTCGAGGCCGATGGAGGACCCGACGTCCAGGACGACGTCGGCGGCGGCGATCAGCGCCACCGAGTCGATGGCGGCGACGTCGAGGAACTCGTCGTAACGGATGCGGGGATCTGCGCGGAGCGGGTCGTCGCGGTCGGCCAGGCGCGGGTGGCCCTTCACGGCGAGGGAGACGTAGTCGAGGTCCTGGATGCGCGCGACGAGGTCGATCGCCGCCTCGGTGTGGACGCGGTTGATCCACTTGGGCGCCATCAGCACGACCTTGAGGCGGTTCTCGGCGTCGGCGGGCCATGTCCACGGGTCCACCAGCGCCCGGTTGCGCTCGAACCACTCCGGCGCCCAGCGCAGCGAGCCCCAGGCCTGCATCACGCGCGGATCGCCGTGCGCATGCTCGACCTCGATCTGACGGTGATGCTCCGTGTTGAGCACGTAGGCGGCGAAGCGGTTGCGATCGCGGTGGTCGAGCGTGCCCGCCTCGAGCGCGCGGGCGAGCTCGTCGTTGGTGGCCGCGTCGAGCTTGATCGAGAGCCCGTGGGGCAGGCAGACCACCGGTCGGCGCAGCAGGCGCGCGGCCACCATCGCGTTCATGCGCGGCTGATGGGGGTCCGCGGCCGCGCCGAGCGAGTTGACCAGGCTCCGGGCCACCGCCGCCCAGCCCGTTGGCTTGCGCAGATCGTCGTAGCCCGCCGGGAGCCCGTTGCCCCACTCGACGCCGACGGCGCGGACGCGGTGGCGCGCGAGCAGGAAGAGCACGTAGAGCAGGCTCCCGCGCAGCCGCCCCTGCACCCGGTGGACGTGGAAGCGCTCGAAGCCCATCAAGAAGCGCAGCCGGTGGTCGGCGTCGGGCTCCGTGCCGGGGGAGAGGAGGACGTGCACGGTCTCACCCTCGTCGAGGAGCTTCCACGCCAGCGGCGCGATGTGGTCGATGTCCGGAGCGACCCGGAAGACGAACAGGAAGCTCATCGCACTACAAACGCGCCGCGCGACGGAATCTTCCGCCGCTCACGCCGTGCCGTAGCGGGCGATGAAGACGTCGACGTCCCGGAAGTCGGCGGCCGCCGCGCGCAGGCGCTCGTCGTCCCAGGACGGCCAGTCGATGGCCTCCAGCGCTCGGATCTGCTCGTCGTCGAGGCGCCGGCGCAATGGACGGGCGGGGACGCCGGCGACGATCGTGTAGGGCTCGACGTCGACCGTGACCACCGCGCCGGCGGCGACGACGGCGCCGCGCCCGATCCGCACGCCCGGCAGGACGACGGCGTTGCCGCCGATCCACACGTCGTCCTCGATCGTCACCGAGCCGGTCAGCGACGCCTGCAGCGCCGTGTCGTCCTCGGCGACGTAGCCGCGGTTGGCGAGGTAGGTGAACGGGTGCGTGCTCACGAAGCCGAGCGGGTGCTGGGGCCCGCCGATGCGCACGCCGGGGGCGAAGGAGCAGAACGCCCCGATGCGCGTGCCGGGCGAGATGCTCCCGTCGACCAGGAAGGCGCCGTAGGTCATGCGGCCCACGACGATGTCCAGGCGCCGCTCCATGTACGCGCGGCTGTGGGTCCCGGCGGTGTCGTCCAGCCGCCGGAAGCGCTTCCACAGCAGGTCGCGCTCCGGGCCCAGGCCCGTGCGATCCAGCCCGCGCGCGAGCGCCGCTCGCAGCCGCGGCCGCAGCGCGCCCTTGACCCGCGCGCCGGCGGACGCCATCAGACGGCGCGGAAGACCGCGTACACGCTGACGGTGGCGTGCGCCTCGAGCGCCTTGACCCGCCGCAGGGCAGTCAGCGCCCGCAGCATCGGCTTGTCGCCCTGGTTGTAGGCGACGGACACCGGCTCGAAGCCCGCGGCGCCGATGCGCGCCCGGAACGCCTTGGGGGTGAGCCCGTTGAGGCCGAGGTCGTCCAGGCTGCGGATGGGGCGGCCCGTGTGCTTGGTGGCGTAGCGCAGCACCAGCCGCTGCGGCAGCACGGAGTGCAGCCCGGTCGGGAGCCCCGTCCGGTGATGGTCGCCGTTGGGGCTGAAGTACAGCGGCGAGAACCCCGTCCACAGCTCCCCGCCCGGCCTGAGCAGGCGGTGCAGGTCCCGGCAGACCGCCTCGACGTCGCTGATGTGCTCGAAGGTGTCCTTGGAGACGACGAGGTCGAACTGCGCGTCCGGCTCCAGCGCGGCCACCTCCGTCGTCCCGAACGTCACCTTCCCGGCGGTGTCGGGGAAGCGCTGCTCCTGCGCACGATGCGCGAACTCGATCAGCTCGCCGTTCATGTCCACCCCGTGCACCCGCGCGGCGCCCTTGCGGGCGAGGTCGAAGGACATCGCCCCGTGCCCGCACCCGAGGTCGAGCACCGCCTTGCCCTCCACCTCCGGCGCGCGCCCGAACCGGCGCCAGTACTCCTGATTGGAGTCGAACTGCCGTTCGAAGTAGGACCAGTGCTCCGCTTCGGTGGTCATCTCCCTAGCAACGCGCCGGCGCCGGCGTTTCTTCCGCGCCTCGCCTCTACACAAATCCGGTGCGAAGCTCTATCTTGCGGGCGAGGATTCCATCGTCCTACGGAGGAGGAGTTGTGAAGAAGCACGCACTCGCGCTGCCGCTCGCGGCAGCCGTGTTCGCGTCCGCCGCCGGTCCGGCGCTCGCCGCGGTCCGCACGGTCGACGACGACAAGGTCCAGTGCCCGTCCGCGCAGTTCACCACCATCCAGTCAGCGGTCGACGCCGCCAATCCCGGCGACTCGATCCAGGTCTGCAACGGCCTGTACCGGGAGCAGGTCGACATCGCAAAGAACAACATCGACCTGCTCTCGAAGGTCGTCCGCGGCGCCACCATCAGCCCGCCCGCCGGCGATCTGGCGGAGCCGCGCGCGCTCGTGCACATCACGGGGTCCAACGACAAGGTCCGGCGCTTCCGCATCGTCGGGCCCGGCACGGGGATCAACGAGAGCCTGCGCTTCGGCGTCCTCGTCGACGGCCAAGCGAACAAGGTCGGCGCACAGGTGCTCGACAACCTGATCGCCGACATCCGCGACACCCAGCCCGCCGCGACCAGCACGGGCATCGGCGTCAAGGTCGGCTCGTTCTTCAACAACGTGTCGAGCCCGGGTCGCGCCGCCGTCCTGCGCAACGAGATCACCCGCTACCAGACGGCCGGCGTGGTTGTCAACGAGACGGGCTCGTTCGCGACCGTGGGCAGCAACACGATCCGCGGCCTGGGCCTGATCACGGACTCGGGGAACAACGCCCCGCCGCCGGCACAGACCGGCATCCAGATCGGCTACGACGCCGCCGCCGACGTCAACACCAACACGGTGACGGAGAACAAGTACTCCGGAGACAGCGGGGAGGCGGGCATCGGCATCGACGTCATCTTCAACCCGACGGCGAAGGACCCCCGCGGCTCCACTCCCTCACGGGTGAAGGGCAACAAGATCAGCAACAACGACGTCGGGCTCCTGCTGTACGACGCGCGCAACTGGCTGATCGAGACCAACGTCGTCCAGGGCAACGGCGACCCGAGCACGGCGGCGCCCGACGGCGGCATCAGCGTCGGGGAGTCCGGGGCGCCCAACGGCAACGGCAACCGCCTCAACCGCAACGACGCCCGCGGCAACGCCGGGCTCGACTGCGAGGACACCACCAATGGCCCCGGCACGGCCGGGACCGGCAACACGTGGACGCGCAACCGCGGGTCCGACGCCTCGCCGGCCGCAATCTGCACGGAGTCGGGCAACCCGGCTCCCGTCCAGCAGGCCCGCTAGATCTTGCACCGGGCCGGGCGCGGTACGCCCGGCCCGTCGCGTGCGACGGTCTATCGTTGAGGTAGCCGTTAGGGGACCGGCGACCGTAATGCGCGCGACCGGATCCCCGTTGGCGCCTAGAAGGTCCGAGGGGCAGTCGGGCACTCTCGGACCTGTCCCCCATCGCAGCTTTCGTTTCCTTGCCCCAGCCACCAAGCGCCCCTCGTCCCACCGGCCCTCGCGCCCCGCGCGCGGCGTGGTCTCGCCGCTCACCGCGGACACGGCTGTCCCTGGGGTCCGTCCCGATCGAGGAAGCGCCCGCTCCCTCCGTCGTCAAGCGTCGCGAGCGGATCGAGCGCCGGACCCTGGCCGCGGCGGACGCCCTCGCCGCCGTCGCGGCATTCGTCCTGGTCATCACCATCGGGGCGGACGCGGGTCTGCGGCCCGCAGGCGTCGTAGCCATGATCCTGGCGCTCATCCTCGTCAACAAGGTCGGCGGGCTCTACGACCGTGACGCGATGGTGCTGAACCGGTCGACGCTCGACGAGGTCCCCAAGCTCGTCCAGATCAGCGGCCTCTTCGCCCTCGCGACGTGGCTGGTGCACCGGTTCGTGACGACCGCCGTCCTGACCCAGGGGGACGTCGTGGGGCTGTGGGCGGCAGCGTTCGCCGCCTTCGTCGCAGGCCGGCTGCTGGCACGTGCGGTGAGCGACCGTCTGGCACCGACCGAGCGCTGCCTGGTGATCGGCGACCCGGTGACGGCGGAGCGCATCCGCCTCAAGATGCGCGACAGCCACGTCAACGCCGAGGTCGTCGGCGGCATCGCGATGCCGGAGGAGGAGCACGCCGGCTCCGTGCACGACAGCGACTCGTTCCACGCCCTCGTCCGCGAGTATCGCCTGCACCGCATCATCGTCGCCCCGGCAGGCTCGGTCTCGGGGCCGATGCTCGAGACCATCCGGATGGCCAAGGCGGCCGGGCTGAGCGTGAGCCTGCTGCCCCGGCTCTTCGAAGTGATCGGCTCGTCGGTGGAGTTCGACGAGCTGGACGGCCTCACGATGCTGGGCATCCGGCGCTTCGGCCTGAGCCGCTCGTCGCGAGCCGTCAAGCGCGCGCTCGACCTGGTGGGCGCCACGTTCGGCCTCCTGCTCGCCGGGTTGCTCATGGCCGCGATGGCGATCGCCATCCGCCTGGACAGCCGCGGGCCGGTCTTCTTCCGCCAGGTCCGCGTCGGCCGCGACGGCGAGCGCTTCCGGATCTTCAAGTTCCGCACCATGGTCACGGACGCCGAGGCGCTCAAGCACGACCTGCGCCACCGCAACGAAGGCGCCGACGGATTCTTCAAGATCGCCGACGACCCCCGCATCACGCGCGTCGGCCGGCTGCTCAGGCGGACATCCCTCGACGAACTGCCGCAGCTCTTCAACGTCCTGCGCGGAGAGATGAGCCTCGTCGGCCCGCGGCCGCTGATCGAGGAGGAGGACGAGCTGATCCTCGGGTCCGACCGCAGCCGCCTGCACCTGACCCCCGGCATGACCGGGCACTGGCAGGTGCTCGGCTCGGCACGCATCCCGATGGAGGAGATGATGAGCATCGACTACCTCTACGTCGCCAACTGGACCCTGTGGGCGGACATCAAGATCCTGTTCCGCACCGCCGCGCACGTGTTCTCGCGCCGCGGGATTTGACCGACCGGATCACGCGCTAGTCGGGTAGCCTCGGCGGATGGGCAGCCCCTCACACTTCGTTCGCAAGGCGCGAAACCGACTGCGCGCGGAGCGGGATCGGTGGAAAGGACGCGAGTGGCAGGCACGCATGCGTCGCGACGATGTCGCCACTCAGGCGCTCCTCGACGAGGCCATCGCCCAGACGACGAGCTGCGTCGACATCGGGGCGAATCGAGGCGAGTTCTTGGAATTCTTCACCTCCCGCGCACCGGACGGACGGCACGTGGCGATTGAGCCGATTCCCGCCCTCGCCGAGGAACTTCGCGCGCGGTTCCCTTCGGTTGAGGTCGCCGAGTGCGCGCTTGCAGAGCAAGAAGGCAGCGCCACCTTCTACTGGGCCGTCAATGACCCCGGATGGTCAGGACTCCAGGTGCAAGAGCACTTGCACAACATGGAGGTCGAGGAAATCACGGTGCAACTAAAGCCGCTCGACGCGGTCATCTCCAAGCCGGTCGACTTCATCAAGATCGACGTCGAGGGCGCCGAGCTTCGCGTGCTTGGAGGGGCGAGCGAAACGTTGCGCCAGCATCGTCCCGTCATCCTGTTCGAGCACGCCATCACCCACGCAAAGGCGCACGGCACGACCCCGACCGATGTGTACACCGTGCTTGACGAGGCCGACTATGGCATCTGGTCGCTCGGTGGACGCGGACCGCACTCACTCACGGCGTTTGTTGCCATCTGCGAGAAATCCGACGCGTCCAATTACGACCGACATGCGGAAACGAACTGGGTGGCGCGCCCCCGCTGAGTCCACCGAACTCAGCCGAGCCGACGTCGCGACGCTTTCGCGCAGACTGGCGCTGACCGCCGGTCCGGGCCTAATGATTGCCTGCGGTCCTCTTTTTGCATCGGGGCGTATGTAGAATCGCTCCATGAGCAAGGCACCGCGGGCACGGCGCGATGTGAACCACTCCACGATCCTCATTCTGAGGCCCCTCCTTCGTTACTCCAGTAGCCGCGACGCCTTCGTCGTGCGCGGTTTCGGTAACCGGCGCGGGCCCGTTCTACGCGAGCGAAACCGCACGTCGCAGGCTGACGGCCGCGCGCCCGGATCGCCGCCGGCCTGAACTTTCGGGCTGGCGAGCGACCGCTCACCGCCCGGCTATAGGCCGCCGCGCGACAGCACGTAAGAGACCGTGCGCAGCAGCAGCTTGATGTCGGTCCAGAGCGTCCAGTTCGCGGCGTAAAGGTAATCGATACCGACCATTTCCTGCATCGGGACGCGGCCGGAGGGCATGACCTGCCACGGGCCGGTGATACCCGGCGTCAGGTGCAGGCGCCGACGGACGAGCCCGGACACTTGCTGATCCTCGTCGAGAACAAGGGGTCGCGGCCCGACGAGGCTCATCTCGCCGCGCAGGACGTTGAGGATCTGCGGCAGCTCGTCGAACGAGGTCCTGCGCAGGAAGCGGCCGACGCGGGTCACCCGCGGATCGTCGGCGATCTTGAACAGGCCCTCGGTCTCGTTGCGGTGGCGTAGTTCTTCCTTGAGTCGCTCCGCATCGGTCACCATGCTGCGGAACTTCAAGATGTCGAAATAGGCTCCGTCGCGGCCGACGCGCCGCTGCCGGAAGAGAATCGGTCCAGCCGTGTCCAGTTTGATCGCGATCGCAATGACCGCGAGCAGCGGGGCCGCGATCATGACCAGCAGCCCCGCCCCGACGAGGTCAAAGGCGCGCTTGAGGTTGCGCGCCGAGCGGCTCAGCCCGAACCGCCGCACACCGAGGAGCGTGAGTCCCTCGAGATCCTCGAATTCCACGGCAGTCCCAACGGCCTCGAAGACGCCCGGCAGGATCGACACCTGGACGTGCGCCTCCTTCGCGATCCGGATGAGCTCGTGCGCCTCTGCGGAGGAGACGCTCATGGGCGCGAGGATCACCCGCGTCGCACGCGCCTCGACGACGATCTTGCGCAGTCCGGCGACCCCGCCGAGGTCAGCGGGCGTCACAGGGCGATCGAACGCCATCGCGCGGACCACCTGGGCGTTGGCGCGACTGCCGTCGACCTTGTTCCGCAACGACTCGAGGGCGGACCCGTCACCGATGAAGACGCACCGCTCGGCGGGGAGCGCGAACCGCAGTAACCGGCGGGTGGCGGCCCGGAACACAGTCACCGTCAGGAACACGGTCAGCGCCAGCGCGACGATCCGACCGCGGGCCGGGCCCTCCGGAAGCAACAGCCAGTAGGCCGTGGTCGTCAAAACGGCGAGTGCGAGCAGCCTTGGTGCCTCGTCCAGCGTCGAACGCCGGAGAACCAAGTTCTCCTTGGCGTTGAGTCCGGTGAGCCTCGTGAAGGCGTAGCCCGCGGCGACGGCGGCCACCAGCGCGCCGAAGCTGAGGTTGATCACCGCCCCGAAGCCGAACGCCCATACACACACGACCACAGCGGCCGCGTCGGCCACCGCGAGAGCGCGGGGCCGCAGGTTCGCCCCGGCTCGGGATGGCCCCACTTCGGCGGGCAGCAGGTGTCGCCGCAACGCGACACCGGCGAGCAGGCGACTGGGGTAGGCGCCCCGCATCGACGGCGCGGGCGGCTCAGTGCGGCGACGCGAAGACGGGTCGCGCGTGGCGGTGGGGGATGACATCAGAACGCCGAAGGGATCGTGGCGGGGAGGTTCCACGAACGCGTGGTACGAGTGTTATCGACACCAACTCGCCAGACCATAGACAGGGGTCGGAGGACGCGGCTCAGGGCTTCGACGACCGGCCAACGCGGCCTGCTGACCGCACCAGACGGCGCACCGCCAGCCGACCTCGGCTGACCTGCAGAGGAGGGGGAGCGGGAACAGGCGTACCGGCGACGATCGCCCCCGGTGCCGTCCTCACCCAGTATTCGGCAGCATCCTGGATGCCGGGCAGGAAGGTCTCGACGGCGGCGAACCCCTCCATCAGGCGCGGGGAACGGTGGCGGGCGTCGTGGGCGTCGGACGCCACGACATGCACCAGGCCGGCTGCGAAGAACTCGATGGTCGCGCGCTGGACGGTGCTGCCGAAGCCACCGGTGAGGGAATTGGTCGTCACCTGGGCGAGGGCGCCGCGCTCGGTCAGCTCGGACAAGCGCTCAGGCTTCCCCATGAACTCTGGCGAGCGCTCCGGATGAGCGAGAACCACCTGAAAGCCGAGTGACTGGGCGCGGGAGACGACGTTGTCGAACATCATCCCAGCGGGCGTGAACGGACACTCCAGCAGCAGGTAGGGACCAGCTCCGAGCGTGAGGGTCTCCAGGTGCTCCGCGTCGAGTTCAAGAAGCCGGGTCCCGGTGAGTTCCCCTCCCTGCAGGATTCGCAGCGGTATTCCCAGCTCCGAAAGCGCTCCCTGCAAACGGTCGCGTCGGCCGGCGAGCTCTTCGATCTTGACCGCGTGTTTCTGATCGATGTGCGGCGTCGCCGCCATGCAGTCGATCCCGGCTTCGATTGCCGCCTTGGCCAGCGCGATGGCTCCGTCGTCGTCGTCGGGCCCGTCGTCGATGCCAGGCAGCAGATGGGAGTGGAGGTCGATCATGCGCTGCCGGATGGGCCGAGCCCTCTGCGCTCGGCCAGTGGAGTGGCTCGGCTGGCGTAGGTTAGGAGGACAGGTTGCAGTCGCGCGCGCCTACGTGCTCGGAACGGTCCGGTGCCAGAAACGTCGAAGCACGCGCGCACCGGTAAACAACTCTCGCGGTTCTGCCGACCACAAGAGGATGGGCCTACTCGGACTGCGACACATCCACGATCCGCGGTGGAGAGGCGAATACCGGATCGCTCGCGTGAGGGGCAAGGGAATCCTTCAGGCGATTCGCGAGGCCACGCTTGCCCGTCAGCGCCACTTCGGCCGGAGGTCTCTAGCCGAGCGGGCCGGCGCCGGCAACCCCGAGGCCAGCGAGCCCGAAGCACGCCAGCCCGCCCGCGCCGGACAGCGCGATGCGAAGCCATAGCGCCCGCGGGGCGCGCATGCCCGACCGCTCGATCATCCGCCGCAGCTCGCCGCGAAAGGCGGGGGAGGGGAAGGGGCGCTCGGCGATCAGGCGATGCTCGAGCTGGGTCTGGTCATCCATTGGTGAACACCGCCGATCGGGGATTGAGGGACTTCGCGCGCCGGTAGTCGCTGACCGCCGCATTCGAGCGGCCGCGCTCAGCTTCGATGCGCGACGCGACGTACCAGTTCTTCCAGTTGCGAGGCTCCTTGGCGACCGCCTTCCGGGCCGAACTGGCCGCTAGGTCATAGAGGCGGGCGCGTTCGAGCACCAGCGCGAGCTGCAGTCGAGGGGAGGCGGCGAAGGGCTGCGCATCGATCGCCGTTCGCGCTGACTTCGCCGCAGCGACGAGATTGCCCTGCCGGGCGCTGGCCTGGCTGGAGCGCAGGGCGCTCGTTCCGGTGACTGCCACCGCCAGGACACAGAGTGCCGCGACTGCTGCGCCTCCCAGCGCGACCCGGCCGCCCCGCGAGGGGACTCGGACTTCCGATCGCTTGCTGCGGTACGGCGCGAGCAGCGTGGCCCCGACGAGGAGCGCCGACCCCGCGACGACTGGGATCTGCCAGACCCAGTCCACGGCCGCGCTGGCGCAGAAGCCCACCAAGCCCGCGATGGCGGCGGCGGTGAGCGGACGGTCGAGCGCCCGCCGCCGCGCCAACCCCGCAGCACCACGCACGAGCATCACAAGAAACAGCCCGATGAGCAGGGCGAACCCAACCAGCCCGAGGTCAGCCAACGTCTCGAGATAGAGCGAATGGGCATTCCGGACGAAACTCGAGTCGATGTCGCGGTGCTGAGCCCACTCGAGCTCGAAACTCCCAGCGCCCTGGCCCGTGATCGGCTTGTCGGAGAACGCGCGACCGGCCACCTGCCACATCTGATACCGACCGCGACCGGCCGAGCTCCCAAGGCGCCCGAACAGGTCTTCGCTCTTTCGCTCTGCCGAGGTGTGCGCAGGCGGCTGCTTGAATTGGGACCACTTGTCGCTGAGCGTGCCGGGCACCCCCACGGCAACGGCTACGACGACGGCAATCAGGGCGACGCCGACGGTCATGGCCACGACCCGCGCAGGCGAGGGCCGGACAATGGCCGGGCGCGGGACATATCGCACCGCCAGAGACAGCGCCAGTTGCAGAAGGCCCGTGCCAAGGCACACAACGATCAGCAATGCAGTGATCGACGAGCGAGTGCCGGCGTGCAGCAGATCGTCGCGTTGAACGGTGGCGCCGACCAGAAGCGCAGACCCGCCGGCTGAAATCACACCCGTCGCAAACGCGGCCAGTCGGTCGCCGGTGAGGACGAGAAACGCGATCACGGCAAGGATGGCTGCCGCCGCGCCCCCGCGGGACTCGGTGAGATAGATCACCACGACAAGGAGGGGAATCGCCGCTGCCGCGGCTGCTTGCGCAATCAGCGTCCGGGCGCTACGAGTGAGAGCGAAGAGCAGGGGAAGCCCCACAGCGCAAAGAGCGGCAAGCCCATTCCAGTAGTTCAACGGGTAGGCGAGCCGGTTCCGGTCTGCTGGAAGCGCGCTCAGCGCCAAGTCGGGACGCGAGAACGACCCGGGGTCGACCCGCGCCGCGACTGCCACTCCGGCGATGACCACGATTCCGGTGGCGACGCCACCGATCAGCAGCCGGATGCGGTCCGGCGTGGTGGCTCCGGCCAGTGCCAGACACACGAGCCCGACGTAGAGGACGGTCCGCGCGGACTCCGACAGCGCCCGTTCCGGGCTGACGCTCCAGCCGACGCTGACGGCGCTCCACGCTGCGAAGGCGGTGAGCAGTGCGATCCCCACCCAACCGGCCCGGCTGAGTCGTGCTGCCGGCACCGCGCCAACGCACGCGCCGATGAGGATGATCCACCAGACGGCGATGCCGACCTGGGAGTGGACGAGGGCGTCGTATCCGCCACCCTTGAGACCGAGGTAACCGACTCCCGCCGCTCCCAGCACCCAGCACGACATTCCGCCGAGGTCGAGCCGTGGAGCGCCCATCCGCGCGGCGCTGCGAGAGAGCGAGAGGGACGTCACTGGTGCTACTTACGGCCCCGAGCCGGTTGCGCTGACACCGAGGTTTGTCAGCCCCTCTCGCGCGCGGCCGTAAAGGAGCTTGATGGCATTCCGCAGACTCCTCGTGATCGTCCCGCTGGCCCTCGTCCTCTGGAGCGGCTCAGTTGCGGCCAACGCCCAGACCACAGTCGCCCCGCCCGGCAACTCCGGCGTTGACGAGTACGTCGAGACGGTGCCGAGCGCCAACGGCCCGAGCCACCAGTCGCCGTCGAAGCCGTCGGAGTCCTCGCTGCCGAGTTCGACTCAGCAGGCACTGCGCTCTAAGGGCAGCGACGGCGCCGCCGTGGTCCAGCTCGCCTCCACCAACGGCGAGGCGTCCCAGGCCGGTGTGAAGAGCCACGGCGACAAGGGCAAGAACAAGGGCGGCGCCGATCACGTGCTCCCCACCGATCCTGCGGTTGGCTCTGCCGCGTCGGGCTCCTCCGACTCGCTTCCGGTCGCGGTGATCAAGTCGGTGACCAAGTCAGGCAGCGGTGGCATGGGGCTGCTGCTGCCGCTCATATTGGGGTTCGCGCTCATCGCCGGAGCGAGCTCCTTCCTCATTCGCCGCCGAAGTCGATGAGGTTCGGTCGAGCGCTGTTGGGAGCGATCACGGCTACGGCCCTGATTGCGCCGCCGGCCCATGCTGCACGCCCGATGCAGCTCGGCTTCACGGGCACCCTTCCCAACGAGTACGGCCTCGCCGAGTCGGTCAATTCGGACATCGTCCGCTTCGACGTCTACTGGTCTCAAATCGCGCCGAAGGCTCGTCCAAAGGGGTTCGACGCGACTGACCCTGACGATCCGGCCTACGACTGGACCAAGCTTGACGCGCAGGTGCGGAACGCAAGCGCTCATGGCCAGCAGATCATCATGGCGGTCTACCGAGCGCCGAAGTGGGCGGAGGGGCCGCACCGTCCGAAGGCGGCGGCAGCCGGTTCATGGGATCCAGACGCCGCGGCCTTCGGACAGTTCGCCACCGCGATCGCGACCCGCTACTCCGGGAGCCACGTCGACCCGCTGTCGCCGGGCCAGACGCTCGCTCGCGTCAGCTACTGGCAGGCCTGGAACGAACCCAATCTGGCCCTGTATCTAGGCCCGCTCTGGAAGAAGAAGAGCGGGAACACCTACGACGAAGTCGGGCCGGGCATCTATCGCTCGCTCGTCAACGCGTTCTACAGCTCAGTGAAGAAGGTGGACGCGACCAACACCGTGTTGATCGCTGGCCTCGGGCCGTACGGCGACCCGTTCGAGGGCGGACGTCGCATCATGCCGGTGCGGTACCTCAACACGCTCCTGTGCATGAACCGCAGGCACAAGAAGGTTTGCAGCAAGCAGACGAAGTTCGACATCCTCGATCACCACACATACGGCGTTCGCGGGCCGTTCAGCCACGCGCTGAACGCCGATGACGTCTCACTTCCAGACATCCACAAGCTTCAAAGCGTCGTCAAATACGGCATCCGCCTCAAGACGGTCTATCCCGCGAAAGCGAAGCGAACGTGGATCACGGAGGTCTCATGGGACAGCTCCCCACCCGACCCCAACGGCGTCCCCGAGGCCACGCAGGCGCGCTGGCTCTCAGAAGCGGTGTTCGTGTTCTGGCGTCAGCACGTCGATACGGTGCTCTGGTACCAGCTGCGCGATTCGCTGCCGGATCCGAGCTACAGCACTACCTACCAGTCAGGCGTGTTCTTCAACGATCAAAGTCCAAAGCTGTCGGCCAAGACCTTCGTGTTCCCGTTCGTGGTCCGCAAGAACGGTGGCGCGCACGTGCGTTTCTGGGGACGCTCGCCAGCGGACGGAACGGTGATGATCGAACAGAAGGCAAAGGGCGGCTGGACCGTGGTCAAGCAATCGGTGGTGCGTCGGCACTTCGTGTTCTACCTCCGTGCGAGGGGCGTCCCCGGAACCGTCTATCGCGCCCGGGTCGGTGGGTTCACCAGCGCGAGCTACAAGGCGCCGAGCTGACGCGCTCTGTCGGCTGACAGAGTGACCGCTGTGAAGCCGGAGCTCGAGGACGTCTACGACGACCACGTCTGGGACGTCTACGGCTTCCTCACGTATCGCCTCGGCTCGCGGATGGAGGCCGAGGATCTGACCCAGGCCACGTTCGAGCGCGCGGTCCGTGCATGGGGCCGGTACGACCCCTCCCGAGCCAGCCCGAAGACCTGGTTGCTGGCCATCGCGAACAACCTGCTCATCGATCACTTCCGCGCCGATCGGTCGGGCCGTCACGTCCCGATCGGCGAAGGCGGGATGGATGAGGACTCGCTGCCGGCGACCTGGTCGCAATGGGACAGCCAGCTCGAAGTCTCGGCCGACCTGGCCGCCGCGATCGCCCAACTCAGCGAGCGCGATCGCCATGTCGTGGCCCTGCGCTTCGGCGGCGATCTAACCGGCCCGGAGATCGCCGAGATGCTCGATCTCTCGGTGGCGAACGTGCAGCAGATCCTGTCGCGCACGCTGCGGCGGATGCGGACGCTGCTGGAACCGAAGCTCTCGGGCGGGGTGTGATGGAGACCGGGGCCGTCCGAATGCAGGTCAGTAGGATCACGCTCCGCAGCATGTGCGTCGATGAGGGACGGTGCGCCTGCAGTCGTCTATGACTCGAACCGTCCGCATACTCGGAACCCATGGCGTACCCGCTGACTACGGCGGGTTCGAGACGGCTGCTCAGAACGTCGCCTTCTTCCTGGCCCGACGCGGTTGGCGGACGATCGTGTATTGCCAGATCCCGGGCAAGGGCCCGATCACCTACGACCGGTGGCAAGGCCTCGAGCGGGTCAAGATCCCCGTCGACATCGAGGGCTGGCGGGGAACGTCGAAGTTCGATCTCCTCTCGATCCGGCACGCGGCTCGATATCGCGACGACGTGTGCCTCACGTTCGGTTACAACACGGCCGTCTTCAACGTCATCCAGCGCTTGCGCGGCATCCCGAACGTCATCAACATGGACGGGATCGAATGGTCACGCGCACGCTGGGGTCTGCCGCGGCAGGCGATCCTGTATGTCAATGAGCGAATCGCCTGCTGGGTAGGCAACGACCTCATCGCGGATCATCCCGAGATCGAGACGTACCTGCACACGCGCGCCCGCGCGAGCAAGGTCACAACGGTCACCTACGGGGCCGACTCGGTCGTGGACCCGTCGAGCGAGCCGGTCACCGAGCTGGGTCTGGAGCCAGGGGCCTACGTGACGCTCATCTGCCGGCCGATCCCCGAGAACTCGATCGTGGAACTTGTCGGCGGGTTCTCCCGGCGCGAGCGCGGGGTACAGCTAGTCGTTCTTGGCACGTACGAACCCGATCAAGACCCGTACCACCGCCGCGTGATGGATATCGCCAGCGACGAAGTGATCTTCCCTGGGGCCATCTTCGAGCCCGATCGCGTGGCGAGTCTGCGGTACCACGGCATCGCATACCTCCACGGTCACACGGTCGGCGGCACAAACCCGTCGCTCGTAGAAGCGATGGCGGCCGGCAACCCCATCATCGCCCATGACAACGCCTACAACCGCTGGGTGGCGCAAGACGCAGCCGTCTACTTCAAGTCCGAAGCCGACGTCGACGCCCGACTGGACGAACTTCTCCCGGACATCGACAAACGCCGGATGATGCAGCGTGCGAGCCGGCGTCGTCATGCCGAGGAGTTCACCTGGGAGCACGTGGCCGGCCAATACGAACAGCTGCTCATCAAACACCTGCCTGCGGGGGCAGGCGCATGATCAAGCTCGCCGTCGTCGGCCTGGGCAAGATGGGTCTGTCGCACCTATCCATGATCAAGGCCCACCCGGATGTCGATCTCGTCGGAGTGTGCGACGCGTCCGGCTATGTGCTGGGCGTCCTCGAGAAGTACACGGGGCTACAGACCTTCACCGGTTTCGAGACGATGCTCGAACAGGTCGATCTTGATGCGATCATCATCGCCACGCCGTCTCAGACTCACGCGTCTATGGTCGGCGCTGCGCTCGAGCGGGGTATCCATGTCTTCTGCGAAAAGCCTTTCACGCTTGACGTCAGCGACGCCGAACGCCTCACAGAAATGGCGGACCGGCGCGGATTAGTCACACAGGTCGGGTACCACAACAAGTTCGTTGGCGCGTTCGCGGAGGTCAAGCGCCTGCTCGATCTCAATGCCATCGGGACGGTGACGAAGGTCCTAGGTGAGGCGTACGGTCCGGTGATCCTGAAGCCAAAAGGCGGCACGTGGCGCAGTCAGCGGGATGCGGGAGGCGGCTCGCTGTACGACTACGCCGCTCACCCCATCGACTTGGTGGCTTGGTACATGGGCGAGCCCGTCGGCGTTGGCGGCACCGTGCTGAACAGCGTGTTCTCACGAGAGACCGACGACGAGGTGGCGACCACCCTGTATTTTCCCGAGGGAAGGACTGGGCAGATCTCCGTCAACTGGAGCGATGAGTCGCTCCGGAAGATGACGACGCGCGTCAACCTCTGGGGCACCGGCGGACACATCTTCGCGGACCGGCAGGAGTGTAAAGTCTACCTTCGCGACACCGTGGAGCCCCCGCCCGGCTACGAGCATGGGTGGAATGTGCGCTACACGACCGAACTCACCGAACCGGTCTGGTTCTACCTTCGCGGCGAGGAGTACAGCGCGCAGCTCGACTACTTCGTGAAGGGCGTTTCGGCGGGCCAGAATGGCGGCGTGAACAACTTCCGCAGCGCCTCCATAACGGATCGCATACTTGCGCTGATGGTCGAGGACGCCGCAAAGGGAGCGCCCACGACGACGCTCGACTCAATCGCTCCGCCTGTCCACAGCACGCCCAAACGGAACAAGTGGTTGCGGCGTCGGCGGAAGGCGCTCGCGTGAGCCCTATGGACCGACTTCTCTTAGGCGACAACCAGTTCTTCGGGGTCAACCACATGTCGGAGGAGAAAGCGCGTGCGCAGGCGATGCGCTTCCAGGACATTGACGCTGTCATAGACGTGCTCGACACGGCGTACGACGAAGGCATTCGTACGTTCATGTGCACCACCCACGAACGCATCGCCGAGGTCTGCGATCACGTTCGCGCCGACCCGGAGCGGTACTCGGAGTTCACCTTCTTCCCGGGGATGCCCTACGCACACAAGTACGCGAACGCGGTCACCGAAGACGGGATGGTCGGTGCGCTGCGCCGCTTCCTGCCTGACGAAGGTCTCATCAACGCGACGATCCGCGGTGGCCGGTCAGTGGCGAGAAAAGACATCGAGGGCCTGGTGACTTTGCTGGTCGATGCCGAGATGAAGATGTTCCAAGGTCTCCGAACGCCGGTGATCTTCCTGCAGAACATCGTGGTCGATCTTCTCCTCGGCCTCGGCTTCAACGAGGCTTTCGCGATCTTCGACCGCCACGTTCGCGAGCGTTACAACGCCGAACCAGGGTTCTTCACCATGAACTTGCCGATGCTTCTGAACGCGCTCGACAGCGCCGGCGTCCAGAATCCGATCGTCTGCTCGAACATCAACAAGATCGGGTTCCGCATGAGCGGCGGCCGTGATGCCTACGAGAGGGCACTGCGAGAGCGACCCTTCCGCGCGATCGCGATGTCCGTCTATGCGTCCGGCGCAATACCCCCGCGGGAAGCGATCGAGTGGGTTTGCGCGCAGCCCAACATCGAAGCCATCGTGTTTGGCGCATCCAGCCGCAACAACATCCGCAACACGCGCGAGCTCGTTGACGAATACTGGGCGACTCGGTCGCCCGTCTGACGCCAGCTGAGCCCCGCTATCAACATCCTACGAGCGAAGGGCCGCCTCGTAGATGTCGACGAGGGTCGATCCGATCTTCAGGCCGTCAAACACCTCGCTGCCCGGCAGGGACTCCCGCGAAGCGTCATCGGCTAGCTGGCGAAGCCGCTCGACCTCATCGGCGAACACCTTCACGTCGAACGGACCCGCATATGCATGCTGAGGTGTGGCGTCTGCGAGCATGGCTGCGACGTCACCCACATCAGTCGCGACCACTGGCAGTCCGCACGACAGTGCTTCCATGACGGCGACCGGCGTTCCTTCTTGTGTCGAGGTCAGGACCATGACGTCCGCTGCCGCCATGAAGTCAGGTACGTCCTCACGGGCGATGCCGTTGAGGACCAATTCGTGGACGGCGTGCCCGCGCGCACGGAGTTCAGCGGCTACGGCGGTGAAACCCGGGTAGTTCTTGTAGTCCCGGTTCGGGCTCGAAGGAAACAGTATGGAGACCGCGCCCTCTGGGACGCCCCAGCGCGCTCGGGCGGGAGCGCGAGGGCGTGCGGAAAACGCATCCAGGTCGATTCCACAGGGGACGTAGTGGGACGGTGCCCGCAGCAATGGCTGCATCTTGCGGCTCACGCACACATTTGCGGATGTCAAGCGGGCTACAACGCGAGAGATCTGCCGCTGCCACTTGGTGCTCCGAAGCGGCCCATCTATGTCGCCACCGTGGAAGGTGACCACAACGGGGACCCGTCGCTGAGTGACTGCTATCGCGCCGGTAAGTCCATAATGGGCGTGCACGAGATCGTAGCGTGCACGAGACAGGTGAAGGTGAAACTGTCTCGCGCCACGCGCATAGTTCCAGGTGGCCGACCGCCCATCTATGAGCTGAACGTCGTTTGAGACGACGCGCGGATCAGCGGCGACGGCTGCGACCTGCTCGGGGACGAATGGCGCCCAACCTGGATCTGCAGCGGTCGGATACATATTGGTCAACGTCAGTACGCGAAGTCCGCCCTTCCGGACGCCAGAGGGGCTCTGGGTAGCGAGCGTCTCAGAGATATGCGACACCCCAGACTGAGGTGCGGCGGACATCCTCATTGGTACTGCAGTTGGACAGAATCATCGTCAGGTATTCTAGGGCGCTTCATGGACGGAAGTTCTAGAGGCGAGGTGGCGTTGGGACGCAGATCCGCCCTGCAGACTGCCCGCCGGACACTGGCCACAGCGACAGCGCACCTTCGAAGCAACGACGGCGAGAGTCAGTCACCGCACTATGCCATGCTCGCCGACTCGCTCTTTCGATATGCGGCCGAGCAAGCGATGGGGCTTAGAGAGACTGGGGTAGAGGTCACCTTCTTCTATATCGACCGCCTAACGGAATTTGACGGCAACCGTGGGGACCGAGAGATATTCATCAAAGCTCTCGAAGAGGCCGGAATCGCGACGATCGCCCTGCCACGCCGCGATCTCAGGAGGTTACATACGCAAACGGCGGGCCTTCTGAAGGAGATGCGACAACGGGCGGTCACCATCATCGTTGCGCAGGCACATTACGACCCCAGATATCTCTTGGCATCGTTGCGGTATCCGACCGCGCTCGTCGTTCACGACCCGAAGCCGCATAGTGGAGACACTGACTATCCCCGGTGGCCAGCGCCCATGGTTGCCCGGCTGTCGGAACTGGTCGCGGACTGCATTGTCCTGCATTCGTCGCGTCTCGTGCCACAGGCCGACCGGGTGATTCGCGCCGCTCCGATCGTCATCGTCCCGCACGGCGTTGCTCCCCGCACGTCCCTTCTGCCGAAACCCGAGGCGCCCACCATCGTGCTCGTTGGGCGTCTCCATGCGTACAAGGGAGTCGAGACCCTGTTGGAGGCGTTCCGGCTTGTGCGCCGCAATCGTCCCGACGTGGGGTTGGTCATAGCCGGACGGGGCTCGCTCACAGAGCACCTGGAGGGGCTGCGCGAGCCTGGGGTCACGGCCGAACTGGGTTACGTGACCGAGGAGCGGATCGACGAACTTCTCCGTGCGGCGACCGTCGTGTGTCTCCCCTACACCGACGCCACGCAGAGCGGCGTGGGCCTATTGGCGATTGGTCGCGGAGTTCCAGTCGTCGTTACCGCGGCAGGAGCGCTTCCAGACCTCATCGAAGACGTGGACCCTCGATTCATCGCGCCTCCGTCCGACCCGCCCGCACTCGCAGCCGCTCTTGAGATGGCCCTAGAGCACACCGATGAGTTGAGGTCAGAGGTCCTCTCGCATGCCGGCCAGTTCGCATGGCCCATGGTCGCCAAGACCCTGCGGTCACAACTCGCGGCCGCCGGGATCGAGCGTGGCGGACGTTCCGAGCCTTGTCATGATCCTCGGCCCAGGGACCACCGGCCGTGAAGACTGTCCGTGTCCGCCAGGCGGATGAGAGCGAAGCACACCAGCCCGGCGGCTGCGGTCCAGATCGAGGCCAGCAGGACGTTCACGAATGCGTGGCTCGTCGCGGTTAGTCCGACCCCGAAGTAGGCGGCGAGCGTGACGCCGGCGGACACCAGCATGAAACCCCACGGATAGATGACCGGTGAATCACCTGCCCGCTCCCAGAGGAAGGTGCCGAGAAAGAGCACTGCATATCCCGCAGCAGACGCCGCCGCCGCCGCCACTATGCCGTACTTCGGAACGAGGAGGTAGATAGCGCCCAGGTTGACTGTCACTCCTGCGAGCGAGGCGATCCAGGCGAAACCGCTTCGATTGGCCCCGAGGCCGGCACCGTTCATCGGGATGCTGTAGATGCCAAGAAACGCATAGCCCAGCGCGATCCATCCCACGACGTCGGCGGCGTGGTAATAGTCACTATCAACGAGCAACTTGATCGCCGGTGGTCCCAGGGCGGCGATCGCGAGGGCGATGACACAAACGGCGACGAAGTGTATTGACACCGTGCGTCGTAATTCATAGTTGGGTTCTTTACCGGCCCGAGCGTAACTCGGCATGAATGTCTGGCTTAAGGACTGCACCGCGACCATTCCTGGTAAAGCCACGTTTGCGCCCAGACTGTAGATACCCAGGGCCGAGGCCGAGACGAGCCCAGCGAGGAGACCTCGGTCGGCGAGTTGCAGGCCCCAGTACGCCGCAAAGTGGGGCATCATAGGCAAGCTGAGACCAAGGGCAGACTTCACCTCTCCCCAGTTCACTTTGACCCTGCGCCAAGGCACTACGCGGCGCGCGATGATCAAGCTAAGCACGGTCGAGGCGGCATACGCTACGAGCCAGCCGGCGACTCCGCGATCCAATACGACGACGCCGATCACCGAGAGCACGGCACTCGCGACTGCTGGCAGCACGGTGATGATCAGATATTCACGCAGCCGCAGCTGGGCCCGGAGAATTGGAAGCGGGATGGCGCCGGCAGCGACCGCCACAGCCGAAGCGACAAGCGCCACCACCACCTCTGTGTGAGTCAGTCCGCTGACGAGGTCGACAAGCGGGAGGCTGATCGGTATGAGAACGATGGATGAGGCGAGTGCGAAACACGCGCTGAAGCGCCATATTGACGCGACGTAGTCACGTTGGTCCGTTGGCGACTCCTGCCGTGCGAAAAAGCCACGATAAACAGAGAAGTCAAGGCCGAGGGTGAAGACCACGGCACTGGCGGAGAGCAGGGTCGCGAGTATGGAGAGCACGCCGTACTCGCTGGGAGTCATGGCGCGCGTGAACAGCGGGAGAATGATGATCGAAAATGCCTTGGGCAGCATCCCGGCCAGCGCAAACGCAATCGTGCTCCGGAACGGCGCAGAGCGGAAAACGGAGACGACTGATCTACGGAGGGCGCGCAAGCGCTGAGCGTACTGCGTGAGCTTGAGGCTTCCGCGGCGCTGTCCCGCTCCAGACTGGCTTGGTCGGAGCAAGGCTCGGGCGCGCGGTACGTCACCTGCTAGCGTGGCCGACGTTCGCGCCGCTGATTTACACGCTCACAGTTGCTCGCCTCGAGGGCGTCAAACCGCTCGCACACTGTGCCTCAACTGTCCATCCCTTGCGGACTCCCTCTGCGCGGAGTGGTGTGAGATCCCGGCAGTGAACGGCGCCATGACCGCGGCCTGTGGCTGACGGAGCGAGGACCGTGGCTGCTTCTGTGTCCGTTGCCTGTGTGGTTGTCACCTACCAGAGCAACGACGTGCTCGCCGATTGCCTCCGGTCTATCCCTGAGCCTTGCGCGGTGATCGTGGTCGATCAGCCAAGTAGCGAAAGTCCACTTGAGATTGTCGCGACCTGTAGGCCTGACGCTCAGATCATCCGTCCGTTGACCAATCGCGGATTCGGCGCGGGCTGCAACCTCGGTGCAAGCCTTGTGGACGAGGCCGTCACCGTCTTCCTGAACCCTGACGCGAGGCTCTCGGATGGAAGCATCGACGCGCTTGCGATGGAGGTGACAAAGCACGGAGGGACGCTTGTCGGACCACGAATTCTCGATGCCGGCGGAAACGAGGTGACCTGCGCGCGTTTGTCCACTTCCGTTAGTCGGGATCTTGCAGATCTTCTCCTGCCTCGCCAGATTCGACCGGGCTTTCTGGACAACGAAGTGAGCGGGTCGGATCCCGTCTACGAGACCGGCGGAGAGGTCGACTACGTGCAAGGTGCCTGTATGGCCATCGGGACCACGGTGTTCCGCGAGAGCGGCGGCTTCAACGAATCGATGTTCCTCTACGGGGAAGAGGAATGGCTCGCCCTCGCAATTGCCCCCGAACTGAACCCGCGTCTTCTCCCCTCTGCGTCCATTCATCACGATGGTCATCATTCGACGGACCAGGTCGCCGCATTTGCGGTCGAGCAACTCTTCAGGTCTCGAGTTTTCATCTACCGCGAGATCTATGGTGCTCCGAAGGCTCTCGTCGGGGTGGTCCTGAACGCTGTTGCGCTCATCGGGTTGTTGCTCACACATCGCATACGGAAGCGCGTCGGTTACAGAAGCGCAGAGGACGCTCTGTGGTGTCGGAGCGCACTAAGGGGACTTGCCCACGGTGTGCTGTCACGATCGGTTGAGCCACCGCGCAGCGCCTGATCTCCAATATCTTTTCGCAAGCCACAAGAGAGGAAGGTCCCGTCTTGAACGGTCGAAGTTTCGCACGAAAGGTGCTTGGCGCCGGACTGAACAGAGTCGGCTACGACTTGGTTCAACAGAGCTTCTATAGCCCGCTGCCGGACCTAGCTCATATAGGACCGCAAGCCTGGGAGCAGCAAGATACGCCGGGTCTTGATCTGAGACTCGAGAAGGCCTTGGAACTGCTGAGCGACATCGCGAGCTTCGTT
>CAXTBB010000010.1:89701-90550 GCA_964242305.1 uncultured Solirubrobacteraceae bacterium
AACGTACGAGTCGGGCGACGCCGAGACGCTGTATGCCCTGCTGCGTCACTGGAAGCCCAATCGAGTCGTCGAACTCGGGTCTGGTGCATCAAGCCACATCATTGCTGCGGCTCAGTCGCGAAACGCGGCAGGTGGGAAACCCTTCGACCACACTATCTTCGATCCCTATCCATTCGCGGCAAATCCGATGGGCCCGGTCGGCACTGCGAGCGTGCGGCTGGAGCGCTCCGAGGCGCTTGGTTTCGAGGATCTCGGCGAGCTGGCCGCGGGCGATGTCCTCTTCGTGGATACCACCCACACGGTCAAAACAGGTGGCGATTGTCAGAACATCTACCTTCACCTGCTGCCGCGGCTGAACCCGGGTGTGTTTGTCCACATTCACGACATCTTCATCCCGTACGATTATCCGCAGCGATGGGTCATGGAGGAGCGACGAGCATGGGCAGAGCAGTACCTCCTACAGGCGTTCCTCGTCTATAACACGAGGTTCGAGGTGACATTGCCTCTCCATGCGCTTCTGAGGCTCGCTCACGCTGAAGTGACCGCCCTCGTACCGTCCTTCGAGCAGCTGAGTGGCGCGGGCGCGTTCTGGATAGAGGCGCGCGGCTAGCCCAAGAGGTCGCGATACGTGGAAAGCATGGTTGCGGCCGTGCGTCTCCGGTCGAAGCGCTGCTGGACCCAGGTGCGGATCCGTTGGGCCTCCAGGTCGGGAACTCCGTCAGTCAAATGGCCGACCATCGCGCACGCGAAGCCTTCAGCGTCATCACGGATCGAGAGCGCGAAGGGTGGGGCGTCCGCGATTCCCTGCGCGCCGGCAGAGGTCGCCACCACCGGAAGGCCGTATGCCAT
>CAXTBB010000010.1:90560-98970 GCA_964242305.1 uncultured Solirubrobacteraceae bacterium
GCCATCGCTTGAGGCACCTTGAACTTGAGGCCGCCTGCGTTGAAGCTCACGGAAAGGGCAACAGTGGCACCGAGGTAGAGAGGGTTCAGGTCCGCTACGTAGCCCGTGACGCGGATATGGGACGCTTGCCGCCTGCGGAGCTCATCCGGAGGGTTCCCTCCGGCCAAGACCAGACGCGCATCAGGGAGCGCCTCGACGACCCTCGGCCAGACTTCGTCTATGACCCATATCGCCCCGTCGACATTCGAAGGTCGATCCCAAGCGGCGACGAAGATCGCCGACCTGTCACTTCTCGACACATCCACGGAGGACGGCAGATCGAACCAGGGATCGACCAAAGCGACGCGCTCGCACGTCAAGCCAGCCGAACGTAGGAGATCGATGTCCGGCTGCTTGAACGCGAACACCGCATCGGCTCGGTTGAGATATCGGAGTTCCTGGCGGCGAAGGAGCGCGGCTGCAATCGGTTCAGGCGGACTCGCCGTCTCTGCCGCGTGGTAGCACACATCGTGCTCGGTGACGCCGATTGGCGTGCTTGGCCAGCGACGCCGAATCTTCGGGATCAGGGCGGCCGCTTCAGACCACTGAAGGTCGACTGCATCTGCCGCATCGATTGCCGAGCGCACAGCGCCGTCAAGTGTCGGCAACCCGGACCGCATCCCGAGGAAATACTTGTTCAGACCCGTGCGCCAAAGCGCCTTGGCGAGGATCCGACGCGTCTCGGACGGGGCAAGCAGGGTCCTCCAGTTCGTCGGGCTCGTCTCCGCCAACCTCGAGGCGTTATCAGGAACATCCGGCGCTACGAGGGTGACCTCGGCGTCGGTGGAGAGCTGGCCCAGCAGGTGCCAGTACCACTGTCCCCCCGCATAGGGCATGGTTGGCGAGGGGACGTACGGGGCGATCGTGACGATGCGCAACGAAACGAGCTTACGTGAGTGCCTGTACGACTAGGCGATTGCGTTCATGCGCCAGAGAAAGCCTTTGTCTGAGCTCGGCCACGCGGCGTTCGACTCCCGTCGCGAGATGGCTGCGGTTTGACAGGATCTCCCTTACTGTCTCGACGACGACATCGCGGTGCAGGCGGTCGGTGCGGATGGAGAACGCTTCCAGGCCGATGGATGCCTGAAAGTCATAGCATTTTGGTCGGTACTCCAGAGCGACCGTCGGCACTCCCGCCGATGCCGCCATGACCAGGCTGTGCAACCTCTCCCCGACGAACAGCTGACAATCAGCGACGACACGCTGCGCCTCGTTGCCGTCACGCGGAACGGTGAGCGAAGCACATGAGCCCAACTCGTTCACGAACCACGACGTGATGGGGTGATCTTTGGGGTTGTAGACGACGAACGTGAACCGGACATCCTGAGTTCGCGTGATGTCTCTGAGTGCTGCAAGGAACTCGAGCCTGGCTTCGCGCAGTGACCCGCCCCATGCGTCCTCCGGTTCGCTCACATTGATCCCGACGCTGTCGCCGGGCGCCAGCACCTCCTGCGGGCAGAACATCAGTGCTGGGTCCCCGACGACCGTTGCGTCGACGCCGATCCCGTTGAGCAGCTCTCGGGACCTCGGACCGCGGACCGTTATCCGATCGAAGCGTTGCAACAGTGGCTTCCATCGAGAAAGCTCATCCCGAGACGTATAGACGCGACGACCGACGAAACTCGGATCCTCGACACCGATTCCAAGCATGATCGGAGTCGCCTCGGGCCAGAGACTCGCAAACGCTTCGAGCGGCTCAGCGCACTCGCGGCGGCCGACGAGCGTGCCACCGCCCAGAAGGATCGCGCGGGGCTTTGAGAATTGAAGATGACGCGTGTAACTGCTGAACCGGTGATGCACCGTACGGGGAAGGACAGCCAACGGCACCCCCGCGAAGGCCATCTGCTGGGCCTGAAAGATGATGTCATCGCCGAGGTTGCGCTCGCCCACCCAGCCGAGGTACGGAAGTGCGTGTCGACCTCGCAGCGCGACTGCCGAGAGTCTGAGCAGAGAGGACGCGGTACGCACCCTCTGATGCGTCCGGGACGTGAGTTGGCTCACGGTCCCAGCGGACTGCCCTCGCGTCACAGGGGAGCAACCTGGAGCGGTTGGCTCGCAGCGACTTCGGATCTTTGAGCGCCTCGTACCTGGGAGTGAGTGAAGCCCATGATGAGGCACCACAGTGGAAGGACTGACGTGCTCATCATGCCCCACCCAGTCCAGAGCACGACGAACATGCCCGGAGCTGACGCGATCATGGCTAAGCCAAATGAGCCGGCGAACCCTCCTCGTGCTCGCGCGCGCCAGGAGTCGACGAACAGTCGCAGGATCGGCAACCAGAAAAGGACGGCGAGTGGAATGCCGAACTCGGCCGCGGTGAGCAGGAAGGTGTTATGCACTGGGAACCCCTGAGCCGCCAGGGAACTGAATGGCGCAACGGTGGACACGTAGGCATTTGGACCGGTGCCGGCCCACGGTCTCAAGGCAACTTGGTGCAGTCCCGTCGTGAGCAGTTGCGGACGAGCACCGCCTTCTGGATCGACGACGAACCGATGGGCGAGGGTCAGTGCGAACGGCAAGGTTGCTGCGACGGCGATGAGCGGCACAGCTACGCGCAGGGCGGCCGACGTCCGTCTCGGAGACAGCACGGCCCAGAGAAAGGCGGTGAACAGGGCCGCGATCACGGTTGCCCGTCCCTCCGAGAGTCCGAGAGGGAGAACGGCCAGCAACAGGCTCAGGGCAAGGCGCCGTCGCGCGACGGTGTCGGACGTCCCCATGAGCGCCAGAGCCAGGATGACCAAGAGAAGGATGACTTTGGCGAGGTTGTTGGGGTGATCGAGCGTGCCGTTGGTTCGATCCCCCATCTCCACGGCCAGCGACGCAGGCATCGGATTGATGGCCGCTCCGGCCCTCTGGGCCACACTTACCAAGGTTTCGATCGTGACGATTGCGAGGATGCTGTTTGCGAGGTACCTCGGACCGCGTCGTAGAGCAAGGATCTGCGGGCCCAATACGGCGCCTACGACCGCTGCTGACGTCGCCAGCAAGAGCGACATGACCCCAGACGTATGCTCCGGTGTGCGCGCCCAAATCAGCAGATAGGCGACGACGACACTGGTGGCGAAAGCGGTGACCAGCACAGGCGGGGTGGCTCGCACCAGCGTGCCTGCGAGCAACTGCCAAGCTATGAAAGCAAGCCCGCCAACAAGCGCCGCGGCCCAAAGCGCGACGAAGGGTCCGGCAGGGGCCACATCCGAGTGACTCGCGCCCGCTCCTGAGATCACTCGGAGAAACGGAAACACCGTCATCGTGCCGAGCAGCGAGGCGAACAGCAATGTGAGACGTCGCGGCGGGCTGTCCAGCGCGATTCCAGCGGCCAGTAGACCGACCAGCGAGCAGCCAAGCAAGCCGAGGGCAAACACTATCGCGACTCAGGCCGGCGCTGATACCGGTTCCGAATAGCCGTAATAGTCGTATCCGTACGCAGAATCCGACGACTTCGAAGAGAAGACGGCTATGCCGATCGGGTCTTGATTGAGCAGATGAAGCTGCGTCGCAAGCCTTCTGACCTGGTCGCGGCGGCTGACCCCGAGCCGCGCGATGATCAGACTTCCATCGACGAGCGGCAGCATGGAGAAGGTGTCGGGGACGGCAATCGCAGGCGGTGTATCGACGATCACGAGCTCGTAATTCGCACGTGCCCACTCGATGACCTCGGCCATACGCTCGGACTCGATGAGATCGCCCGGCGTGGGGACGCGCGGTCCTGCAGCAAGAAACGCAATCGACGACTCCGCGGTTGCGCCGGTGAGCGCAGGATTCGGCACGTCGACTACTGCCTCCTCGGGAGGGACGTACCGAGCCAGGACGTCCGCCAGACCGTATTCGGGATGCGTGTCAAGACGCGTCCCGAGCGCACCTCGGCGCAGATCCGCCTCGATCAGGAGAACACTGCTTCCGGCGCGGGCTGCGGCGAAGGCGATGAGCGTCGAGGCCGTCGACTTGCCTTCTGCCGGCATGCTCGAGGTGACCAGCAGGACCTTGAGGCGTGTCCCGAGACCTGTGTACGTCAAGCTGACTCTCAGGAGTTGAATGGCCTCCTGAAGCGAGGCGTCTCGGACGGGATCGTCCTTGCGGTACATCGGGGGCAACAGAGCGAGGACTGGCCGACCGAACTCGCGCTCGAGATCCTGAGTTCGGCGGATGCGGCGATCCAATCTCTGGGCGAGCAACACGAGTCCGAATCCGAGGATTCCGCCGGCGATAATGCCCAAGAGGACATTTCGCTTCGTCTTGGGCGACGACGGTGACCGCGGGACCTCTGCGGCCGATACCAGTTGCACGCCGCCTGTCTGAAGAGCTGCGAGAACCTGGAGTTGGTTGATCTGCCTCTCCAAGTCAGCGACCTGGCGAGCCGGGTAGCCGCTGCCTTTACTCGCAAGCTCTCGCTGTGCCGCGTCGCGCGCACGGAGGATTACTCCGCTCTTGTAGTTTCGCTGAGCAGCGATGAATACGCGCGCGTAAGCGTTCGCGATTCTGGCCGCGAGGACGGCTGAGGGGTCCGTCGCCACGACTTCCGTGACGTCCGATTCGCCCCGAGGTTCCACATTCACGGCGGCATTGACTGCGCTGGCCGACATGTCGAGGGTTTCCGCCGCCCGCTGGGTCGTGTCGCTCAGCTTGACCAAAGTTGTATTGGTCGTGCCATTCCGGGCCGGATCCTGAGTTCCCGGATTGGTGATCACGCCGAACACGGACTGACTCAGGTTGTCGTCCTTGAACAGGAGCGACGCGGTCGCGCTGTATTGTTTGGTCTGCGTGAGGCTGTAGGCAAGGGACGCCCCGCCTACCAGTAACACGGCCAGTAGGACGATCCACCACCGACGCCTCAACGCTCGGACCACGTCGTCGGCGGTCATGGCGGCCGGCGCGTGCGCCGACGGACGACCGTTAAGATCTTCCATTGCTCAAGCAGCTTAGGAGGATGGCGACTTGTCCTGTGGGCGGACAGGTTGCGGACCGGTTCCGCAGCGCGCCGCTTGGACGACCGCGGCGCCGACTCGAGCTCACTGGCAAGAACCGTCCCCGCATTTCTTGATGGTCACCCGCATCGACCGGAGCGCGCACGTCGTCACCTTGAAGTCCGACGGATGCGAAGCGACCTCCGCCCCTTGACGGCTCCCCTAGACTTCCTCCGGATCAGCCGATAGTCGCAGCCGTCCGCCACCGGCGCCCCGCCACATACGGGGCCGCCCAGGACGGGGTCCGTGAGCGCTGATCCGCCCGCCAGGGGTACTGGCTACTTCTGTGCTACATTGCTTGGTCGCGTTTCTCCGCGGTCACGGCAGAAGCGTCCTCTCCCATACGCCCCACCGACCGAGGAGTCTCCACAGCCTTGGCTTCCCCCGATGCTCTCCGCACGCGCCGTTCCTTCGCGCGCCTTGAAAAGGTGCTCGAAGTCCCGAATCTCATCGCGATCCAGAAGAAGTCGTTCGACTGGCTCGTGGACACGGAGAAGGGGGGCCTGCGTGAGACCATCGACGACATCTCCCCGATCGAGGACTACACGGGCAACTTGGCCGTGCAGTTCGGCGAGTTCGTCTTCGACGAGCCGGTGGCGAGCCTGGACGAGTGTCGCGAGAAGGACCTCACGTACGCGCGGCCGCTGACCGTCACGGTCGGCTTCATCAACCGGGAGACGGGCGAGATCCGGGAGCAGTCGGTCTTCATGGGCGACTTCCCGTGGATGACGGAGCGGGGGACCTTCGTCATCAACGGCACGGAGCGCGTCGTCGTGACCCAGTTGGTGCGCAGCCCGGGCGCCTACCTGATGGAGCCCAAGGACTCGGAGAAGCAGGTCTTCGTCGGCAACCTGATGCCGGCCCGTGGCTCCTGGCTGGAGCTCGAGATCGACAAGAAGGGCAAGGTCTTCGTCCGCATCGACCGCAAGCGCAAGCTGCCGGTCACGGTCCTGCTGCGCGCGATGGGCTACGAGAGCGACGAGGAGATCCTCAACCTCTTCGACAACTCGCTGTACCTGCGCAACACGATCGACACGGACACGGAGGTCACGCGCTCGGAGGACGGCGCGCTGATCGAGCTGTTCAAGAAGCAGCGCCCGGGCGAGCCGCCGTCGGTCGACAACGCGAAGGCGCTGCTGCACCAGCTCTTCTTCGACCCCAAGCGCTACGACCTCACGCGCGTCGGTCGCTACAAGCTCAACAAGCGCCTGAACCTGGACATCGACCTCGACACCCGGGTCCTCACGCACGACGACATCATCGCGCTCATCAAGGAGCTCGTCGACATGCCCAAGCGCCTGGGCATGCCGGAGGACATCGAGACCGGAGGCATCGTCCGCGACTACGCGGCCGAAGCCATCACGATGCCGCGCGAGCCGATCGCCGACCACCTCGACGAGTACGAGCACTTCGGCAACCGCCGCCTGCGCACGGTCGGCGAGCTCATCCAGGAGGCCTTCCGCATCGGCCTCTACCGGATGGAGCGCGTCGTGCGCGAGCGCCTCACCACCGAGGACGCGGACACGATCACGCCGCAGACGATCATCAACATCCGCCCGGTCGTGGCCGCGCTGAAGGAGTTCTTCGGCTCCAGCCAGCTGTCGCAGTTCATGGACCAGACGAACTCGCTCTCCGGTCTGACCCACCGTCGCCGCCTGTCCGCCCTCGGCGCCGGCGGCCTCACCCGGGAGCGCGCGCCGATCGAGGTTCG
Organism: uncultured Solirubrobacteraceae bacterium; assembly: GCA_964242305.1. Taxonomy (GTDB): domain Bacteria; phylum Actinomycetota; class Thermoleophilia; order Solirubrobacterales; family Solirubrobacteraceae; genus DATLGB01. The sequence continues at coordinate 97,272 of CAXTBB010000010.1, forward strand.
CGACGTCCACCCGACCCACTACGGGCGCATGTGCCCGATCGAGACGCCGGAGGGCCCGAACATCGGCCTGATCGGCTCCCTGAGCTCCTACGCGGAGATCTCCGAGCACGGCTTCGTCACCTCCCCGTACCGCGTGGTCAAGAACGGCAAGGTCACGGACGAGGTGCAGCACCTCGACGCCAACGTCGAGCAGGAGGTCGTGATCGCGCAGGCCAACGCGCAGCTCGACGACAAGGGCAACCTGGTCGGCGACATCCTGTGCCGCACCCAGGCCGGCACCTACGCCCTCTACCCGCCCGCCGAGATCGACTACATGGACGTCTCGCCGGAGCAGATCTGGTCCGTCGCCACGGCGATGATCCCGTTCCTCGAGCACGACGACGCCAACCGCGCCCTGATGGGCTCCAACATGCAGCGCCAGGCCGTCCCGCTCCTGAAGACGGACGCGCCGGTCGTGGGCACGGGCATGGAGCGCCGCGCGGCGCTCGACACGGGCGACGTGGTGCTGGCCCGCAACGCCGGCACGGTCGAGTTCATCGACGCCACCCGCATCGTGGTCGCCACCAAGGACGGCCGCGACGAGTACGAGCTGCAGAAGTTCATGCGCTCCAACCAGGGCACACTCATCCACCACAAGCCGCTGGTCAACAGCGGCCAGGCGATCGTGGAGGGCGAGGTCCTCGCCGACGGCTCCGCCACCGACAAGGGCGAGATGGCGCTGGGCAAGAACCTGCGCGTCGCCTTCATGTCCTGGGAGGGGTACAACTTCGAGGACGCGATCATCCTGTCCCAGCGCCTCGTGCAGGACGACGAGCTCACCTCGATCCACATCGAGGAGTACGAGATCGACGCGCGGACGACCAAGCTCGGCGACGAGGAGATCACGCGCGACATCCCGAACCGCAGCGAGGAGTCGCTGCGCAACCTCGACGACCGCGGCATCGTGCGCATCGGCGCCGAGGTCGGGTCGGGCGACCTGCTGGTCGGCAAGGTCACGCCGAAGGGCGAGACGGAGCTGACCGCGGAGGAGAAGCTGATCCGCGCGATCTTCAAGGAGAAGGCGCGCGAGGTCCGCGACACCTCGCTCAAGGTCCCCCACGGCGAGGGCGGCGTCGTCATCGACGTCAAGACCTTCAGCCGCGGCGGCGGCGACGACCTCGCGCCGGGCGTCAACGAGCTCGTGCGCGTGTTCGTGGCCAAGAAGCGCAAGATCGCCGAGGGCGACAAGCTCGCCGGCCGTCACGGCAACAAGGGCGTCATCTCGCGGATCGTCCCGCAGGAGGACATGCCCTTCATGGAGGACGGCTCGCCCGTCGACGTCATCCTCAACCCGCTGGGCGTCCCGTCGCGCATGAACATCGGCCAGATCCTCGAGACCCACCTCGGGTGGGCCGCGGCCGAGGGCTGGTACGACGACGGCACGAAGGCCTTCCAGGACCGCGCGTCCGACAAGGGCAAGGTCTACGTCTCCACGCCCGTCTTCGACGGCGCCACCATCGAGGACGTCGACCACGCCCTCGTCCAGTGGCAGAACGACTACGACGGCGCCATCCGCATGGACGTCGACGAGTCGCGCCGCCCGGGCGAGCGCGCCACGGGCAAGATGACGCTCTACAACGGGCGCACCGGCGAGCCGTTCGAGCAGCAGGTGACGGTCGGCTACATGTGCATACTGAAGCTGCTGCACCTGGTCGACGAC
>CAXTBB010000011.1:0-19352 GCA_964242305.1 uncultured Solirubrobacteraceae bacterium
CTCGTCGACGTCAGCTCGCTCGAGCTCGCCGACGGCCAGGCCCTGTGGCTGCCCAACGGGACCGAATACGCCCACAACCGCGAGTACGAGCAGCTGGCCGAGCAGGCCATCGCCGCCCAGCGCAACCTCTACGACCCCGACAGCTGCGGGGCCGGGCCGGACGCCGACGTCCCGCTGTCGGTGAGCGTCAACTGGGACGCGGACTCCGACGACGAGCGCAACCTCAACGGCGAGTGGGTCGACGTCCACAACGGCGGCACCCGCCCCGTCGATCTCACCAACTGGTTCGTCCGCGACTCGTTCCTGCGCCGCGACCCCGGGCACCGCCAGCCCGGCCGCCTCTTCCCCGCCGGCACGGTGGTCCCCGCCGGCCAGAGCGTGCGCCTGCGCGTCGGCTGCGGCACCGACTCCGTGCTCGAGCAGCACTGGTGCCAGCACGGCAGCGTCTTCGAGAACGTCACCGGAGCGCCGCGCAACCTCGGGGACGGCGCCTACCTGTTCGATCCCGACGGCGACCTGCGCGCGTCGTTCATCTACCCGTGCCTGATCGCCTGCGTCGACGCCGCCGCCGGCCGGGTCAAGGTCGTCGCCCACCCGAGCCGGCCCGAGTCGATCTCCGTGGTCAACACGTCCGGCGCGCCGGTCGACCTCTCCGGCCACGTCCTCAAGTACCGCAACCGCGGGAAGGCCGGCGAGTACGCCTTCGCCAAGGACCTCGACGGCGTGCTGGAGCCCGGGCGCCGGGTCAGCTGGACCCCCGAGACGGATCGCTTCGCCGACGGCGGCGGCGTGGTCGAGCTGCGCACCCTCGACGACACGCTGACCGACTGCGTCAGCTGGGGCACGGGGCGCTGCTGAGAACCAGCCGGACGAGAAGGTAGGGTTCGCGCTCCATGACGGACGCGTGGCGCGGCAATCACCCCTGGGCCGTCGTCTACGACTTCATCGTGGAGCGCGCTGCCCTCGGCGGCGTGCTCTGGAAGGTCGGGATGGGGTCCGACATCGCCAAGCTCTACGGGGCCGCCGAGGCGATCGGCCGCCTGCCCGACGGGTCCGCGGTACTGGACATCCCCAGCGGTGGCGGCGTCGCGCTGCGCGGCGCGCGGCCCGGGCAGGACGTCCGCTACGTCGCCGCTGACATCGCGCCGGCGATGCTCGAGCGCACGCGCGCCGAGGCGCGGCGGCGCGGCATCGAGGTCGAGCTGTGCGAGGCCGACGTCGGGGCGCTGCCGTTCGCCGACGCCACCTTCGACCTCGTCGTCTCCTTCACCGGGCTGCACTGCTTCCCGGACCCCGCGGGCGCCGTGGCCGAGCTGGCCCGGGTGCTCAAGCCGGGCGGACGGCTGACGGGATCGGCGTTCCTGACCGACTCCGGCCTGCGCTTCAAGCCGATGATCACCGCGGGTCGCGTCGGCGGGCTGCTCGGGCCCTCCGGCCGCCGTGCCGACCTCGAGCGCTGGCTGGCCGACGCCGGCTTCGAGGGGGCGCGCCTGGATCGCTCGGGCGGCCTCACCTACTTCACCGCCGCCCGTGCCTGACGTCCGCCCGCTGCGTGCGGAGGACCGCGCCGCATGGCAGCCGCTGTGGGACGGCTACCTCGACTTCTACCGCGAGGCGCTCGACCCGGAGGTGACCGACGACGTCTTCGCGCGGCTCGCCGGCGAGAGCGACGGGATGTTCGGCCTGCTGGCCGTGGACGGGGATACGGCGATCGGACTGGCCCACGTCATCGTCCATCCGTCCACCTGGACGACGGGCCGGTACGCGTACCTCGAGGATCTCTTCGTGGCTCCCTCAGCGCGCGGGACCGGCGTGGGTTTGCGCCTGATCGAATCGGTGTACGTGCGCGCGGAGAAGCGAGGCGCCCCGCACGTCTACTGGCACACCCAGGAGTACAACGGGCGCGCGCGGTCACTGTATGACCAGGTCGCGCGGCGCACCTCCTTCATCGTGTATGAACGGCCTGGGGTGACCACCCCATGAAACGACTCTGACAGCCCGTCGATAGGAGAACCCGATGGGCAAGGGCGCAAGCGTGCTGCTGGCGGACGACAACGTCCTCATCCGTGACTTGATCGGGGCGATCCTCGACGGCACGGAGGAGTTCGCGATCGTCGCGTCGGCCTTCGACGCCCGCGGCGCGGAAGCGGCCGCGGCGGAGCACGAGCCCGACCTCGCGCTCGTCGACGTGCGCATGCCCGGCGGCGGTCCGGCCGCCGCGCGCGCCGTGCGCACCGCCTCGCCCGGGACGGCCGTGATCGCGCTCTCGAGTGCCGACGACGCCGCGTCCGTGCGCCTGATGCTGGCCGCCGGCGCCGTCTCCTACGTCGTCAAGGGGACGCCGGCCGACGAGCTGCTGGCCACCATGCGCTCCGCGCTGACGCCGCCGGCGCCGGCGCCGCCGCTGCTGGGCCCGCCGCAGCGCGTCCTCATCGCCCTGACCGACGCGATCGAGCTCGACCGGCTCGCCGACGCGGTCATGGACACGAACGGCCTGGAGCTGATCGGCCTCGCGCAGACCGCCTATCACGCCATCAGCCTCGCCGCCCGGTTGCGGCCGGAGGTCGCCGTGATCGACCCCGCGATGGCCACGGGGGGCGCCCGCCTGGCCGCTGCGCTGGGCGCCGCCTCCCCCACCACGCGCATCGTCGCCTCGCTGGAGGACGTCGTCGGCCCGCTCACCGCGTCAGCCGCCGAGCGCGACCAGCGCCGCTTCGAGCGCCTCGCCGCCGTGCTCGCCACGGGCCGGATCGGCATGCACCTGCAGCCGATCATGGGCCTGGCCGACGCGAACGCCCGCGGCTACGAGGCGCTGGCCCGCTTCCCCGGCCACCCCAATCCGGGGCCGGACGTGTGGTTTGCCGAGGCGCATCGCGCCGAGCTGGGCACCGAGCTCGAGCGCCTCGCCGTTCGCAGCGGCCTGGCCGAGCTCGACCGGCTGCCGAGCGGCTCGTTCCTGAGCGTCAACGTCAGCCCCGACACCGCGGTCTGCCCAGGCCTGCGCGAGGATCTCGCGTCGGTCGGCGACGCGTCGCGCGTCGTCGTCGAGCTCACCGAGCACGCGCCGGTGCACGACTACGCGGTGCTCGGCAAGGCGCTCGACGAGCTGCGCGACCTCGGTGCGCGGGTGGCGGTCGACGACTGCGGGGCGGGCTTCACCAGCCTGCGCCACGTCGCCCTGATCGCCCCCGACTTCCTCAAGCTGGACATGGTGCTCTGCCGCGACGTGCGCGAGCCGGCCCGTGCGGCGCTGGCCCGGGCGCTGGTGGGCTTCGCCGCCGAGACCGGCAGCACCGTGATCGCCGAGGGCATCGAAGAGCCCGATGACCTCGCCGCCCTGCGCGAGCTCGGCATCGAGCTCGGCCAGGGCTTCCTGCTCTCCCGGCCCGGGCCGGCGGACGTCCTGCTGAGCGCATAGCGTGGGCGGCCGCGTGGCCGCCCAATCGCCGAAGCAGAAGCCCATGCACCACAAGGGCGCGGTCGCACTGACGGTGGCCGCCCTCGGCGTGGTCTTCGGCGACATCGGGACCTCGCCGCTGTACGCGCTGCAGGCCGTCTTCTCCGTCGACCACTCGGCGATCAAGCCCGACCACGACACGGTCTACGGCGTCATCTCGCTCGTCTTCTGGTCGATCACCGTGATCGTGTCGCTGAAGTACGTCACCTTCATCATGCGCGCCGACAACCAGGGCGAGGGCGGGATCATGGCCCTCATCGCGCTGATCCAGCGGGTGACGCTGTCTAAGCGCGGCAAGGCCGCGCTGATCGGGCTCGGGGTGTTCGGCGCGTCGCTGTTCTACGGGGACGGGATGATCACGCCGGCGATCTCGGTGCTGTCGGCCGTGGAGGGGCTGAAGGTCATCGACTCCGGCTTCGACAGCCTCGTGATCCCGATCACGCTGGGCATCATCGTGGTGCTGTTCGGCATCCAGCGCTTCGGGACGGGCGCGGTCGGAAGCCTGTTCGGGCCGGTCATGGGGCTGTGGTTCGGCGTGCTGGCGATCGCCGGCCTGGGCAAGGCGGTGTCCGATCCGGCCATCTTCGGCGCGCTGTTGCCGACCTACGGGCTGGCCTTCTTCTTCGAGCACTTCCACATCGCGTTCATCGCGTTGGGGGCGGTCGTGCTGACGGTGACGGGCGCCGAGGCCCTGTACGCCGACATGGGCCACTTCGGCCGCCCGCCGATCCGGCGCGCGTGGTTCCTGTTCGTATTCCCGGCGCTGACGCTCAACTACCTCGGCCAGGGCGCCCTCATCCTGGAGCGGCCGGACTCGATCCACCTGCCGTTCTTCATGATGGTCCCGCACTGGTCGCGGATCCCGGTCGTCCTGCTGGCGACGTTCGCGACGGTGATCGCGTCGCAGGCGGTGATCTCGGGGGCGTTCTCGGTCACCCGGCAGGCGGTTTCGCTCGGGTTCCTGCCGCGGCTGGCGATCCGGCACACGTCGGAGGACGAGGTCGGCCAGGTCTACGCGCCCATGGTCAACTGGGGGATCTTCGTCGCGGTCGTCGCGCTGGTGGTCGGGTTCGGGTCTTCCGAGAAGCTCGCGTCGGCATACGGGATCGCCGTCACGGGGACGCTGGCGATCGACACGGTGCTGTTCTTCGTGGTGGTCCGGACGGCGTGGAAGAAGTCGCTGAAGGTCGTGGTGCTGGGACTGACGATGTTCCTGACCGTCGACCTCGCCTTCTTCGCCGCCAACGTGCCCAAGATCGTCAAGGGCGGCTGGTTCCCGCTCACCATCGCCGCGATCGTGTTCACCGTGCTGAAGACCTGGCAGCGTGGCCGCGACCTGGTCACGGAGAACCGGACGGAGCTCGAGGGTGAGCTCAAGCCGTTCATCCGCAAGCTGCGCAAGCGCGACGACCTCCAGCGCGTGCGCGGGACCGCGGTGTTCCTGCACGCCAACAACGACACGACGCCGCTGGCCATGCGCAACCTCGTCGAGCACTCCTCGGTGCTGCACGAGTCGGTGGTGATCCTCTCCATCGACATCGCCCGCGTCCCGCACGTCAGTGACGAGGACCGGCTCGAGATCGACGAGCTCGGCTACGCCGACGACGGCATCACCCACGTCCGGGCGACCTACGGGTACCAGGACGACGTCAACGTGCCGCACGCGCTGCGGCTGTGCGAGGCGCACGGGCTCGAGCGGCCGATCGACCTCGACAACGCGTCCTTCTTCCTGTCGCGCATGCGCGTCGTCCCGGGGTCGCGGCACGGGATGATGCGCTGGCGCAAGCGGCTCTTCGTGGCCATGTCGCGCAACGCCGCCGACGCCACCGAGTACTTCGGCCTGCCCCAGGACAACGTGGTCAGCATGGGCTCGCATGTCGAGCTCTAGGGCCGCGTTCCGGCGCGGGTTCCGGCTCGGCGTGCCCTACGCGGCCGCGGGCTTCGTGCTGTCGCTGTCGTTCGGGGTGCTGGCCCGGCAGGCGGACTTCACCGCGGTGCAGGCGATCGTCATGTCGCTGATCGTGTTCGCCGGCTCTGCGCAGTTCACGGCGGTGTCCATCCTGGCCGGGGGCGGCGGGGTCGCGGCGGCGATCGCGGCGGCGGGGATGATGAACTCGCGCTTCCTGGCCATGGGGATCGCGCTGGCCCCGTCGCTGCCGGGCGGTCCGGCGATGCGCGCGGCCCAGGGACAGCCGATCGTCGACGCCTCGTGGGCGCTGGCCTCGCAGGGCGACGGGAGCTTCGACCGCTGGCAGCTGTTCGGCTGCACCGCGCCGCAGTACGTGACCTGGGCGCTGGGGACCGTGACCGGCGCGCTGCTGGGGTCCGGCGTCGACGTCGAGGGGCTCGGCCTGGACGCGATCTACCCCACCTTCTTCCTGGCGCTGCTGCTCGCCGAGCTGCGCGACCGGCGCTCGCGCGGCGTCGCCGCCGCCGGCGCGCTCATCGCCCTCGCGCTCGTCCCCATCACCCCCGCCGGCGTGCCGATCCTCGCCGCCGCCGTCGCCGCGCTGGCCGGCCTGCGCCCATGACCATCTGGCTGCTCATCATCGGCTGCGCCGTCGTCACCGCCGTGATGAAGGCGGCCGGCCCGGTCGCGCTCGGCGGCCGCGAGCTCCCGCCGCGCTTCAACGGCGTCATCGTCCTGATGGCGCCCGCCCTGCTCGCCGCCCTCGTCGTCACCTCCGCCCTCGCCCACGAGGGCGCCTGGCGCGTCGGCCCCGTCACCGCGGGCGTTGCTGTCGCAGGCCTCGCCATGTGGCGCGGCCTGCCGATGATCGCCGGCGTCTTCCTCGCGGCCGTCCTCACCGCGCTCCTCCGCGCCGTGTGACCGCCACGTCTTCGGATCCCCCTGGGATCATGAGACGTGCCTCGAGCGATCGTCGAGCTCGTGAGCGAGGTCCACGATTGTCCGGGACGGGCTGGTGATGGGGATCCCCTCCCATTCGGTGACCTCGTCGGACGGCAGCGGCGAGGTGTGGATGAGGACACCCGGCCGGCGGTGGGACCCACCGGTGGGGACCGTCGCACGTGCTGAGATCCCATATGGGTTCCTAGGCGTGGAGGCTGCGAAACGACTCAGGCGATCAGGTTCCAGAGGCGGTTGACGTGCTCGGCGGTGGTGCGGGTCTGGCCGATGGAGACGCGGATGAAGCGGCGGCCGGCGACGGAGGAGGGCGTGACGGTGGAGTGGCCGGACGCGTTGATGGTGTCGGCGAGCGCGTCCGTGGCCGCGTCCCCGTCGACGTGAGCGAAGCACACGAGGGCGAAGGACGGCGGGGCGACGAGCTCGAGCCGGTCGTGGGCCTCGACGCACGCGGCGAAGTCGCGGGCGAGGGCGATGTGCTCGCCGACGTGCTGGCGCAGGCCGGCGGCGCCGTAGGAGCGCAGCACCCACCACAGCTTGAGCGCGCGGAAGCGGCGGCCGAGCGGGACCTGCCAGTCGCGCAGGTCGACGACGGCGCCGGCGTCGGACGCGGCGTTCTTCATGATCACGGCCGGGTCCTCGAGCGCGGCGGTCAGCGGCGCGCGATCGGCGACGAAGAGCAGGTTGCAGTCGAAGTTGGTGAACAGCCACTTGTGCGGGTTGACCGTGTAGGAGTCGACGCGCTCGACGCCGGCCTGATGCATGCGCTGCTCGGGCAGGACCATCGCTGCGCCGGCCCAGGCCGCGTCGACGTGGTGCCACAGTCCGAACTCCTCCGCGATGTCCGCGATCGCCGGCAGCGGATCGACCGCGCCCGTCCCGGTCGTCCCGACTGCCGACGTCACGATGGCGGGCGTGAGGCCGGCGTCGAGATCGGCGCTGACGGCCGCGCGGAGGGCGCCGGCGTCGAGGGCGAAGTGGTCGTCGGTCGGGATCGCGCGAACCGCCTCGTATCCTGCCACCCGCGCCCCGCGCGCCACGGAGAAGTGCGCCTGCTCGCTCGCGTAGGCGACCGCCCGCGGGCGCCGCGCGGCGACGTGGACGAGGTGGGTCGCGTCCGAGGCGCTCATCTGGATCGACCCGCCGCCCGGCCCGACGCCCATCTTGAAGGACTGCGGCAGCCCGAGCAGGTCGACCATCCACTCGACGACGCGGATCTCGATCTCCGTGCACGCCGGCGACGTCGCCCACAGCATCCCTTGCACGCCGAGACCGGCGCTGACCAGCTCGGCCAGGATGGACGGCGGCGACGCGTTGGCCGGGAAGTACGCGAACCACCCGGGGTGCTGCCAGTGGGTGATGCCCGGCATGACCACCTCATCGAGATCGCGCAGGATCGCTTCGAACGGCTCCGGCTCCTCGGGCGCCGACTCCGGCAGCATCGCCGCGATGTCCCCCGGCGCCACCGACGGCAGCACGCGCCGCTCCCCCACGTCCTCCATGTACTCGGCCAGCCACTCGATCAGCGCGTGTCCGTGCTCCCGGAACTCGTCGGGAGACATGTGCATTATGGGGACCGAGGACATGTCTAGATCGTCGGACGGCGGCGCCGGGGGGCGCGGTGCTTGGGGTGCCGGACGGGTGCGGGTGGGTCGATGTCGGCGAGCGGGCGTGTCTCGGGACCGGCGCCGAGGGCGATCTCCTCGCCCTCGTGGACGACGGTCAGGCCCTCGCCGGCGTAGGTCGCCTGGCCGCCGGCGATGGTGACGGTCAGGACGGTGCCGCGGACCAGGAGGCGAAAGCAGATCCGCTTGAGCCCCGGTGCCCGGCGCGGCGCGAAGGACAGCACGCCGTCGTAGTCGCGGAAGCCGCCGAAGCCGCACACGAGCGCCAGCCAACCACCGGCCAGCGACGCGCCGTGCAGGCCGTCCTTGGTGTTGTGGTGGAGGTCGTGGAGATCGACCAGCGCCGCCTCCCCGAGGTAGTCGTAGGCGAGCTCGAGGTGACCGGTCTCCGCCGCCACGATCGCCTGCACGCACGCCGACAGCGACGAGTCGCGGACGGTCAGCGGCTCGTAGTGGGAGAACGCGCGCGCCTTCGCCTCGGGGCTGAAGCGGTCGCCGCACGTCCACAGCGCCATGACGAGGTCGGCCTGCTTGACGACCTGCTTGCGGTACAGGTCGAAGTAGGGGAAGTGCAGCAGCAGCGGGTACTCGTCGGCGGCCGTGCCCTCGAAGTCCCACACGTCGTGGGTAAGGAAGCCGGCCGACTGCTCGTGGACGCCGGTGCCGCGCGCGAAGGGGACGGTCATCGTCTCCGCCGCGGCGAGCCAGGCCGCGCGCTCGCGGTCGTCGGCGTCGCCGAGCTCGGCAGCGGCGCGCAGGTTGGCCGCCGCCATCAGGTTCGTGTAGACGTTGTCGTCGGCGATCGCCGAGTACTCGTCGGGACCGGTGACGCCGGGGATGTGGAAGTCGCCCTCCTCGTCGTGGTGGCCGAGCGCCATCCACAGCCGCGCCGTCTCGGTGACCAGCGGGCGGACCACCTCCTCCACGAGCTTCGCATCGTCGGTGACCCGCGCGATCCGCACCGCCGCGGCGGCGATGGCCGCGTTGACGTGGAAGGCGGCGGTGCCGGCCGGCCAGTAGCCGGAGCACTCGTGCCCCGCGATCGTCCGCCACGGGAACGCCGCGCCGGCCAGGTTGAGCTGCGTGGCGCGCTCCTGGGCGAGGTCGAGCGTCGACACGCGCCAGCGCAGCGCGTCGGCGGTCGCGTCCGGGGCGACGTAGGAGAGCACCGGCAGGACGAAGGCCTCCGTGTCCCAGAACGCGTGGCCGTCGTAGCCCGTCCCGGTCAGTCCCTTGGCGCCGATCGCGCGTCGCTCGGCGCGGGCGCCGGCCTGGAGGATCCCGAACAGCCCGTAGCGGATCGCGAGCTGGAGCTCGTCGTCGCCCTCGACCTCGACGTCGGCGCGCGCCCAGAAGTCGTCGAGGTATTCCCGCTGCTGGACGCGCAGCCCGTCCCAGCCGGAGTGGCGGGCCTCCGCGAGGCTGCCGCGGACCTGGGCGCGCAGCGACGCGGTCGAACGCACGCCCGACCACGCGTAGGCGACGTACTTGACCAGCCGCAGCGTGTGGCCCGCGGCCAGGTCGGTGGCGACGATCAGGCTGCCGAGGTCCTCGCTGACGTCCGAGGCGCCGTCGGACTCGTGATCCATCGCCGCCGCGACCCGCAGGCCCGAGCGGCGCGTCCGGTGCACGAGGCCGACCATCGCCTCGTCGGCGTAGTACGCCTCGCCGACCAGCGGGTCGTCGAGCTGCGCCGAGGCACGGGGGTCGTTGGAGGCGAGGTGCGATGCGTCGGGCTGGGCCGACAGCTCGGACATGAGGACGACGCGGGCGTCGCTGCCGACCGCCTCCACCTCGTACTCGACGGCCAGGATCGCCCTCTGCGTGAAGGAGACAAGGCGCGTGGTGCGGATCCTGACCTCGCGGCCCGCCGGCGAGCGCCAGTGCGCGGTTCGCGCCAGCGTCCCCGCCTGGAGGTCGAGCACCCGCTCGTGGGAGAGCAGCTCGCCGTAGCGGACGTCGAAGAGCTCGTCGTCGACCAGCAGCCGGATCAGCGACCCGTCCTGGACGCCGACCACGACCTCGCCCTCCTCCGGGTTGCCGTAGGCGGACTCGGCGTAGGGCAGCGGGCGCGTCTCGTGGAAGCCGCTCAGGTAGGTGCCCGACAGCCCGACCGGCTCGCCCTCCTCCAGGGTGCCGCGGACGCCGACGTGGCCGTTGGCGACGGTGAAGAGCGACTCCTGCTGGGCGAGGCGGTCGAGGTCGATGCCCTCCTCGCGCAGCTGCCATCCGGTCATAAGAGCTCTTCGAGGTCCTGGACGACGACGTCGGCGCCGTGCTCGCGCAGCGCGTCGGCGTGCCCGACGCGGTCGACGCCGACGACGTAGGCGAAGTCCCCGTCCGCGCCGGCCTGGACGCCGGCGGTCGCGTCCTCGAAGACGACGGCGTGGGCGGCGTCGGACCCGAGCTGCTCGGCGCCGGCCAGGAACGTGTCCGGCGCGGGCTTGCCCGTCAGCCCCCGCTCCTTGATCGTGTTCCCATCGACGATCGCGGTGAAGCGGTCCAGCAGCCCGGCGACCTGGAGCACGTGGCGGGTGTTGGCGCTGGAGGAGACGACGGCGCAGAACAGGCCCGCCTCGATCGCCGCGTCGACGTAGCGCACGGAGCCGTCGTAGACCTCGACGCCGTCGCGGTCGAGCACCTCTTGGACGAGCTGGTTCTTCTTCTCGCCGAGCCGCGCGACCTCGTCCGCGCTGACGTCCTTGCCGCGGGACTTCAGGAACTGGCGGATCCCCTCGTCGCGGGGCAGCCCGTCGACGTGCTCGTTGTAGTCGTCCTGCTCGAACGGGCCGTAGCCCTCCTCCTCGAACATCTGCTTCCAGGCCTTGAAGTGCACGGTGGCGGTCTTGGTGAGGACGCCGTCCATGTCGAACAGGCAGGCGTTCACCTCGTCGGGGAGGCCGAGCCCGGTCACTCGATCACGACCAACACGGCGCCGGCTTGGACCTGCGTGCCGGCGGCGACCCGCAGCTCGGTCACCGTCCCGTCCACGGGGGCGACGATCTCGTGCTCCATCTTCATCGCCTCGAGCACGAGCAGGGGCTGGCGGGCCGCGACCGCGTCGCCCTCGCCGACGGAGACCCGCAGCACGGTGCCGGGCATCGGGCTGGTGAGGGACCCGGCCGCGAGCGTGGCGGCGGGGTCGACGAAGCGGGGCCGGGCATGGAGGTGCACCTGCCCGTCAGCGGTGTTCACGTAATCCCCGGCGACCCGGTAGGTGCGCCGGACGCCATCCACCTCGAGGTCGACCGCGTCGGGCGCGCAGCCGCGCAGCCGTGCCTCGACGCGCTCGCCGTCGAGCTCGAGCACGTCGAGGCGGCCGTGGCGGTCGAAGCGGTAGCCGACCGTCACGTCCTCGTACTCGACCGTCTGCAGCTGCGCCGGGTTGTTGCGCCAGCCGCTGGGCAGCGAGCCGAGCACGCGGGCCTCGGCGCGCTGCGCCGCCTGGCCGGCCAGGGCGTGCGCGGCCGCCGCCGCGCGAACGTCCACCGGCAATAGCGCTGTGCAGTCGTGTCGCTGGAGGAACCCGGTGTCCGCCTCCCCGGCCAGGAACTCGGGATGACAGAGCACGTTGACCAGGAAGTCCCGGTTGGTGGTCATCCCGTGCACGCGCGCGCGGGCGAGCGCGTCGGCGAGCCGGGCCGCCGCCTCGTCGCGGGTGCGCCCGTGCGCGAGCACCTTGGCGATCATCGGGTCGTAGTGGGGGGAGATGACGCTGCCGCTCTCCACGCCGGTGTCGACCCGCACGCCGGAAGAAGGAGTCCCCCTGCGGGCGTCCGGCCCGCAGAAGAGTTGAACGGCCCCATCCGGGGGGCCGATGTCGAACCGCGACAACGTTCCGGTCACGGGCAGGAAGTCGTTGGCCGGATCCTCGGCGTAGAGGCGCGCCTCGATCGCGTGGCCCTCGATCGGCGGCGGGTCGGGGACGTGGCCGCCCTCGGCGATCGCCAACTGCAACTCGACCAGGTCGACGCCCGTGACCAGCTCCGTGACCGGGTGCTCGACCTGCAGCCGCGTGTTCATCTCCAGGAAGAAGAACTCCGCGGGTGGGTGGGGTTGCAGGAGGAACTCCACCGTCCCCGCGCCGACGTAGCCGACCGCCTCCCCCGCCGCGATCGCCGCCGCGCCCATGCGCGCCCGCAGGTCGCGGTCGACCGCCGGCGACGGTGCCTCCTCGATGACCTTCTGGTGACGGCGCTGGACGGAGCAGTCGCGCTCGTGGAAGGCGACCACGCGGCCGTGGGTGTCTCCCACGATCTGGATCTCGACGTGGCGGGCGCGCGGCAGGTAGCGCTCGAGGAAGACGGTGTCGTCACCGAACGCCGCCGCCGCCTCGCGCCGTGCGGCCGCCACCGCCGCGTCGAGGTCCTCCTCGCGCTCGACCAGCCGCATCCCCTTGCCGCCGCCGCCCGCGCTCGCCTTGACCAGCAGGGGGAAGCCTGCGTCGCGGCCCTCGGGGAGGATGGGGACGCCGGCGGCCTCCATCCGCGTCCGCGCCTGCGTCTTGGAGCCCATCGCCGCGATCGCGTCCGGCGTCGGGCCGATCCAGATCAGGCCCGCGTCGAGGACCGCGCGGGCGAAGTCCGCGTTCTCGGCCAGGAAGCCGTAGCCGGGGTGGATCGCATCGGCGCCGGCGTGCTGGGCGGCGGCGACGATCGCGGCACCGTCGAGGTAGCCGCGCGGGTCCTCCCCGAGGGCGATCGCGACGTCGGCGTCGCGCACGAACGGCGCGTCCGCGTCCGGCTCGGTGAAGACGGCCGCGGTCCCGACGCCCAGGCGCCGACAGGTGGCGAAGACGCGGCGGGCGATCTCGCCCCGGTTGGCGACCAGGACGCGCCTCACATCCGGAAGACGCCGAACCCGTCGGCGCCCCTCACCTCGGCGTTGTGGACGACGCTCAGCGCGAAGCCGAGCACCGCGCGCGTGTCGCGCGGGTCGATGATCGCGTCGTCGTAGCCGCGGCCGGAGTTGGCCAGCGCGGTCTGCTCGGCCTCGATCTGCGCCTCCACCGCCGCGCGCATGCCCGCCAGCTGCTCGTCGTCGACCTCGATGCCGCGGGCGGCCGCCCCCTGCCGGGCGACGATCTCGAGCACCCCGGCCAGCTGCGCCGGCCCCATCACCGACGACTGCGCGTTGGGCCAGGAGAAGAGGAAGCGCGGGTCGTAGCCGCGGCCGCTCATCGCGTAGTTGGCGGCGCCGTAGGAGCCGCCGATGATCATCCCGATGTGCGGCACCTTCGAGTTCGCGACCGCGTTGATCATCAGCGCGCCGTGCTTGATGATGCCGCCCTGCTCGTAGTCGCGTCCGACCATGAAGCCGGTCGTGTTGTGCAGGAACACGAGCGGGACGTCCTTCTGGTTGGCGAGCTGGATGAACTGGGCCGCCTTCTGCGCCTCCTCGGAGAACAGGATCCCGCGCGCGTTGGCGAGGACGCCGACCTCGTAGCCGTGGACGCGTCCCCAGCCGGTCGACAGCGCGCTCCCGTAGAGCGGCTTGAACTCGCGGAACTCGGAGCCGTCGAGCACGCGCAGCAGCACCTCGCGCGGGTCGAACGGGACCTTCGGATCGCTGGGGACGAGCGCGACGAGGTCCTCAGGGTCGTGCACCGGGTCTCGGGGTCCGCGCGCGGCGGCGGAGGTGGGTGGGGACGGTTTCCGCCAGTTCAAGTCCCGGACGATGGCGCGCCCGAGCCGGCAGGCGTCCGCCTCGTCGACGGCCAGGTAGTCGGCCAGGCCCGACTGGCGCGCGTGCATCTCGGCGCCGCCCAGGGACTCGTCGTCGGACTCCTCCCCCGTCGCCATCTTGACCAGCGGCGGGCCGCCCAGGAAGACCTTGGCGCGGCCCTCGACGAAGACGGTGTAGTCGCTCATGCCCGGGATGTAGGCGCCGCCCGCGGTGCTCGAGCCGAACACGAGCGCGATGGTGGGGATGCCGTGGGCCGAGAGCCGGGTGAGGTTGCGGAAGATCGCGCCGCCGGGGACGAACGCGTCCGCCTGCGTGGGCAGGTCGGCACCCCCCGACTCGACCAGGTTGATCATCGGCAGCCGGTTGACCAGCGCGATCTCCTGCGAGCGCAGCGACTTGCGCAGCGTGAACGGGTTGGACGTCCCGCCCCGGACGGTCGGGTCCGACGCGCCGATCATGCACTCCACGCCCTCGACCACCCCGATCCCGCAGACGTTGGACGCGCCGACGTGGAAGTCCGTGTGGTTGGCCATGAACGGCTGCAGCTCGAGGAACGGCGAGTCGCGGTCCAGCAGCAGCTCGATGCGCTCGCGGGCCAGCAGCTTGCCGCGCTTGCGGTGGCGTTCGAGCTTCTCCGGTCCGCCGCCCTCGCGCGTCTTGAGCAGCAGGTCGTCGAGCTCGGCCAGCCGGGCCAGCATCGCTTCCCGGTTGGCCTGCGCCGCGGGACCGGCGGGGTCGAACGTCGACGGGGGCGCGGGCACCGCGCGGGACCCTATCGGGGCGTAGCCTGCGCGGCGTGGACACCGCCTTGGCCATCGCGTACGCCTCCGGGGCCGTGGGCCGCGGACTCGTTGCGCTGCCGGCGCCGCTGCAGCGCGCGCTGGGCGGACCGCCGCCCGACGTCGCCCGCGGGCTGGACCCCGGCGCGTGGCTGCTGGCCCGCGCCGCCGCGGCCGCCGAAGCGCGGGGCGCGGGCCGCGAGGCGCCGCCGGTCGACGTCGCCCGCCGGCTGGCCGAGGCCCAGTCTGGTTTCCTGGTGCGCTCCTCCCGGCGGCCCGTGGCCGTGGAGGATGGGGACGCCGGCGGGGTCCCGGTCCGCTGGTACACCCCGATCGACGCGCTGCCCGATGCGCTGCTCGTCTTCTTCCACGGCGGTGGCTGGGTCAACCGCTCGGTCGCCTCCCACGACCCCGCCGTGCGCGCGCTCGCCGATCTCTCCGGCGTCCGCATCGTCTCCGTGGAGTACCGCCGCGCGCCCGAGGATCCGTTCCCGGCGGCGGCGGACGACGCGGTGGCCGCGTACGCCGCGCTCGCCGGCGAAGGCCGCGTCGCCGTCGGCGGGGACAGCGCCGGCGGGAACCTGGCCGCGAGCGTGTGCGTGAGCGCCGCGGCCGGCACGGTGCCGATGCCCGCGTTCCAGTGGCTGCTCTACCCGGCCACGGACGCCACCCGGCGCTACCAGTCGACCGCCGACTTCGCCACGGGTTACTTCCTCACCGAGGCGGCGATGGACCGCTACACGGACCTGTACATGGCCAGCCACCGCGACGACCCGCGCGCGAGTCCGCTGCTCGCCGACCTCGCCGGCTTCCCGCCCGCCTACGTGGCGACCGCGCTGGCCGACCCGCTGCGCGACGAGGGTGAGGCCTACGCAGAGCAGCTGCGCGCCGCCGGCGTCCCCGCCATCACGCAGCGCTTCCCGCTCCTGCACGGCTTCCTGAACATGACGGCCCACCGCACCGCCCGCGACGCCGTCGCGGTGACCGCCGGTGCCCTCCGCGCAGGACTGCGATGAGCCGGTTTGATCGGTGCTGTCTGGAACTTCAATTGGATTGTCGAAGAGACCGTTGTGTCGGGTCAAGCGATGCTGATCTGAGCGCAGGACTGCGATGATGCGCGCGTGGACCTGACCAAGCTCGTCACGGAACCGATCTCGCGCGCGCAGGCGGTCGCGCAGAACGCACTCGAGGTCGCGCGCTTCGGCGGCCTGGACACCGGCGAGGAGCCGTCGCCCTTCGACATCGTCGAGCACCGGCGGATGTACCGGCTGCGGCGCTACTTCGCGGACGAGGCCACGGGCCCGCCGGTGGTGCTGGTCCCGCCGATGATGCTCGACGCCGACGTCTACGACGTCTCCCCCGCCGCCACCGCGGTGGGCGTCCTGCACGAGAACGGCGTCGACCCGTGGGTGGTCGACTTCGGCGAGCCGTCCCAGCAGGAGGGCGGCCTGGAGCGCACGCTGGCCGATCATGTCATCGCCGTGTCCGACGTGGTCGACACGGTGCGCAAGGAGACCGGCCAGGACGTCCACCTCGCCGGCTACAGCCAGGGCGGGATGTTCTGCTACCAGACCGCGGCGTACCGGCGCTCGAAGGGCATCTCCTCGCTGATCACCTTCGGCTCGCCGGCCGACACGCGCGCGGCGATGCCGTTCGGCCTGCCCGAGTCGTTCGCCACCGGCGCCGCCGGCGTGCTGGCCGGGCCGCTGGGGCGGTTCGCCGTCCCGGGCTGGGTCAGCCGCACCGGCTTCCGCCTGCTGGACCCGATGAAGTCGCTGCGCTCGCGCGTCGAGTTCATCATGCAGCTGCACGACCGCGAGGCGCTGCTGCCGCGCGAGCGCCAGCGCCAGTTCCTGGAGGCCAACGGCTGGGTCGCCTGGCCAGGCCCGGCGCTGGCCGACTTCCTGCGCCAGTTCATCGCCCACAACCGGATGCTCGAGGGCGGCTTCGTCATCGACGAGCGCCTGGTCACCCTGGCCGACATCACCTGCCCCATCCTCACCTTCGTCGGCGAGGTGGACGAGATCGCCCCGCCGCCCGCCGTGCGCGCCATCAACCGCGCCGCCCCGCGCGCGGAGATCTACGAGACGGCGCTGCGGGCCGGCCACTTCGGCCTCGTGGTCGGGTCCTCCGCGCGCCGGGCCACGTGGCCGATCGTGGCCCAGTGGGCGCACTGGCGCGGCGGAGACGCCGAGCGCCCGACCGGCGCGGTGCTGGTCGGCGACGACCTCCCGGCCGTCCGCGACAACGGGGACGGCGGCGGGCTCGGGCTGGAGCTCGCGCTCGGCGCCGGGGTCGGCATCGCCCGTGCGGCCGCGCAGTCGGCCTCCACCACCGTCCGCGGCCTGCGCGAGCTCTCGCGCGAAGCGGGCGCGGCCCTCCCCCGCCTCGCTCGCCTCGGCCAGATCCAGAGCGGCACGCAGATCTCGCTGAGCCTGTTGCTGGAGGAACAGGCCCGCCGCCACGGCGACAGCGTCTTCTTCCTGTTCGAGGACCGCGCCCACACCCACCTGGCCGGCAAGGAGCGCATCGACAACGTCGTCGCCGGCCTGCTGCACGTCGGCGTCCGCCAGGGGGAGCACGTCGGCGTGCTCATGAGCACGCGGCCGTCCGCGCTCGTCGTCGTCGCCGCGCTCAACCGGCTCGGCGCCGTCTGCGTCCTGCTGCGCCCGGACGCGGACGTCGCCCGCGAGGCCCGGCTGGGCGCCATCAGCCGCGTCATCACCGACCCCGACCACATGGACGACGCCCAGGACGCGGGCGTCGACGTGCTCGTCCTCGGCGGCGGCGGCGAGGAGCGCGACCTGGGCGCGCAGGTGCTCGACATGGAGCGCATCGACCCCGCCGCGGTGCGCCCACCGAGCTGGTACCGGCCCAACCCCGGGCGGGCCCGCGACCTCGCCTTCGTGCTCTTCACCGGCGCTGGGGACGCCACCCGCGTCAACTCGATCACCAACGGCCGGTGGGCGCTGAGCGCGTTCGGGACCGCCTCGGCGGGCGCGCTCGGGCCGGCCGACACCGTCTACGCGGTGACCCCGATCCACCACTCGAGCGCGCTGCTGATGACGCTCGGCGGCGCGATCGCGGGCGGGTCGCGCATCGCCCTCGCCCACGGGTACGACCCGGCCACGTTCTGGGAGGAGGTGCGCCGCTACGGCGTCACCGTCGCCTCGTACACGTGGACGATGCTGCGCGAGCTCGTCGACGCCGCGCCGAACCCGGCCGAGCGCCACCACCCGCTGCGGCTGCTGCTCGGCTCGGGCATGCCGGTCGGGCTGTGGGAGCGCGTGCAGCGCCGCTTCGCCCCCGCCCGCGTGGTCGAGTTCTACGCGTCCACGGAGGGCGAGGCCATCCTCGTCAATCTCACCGGCGCCAAGCCAGGGTCGGTCGGGCGGCCGCTGCCGGGTGCGGCCGACGTGCGCATCGCCGCCTGGGACGAGGTCGAGGACCGGCTGCTGCTCGGCCGCGACGGCTTCGCCGCCGAGGTCCCTCGCGGAGAGGTCGGCATGCTGCTGGCCCGCACGACGCCGGGAACCCGCTCCAACCGCGACGACGCGCTGCGCTCCGTCTTCCGCCGCGACGACGCCTGGGTCCCCACCGGCGACCTCTTCTACCAGGACAAGGACGGCGACTTCTGGCTGCGCGACCGCATCGACGCCCTGGTGCACACGGAGGCGGGGCTGGTCATGCCCTCGCCCGCGCGCGACGCGCTCGCCCGCATCGACGCCGTCGACCTCGCCGTCGCCTACGGGCTGACGGTGGCCGGCGCCGACCACCAGGTGCTGGTCGTGGCGGTCATGCCGCGGCCGGGCTGCACGGTGAAGCCGGGCGCGGTGACCCGCGCGCTGGCGGACCTGCCCGAGGAGGAGCGGCCGGCTGTCGTCCACGTCGTCGACGAGATCCCGGTCACCAGCTGGTACCGCCCCGATGTGCGCGCGCTGCGCGAGGACGGCATCCCGCCGCCCGGCGGCGATCGCGTCGTCCTCTCGCGCACGAAGACCGGCGACCGCTACAAGCCGCTCACGCAGGCCGCGTACCGCCGCCTCGCCGCGTGAACCGCGCTTGTGAGCGTCTTTCGCTGGGATGACACCCGTTCGCCGGCGGCGCGCGGTGTCGCGCTGGCGAAGCAGGCGTACGCGCTGGCGCGCCTTCCCGCGCCGGTGCGGACCTTCTACCTGCGGGCGCTGCGGACCGCCCGTGCGCGCGGCGACCAGTGGTCTCTGGACGTGGCCACCCGGCCCCATGAGCTCCGCGAGATCCTGGCGCTCGCCGAGGGGAAGACGGCGTGCGTGGAGATCGGCACGGCCACGGGCTGGACCGCCATCTCCCTTTCCCTCGGTGATCCGTCCCGCCGCGTCGTCTCATACGACCCGGTCGTCCGCGAGCACCGCCACGAGTACGCCGCGCTCGGGGGCGACGTGACCTTCGTGCAAGGACCCGGCGACGAGCCGACCGAGCCGGACGTCGTCGACTTCCTGTTCGTCGACGGGGACCATTCCGAGGAAGGCACGGTCGCCGCCTTCGCGGCCTGGCGCGACCGGCTGGCGCCCGGCGCGACGGTCGCCTTCCACGACTACGGCGACCCGGCCTACCCCGGCGTCGCCGCGGCGGTGGCGCGGCTCGGCCTGACGGGCGGACGCGTCAGCGGCCGGGTCTACGCCTGGCAGGCCTTGTAGCGGCGCCCGTTGCGGCGCGCCTCGCCGGTCTTCGTCTTCGACGTGACCACGACGTGCGCTTTGCGGCCGGCCTTGAGCTTCAGCGTCACCGTGCGCAGCAGCCGCGACCCGCGGATCGTCCGCACCCGGCGGCCGTTCACGTACACCCGCGCCACCGTCAGCGTCCCCTTGACGCGCAGCGGGAAGCGGATCCGCTTCGGCGTCGTCTTGCACGGGCGCCGGCGCGGCAGCTTGGCGGCCCGGCGGACGCGCGCCGCCGACGTG
>CAXTBB010000011.1:19362-93855 GCA_964242305.1 uncultured Solirubrobacteraceae bacterium
GGGTCTCGGCACTCTAGTGGCCCTCCCCTGGCTGGAGTCCCTGGCCCGCGCCGCCGGGCCGGCCGCAACTAGCGCCGCCGACGTGGCCGGCGTCACCCCGAACGGCGTGGACCCGTTCGGGCCCGAGCCGACCGGCCCCGTCGGCGCGCCCAGCTCAGGGATCGTCAGGACGCCGGGATCCTTCGGGTCGGTCAGGACGGTGACCGGGCCGGCGCCGAAGCTGCCGCGGTGGGTCGCCGAGCTGGTGGCGATGGTGACGCGCAGCGAGTGGCCCTTGGCGTAGCGGTGCACCAGGCCCGGCAGCTCGATCGTGATCGGCTTGGACACGTCCCCGATGCGCGCCGCCGAGATGAGCGCGCGGTTGAGCGTCGCCGTCCCGTCCGGCGCGACGTCGTAGAGCTTGGCGAACAGGACGAGCTTCTGCGCGGGGTCGACCGTGGTGGCGAAGGTCGGCGCGCTCACGCGGAAGGAGACCGACGGGATGCCGACCAGGTCGAGGTTGTCCGCGAGCGGCGCCGTCGTGTAGGAGACGCTCGTGCCCGGCGGGTCGCTGCCGTCCTGGAGCACGACCGCGCCACCGCCCATGCTGGTCGGCGCCGCCGCCTCGGCCATGCTCGCCGACCCGTCCTTGACGGCCGCCTTGTCGCTGACCAGCGCGTCCGTCCCCGACAGGTACAGCGGCGTGCCCTTCGCCGCCGGGTAGGCGGGCGCGACGCCGACCGCGGGCGCCGCGTCCTTGCCGGCGGCGTACGGGATCCAGTCGGTCAGGAAGGAGAAGTCCAGCGCCGGCGCCGTCGCGTCCCCCTTGAGGTAGTGGTCGAACCAGGCCAGGTCGGCGCGCGACTCGTAGGCGGCCTCGAGGTCGGTCTCGTCGTTCTCGGACGTCCCGATGTCCCCGCCCGAGTGCCCCGACGAGCGCCACAGCATCTTGACCGGGACGCCCTGCGCCTTCAGCGACTTGTAGGTGGCCACCGCCTCCTGCAGGTCGAAGAGGTTGTCCGACTGTCCCTGGGTCAGGAACGTCGGGATCGTGATGTCCTTCATGTAGGAGGACACCGACGCGTGGCGGGTGAACGCCGTGCCCGTGCCGTCGAGGTAGCCGCGCGCGGCGCCCTGGATCAGCGCCGGGCAGGCGTCGTCGGCGAAGTTGGGGCACTGGCCGATGTGGCTCGAGTCGCCGGTGAGCGTCGCCTGCACGCCGTCGGCCTGGCCGACGCTGAAGAAGAGCGTCGGCCAATCGAGCTTGACCACGCCCGGCGTCCCGTAGGTGACCCCCGACGTGAAGTCCGTGTTGTTGGGTGACAGCGAGTAGGCGAGGTCGTTCCAGGTGATCTGCGGGATGATCGTGTCCAGGCGCTTGTCGACGGCGGCGACCGCGAACTGGATCTGCCCGCCGTAGGAGCCGCCGATCATGCCCACGCGCGGGTCGCCCGGCCCGTCCTTCTTGACCGTGTCGAGTTTGCCGAGGAAGTCGATCAGCTGCGACCCCGCGGTGCCGTCGTGCTCGCGGTCGTCGAGCGTGATCTTGCAGCCGCTGCCGCCGAAGCCGAGCCCCGAGTAGGCGAGGAAGACGTAGCCGCGCTTCGCGTAGGCGGGGCCGAGCTTGTCGAAGTCGTCGCGCGAGCCGCCGAACCCGTTGGTGGCCAGGATGGCCGGCGCGGGATGAGCCTTGTCCGCGCCCGCCGGCGTGTACAGGTAGGCCTTGATCGTGCACGTCTGGTCGCGGTTGGCGCCGACCTTGACCGTGAAGGTCTTGTCCTCCTTCGTCGGCTCCGCCGCGCGCGCCGACCCTGCAAAGCACAGCACTCCCGCAGCGGCCAGCGCCGCGCCCATCCGGACTCTCCTCATGCTCCGGAGACTAGAGCGCTGGGGCGCCGGTGGTGCCAGTTCTCCACGGCCTCCAGTTGCGCGGCGACGGCGATGAGGCGGGGCTCGGCGTTGGCCGGCCCGAGCAGCTGCGCGCCGACGGGAAGACCACCGTCGGTGAGCCCCGCGGGGACGTTGACGCCCGGCCAGCCGAGCACGTTCCACGGCCACGCGTAGGGCGCGGCGCCGACGACGACGCGGTCGGTGGCCCAGCCGCCCAGCCCCTCGGCGGCGCCGATCGGCAGCGGCGGCTGCGCCGTAGTCGGCGCGAGCAGGACGTCGACCCGCTGGAAGACGCCGCCGATGTGGCGGCGCAGCAGCGGCTCGACCGCGCGGGCGGCGGCGAGCAGGGGCGAGAGCGCGAGGCCGGTGGTGGCGTTGTGACGGGTCCGGGGGTCCAGCCTGGAGCGGTCGGGGACGCGGTGCGTCCAGTCGCGGATGCCGCCCATGGAGCGGGCCATGAAGGGAAGGCCGATGAGGCCGTAGGGCGGCTCGGTCGGGACGACGGAATGGCCGAGACCCTCGAGCACGGCGGCCAGGCGCTCGACGGCGGCGCGCACCTCTGGGTCGAGCCGGGACGGCGCCCCGCTGAAGGGCGCCTTCAGCGACAGCCCGATCCGCAGCCGGCCGGGCTCGGCCCGCCGTGCCGTCGCCGCGTAGGACTCGGCGGGGGCCGGCGGCCGGTGGCGCTCGCCGGCGTGGTGGGGTGGGCGGGATCGAATCGCGTCCAGCAGCATCGCCGCGTCGAGCACCGTGCGCGCCAGCGGCCCGTGGCAGGTCAGCCCGTTGAACGCCTCGGGGTCGGGCCAGGTGGACACGCGCCCCCGCTGGGGCTTGACGCCCACCAGCCCGGTCCACGCGGCGGGGATGCGCACCGAACCGGCGCCATCCGAACCGAGGGCGACGGGGACGAGCCCGGCCGCCACCGCGGCCGCCGAACCACCGCTCGAGCCGCCCGGCGAGAAGTCCGGGTCCCACGGGTTGCGGGTGATGCCGAAGGCGGGGCCCTCCGTGAAGGGCCATTGCCCCAACTCGGGCGTCGTGGTCTTGCCGACGACGATCGCGCCCGCCGCGCGCAGCCGGCGCACCGCCTCGGCGTCCTCCGTCGCGGGCGCGAAGTCGCCGTCGCAGCCGAACATCGTCGTCTCCCCCGCGACGTCCATGTCGTCCTTGACCGCGACCGGGACGCCGAGCAGCGGCGCACGGTGGGCGGGCGGGATCGTCTTCCGGCGGGCGTCGGCGGCCGCGGCCTCGGCACGGGCGGCCTCCGTGCGGACGACGCGGAACGCGTTCAGGGGGTCGTCGCCGATCCGCTCCAGCGCCGCGTCGACCAGCTCCGCCGCTGTCGTCTCACCCGCGTCGAGGGCGGCGAGCAGTCGCACGAGCTCGCTCATCTCGGCAGGGCCAGACGCGTCGGCTCGCGGCGGCCGCGAAGGGTGACCTCGTCGCCGAGCTCCCAGCGCTCGCGCTCCTCCTCGCCGGCCGCCGCGATCGCGCGCTCGGAGGCGACGAGGCGCCCCTCGCGCTCCTTGGCCAGCTCGGTGAGCCGGGCCGCCTCGTTGACCGGGTCGCCGATGACCGTGTACTCGTAGCGGTCGGAGGCGCCGACGTTGCCGGCGACGACGGTGCCGTGGGACACGCCGATGGCCGCGTTGAGCTCGCCCTCGCGCAGGCGCGTGCACATCGTCCGGCCCGCGCGCAGTGCCGACCCGGCGGCGTCGTCGGTGGCCAGCGGCGCGCCGAACACGCACAGCGCCGCGTCGCCCTCGAACTTGTTGACCAGGCCGCCGCAGTCCTGGGTGACCTCGACGACCGTGGCGAAGAAGGCGTTGAGCGCGTCGACGACCTCGCCCGGCGGACGGTCGGCCGCGAACGAGGTCGAGCCGATCACGTCGATGAACAGGACGGCCGCCTCGCGCTCCTCGCCGCCCAGCGTCACGCCCTCCTCCAGCGCGCGGCGGGCGACGTCCTCCCCCACCTGGCGGCCGAACAGGTCGCGCAGGCGCTCGCGCTCCTGCAGCCCGGCGACCATGCGGTTGAAGCCGGCCGCGGCGTAGCCGACCTCCGTGGCGTCGAAGACGTGCACGCGCGTGTCGAAGTCACCCGCCTCCACGTCGCTGAGCGCGTCGCGCAGCCGCCGCAGCGGGTCGCTCAGCGTGCGGGCGAGGAAGACCATGGCCAGCAGGCCCACCCACAACGACACGCCGGACAGCACGATGGTCGAGCGGGCCAGCTCGTCCGTGTCGACGTCGGTGGCGAGGGCGAAGATGCCGACCATCAGGGCGCCCGCCGTCGGCACCGCCGAGCACAGCGCCCACGTCAGCAGCACCCGGGTCCCGACGCCGGCGACCTCGCGGCGCCGCGGCGGGGCGTCGGCCAGCGCCGCGTCCACGGCCGTCCGCAGCAGCCGGCCGACTTGCAAATAGGAGAGCGCCGCCACCGCCACGCCCGTGAGCGCGATGGTGATGCCGGTCTCGAACGCGTACAGGGCCGAGGTGGTGGCACTGTCGACCGTGAAGACGATCACCGCGCCCGCCCACAGGGCCAGCTGCAACCGCGACAGGCGGGCGGGCAGGCCGAGGATGGCGGAGCGCTCGCGCTCGTCGGGCCGCCGGTCCTCCTTGAAGGGCTGGATGGCCGGCCGGGCGAGGCGCAGGCCGTGGACCGTCCCGACCAGGATCGCGAGCACCGCGTACGCCCCGCCAGCGGCAAGCCCCGCGGCACCGAAGCCGTCCGCCTCGTCGGGCAGGGGCAGCACCACGGCCAGCAGCGCCATCACGATCAGCGCGCCGACGGCGTTGGCGCTCACGATCGCGACCAGGACGACCCCGCGCGTGGCGGCAGTCATCCAGCCGCGCGGCAGCTCGCCGGGTTCGGGGGTGAGGACGGGCAACCGCACGGTTCGGGCATCCTCCCAGGCGTGGGCGCGTTCACGATCCAACCTCGCGGGCCGTTCAGCCTCGAGCTCGCGGCGGGCTTCGGTTTCGGCCCCCGCGACGGAACTGCCTCGCTGCCGATGCGGCTTGCGTTCTGCACCGACGACCTCCAGGGCCACGCGGCCGTGACCCTGACCCAGGACCCCGACGGCGCCGTCCACGGCCAGGTCGAGGGCGCGAAGGACACCCGCGCCGTGCTCCGCCAGGTGGCCCGGATCCTGTCGCTGGACGGCGACGGCGACCGGTTCGCCGAGGTGGGCCGTCGCGATCCGGTCCTCGGCGCCCTTCAGGACCGGTACCCCGGCCTGCGCCCCGTCCTCTTCCACTCCCCCTACGAGGCGGCCGCGTGGAGCGTCATCTCCGCGCGGCGACCCGCGGCGCAGGCCGCCACCACGCTGCGGGCGATCGCCGAGGCGCACGGCGCGCTCGGCGCCTTCCCCACCCCGGAGGCGCTGCTCGACGTGGCGCCGATGAAGGGGCTGCCGGCGGTCAAGGTCGAACGCCTGCACGCGGTCGCCGCCGCGGCGCTGGAGGGGGCGCTGGACCCGGGTGCGTTGCTCGCCATGGATCCCGCGGACGCCGATGCGCGCCTGCGCGAGCTGCCGGGCATCGGCCCCTTCTACGCGTCCTTGATCCTGATCCGCGCGGTCGGCCACCACGACCTGGCCGTCGACAGCGAGCGTTTCCACGACTACCGGGCTCGCTTCTACGGCGACCGCCCCTGGTCCGAGGTCGTCGACGGCTGGCGCCCGTTCCGGACCTGGGCGTCCGTGCTGGTCACCTACGCGGGCATGCGCGGCGACGGATAGGTAGCGTCCGCCGCGCCATGCGCGCGATCCAGATCACGTCGCTCGACGGCCCCCGCGCCCTCGAGTACACCACCGACGCCCCCGAGCCGGAGCCGAGCCACATGATGACGCCGGGTCAGGGCGTGGTCGTGCGGGTGGAGGCCGCCGGCGTGGCCTTCCCGGAACTGCTGCAGAGCCGCGGCGAGTACCAGCTCAAACCGGACCTCCCGTTCGTCCCCGGCGCGGAGGTCGCCGGGACCGTCATCGCCGCCTCCGACCAGGCGCAGGTCTCCGTCGGGGACCGCGTGGCCGCCCTGTGCTTCCTGGGCGGGTTCGCCGAGCAGGCCGTCGCGCCGGCGCACACCACCTTCCCGCTCGCGGACGAGCTGGACACGGCGCAGGGCGCCGGACTGATCTTCAACTACCACACCGTCGTCTTCTCTCTGAAGCTGCGCGGGCGCCTGGCCGAGGGCGAGCAGGTGCTCGTGCACGGGGCCGCCGGCGGCATCGGCACCGCCGCGATCCAGGTGGCCAAGGGGCTCGGCGCGGCGCAGGTGATCGCGATCGTCTCCACGGACGAGAAGGAGCGGGTGGCCCGCGACGCCGGCGCCGACGAGGTCTTCCGCAGCGACGGCGACTGGCGCGCGCAGGCCCAGGAGGCGTCCGGCGGCGGCGTCGACCTCGTGCTCGACCCCGTCGGCGGTGACCGCTTCACCGACTCGCTGCGCTCGCTGGCCCGGGGCGGTCGCGTCGTGGTGGTCGGCTTCACCGGCGGCTCCATCCCCGAGGTCAAGGTCAACCGCCTGCTGCTGCGCAACACGGAGGTGATCGGCGCCGGCTGGGGCGAGTGGGTGCTGAGCAACCCGCACGTCAACAGCGAGATCCAGGCCGAGGTGGACCGGCTGATCGCGTCCGGCCACGTGCGCCCGATCATCGGCGCGCGCTTCGGCCTCGAGCAGGCGGCCGATGCGCTCGAGCTCATCGACGGCCGGGGCGCCATCGGCAAGGTGATCCTGGAGGTCTCGTGAGCCTGGTCGGCCCCGAGCCGTACCCGTCCAACCCGTTCGTCCAGCTCGGCCACGACTGGCGGGCGGAGCTGAAGGGACGGCGGGTGCGCTGGCCGCCCGGCGACAACCGCGTGGACCTGCGCCGCACCCACCGCCTCGCCACCGACCCGCTGGCGCTGCTGCTGGACGCCTACGAGCGCCACGGGCCCGTCTTCACGATGCGCATCCTGAGCTCCAAGCAGGTCTTCATGCTCGGCCCGGAGGCCAACCACACGATCCTGGTCGGCCGCCCCAAGGACTTCCGCTGGCGCGACGGCGGCTTCGGCCAGCTGATCCCGCTGCTGGGCGACGGGATGCTCACCATCGACGGCGAGTTCCACCGCCGCTCGCGGCGGATCATGCTGCCGTCGTTCCACTCGGAGCAGATCGCCGCGACGGCGTCGATCATGGAGGGTGAGACGGCGGCGGCGCTGGCGGGCTGGCGCGACGGCGAGCGCCTCGACCTGTACGGGTGGGCGCGGCGGCTGGCGCTGCGCATCGCCATGCGTGCCCTGTTCGGCTTCGCCGGCGACGACCGGGCCGCCGCGCGCGACTTCGAGGTCGCCCTCGGCTTCTACGGGCGCGACTACACGATGCAGACCCTGCGCGGCCCGCGCACGCCGTGGGCGCGGATGCACGAGGCCCGCCGGCGCCTGGACCGGCTCATCTACGGCGCCATGGAGGCGCGCCGCCGCACCGGCGAGCGCGGCCTCGACGTCCTCTCCCTGCTGCTCGACGCCACCGACGAGGACGGCAGCCGGCTGAGCGACCGCCACGTCCGCGACCACGTGATGACGCTGCTGTTCGCCGGCCACGACACCACGACGGCGACGATCGGCTTCCTCTTCTACGAGCTCGACCGCCACCCGGAGGAGCGGGCTGCGCTGGAACAGGACCCCGATCGCCTCGAGCGCTGCCTGGACGAGACGCTGCGCATGTACCCGCCGGCCTGGATCGGCCCGCGCCGGACCACGCGCGACGTCGCGTTCGGCGGCTACACGATCCCCGCCGAGATGCCCGTCGCCTACTCGAGCTACGTCTCGCACCGCCTCCCCCACGTCTTCGCCGACCCCCACGCGTTCCGGCCGGACCGGATGGCGCCGGAGGCGAAGGCCACGCTCCCCCGCGGCGCCTACGTGCCCTTCGGGGGCGGGTCGCGCATCTGCCTGGGCATGCGCTTCGGGCAGGCCGAGATCCGCACCGTCGCCCGCCGCATCCTCGGCGACTTCCGGTTGCACCTCGAGCCCGGCTACCGGCTCGAGATCCGCCAGACGCCGACCCTCGGCCCCCGCCGCGGGCTGCCGATGACGATCCGAGCCCGCTAGGGCTTCTTGCGCGTCTTCTTGGGCTTCTTGGGCTTCGGCGGGATGTACTCGGCCAGGCCGGGCTCGCCCGCCTCGACGTCGAGGATCGCCTGGTTGGCGGCCGTGCCGGATACGAAGGACTGGTTGGCAACCATCAGGCGGGTGCCCAGGAAGCTGACGCTCGACGGGCTGTCGAACAGCGGCGAGGTGGCGCGGGCCGTCTCCTTGCCGTCCGGGCCCACCACCGCGAGCTGGTCGGACAGGAGCAGCGCGATGTAGATCGCCCCCGACTTGGCGATGCCGAAGCCATCCGGGCCGTCGAGCGGCCGGCTCTGCCACAGCTCGGTGATCGGCCCGGGCTTGCCGGTGTCCAGGATCGGGATCTTGATGATGCGCCCGTTGCTGGGGATGCCCGCGCCGAGCCCCGCCTGGGACTGCATGGCGACGATCAGCGTGTGGCGATCGGCGGCCAGGCGGATGCCGGTCAGGCCGAACGGCCCGCCGTCCAGCGCCGCGTCCTTCAGCCACACCTCGGGGGTCCCGCCCTTTGGCGGCACGCGCCAGATCGTCGCGCCCTCGTAGTCGGTCACGTACAGCGAGCCGTCGGTTCCCCAGGCGCTGTAGTTGGGGACGACGCCGGCCGGGAAGCGCGCGTAGTCCTTCTGCGCGCCGGTCTTGCGGTCCAGCCGGATGACGCGCGGCGGCGCCTTGTCGAGCAGCAGCAGCCGGCCCGACGGACCCATCGTCCCGACCTGGACGCCGTGGTCGCCGCTCAGGTCCTGGCCGCGGATCGTCCACGAGCGCAGGAGCGCGCCGGCGCTCGTGTACTCGAACACGCGCGAGGGCACGGAGTCCCCGGCCGGGTTGGTGTACGTGCCCTCGTAGACGCGCTGGTTGGGGCCGACGTAGGCCATGGCCGGGAAGCCCGGCCGCGGGATCAGCGCGAAGACGGAGGTCTCGAAGCGCGGCCGCGCCGACGCGGCGGCGGGCAGGACGGCGACGGCGACCAGCGCCGCCGCGAGGAGGCGAGTCCCCCTGCGGGCATCCGGCCCGCAGATCATCGGAACGACCCCATCCGGGGGTCCGGGTTGGTCACGCCCCCAGCACTTCGGCCGCGGCGCGCTCACCGGAGCGCACGGCACCGTCCATGTAGCCGTTCCAGTAGGTCGACGTCTCCGTGCCGGCCCAGTGGATGCGCCCGACCGGCTGGCGGATCTGGTCCCCGTAGGCGACCATCACACCCGGGGCGTAGATGCCGACGGGACAGCCGCGCGTCCACTTCTCGTCCGTCCAGCTGGTCAGGAAGAAGTTCCGCGCGTTCCCGGCCTCCTTGGAGTCGAAGAACCGGTCGAACTCCGCGAGGGCGGTGCTGCGCTGCTCGGCGTCGCTGAGCTTCTTGAAGCCGCGCGCGCGGTCCCCGCCGATGAAGCCGAAGACGACGCCGGGCGAGCCGTCCTCCGGTGAGTCGTCGAACGTCGCCGCGATGTACGTGTCGGTGCTGAGGGCCTGGCCGGTGAGGCCCTTGTCGCGCCAGAACGGCTTGTCGTAGACCGCCGTCGCCTTGAGCAGGCTGCCCTGCGGGACGCGCTGGGTGAGCGCGTCGCGGTCCTGCGGGAGGTTGGGCGAGTAGTCGATGCGGCCGGCCAGGGTCGGCGGGATCGCGACGATGACGTGCTTGGCCTTGACGATCAGGCGATCGGACGTCACGCGGACACCCGTCTTGGTCTGACGGATCTTGCGCACCGGCGAGCGCAGGACGACCCGCTTGCCCAGCGCCTTGGCCATCGCGAGCGGGATGACCTGCGAGCCGCCGATGAAGCGCGACATCTGACCGCCGCCGCGCGTGTTGAAGTTGCGCTCGAACGTGCCCGGCGTGGTCTCGTTGCCCGAGCTGGCGATGTAGAAGAGCACGAAGAGCAGCGAGAGCTCCTTGGCCTCCGCCCCGAAGATCGGCTGGCATGCCGTGTTGACCAGCTTGATGAAGTCCGGATTGACCTGGTTGGCGCGGATGTAGCTCTCGAGCGTCTCCGAGTCGTACTGGCCGGCCTTGGCTGCCTTCCAGGGCGCGTCGACCGGGACCTCCGTCGACATCTGGTCCAGCGTCGGGATGATGTTGGCGAGGTCGGGGATGAGCGTCGGGTCCGTCGGGGCGGAGCCGAAGACGCTCGTGTCCGTGAACGTGCTCCGCTGGTCGCCCTTGAGAAAGACGTTGCTGCCCGTGTCGTAGGTGTCGAACGTCCCCACGCCGAACGCCTTGCCCAGGGCGAGGATGTGGTCCTGCGTCGGCCCGACGAAGGTGCCGCCGCGCTCGGAGATCTTGCCGCCGCCGATGTCGGCGTTGAGGACGCGCCCGCCGACGCGGTTGCGCGCCTCGAGGACGATGACCTTCTTGCCCTTGGCGGTGAGCTCGCGCGCCGCGGTGAGGCCGGCCAGCCCGGCGCCGACGATGACCACGTCGGCGGTCTTGGTCTTGCGCTTGCGCTTCTTGTGCTTCGCCTCCGCCAGGCTGTCGGGGAGTGCCACGGCGGCACCGGTGGCGACGGAGCCGGCGATCAGGCGGCGGCGAGTGACGTTCATGCGCCCCGAAGCTACCATCGCGCCCGTGCTGTCTGAGCCGATGCTCGTCGCGGAGCGGACCGAGGTCGCGGCCGCCTCCCGCCGCCTGGCCGCCGCCGGGCTCGTGCGGGGGACGTCGGGGAACGTCAGCGTCCGGACCGGTGACCACGTCGCCGTCACCCCCACCGGAGCCAAGCTGGCTCAGCTCGAGGCCGAGCAGATCGCCGTGGTCGACCTCGCCGGGGTCCAGCAGGACGGGCCACTGGCGCCGACGTCCGAGCTGGCGCTGCATCTGTCCGTCTACGCGGCGCGCGCGGAGGCCGGCGCCGTCGTCCACACCCACGCGCCGGCCGCCACCGCGCTGGCCTGCGTCCTCGACGAGCTGCCCTGCGTGCACTACGAGATGCTGCTGCTGGGCGGCCCGGTCCGCGTCGCGCCGTACGTCACCTTCGGGACGCCGGAGCTGGCTTCGTCCGCCGTCGCGGCGCTGGAGGGGCGGACCGCGGCGCTGCTGGGCAACCACGGGACGGTTACCCTGGGCGCGAGCCTGGCCGCCGCCGAGGCGGCCACCGAGCTGCTCGAGTGGGCCAGCGACCTCTACGCGCGCGCCTGCGTGCTGGGGACGCCGCGGGCGCTCGACGAGGACGACCGCCTCGCCGTCGTCGAGGCCGCCGCCGCGCGCGCCTACGGCACCCCCCGCTCCGTCTAGCGCACGGGGTTGCGCCACATGAACCAGTTGGGCACGCCGATCACGTCGGCCTCGCCGACGACCACGAAGCCGGCCCGCTCGTAGAAGCGGACGTTCTCGCGCTTGTCCGTCTCCAGGTAGGCGACCTCCTGGGCTGCGTCGAGGCGGCGGGCGTACTCGGCGAGCAGGCGCGTGCCGAGCCCCTGCCCCTGCAGGTGGCGGTCGACGG
Organism: uncultured Solirubrobacteraceae bacterium; assembly: GCA_964242305.1. Taxonomy (GTDB): domain Bacteria; phylum Actinomycetota; class Thermoleophilia; order Solirubrobacterales; family Solirubrobacteraceae; genus DATLGB01. The sequence continues at coordinate 30,776 of CAXTBB010000011.1, forward strand.
CGATCGGCCCGAAGTGCGAGTGCGGCTCTGCGGGGTCGGCGTCCTGCCACGCCTTCAGCCAGCGTCCGACCCTCGCCGCGGTGCGCGGGCCGCAGCGCGCGATCGCCGGGGTCATGGACAGCTGCTGGCGCGGCGTCGGGCGGCAGGTGCCGGGCGGCGCCACGCCGGCGACGCCGACGAGGACGCCGTCCCGCCGCAGCCCGAACGGCCGCTGGCCGTGGGAGGCGGCGAAGAACGCGGCCATGAGCCGGCCGTGGATGCGCTCCCGGCGCTCGGGATCGGGTCCGTAGGCGGCGACGTGGAGGGGGTTGTCGCGCATGCCGCGGGCGAGGACGCCGACCAGCTCCGGCCGATCGGCGGCGGTGAGGTCGACGAGCTGGAGGTCGCGGGTCACGAGAGGCACGGTGGTGGGCATGCCGGCAACGGTGCCGGACGGCGCTGCCGGCGGCCAGAGGGGGCGCCCCCCGCCGGTCCCTCGCCGCCTCTGGGAGGATGCCGCGCATGATCGCGATCGCCATGGGCGTCCACGTCCTCGACGTCCTCGTCCGCCCCGTCGAGGCGATCCCCGAGGGCCAGGGCGGCGCGCTCGTCGAGCAGATCCGGATCACCGCCGCCGGCAGCGCGGGCGGGACGGCGATCGTCCTCTCCCGGCTCGGCGCGGAGGTCCGCAGCGCCGGCGCGATCGGGACCGACGCGGCTGGGGACATGCTGCTCGCGCTGCTGGAGGCGGACGGGGTCGACACCGCGTTGCTCGTCCGCCGCGAGGACGTGCAGACCTCGGCGTCCGTGCTCCCCATCCGGCCCGACGGGTCCCGGCCGGCGTTCCACGTCGTCGGCGCCAACGGCACCTACGGCCCCGCGGACGCCCCCTGGGACGCGATCGCCGCCGCCACGCACCTGCACCTCGGCGGGCCCGAGTTCATGGGCGGCGAGGCGGCGGCCCAGATCCTGTCCCGCGCCCGCGAGAGCGGCACGGCCACCTCGGCCGACGTCCTCGCGCCCGGCGACCCCGGGCTGCTCGAGTGGATCGCCCCCTGCCTCGAGCACCTCGACCACCTGCTGCCTAACGAGGAGCAGGTGCTCGGCTTCACGGGCGAGACCGACCTCGTGGCCGGCTGCCGCGCGCTGCTGGCCCGCGGCGTCGGCTGCGTCGCCGCCACCCGCGGCGGGGACGGCGCCGTCGTCGTCACCGCCGACGCGGTCCACGAGGTCCCCGCCCTGCCCATCGACGTCGTCGACACCACCGGCTGCGGCGACGCCTTCAGCGCCGGCTACCTGCGCGGCCTCTCCCTCGGCCGGTCCCTGCCAGACGCGGCCCGGCTCGGCTGCGCCACCGCCGCCCAGGTCGCGCAGGGCCTCGGCACCGACGCCGGCAGCTACGACCTGGCCTCCGTGGAGTCTCTCTAGCTCCGCAGCTCGAGCTGCCCGTCGCTGAGGGTCGCCGCGAACCCGGGTCCGCGTGGCGCGCAGGCGTAGGGCCCGACCGACAGCGGCCCGGGCAGGTGCAGGACCCGGAACCCCGTCCACGCGCCGGCCACCTGCGCAGCGAGGGTCACGGTCGGGCCCGTGCGCAGCGCCCGCAGTCGCAGTGGCAAGCCGTCGCACCGCGCGAACGACCAATCCGACTCCCCGCGCGTGTGGACCGCGCCCAGCCAGGCCGGCCCGTCCAGCTCGACGCCGAACTTGACCCAGCGCTCCTCGCCGGCCTCGAGCAGGAACCCGACCTGGTCGAACTGCTCCCGCAGCGGGGCCGACACGGTCCCCTCGAGCACGAAGTCGCCTCGCGCCGGGGTCAGGTAGGCCTGCCCGTCGTGCTTGCTCGGGTGGCCCTGGGTGACCCGCCAGAAGTCGGTCGCGCCGGCGCACGTCCAATCGAGCGTGTCGCCGCCGACGGTCGGCGCGGCGGGCGGCGGTGCCGTCCAGCGCCACGCCTCCCGGTCGAGGAAGCCGGTCACAGCGCCACCGTCGTGCCGGTCTCCGCGGCGGTGTAGAGCGCGGCGATCGCCCGCGACTGCCCGAGCGCGTCGTCGCGGCCGAGCAGCGGGCCCGGTTCCCCCCGCACGGCCGCCGCGAAGGCGTCGAGCTCGAGCGCGTAGGAGTCGGCGACCTCGACGTCGATGCGCTGCGCCGGGCCGTCCTGCGGGACGAGGTCGAGCCCGGGCGCGACGCAGTGCCACGGGTCGCGGACGTGCAGCGTGGCCTCCGCTCCCACGAGCTCGAGCGCGCTGCGGTCGGGCAGGTGGAAGCCCGAATCGAAGTGCGCGAGCGCGCCGCCCGCGAACGCCAGCGTCCCGGTCATGCGATCGTCGACGCCGCTCGGGGTCAGCTCCTGCTGCGCCGCGACCGCCACGGGCTCACCCGCGAACAGCCGGGCGGCGCTCACGCAGTAGCAGCCGACGTCCATGAGCGAACCGCCGTCGAGCTCCGGGTCCAGACGGACGTCACCCGGCGCGTCGCACGGCCAGGTGAAGGAGGCGATGACGAGCCGCAGCTCTCCCAGCGCCCCCTCGCGCACGAGCTCGGCGGCGCGCACGGTCTGCGGGTTGTAGCGGTACATGTAGGCCTCGCTGAGCACCAGCCGCGCCGCCGACGCCGCCGCGAAGGCCGCTTCCACCTCGGCCGGCCGGCGCGTGTAGGGCTTCTCGCAGAGCACGTGCTTGCCCGCCGCCAGCGCGCGCAGCGTCCAGGGATGGTGCAGGCCGTTGGGGAGCGGGACGTAGACCGCCTCGACATCGGGGTCGGCCAGCAGCGCGTCGTAGCCTGCGTGCGCGCGCGGGATCGCGTGCTCCGCCGCGTAGGCCTGGGCGCGATCGCCGTCGCGGCTGGCCACCGCCACCACCTCCGCCGTCGCCGAGCGGCCGGCGCCGCGCAGCAGCTTGCGGTTGATCAGCGCCGTGGAGAGGACGCCCCAGCGCAGGCTCACGCCACGATCACCTCCACGTCGGAGGCGCGCAGCGCCGCGACGACGTCGGGGGCGGCGTCGCTGTCGGTGACGACCACGTCGACGTCCTGGATCGTGCACAGCCGGACGAACGCCACCGCCCCGAGCTTGGAGCCGTCGGCGACGACGATCACGCGCCGCGCGCTGCGCAGCGCCGCCTGCTTGGTCTCGGCGTCGTCGAACTCGTACTCGGTCACGCCGGCCTCGACGTCGATGCCGCCCGAGGTCAGGATCAGGGTGTCGAACTCCAGGCCCGCGAACGTCGCGGTCGTCATGCCGCCCACGAAGGAGCGCTCGTGCGGGCGGACGATGCCACCCGGGATCATCAGCGTGACGTTGGGCATGTCGGCGAGCACGTCGGCGACGTAGAGGCTGAGGGCGAGCGCGCGGATGCGCAGATCGGGGCGCAGGGCCTGGGCCACGTGCAGCGTCGTCGTGCCCGCGTCGACGATCACCGTCTCCCCGTCGCGGATCAGCGCCGCCGCCGCCGCGCCGATGCGCTCCTTCGCGGCCGAGTTGCGCAGCGAGCGCGCCGCGAAGCCCGGCTCGAACGAGCGCGAGACGTTGGACACCGCGCCGCCGTGGACACGGGTGACCATGCCGCGCTCCTCGAGCTCCTCGAGGTCGCGCCGCACCGTCATCTCGGAGACCCCCATACGCTCGGACAGGTCGGTGACCCGCACCCGCCCCGTCGCCTGCACGAGGTCGTCGATCATCGTGTGCCGCTCGCCCTTGGTCATGACGAGCGGACCGCGCCGAGACAGGCGGCGAGGTCGCCGAGCGTGGACGTGTGGACCTGGGCGCGCACGGGACCACCCATGGTGAACGCATCGACGGCGGCCTGGGCTGCCGCCTGCGCGCCCGGGGCGAGGGCGCCGCCCGAGAGCACGACGGCGTCGGGGGCGTGCACGGCGACCAGGTTGCGGACCCCGGTCGCCAGCGCGTCGCGCGCCCGGAACACGACGGTCGCGTCCGCGGTCTCGAGCGCCTCGCGCCCGGTGGCCACGCCGGCGGCGCGGGCCAGTGCCGTCCCGGAGGCGAGCGACTCGAGGCAGCCGCGCGCGCCGCAGTAGCACGGTGGCCCGGCGGGATCGACGACCATGTGGCCGGCCTCGCCGTGCCCGCCCGCGGCGCCGGTCACGACCCGCCCGCCCGCGACCACGCCGACCCCGACGCCGGTCCCGACGGTGACCGCGACCAGCACCTCGGCTCCGCGCGCCACCCCGAACGCCTGCTCCCCCAGCGCGGCCGCGTCGGCGTCGTTGACGACGGCGACGGGGACGCCGAGGGACCCCTGCAGCACGCCGCGCAGGTCGCCTTGGAGGTTGGGCGGCAGCGTGTGCGGGTTGTCGACCCAGCCGCGTTCGGCGTCCACCGGGCCGGTCACGCCGACCCCGACCGCCGAGGCGCGCGAGCCCACGCGGTCACCCAGGCCGCGGACCAGGTCCGCCAGCTGGGCGAACGGGGTCGCCCGCGGGTCGTCGTCGCGCACGATCGGCTCGGCGACCGAGGCCAGGACGTCCCCGTTCGTGGCCACGGCCGCCGCCCGGACGTGAGTGCCGCCGAGGTCGATCCCGACCCGCGTCGTCAGCACCCCTTGTACAGGTTGTCGGACACGGCGGGGGTGTCGAGATTGGCCTTGGTGCCGACCACCGTCTTGATGGCGGTCTCCTTGGGGACGGACTTCCCGGCGATCGCCTTCAACGCGTCGTCGACGGAGGTCACGCCCATCCGCCGCGCCTGCTGGACGACGAGCGCCTTGACCAGCCCGGCCTTGAGCTGCTCGACCTGGAACGGCTGCGCGTCGCCGCTGACGAACGACACCCTGTCCTTGGCGTTGGCCTGGCGCAGGCCGGTGACGACGCCCTGCGCGTCGCCACCGTTGTAGGTGAAGACGCCGGCGAGGTCCGGGTACGCGGCCAGCGCGGCCGAGACGATCGCGGCCGACTTGCCCGGCGACCCGTTGGAGTACTCGAACGGCAGCACGGTGATGTCCGGGTGCTTCTTCATCTCGGCCGAGAACCCCTTCCGGCCCTGGTCGTTGGTCGAGACGCCGGGCGGCGCGAAGATGCCGAGCACCGTGCCCTTGTCGCCGATCTGCCTGGCGAGCTCCTGCGCGCCCTGCACGCCGTACGTCACGTAGTCCGAGCCGATGTGCCCCGCGGCGATGCCGGCCTGCTTGAGCGTGGTGTCGACGAGCATGAGCTTGATGCCCTGCGCCGTCGCCGTCTTCAGGGGCGGGTAGAGCGCGGTGTCGTCGGTCGGCGCGATGATGATCGCGTCCGGCTTGCGCGCCACCACGGCGTTGACGATCGGGACCTGCAGCGCCGGGTCGAACTGGCTCGGCCCCTGGATGGTGAGGTCCGCGCCAACCTTCTTTGCCTGGGTCTTGGCACCGCACTCGATCGCCTTGTAGAAGTCGTCGCTCTCGCTGCCGACGATCAGGGTGAGCTTCTTGCCCTTCGCGCTCGAGGACGAGCCCTTGGAGTCGTCGCTGCCACAGGCCGTCAGCGCCATGGCGGCGACGATCCCGCCCGCGGCGAGCGCGCGCTTCGCGGTCCACGTCATTGTCTGGGTACCTTTCTCTGCGCGCGGCTCAGCCGAGCTGCCGCGCTCGTTGCCGTTGGTCGAGGTAGACGGCGAGCACCAGGACGGCGCCCACCGCGACGTACTGCCAGTAGGGCACGACGCCCTGGACGATGAACCCGTTCTGCAGGACCACCGGGATGAAGACGCCGATGGTCGTGCCGACCATCCAGCCGCTGCCGCCGAACAGGCTCGTCCCACCGATGACGACGGCCGTGATGACCTGCAGGTTGTCGGTGGTGTGGCCCGCGACCGTGGTCGTCCCGAACCGCGCGAGCGACAGGAAGCCGGCCAGGCCCGCCAGGAGGCCGGCCATCGCGTAGATGCGGATCAGGTGCGACTCGACGCGGATGCCGGCACGGCGGGCGGACTCCTCACTGGCCCCGATGGCGTAGGTGTGGCGTCCGAACACCGTCTTGGACAGCAGCACGCCCGCCACGATCGTCACCGCCAACGCGGTGACGGCCAGCCACGGGATGCCGGCCACGCGGTTGTTGCCGAAGTCGACCATGCCGGTGGGGACGGACCGGACGTCGATGCCGTTGGTGATGACCAGCGCCAGCCCGTAGGCGGCGCCGAGCGTCCCGAGGGTGACCACGAAGGCCGGCACCTTGGCCTTCGCCACGAGGACCCCGTTGAGCGCGCCCCAGGCGGCGCCGGTGAGGGCGGCCGCGCCGAGGCCGACGAGCACCGTCCCCAGCCCCGACCCGCCGACCCAGCCCATCGCCTTCGCGCCCAGCACGCCGGAGAAGACCAGCACGGAGCCCACCGACAGGTCGATGCCCGCAGTGAGGATGACGAACGTCGCGCCGACCGCGAGCACGAGCAGGATGGCGGCGTCGGAGAGGATCGAGCGCGCGTTGTCGAGCGTCGCGAACGACGACGGCGACAGCGCGGAGAAGATCACGACGATCCCGACCAGGACGACCAGCATCGTCCCCGTCGGCCGGGTCAGGAAGCGGGCGAGGTCCGCCCGTGACGGTGCACGACGGGCTCGCGCCGGGGCCGGCGTCGCGCTCACAGCGGACACCTCAGGTCCCCGTCTCCGCAAGCGCTCCGGTGATGCAGGCGACGACCTCTTCCGGCGTCGTGTCGGCGGCGGCGAAGCGCCCGACCCGGCGGCCGAGGCGCAGGACCTCGATGCGGTCGGCGACCTCGAGCACCTCGGGGACGCTGTGGCTGATCAGCACCACGGCGACGCCGTTGTCGCGCACCCGGCGGACGAGGTCGAGGACGTTGCGCGTCTGCTGGACCCCGAGTGCGGCGGTCGGCTCGTCGAGGAAGAGGACCTTGCTCGCCCACGTGACGGCACGGCCGATGGCGATGCCCTGGCGCTGCCCGCCCGACATGCGTCCCGCGGTCTCGTGCTCCGCGCGCACGGGGACGTTCAGGCGCGCGAACACGTCCGCGGCCTCCGCGTGCATGCGGCGGTCGTCGAGGAAGCCGAGCCGGCCGAGGAGCCCGGAGCGGCGCAGCTCGCGGCCGAGGAAGAGGTTGGCCGCGGGGTCGAGCGTGTCGGCCAGGGCGAGGTCCTGGTAGACCGTCTCCACCCCGGCGGCGCGGGCCTCGAGCGGGTCGGCGAACGTCACGGTGGCGCCGTCGATCTCGATCGTGCCGTCGTCGGGCGCGATGACCCCGGAGAGGACCTTGACCAGCGTGCTCTTACCGGCGCCGTTGTCGCCCATCAGCGCCACCACCTCGCCGTGACCGACCGCGAAGTCAGCCCCGCGCAGAGCCTCGACGTGCCCGAAGGACTTGACGATGCCGGTGGCGAGGAGGAGCTGGTCACGCATCTGCCACGGAACCATACTGTCCGAATCGAACATGTCAAGTGCTTGATTTGAACAACAGGCGTGCTACGGTCCCGCTCATGGGTCAGGCCCCTCCGTCACGCCCCCCGGCCTACGAGAGCGACATCCACGGCCAGCCCGAGGCACTGCGCGCGCTGCTGGACGCCGGGCTCGACGCCGAGGTGGAGGGCATCGCCGCACGGTTGGCGCGCTTCCCCCGGGTGGTGATGACGGGCATGGGCGCGTCGCTGTTCGCGCTCCATCCGACCTACCTGGCGCTGGCCGCCGCCGGCGTGCCGGTGTGGGCGGTGGAGACGAGCGAGCTCCTGGGCGCGGGCGTCGGCCTGATCGGGCCGGGCGCCCTGCTGTGGATCGTCTCTCAGTCCGGCGCGTCGGCCGAGGTGGTCGCGCTGCTCGACGGTCTCCCCTCCCCCGCGCCCGTCGTCGTCGGCGTGACCAGCGACACCGCCAGCCCGCTGGCCGCGCGCGCAGACGTCGTCCTCGAGCTGCACTCGGGCGAGGAGCAGACGGTCGGCACGCGCAGCTACTTGAACACGCTGGCCGCCCACGCGCTGGTGACGGCGACGGTGCGCGCAGAGGACGCCCAGCTCGACACGGCGCCCGATGCCCTCCAGGACTACCTCGACGGCTTCGAGGCCGAGGTGACCGCGCTCGGGGAGCGCGTGCGCGGACCCGCGTCGTTCGTCATCGGGCGCGGCGCGTCACTGGCGGCCGTGCGCACCGGCGCGCTGATCATCAAGGAAGCGGCCAAGGTGCCCTTCGAGGGGATGAGCGCCGCCCAGTTCCGCCACGGCCCGCTCGAGCTGGTCGGCCCGGAGGTGGACGTCCTCGTGCTGGCCGGCGGCGGCGACGACCGCGCCCTCAACGTGCGCACGTTCGACGACGTCCGGGCGCTCGGCGGGCGTGCGACGCTGCTGGCGCCCGGTGACGGGTCGCCGGACCTGCACGGCGCCGCGGCGCCGCTCGGCGAGATCCTCCCGCTGCAGGCGCTCAGCGTCGCCCTCGCCCGTCGCCACGGCCGCGAGCCGGGCGCCTTCCGCCACATCGCCAAGGTCACCCGCACGCTCTGAGCCTGGTCGACTGATGCACCTGACCGCCGGGTCGAGTTGAATCCCGGAGTGTGACCCGGCTCGCCCTGCTGTTCTTCCTGCTCCTGACCGCCACGGCGGCCGCCTCGCCCACGCCGTACGGGACCGACAACGTCCCCGGCTTCCGCAACGTGCTGCCGCCGGGGGCGAAGGGCGTCGACAACGCGCTCGAGCTCGCGGCGTTCACCGGTGCCGGCACCTACCCCGCCCACTGGACCGACCAGCAGCCGCTCTACGACGGGCTGCTGTACGCGTCCCCGACGCTCACGCACGATCAGGTCGGCGACTCCTTCAAGGACGCGACGTTCGGCGTCAAGGCGGGCGACGTGGAGTCGACGACCATGCCGCGCCCCGGCGTCACCATCCTCCGCGACAAGGGCTACGGCGTCCCCCACGTCTACGGCGACACGCGCGCCGACGTCATGTTCGGCGCCGGCTACGCGGGCGCCCAGGACCGCCTGTTCCTGATGGACGTGCTCCGCCACACGGGCCGCGCCGAGCTGTCCTCGTTCGTGGGCGGGTCGGCCGGCAACCGCGAGATGGACCGCACGCAGTGGGCGCTGGCGCCCTACACGGAGGCGGATCTGCAGTCCCAGATCGACAATGCCGACGACCTCTACGGCGCCGCCGGGGCGCAGCTGCAGGCCGACCTCGCGCAGTACGTGGCCGGCATCAACGCCTACATCGCGGCGGCGCGGCTGAATCCGACGCTGATGCCCGGCGAGTACGCCGCCTTCGGCAAGCAGGTGGAGGACTGGAAGGGGACGGACGTGGTCGCCACCGCGTCGCTGATCGGCGGCATCTTCGGCAAGGGCGGCGGCAAGGAGCTGCGCTCGGCCCAGACGATGCAGGCGTTCGTCAAGCGCTTCGGGCGCAAGCGCGGGCGGCGCGCGTGGAGCGACTTCCGCTCTAAGGAGGACCCCGAGGCGCCCACCACGATCGACGGCCAGCGCTTCCCCTACGAGACGCGGTCGGCGTTCGCCAAGCGCGGCCTCGCGCTGCCCGATCGCGGCTCGGTCACCGAGGCGCCCGTCGCGCCGCCCGTGGCGACCAAGCGCGACTACCGCTCCTTCGGCGCCACCTTGCTCAAGGCCGCGCAGTCACCGCCGCACGCCTCCAACTGGGAGCTGGTGAACGCCGCCCACTCGGCGACCGGCCACCCGGTCGGCGTGCTCGGCCCGCAGGTCGGCTACTACGTCCCCCAGATCCTGATGGAGGAGGACCTCCACGGCGGCGGCATCGACGCCCGCGGGGCAAGCTTCCCAGGCGTCAACCTGATCGTCCAGCTCGGCCACGGCACCGACTACGCGTGGAGCGCGACGACCGCCAACACCGACAACGTCGACACGTTCGCCGAGGTGCTCTGCCAGGACGACGTCCACTACCTCTGGCACGGCCAGTGCCGTCCGATGGAGAAGCTCGACCGCACCAACGCGTGGACGCCGAGCGTGGGCGACATGACGCCGGCCGGGTCAGAGACGCTGACCGCCTACCGGACCGTGCACGGCATCGTCTACGCCCGCGGGAAGGTGAAGGGCAAGCCGGTCGCCTTCGCCCTGTCGCGGACGACCTACTTCCACGAGGCCGACTCCGCGCTGGGCTTCGAGTGCCTCAACGAGGCGTCCTGCGTGCGCGATCCGAACACGTTCCGGCTCGCCATCAACGACATCAACTTCGGCTTCAACTGGGCCTACATCGACGCCGACCACACCGCCTACCAGCAGTCGGGCTGGTACCCCAAGCGCGCCAAGGGGACCTCGCCGGACTTCCCGATCCTGGGCACCGGCGCATTCGACTGGAAGGGCTTCAACCCGGACCTGCACACGCAGACGGTCCTCTCCAACGACGAGCGCCCGCACACGGTCGACCAGCCGATCACGGTCAGCTGGAACGGCAAGCAGGCGCGCGGCTGGGCGGCGCCGGACGACATCTACTACTGGGGCCCGCTGCAGCGGATGCAGATGATCCGCTCGACGATCAACCGCGCCGCGGCGGGCGGCAAGAAGGTCGCGCTCGAGCAGGTCGCGCAGGCGATGGAGGAGGCGGCCACCACCGACATCCGCGGGCGGTTCCTCGTCCCCATCCTGCTGCGCGCGCTCGGCAACGACCCCGCCCACGCGGCGCAGATCAAGCTGCTGCGCGACTGGCACCGCAGCGGCGCCCACCGGCGCGACCTCGACAAGGACGGCACCTACGACGACGACGCGGCGGTGACGCTGATGGACGCGTGGTGGCCCGAGATCGCCGACGCCGAGTTCGGGCCGGCGCTCGGCTCCGCGCTGCCCGCGCTCAAGGCCATCGTGCCCGTCGACGACGAGACCCTCGGCGGCGACCCGAGCGCGCCCGCCTTCGAGTCCGGCTGGTGGGGGTTCGTCTCCAAGGACCTGCGCGACCTGTTCACGCCCAAGAAGGTCAAGGGACGCTGGTCGCGCGTCTACTGCGGCGGCGGCTCGAAGGCGAAGTGCCGGACCGCGCTGCGCGCGTCGCTGGACGTGGCGCTCAAGAAGACCAAGGCGCAGCTCTACGGCCACGGCGACTGCGCCTCGGACGCCGACGCGCAGTGCTTCGACCAGAACCGCTCCACCGTCGCCTCCGCGATCACGATCCCGCCCGCTCCCTTCCAGAACCGCCCGACCTTCCAGCAGACCGTCGAGCTCACGGCACGAGTGCCTCGCGGGTGATCTCGGCGACGCAGCGGCAGCCGGCCAGGCCCATGGTGAGGTCGAAGTCGGCGGCGAGGTTGCGGACGACTTCCTGCACGCCGGCCTCGCCCGCGACGGCGAGGCCGTAGGCGTAGGGGCGGCCGATCAGGGTCGCGCGGGCGCCAAGGGCGAGCGCCTTGAAGACGTCGGCGCCGCCGCGGACGCCCGAGTCGAGCAGCACGGGGATCTGATCGGCGACGGCGGCGACCACGGCCGGGAGCGCCGCGATCGTCGAGATCGCGCCGTCGACCTGGCGGCCGCCGTGGTTGGAGACGATGACGCCGTCCATCCCCGCGTCGACGGCCTGGCGGGCGTCGTCGGGGTGCAGGATCCCCTTGAGCAGGATCGGGAGCGTGGTCCGCCCGCGCAGGAACGCGAGGTCGGCCCAGGTCAGCGACGGCCGCGAGTAGATGCGCACGAAGCGCTGGACGGCGGCGCGGGCGTGGCGGCGCTCGCCGGGGTAGTTGCGCAGGATCTGGGCGAGGACGCCGATCGCGTTCAGCGACGGCTTGATCTCGTCCCCGCCCACCCCGTCGGCGTCCAGCGGCGTGTCGAGCAGTCTGGTGAAGACGGGGTCGCTCGTGTACTGCGCGATGCCCTTGCCGCGCAGGAACGGCAGGTAGGCGACGTCGAGGTCGCGCGTGCGCCAGCCCAGCAGGGTGGTGTCGAGGGTGACGACGATCGCGCCGGCCCCGGCCGCCTCCGCGCGCGACACCAGCGACTCGACGAGGTCGTTGGAGGTCGACCAGTAGAGCTGGAACCAGCGCGGCGAGTCTCCCAGCGCCGCCGCGATCGTCTCCATCGGCGTGGAGGCCTGGTTGGAGATGACCATGGGGACGCCCTCGGCCTTCGCGGCGCGGGCGACGCCGAGGTCGGCGGAGCGGTGCGCCATCTCGAGGACGCCGACCGGAGCGAGCAGGAACGGCACCGGGAAGCGCTGTCCGAACAGCTCCACCGACGTGTCGCGCACGGACACGTCGCGCAGCATCCGGGGGACGATCCGCCACGCGTCCCAGCCGGCGCGGTTGGCCCGCACGGTGGACTCGTCTCCCGCGCCGCCGGCGATGTAGGCGAACGCCTCCGGGCTCATCGCCCGCTCGGCCGCCGCCTCCAGCTTGTGGAAGTCGACGGGCACGCGCGGCTTGCGCCCGCTCACCCCGTCGACGTAGACGGCGGTCTGTCGCTGCACTCCGAAGGCCATAGGCGTCAGTCTTCCATGAGCGCCTTCAGCCGCGCGAGCGCCTTCGCGTTGTTGCGCTTGAGCATCGCCTTGACCAGCGGGTCGGCCAGCGCCTCTACGCGCGAGCCGCGCTGGAGGATCTCGTTGGTGAAGGTGACCTCCGTGCGGCGGTCGTCGAGCGGGCGCAGCGCGTAGGTCCCGCGCGTGCGCCGCTTGCCGTCCGTCCCCTCCTCCACGACCGCGTCCGGCGTGCTGGAGATGGGGTGGATCTCGGACCGACCGCCGCCCTTGAGCTTGACCGAGACGCCGTCACCGGCCGGCTTCCAGTCGGTCAGGAAGTGGTTGGTCCAGCGCTCGTGGGCGTGGAGGTCGCCGACGAGCGCGTACACCTCGTCGCGGGGACGGTCGATGGTGGTGGAGACGGCGACGGTCAGTTGTGACATAGTGTCGCAAACTGTGCCATCATGATGCGGACATGTCAACCCGCGTCAGCCGGGCGGACGCGCACCAGCGCATCGTCGCCGCCGCCGAGCGGCTGCTGCGCGAGCGTGCCTACCGGGAGCTGTCCGTCGACCAGGTCATGGCCGAGGCGGGCCTCTCGCGCACGATCTTCTACCGCCACTTCGACTCCCTGGCCGGCGTCGTCGGCGCCCTGCTGGCCGAGATCGAGGCCGACCTCTTCCCCGTGCTCGCCAACGAGCCGATGGAGGACGTGCTCCGCGCCGCGGTCGACATGTACGCGCGCCACGGCCCGTTCCTGCTCGCGGTGCAGGCCGCGGCCTTCCACGACCCCACGATCGAGATCGCCTACCGCGAGCTGATCGAGCGCTTCGACGCGTTCATGGCCGGCCAGATGCGCGCCGCCATGGACGAGGGCCGCGTCGCCCCCGGCGACCCCGCCGACCTCGCCCGCGCGATGAACCGCTTCAACAACGCCTACCTCCTCGACACCTTCGGCCGCGGCGGCGGCGGCGATCCCGACGCCGCCCTGGCTACCTTGCTGGCGGTATGGGTGCCGTTGACCTCGCACGGTTCGAGCTAGTCGCGGACCCCGGCCGGCCGCACTGCCGGGTCCTCTACACGGACGGGCTGGCCTCCTCCCACGTCGACCTGCGCGACCCGCAGAAGCTGCACATGGACTACCAGTGGCGCCTCGGCGCGGCGCTCGACGCGCTGCGGCCCTTGCGCGGCGAGCCGATCGTCGTGGTGCATCTGGGCGGCGGCGCGCTGGCGCTGCCACGCTTCGTCGCCGCCACCCGCCCGCGCGCCCGCCAGCACGTCTACGAGATCGACGCCGACCTCGTCGCCCTCGCCCGCCGCGAACTCGGCGGGCGCAAGCTCGGCGTGCGCTGCGGCGACGCCGCCGACCTGATCACCCGCTGCCCTCCCGCCGACGTCGTCATCGGGGACGCCTTCGACGGCACCGAGATCCCCGCCCGGCTGGCCACGCCCGCCTTCGCGGCCGAGGTCCGCCGCGTGCTCGGCGACGACGGCCTCTACCTGCTCAACGTCATCGACGCCCCACCGTGGCCGGCCGCCACCGCCCACGGCCGCCAACTCCGCGAGACCTTCGGCCACGTCCTGCGCTTCGGCGCCCGCGAGGTCGTCCGCGGCCGCCGCGCCGGCAACGTCCTCTTCGCCGCCTCCGCCTCCCCCCTGCGCCGCCCCGCCCTCGCCCGCGCCCTCGCCACCGGCCCCTTCGCCGGCGAGGTCACCGGCTGAGGGGGCCGACTCGGCAGCCTCATGCGATTGCGTACCTCAGGGGTCCGCAACGGCATGAACCCTCTCCTCTCGGAGCAGCGCCACGACGACCGACAACAGGGTGACGGTGACCACGACGACGAACACGAAGCTCAGCCCGCGCACGTAGGTCGCGTGTGTCGGCAGGCCGTAGCTGCACTTGGTGGCGAGGTGGGACCACGACCAGGTTCCGTCGCGCGTGAACACCGCCGCTGCGCAGCGCGACCCAGCGCGCTCCCCCGAGTGCATGAAGACGTAGACCGCGAGGACAGCGAGCCACGCGGCGGTCAGTCCGCTGAGATCACGCTTCCAGGTCAGGGCCGGCCATGGTTAGATCGACTCGCAATCGTGAGGACGCGGGCTGCGGTGACGACCGATCAGGCGGACTCGCCGATCTTGCCGACGGCGCCGCGGAGGCCGACGCAGCCGATGCAGCCGACGCAGCCCTGGCAGTCGACGCAGCCGATGCAGGCCACGCAGGCGAGGCAGGCGACGTTCCCGAGACCGAAGATGACGCCTGCGCTGCCGAGGACGGCGCCGGACGCGACAACGCCGGTGGCGCCGACGACGCCGCCGCTGGCCACGACGCCCGCGCTGCCGACCACGCCGCCGCTGGCCACGACGCCGGCGCTGCCGACGACGCCGCCTGACGCGAGCACGCCGACGGAGCCGAGCACGGCATCGCTGGCGTGCACGGCCGCGCTCTCGCTGACCGACGGCTCGTCGGGCCCGGGCATCATCGGCCGATCCTACCGGCGATCAGCCGGCCGGCTTCGGCAGTCGGTAGCGCACGTGCGGGATGCCGGCGTGGACCAGCTCACCGGCGTAGGTCATCCCGAGCCCCTCCATCACCCCGCGCGACGCGACGTTCTCGACGTCGGTCTTGGCCGTGACCGCCGCCAGGCCGAGATCGGTGAAGGCGTGCTCGATGGCGGCGCCCGCGATCTCGGTGGCGAGCCCCCGCCGCCAGCGGTCGGGGGCGATGAACCAGGCCAGCTCGACCTCCTCGCCGTCCGCCAGAAGGCCGGCGAGGCCGACGACCGCGCCGTCCTCGCGCAGCACCCACCGCCCGAAGCCGTGGCGCTTCCAGTGAACCGCGTCGCGGACCAGCATCGACCGGGTCCGCGCGAGCGACAGCGGCGCCGGCCAGACCCAGCGGGCGACGCGCGCGTCGGCGCAGATCGGGTGCAGCTCGTCGGCATCGCGCGGGAGCGGCTTGGTCCCCACGAGCCGGTCGGTGCGAACCTCATCGAACACATGCGCAGTGTGCCCGACCTGAGCCTGACCCTCTCCGCCTACGCGCAGGGCCTGTTCCCGATGGACGACCCGGAGGCGCAGGACCACGACCTGCCCTTCTACCGGGCCGACCCGCGGGCGGTGTTCGAGCTCGACGACCTCCCGGCGATCCGGCGCCGGCTCAGGCGCAGCCTCGCCCACGACGACTTCCATCCGGACATGGACCGCGCCTTCGCGCGCACCGTGGCGCACTGCGCGAAGCCGCGCGGCGGGGGCGTGTGGCTGACCGACCGCATGGCCGGCCTCTACGACCAGCTGCACCGGGCCGGCTACGCGCACTCCTTCGAGCTGTGGGACGGCGGCACGCTGGCGGCGGGGATCCTCGGCGTCGTGCTCGGCCGCGCGGCCATGCTGGAGTCGATGTTCCACACCGTCGCGCACGCGGGCAACGTCAACCTCGTCCGCACGCTCGAGCGGCTGCAGGACGCTGGCGTCACCCTGGTCGACATCCAGCTGATCTCCGACCACACGCGCCGCGTGGGCGCCGTCGAGATCCCCGCCGCGGAGTTCGAGCGCCGGCTCAGCGCGGCGCTTCGGAGCGATCACTGATCGCGAACAGCTCCCCGGCCCGCGTCGGGCGCCCGACGTGCAGGCCCTGGGCCAGCTCGACGCCGAGCTCGCGGACCGCGGCCAGGATCGCCTCGTCCTCGACGCACTCGGCCACCACCGTCTTGCCGAGCGCGTGCGCGGCGGAGACGCACGCCTCCGCGATCGCGCGGTCGGCCGGATCGGTCGGGATCCCGCGGGTGAGCTGGCCGTCGAGCTTGAGGAACTCGACCGGCAGCTGCTTGAGGTAGCGCAGTCCCGCCGTCCCGGCGCCGAAGTCGTCCAGCGCGAAGCGGCAGCCGAACTCGCCCAGCTGGGCCATCAGCCGCTGCGCCTCGCCGCGCCCGCTGAGGGCCGTGCGCTCCGTGACCTCGAAGATCAGGTGCTGGCCGCCGTCGTCGGCGTCCATCATCCGGCGGACGATGCGGGCCAGGAAGGCACGGTCGACCAGCGACTCCTCGGACAGGTTGACGGCGATGTCGACCGGGTCGCCGGCCTCGCGGCGCGCGGCGACGAACGCCAGCGCCTGGCCGACCACCCACTCGTCGATCTCCCCGATCAGCCCGTGCCGCTTGGCCGGGGCGAGGAAGGCGTTGGGGCGGACGACGCTGCCGTCCTCGTCGCGCATGCGCAGCAGCAGCTCGTACTGGACGGGGCGCAGCGTGGCGGCGTCGACGATCGGCTGGGCGTCGAGCAGCAGGCGCCCGGAGTCCAGCCCGCGGCGCACCTTGTCGGCCCAGCCGCGGCCCGACGAGCGCTTGGCCCGCATGGCCGGCTCGAAGACGGCGACGGTGCCGCGGCCGCGGCGCTTGGCCTCCGCCAGCGCCTCCGTCGCGTGCAGCAGGAGGTCGTCGGACAGGGTGACGCCGGCGCTGGCGCTCAGCGACAGCGACGCGCCGGCGACGTCGACCGGGCGGGCGGCGACGGCGGCCAGCAGCTCCTCGGCGAGCCTTCGGGCCCCCGCGGTGTCCGTGTCGGCCATCAACACGCCGAACTCGTCGGACCCGATGCGCGCCAGCGCCCCGCGGTCCCCGACCGTCTCGGTCAGGCGCGCGGCCATGGCCTCGAGCACGGCGTCCCCGGCGGCGGTGCCGAAGGTGTCGTTGAGCTCGCCGAACTCGTCGAGGTCGACGATCGCCAGCGCGACCGGCTCGCCGGGCAGCTCGCGCAGCAGCGGCAGCAGGGCGGCGCGGTTGAGCAGGCCGGTCAGCGAGTCGTGGTCGGCGGCGTGGCGGACCTCCTTCTCGAGCTGGACCGTCTCGGCGACGTCCTGGACCTGCACGATGTACTGGCGCGGCTCGCCGGCGTCGTCGCGCAGCAGGGAGACGGAGAAGACGGCCGGGACCACGCTGCCGTCGGCGTGGCGCAGGCCCAGCTTCAGCGTGACGGCGTGCAGCTCGCGCGCGACCAGCCGGGCCAGCTGCTCGCGGATCATGACCAGGTCGTCCGGGCCGACCAGGCGCTCGAGCAGCACGCCCGTGCGGTCTTCGCCGACCAGCTCGCTCATGCGGCCGTTGACGCGCCGCACGACGCCGTCGGCGACGACGGCCATGCCGATGGGGGACGTCGAGAACACGCGCTCGAAGGCGTCGACGGCCTGCTCGGAGCCGCCGGGCTCGCCGAGGGCGACGTCGACGACGCGGGCGCTGCGGTCCACGCGAGCGCGCAGGCGGACCTCCGTCCACGCGCGGTCCCCCGCGCGCACGCGCAGGGTGGCGGTGCGGATGCGCCCGCCGGGGGCGAGTGGGTTGAGCGCACTCAGGAGCGTCTCGACGTCGGCGGGATGCACGAGCTCGGAGAAGGCGACGCCGACCAGGTCGTCGCGCGCGGTCAGGATCCGCAGCGCGGCGGAGACCCGCCGGATCTGGCCGTCCAGGGCGACCTCGGCGAGGCCCTCGCCGGTCAGCGCCCACAGCCGTTCCTCGCGCTGGCGCGAGCGGCGCAGGAGGACGAGGGCGAGGCCGAGCAGGACGAGCGCTGCGGTCAGGGTGAGGGCGGCGCCAAGGAACACGGTCAGAGCAGCATCGGCATGAGCGGGGCCCGACGTTTGTCGGACATCCGTCCAGCGCCGTCCTAAAGGACGCAGAAATCCGGCGCGGACCCTGTGGTCGCGACCCCTATTCTCGCTTGGCAGTGGCCGCGGAGCTCCCTCCTCCACCCACGCGGCGGCGCCGCATTGCCGAAGCGCTGGCCCTCGCGGGTGAGTGGCGCCGGCTGGACCGGATCGCCACCGCGGTGGCGATCGTCGTCTCCCCCGTCTTCTTCGCGCTGCTCTACGGGACGGCCGATCTCCCGCTCGTCGTCGCCATCCTGCTGACGATCCTGTCCATCGGCGCGTTCCGCGGCCTGATCGACATCGTCGCCCACTCGCTGATCCCGCGGCCGTCCATCTACGGCGCGGAGGACACGCTCGCACAGCAGGACGTCGTCGGCCGGCGCCGGCTCTGGTACTGGCGGCGGCGCTTCCGCCAGGCGATCGTCCTCGGCTCGGTCTTCTGCCTCGCGGCCGGGCTCGTGGCGCTGTTCGACTCCAAGTCCTTCGCCGACGGCGCCGACTCGGTCGTCAACGCGATCCCGGATGCGATCGCCCAGGCCCCGACCACCCTGCTCACCGTGGGCGCCCTGTTCTTCATCAACTTCCTGATCCTGTTCGGCCCGCTCATCTTCATGGGCGCCCAGCAGATCAAGACCTACGAGCCCGGTGACGCGGACTGGGGCGTCAAGCTCGCCGACGTCCGCGGCCAGCAGGAGGCGCGCGAGGAGATCACCCGCATCGTCTCCCTGTGGCAGTCGGGCGAGGAGTTCGTCAAGGCGGGCGGCAAGCGCGAGCGCGGCGTCCTGTTCCTGGGCGCGCCGGGCACCGGCAAGACGATGCTCTCCAAGGGCATCGCCACCTCCTTCAACTGCCCGTTCGTGACGATCCCGGGCTCGGGCTTCGCGCAGAGCTTCATCGGGATGGACGCCGTGCTCGTCCGCTACCTCGCCCGCAAGGCCAAGAAGCAGGCGGCCAAGTGGGGCGGGCAGTGCATCGTCTTCATCGACGAGATCGACGCCATGGGCATGCGCCGCTCGGCACTCGGCGCGGGCGACACGAGCCTGCGCACCTGGCACGACGTGGCGCCCGCCACCGACGTCACCGTCGAGACCGACGCCTGGCGCGAGCAGCAGTTCGAGGCCCGCGCGCCCGAGCCCCGCAACCCGTACCCGCGCATCTACGCGAAGGTCAGCGGCGGCCTGCAGCGCGTCATCCCCGGGATGATGGGCGGGATGGGCGGCGGCCTGGCGCTCAACTCGCTGCTCGTCGTCATGGACGGCATCGACGACCCGCCGTTCAGCAAGCGCTACGTCACCAACCGCTTCAACACCTTCATGGACGCGCTGTACATCGTCCCCTCCAAGCTGGGCAAGGTCCGCTTGCGCCTCAAGCCGCCCCGGCCCCGCAAGGACGAGATCTACTTCATCGGGGCGACCAACGTGCCGCTCGAGCGCCTCGATCCCGCCCTCGTCCGGCCGGGCCGCATGGGCCGTCACGTCTACTTCCGCACCCCTACGTGGGAGGACCGGCGCGACATCTTCGACCTCTACATCAACCGGGTCGCCCACGAGGACGAGCTCGACACGCCCAAGCGGCGCGACGAGATGGCGCGCATCACCTCCGGCTACTCGCCGGCGATGATCGACCAGGTCTGCTCCATGGCGCTCACCTACGCGCACGCCGACGGCCGCGACGTGTTCTCCTGGAAGGACCTCGTCGAGGCGATGACCGTCGTCGAGGCGGGCGTCGCGGTCGGCCAGCCCTACGCGGCGCACGAGGAGCGCTCGATCGCCATCCACGAGGCGGGCCACGCGATCTGCTCGCACCTCTACAACGACAACCTGCTCTCCACCCGCCTGTCGATCCGCCGCCGCGGCAGCTCGGGTGGCCATCACCAGGCCATGCGCATCGAGGACCGCTTCGTCTCGTGGCGCTCGGAGGAGATCGCCGGCCTCATCCACACGCTCGGCGCGATGGCGGCGGAGATCGTCTTCTACGGGCAGAACACGACGGGGGTCGGCGGCGACGTCGGCCAGGTCACGGCGCGCGCGGCCTACATGGTCGGCTTCGCGGCCATGGGCCCCACCGCGGTCGACCTCTCCGACCGCATCGAGGATCCCGAGGCGCGCGAGGAGGCCGAGGAGAAGACCCGCGAGCGCTTCCGGCGCATGGGCGACCAGATCATGCAGCGCTCGCTCACGCTCACGGAGGGCTCCTCGCTGGCCGGCGTGCTCGGCGACCGCGCCAAGCGCGGCCTCGCCGCCGAGCTGATCGGCCAGGCCTTCGTGGTCGCCTACGCCTCCGTGCTGGCCAACAAGGACGCCACGGAGAAGGTCGCCGACCGGCTGGTCGCCGATCGCGAGCTCTACGGGGACGACGTCGAGAACCTGTTGAAGTCGGTCAACCTGCGCAAGCCGGAGATCGACCTGCTGGAGGAGTCCACGTGGCCGGCGATCTGATCCCGCCCCCCTCCCCCGCCGGCAAGCCGGAGGGCGAGTGGGAGAAGGAGCGCGACGAGACGTTCTCCTCCTCGACGCTGCTGCGCACGGACGAGGAGCACGAGGCGGCGGTCGAGGCGGCCACGCCGATCGAGCCGGCCGGGCCGTCGCGCTACCGCTCGCGCTTCGGCTTCATCCTCGGCGCGCTGGTGGGGATCGGCGTCGCCTCGCTGGTCGTCATCGCCCTGGTCATCTCGGGCGGCGACACCGTTCACGAGACGCCGTGGTCGGCCTGGCGGCCGCCGCACAAGGACCCCGACATCGCCGCCGTCGAGATCGCCCAGCACGTCGCCCACGAGTACCGCCAGGACTCCGGCGACCAGCTCGTCGACGTCTACGCCCAGCGCCTGGAGGTCGACGGCTCGCCCATGAACGTCGTCATCCGCTCGGCCGGCAAGGGCGAGGGTGCCGACATCATCGACATCCCCGGCAAGTCGCTGCTGTTCGTCCTCAAGGGCCTCGGCCCCGACGGGTCGATCGACACCGGCGAGGCGTCGGCCAAGCGCCTGCGCCTGCTGCAGCGCGAGGCCTACGAGTTGTCGCTCTACGCCTTCAAGTACGTCAAGGGGATCGACAACGTCGTCGCGTTCCTGCCGCCGGCGCCGCCGACGACCCAGCAGAAGGCCGCGGACGCCGCCGAGGCCGCCCAGAACCCCCTCTCGGGCTCGCTGAAGACCGGGAGGCTCTCCGCGGCCGCGCTCGCCGCCACGGCCTCCAAGAACTCGCCCGTCAACGCGATGCTGTTCCTGCCCGGCGACGTCGAGGCCTCGCTCAAGCGCCCGCTGACGGACACGTTCCCGGCCGCCCAGCCGCCGCGACCCTCGACGCTGACCGACGCGGAGGAGGCCACCTTCGGCGCCTTCGCCCAGGTCCACGCCTTCAGCGCCTCCGTCGTCCCGGACCAGACCGGCGCGGGCTTCCTCGTGCTCGACCGGGCGTCGTCGTCGTCGGCCGTCCAAGACGCGCTGCGCTCGACGCTCAAGGCCTAGCCAGGAGTCCGCTGATCACCGGCTGACGCCAGCGGACGCCTGGTACCCCTGGCATCGGAGGACGGGGACGCGCGGGTACTTCGGGAAGCGCTCGGGCTCGGTCTTCGAGCGCCGGCACAGGCTGAACGCGCTGCCGCGGCCGGTGCGGACGACCTGCTGGTGGGTGCAGGTCGCGCACAACCCGACGGAAACAGCAGGGGGGCCCGCCTCCGGCGGCCTATTACGACCCTCGGTCACGCTCCTTCTCCGGGCCGCCTCCGGCACCCCTGGGGCTGGTCAGCCGAGGCCACGGTGGCCCATGCGGGCCAAGGACGCGTGGTGCTCGGTCACGCGCAGCTTGACGGGGTCGCCCTCGGGGCGGTCGTGGACGATGCCCCACATCCCGTCGGCGACCATCTCGGCGGTCTCCGGCGTCGCGCGCCCGTGCATGGTGTCGACCAGGGCGAGCTCGAGGCGCTCGATCTTCTCCTCCGCCGTCCCCTCGCCCAGCGCGGGGAACGGGACGCCCCGAAGGTGCTCCTCCCAGGCGCCCTTGACCATGGCGAAGCGGTTGCGCAGGGCGATGGCGTCCGACATTGCGGCGCGAGTTTGGCAGACCCGGCGCCTATCGTGTTAGTTGCGTGCGCACCTTTCTCCGCCTGCTGACCTTCCTGCGCCCGTATCGCCGCGGCGCGATCGGGTCGCTGGTCCTCGCAGCGCTGGCCATGGTCGGCACGGCGGCGCTCCCCGCGCTCACCGGCGAGGCGATCGACCGCATCCAGCGCGGCGACCGCGGGGCGCTGCGGATCGTCTGCCTGATCGTCGTCCTCGCCGCGCTGGCCCGGCTCGGGCTGTCGGTGGCGCGGCGGCTGGTGGCCGGGCGCGTCTCGCTCGGCGTCGAGGTCGACATGCGCGAGGCGCTGTACGCCCACCTGCTGCGCCTGGAGATGGGCTTCTTCGACGACCAGCAGACGGGGCAGCTGATGTCGCGCGCGACCGTCGACCTCTCCTCCGTGCGCTTCTTCCTCGGCTACGGCCTCGTCTTCATCACCCAGAGCGCGCTGACCATCATCCTCGCCGCCGTCGCCATGATCGCCCTGCAGCCGGGGCTGGGCCTGCTCGCGCTCGTCCCCACCCCGTTCGTGGTGCTGATCGCCAACCGCTACGGGATGAAGTCGCGGCCGGCGCTGCGGGAGGTCCAGCAGCGCATCGCCGAGCTGACCGCCGACGCCGAGGAGAACGTGTCCGGCGTGCGCGTGGTCAAGGCCTTCGCGCGCGAGGAGCGCCAGCTGCACCGCTTCCGCGGCCGCGTCCAGTCCGTCTTCGACCAGAACCTGATCGCCACCCGCCAGCGCGCGTTCTACAACCCGCTGCTGGCGTTCCTGCCCCAACTCGGCCTCGCCGCGATCCTGATCGTCGGCGGCCGGCGGGTCATCGACGGGACGCTGAGCACCGGCGAGTTCGCCGCCTTCTACACCTACGTGCTCATGCTGGCCGGGCCGATGCGGATGCTCGGCGTGTCCCTGGGCATGTACCAGCGCGCGATGGCGTCTGGCCTGCGCCTCTTCGAGATCCTCGATCGCGAACCGAAAGGGGTCGGGTCTCCACATCCCACACCGCTGCCGGACGGCGACGGCCGCGTCGAGCTGCGTCACGTCTCCTTCGCCTTCGCGGGGGCGCGCGGCAACGCGCTCACCGACGTCTCCCTGACCGTCCCCGCCGGCAGCACCGTCGCGCTGGTGGGCGGGACGGGATCGGGCAAGTCGACGCTGGTGTCGCTGCTCCCGCGCCTGTACGAGGCGACGGCGGGCTCGGTGCTGATCGACGGCGTCGACGTCCGCGACATCGCCGCCGGCTCCCTGCGCCGGGCGATCGCCGTCGTCACCGACGACCCGTTCCTGTTCAGCGACACCGTGCACAACAACATCGCCTACGCGCGCCCGGACGCGACCCGGGCCGAGGTCGTGGCGGCGGCGCGCGCGGCGCAGGCGGCCGACTTCATCGACGCGCTCCCGGAGGGCTACGACACGCGCATCGGCGAGCGCGGGCTGACCGTCAGCGGCGGCCAGCGCCAGCGGCTCGCCATCGCCCGCGCGCTGCTGGCCGACCCGCGCGTCCTCGTCCTCGACGACGCCACCTCGTCCGTGGACGCCTCCACCGAGTCGCTGATCAAGGACGCGCTGCGCACGGCGATGGAGGGCCGCACGACCTTCGTGATCGCCCACCGCCTCTCGACGATCGCGCTGGCCGACTTCGTCGTCGTCCTCGACGGCGGCCGCGTCGTGGCCAGCGGGACGCACGACGAGCTGCTCACGCAGTCCTCGCTGTACGCGGAGATCGCCGCCAAGGGTCTGCCCGACCAGGTCTTCCTGAACCGCAAGCCGGCCGAGCCGGAGGTGGTCGGGCTGTGAGCGTCCGCCGCCGGCAGCTGACCGGGATCGCCGAGCTGCTGCGCCCCTACCGCGGGCGCGTCGTGTTGATGGCGCTCGCGCTGCTGTTCGCCACGGCCGCGTCGCTGGCGCCGCCGCCGCTGGCCAAGCTCGCAATCGACAACGGCATCGGCAAGAAGGACGTCGGCACGCTCGACCTCGTCGTCGTCGCCTTCATCGGCTCCGCGGTCGTGTACTTCCTGGCCACCTATGTGCAGACCTACCTGGTCGGATGGGTCGGCCAGCGCGTCCTGCAGGACCTGCGGCTGCGCATCTTCACCCACCTCCAGTCGCTGTCGATCGGCTTCTACTCGCGCCGTCAGGCCGGCGTGCTCATCTCGCGCATGACCAACGACGTGCAGGCGCTCGACCAGCTCGTCACGGACGGCGTCGTCACGCTGTTCGGGTCCTCCCTGACGCTGATCGGGACGGCGGTGATCCTGTTCTTCCTGGATGCCCAGCTGGCGCTCTTGACCTACCTCGTCTTCCCCGTCCTCGGCGTCGCCTCCTTCGTCTTCCGGATCGTCTCCGCCGACGCCTACAAGCAGACCCGCGAGAAGGTCGCCTGGATCACGGCCTACCTGCAGGAGACGCTGTCCGGCGTCCGCGTGGTCAAGCTGTTCGCCCAGGAGCCGCGCCACCAGGCCCGCTTTGCCGAGCTCAACGAGGACAACCGCCTGGCCAACATGAAGACGGTCAACCTCAACGCCGCGTACTTCCCGGGCGTCGAGATGCTGTCCGCCCTCGTCCAGGCCGGCATCCTGCTCTACGGCGGCATCCAGGCCATCCAGGGGGACGTCACCGTCGGCGTGCTGGTCGCCTTCATCGCCGCGCTGAACAACTTCTTCGACCCGATCCAGCAGCTCTCCCAGCTCTACACGACCTACCAGGCGGGCATGGCGGCGCTCGACAAGATCTTCGAGCTGCTCGACGAGGCGCCCGACCTCGAGGACGCGCCCGGCGCCACCGAGCTGCCGCGCGTCCGCGGCGAGATCGGCTTCGACGACGTCACCTTCGCCTACGACGGCCGCGAGGACTCGCCGGCGCTGGCCGACGTCGACCTGGTCATCCCACCCGGTCAGACCGTCGCCCTGGTCGGCTCGACCGGCGCGGGCAAGTCGACCTTCGCCAAGCTCGTCGCCCGCTTCCACGACCCGACCGGCGGGCGCGTGCTCGTCGACGGCCACGACCTGCGCGAGGTCACCCAGCACTCGCTGCGCACCCAGCTCGGCATCGTCCCCCAGGAGGCGTTCCTGTTCTCGGGCTCCGTCGCCGACAACATCGCCTTCGGCCGCGCCGGCGCGACCCGTGAGGACGTCGAGGCCGCCGCCCGCGCCGTCGGCCTCGACGCGGTCGTGGCGGGCATGCCCGACGGCTACGACACCGACGTCGGCGAGCGCGGCTCGCACCTGAGCGCCGGCCAGCGCCAGCTGATCGCCTTCACCCGCGCGCTCATCGCCGACCCGCGCATCCTCGTGCTCGACGAGGCCACCTCCAACGTCGACATCCACACGGAGACGCGCATCGAGGACGGGCTGCGCCGCCTGCTGGCCGGCCGCACCGCGATCGTGATCGCCCACCGCCTCTCCACCATCCGCCGCGCGGGCCGGATCATCGTGCTCGAGCACGGCCGCATCGCCGAGCAGGGCACCCACGACGAGCTTATCGCCGCCGAGGGCGCCTACTACGCGCTCTACCGCGACTGGGCGGAGCAGGCCGCGGCGTAGCGAGCTGGGGAGCAGGGACTCGAACCCCAAATACCAGTACCAGAAACTGGCGTGTTGCCAATTACACCACTCCCCAAGGTCGGCGGTGGTGTTCGCCGGCGGGGAAGTATAGGCGGGCTAGTCGCGGTCGGCGGCGGAGACGAAGGTGCCCGTGATGGTCTCCTCGAGCCCCGGATCGAGCACGACGAGGACCTCGTCGCCGGCGGCGATGACGGTGTCCGCCTTAGGGACGAAGCCGCCCCCCTCCGAGCGCAGGACGGCGACCACGAGGGCGCCGTCGGGGAGGTTCAGATCGGCGACGGAGCAGCCCGCGGCGGGGGCGCCGTCGGAGACGACGAGCTCGATGATCTCGAGGCGCTCCTCAGGCAGGTCGAGCAGATGGACGAGGCCGTACTTGGGGACCTCGTGCTCGATCAGGCGCAGGATCAGGTCGGTGGCGGAGACGGCCGGCTGGATCTCGAGCAGCTTGAACAGCTCGAGGTTGCGGGGGTTGTTGCAGCGGGCGATGATGCGCTCGACGTTGTACTTCTGCTTGGCGACCTGGCAGATGAGCAGGTTGTCCTCGTCGTCGCCGGTGACGGCCACCACCAGGTCGGCGCGGTTGATGCCGGCCCGCTCGAGCACCCACAGCTCGGTGGCGTCGCCGTACTGGACGGCGTGCTCGAGCTCCTGCTCGACGGTCAGATAGCGGCGGCGGTCGGCCTCGACCACCGTCACCTCGTTGTCCTTCTCGAGCAGCTCGCGGGCGAGGTTCCAGCCGACCTTGCCGGCCCCGGCGACGATCACGTACACGCCGTCACACGCCCTCTTCGCCGGGACGGCCGACGGCCGGCTCGCCGTCGCCGAGGGCGGCGCGCTCGAGCTGGTCGATGGCGATCGCGGTCGGGCACACGGTGTGCAGGCCCTGCTCGGCGTACCAGGCGGCCCGCCGGGGATCGAGGATGCGGGCGATCACCTTGGGGACCTCGAAGCGCAAGCGGGCGAGCTGGGAGACGACGAGGTTGGTGTTGTCGCCGTTGGTGGAGGCGATGAAGACGTCGGCCTCGGCGATGCCGGCCTCCTGCAGCGCGTCGATCTCCAGCGCCGTGCCGATGGTGAAGCGCCCGCCGGCGGCCTCCCAGGCCTGGCCGAGCTCCACGTCGAGCCGCTCGTGCGACAACGGGTCCTCGTCTAGGACGGAGACGGTGTGACCCGCGCGTAAAGCGGTGGTGGCCACGGCGGCCCCCACCCGACCCGCGCCGACGACGAGCATGAACATGGCGGCGGAGCCTATCGGCGCAGGTGGAAGGCACGGCGGACCGGATCGCCACTGGGCGGCGGGGCGCCGGGGCGCTCGCGGATCTTGCGCCCGCTGCGGCTCGGCGGCGCCGTCAGGATCACGCGGCAGGGCGCCTTGGTGATCACGTAGCGGGTGGTGTCCCCCACGAACGTCGACCGCAGCCCCTCGCGGCCGCCCAGCAGGACGCCGCCGCGGATGCGCGACGGCTCCTCGGCGGGCATGACGATCGCCTCGACGCCGCGGCGGCGGGCCTCGCGGACGATCGCCTCGCCGACCGAGCGCGCCCGCGAGATGAACGGGTTGACGACGACGCCCTCGTACTCCTCCCCGACCCGCTTGGCGTGGTTGAGGTGCTCGCGGGCGCGCTTGACGTCGGCGTCGGGGACGCGGCCGTCGAGCGGCAGCGACATGGGGATGACCATCACCCACAGCGCCTCGATCTGCGCGCCGTCGTCCTCCTCGTCGGAGTCGAGCGGCTCCTCGGCCGCCAGCCGCCCCGCCGTCTGCATGATGTCGTCGTCGAGGTCGTTGCCGAACACGGGCACGAGGATCGACCCGTACTCGGCGCTCGGCCCCGCCTCCCGGGTCAGCGTGTCCTCCGGTACGGTCAGCCGCCGCGTCAGCGACTTCTCCGACCCCGTCCGGTAGGCGACGTAGAGCGCGATGCCGATCAGCATCCAGATCGGCCCGACCCAGCGCGCCGCGGTGTGCAGCGCGAGCACGGCGACGAGCGACGCGCCCGCGATCAGCGCGCCGAGGATGGACGGGATCGGGAGCCCGCGCACGCCGAAGGGGACGCGGAAGGGGCGGTCGCGGTCGGGCTCGCGCCGGCGCAGGACGAGGACGCTCAGGTGGACGATCAGGAACGCCAGCGTCGCGCCGAACGCGTAGATCGCGCCGAGGAACTCGGTGTCCTCGGGGATGATCAGGATGAGGGCCAGCAGCGCGCCGATGCCGATGACCACCGTCGGCGTCTTGAAGCGCGGGTGCAGCCGGCCGATCGCGGACGGGATCTGGCGGTTGACGGCCAGCGCGTAGCCGAGCCGGGACAGACCCAGCATCGAGCCCAGGCAGGCGGTGAAGAGCACGAGCGTCGCCGAGATGGAGACCACCACGCGCAGCACCTCGCGCAAGCCGTCCTGGTGCACGGCGGCGATCACGCCCAGCAGCGGCGCGTCGACCCGAGATGCCGGTCCCACCACCACCCCCGCACCCGTCCGCGGCCCGACGGTCGAGGACGCCACCAGCGCCAGCCCGACGTAGGCGACCAGGAGGGACAGCACGCGGACCGCCAGCAGCCGCTTGAGCCCCGCCCGGCCGACCTTCACCTGCCCGGAGAAGCCCGACGAGGCGTCCAGCGCCGTGAACGCCACGATCGCCAGCGGGAAGGCGAAGAAGATGTCCTTGAGCTCGACGGGCCCGCCGAAGCGCACCGGGTGCGCGATCACCTCGGGGTCGAAGAGGACGATCAACCCGACGACGAGCAGGAACACCTGCGCGGCGAGGTCGCCGAGCGCGAAGCCGAAGAAGCGCAGGAAGCGGCGCGGGTCGATGCCGCGCACGTTCATCCCCGCCGCCAGCGCGATCGCCCCGCCGGCCACGGCCAGCTCCAGGCCGCCGTGGCCCAGCGGCGACCAGAACACGGCCAGGTAGTCCGTGATCGTGAACGCCGTGAGGGCGATCAGGATCACGTAGTCGAGCATGATCGCCCAACCCGCGACGAACGAGACCAGCTCGTTGAACGCGTAGCGGGCGATGATGGTCGCCCCGCCGCGCTCCTGGTGCAGCGACGCCGCCTCCATGTACGACATCGCCGTGAGGACGAAGAAGACGGCGGCGGCCAGGTAGACGAGCCACGTCCACCCCTCCGCCCGCTCCGCCACGATGCCCAGCGAGAAGTAGAAGCCGGCGGCGACGAACGCCTGCACGAGTCCCCACAGGACCGGCGAGCCGAGCTGCTTGCGCATCACCGCGCCCCTCGGCCTCGCCCAGAGGGCTCGTCATCGTTCGGCAGATATGTCTTGCGTTCCTTTCGGAGGCTTTGGGCCTCACTACGTTCGGCCCACAGCCGCAGCCCGCCGGCGACGGCCAGCAACGCACCGATGAGGTAGCCCGCGCCGCCGCCCTCGGACGCCGTCCGCACGACGATGGCGAGCCCGAGCAGCAGCATGACCAGCGGGAGCAGATGGGTGCGGACGCTCATGCGCCAGCCATTTCGGCCCGCAGCGCCAGCGCGGCCGCGCCCCGCTGGGCGGCGTCGTCGGGCGCCGACTCGATGACCACGCGGCAGGGGCGGTCGGCCAGCACCGTCTCCAGCGTCTTGCCGAACAGCGACCCGCCCGCGACCCGGCGCGGCAGCCCGATGACGATCGCCGACGCCCGCATGTCCTCGGCCTCCTCGATGATGCGCCGCCCGGCCTGGCCCGGGCGCACCTTCTCCCAGTGCCCGGTCACCCGCCGCCCGCCGGCGACGCGGGCCTGCTCGATCATCGAGTCGGCGGCAGCCTCGGCCGCCGGCATCCGCTCCTCGAGCTTGAGCGCGTACGGCACCGGGATCGTCACCAGCAGGTGGATGCCGTGCCGCTTGCGGGCCGCCAGCTTCGCCGCCGTGGCCACGATGCGCGGGTTGTAGCCGTCCTCCCCGTTGAGGGCGACGAGCACGGAGTCGTACTCGGCCTCGTGGTCGACGACCGGCTGCGGGATCGCCACCTTGTGCGTGCTGGTGAGGTCCAGGCCGAGCGAGTGCCGGAAGGGGACGTAGATGATCAGCCCGAGCACCAGCCAGGTGACGCCGGCGATCGCCACCCCCGGGTTGAGCACGACGATGACGATGAAGGCGACGAAGGTGAACGTCCCGCCGACGATCGCGAACATGGGCGCGTCGTAGTCGCCGATGCGCAGGTTGCCAGGCCCCCGGTACGGGCGCGTGCGCTCGGGCATCGTCGCCCGCAGGCGCGCTACGGAGACATGGGCGACCGTGAAGCTCAGCAGCGCCCCGAACGAGTACAGCCCGCCGAGGAAGTCCGCCTGGCCGGGCAGCAGCGCCACGATGGCCAGGCCCCCGAAGAGGGCGATCCCGATGTACGGCGTCCCGTACTTCGGGTGCAGCGTGCGCAGCCCGTCGGGCATCTGGCGGTGGATGCCCATCGAGTACACGAGCCGGGACACGCCGATCAGACCCGCGTTGGTGGCCAGGAACAGGATCGTGGCGGCCAGCAGCCCGACGTAGAGCTCCGTCGGCCCCTGCAGCGGCCCGAGGTCCATCGCGCGCACCAGCCCCAGGATCGGATCGCCGGCGCTGCCGCCCTGCTGCTCGGTCAGCCCGAGGTTGGTGAACATGTCGCCGACCTTGACCGCTCCGCTCGTGACCGCCTCGTCCCCGGCCCGCGCGGCCTGCACCGGCAGCGCGCTCAGCGCGATCGACGGCAGCGTCAGGTAGATGGCGAACACCGCCAGGCGGACGCGGTTGATCGCCTTCGGGATCGTGATCGTCTCGTCGATGGCCTCCTCGGCCATGTTCGAGATCGTCTCGATGCCCGTGTAGGCGAGCATGCCGATCGGGATCGCCAGCACGAACTGCGACCACGTCGGCGCCGTCCCCAGGTCCACGTTGGAGACCAGCACATCGGGCGAGAAGACGACGAAGACGCCGAGCAGGACCAGCAGCAGCTGGGTGGCGAAGTCGATGACCGCGAGCAGGACGTTGACCGAGGTCGACTCCTCCGTCCCGCGGATGTTGAGCGCGACCAGGCCGGCGACCACCACCGCGCCGCCGATGATGTCCCCCGGCGAGTGCCGCAGGAAGTCCCAGAACAGCCCGCCCAGGTAGTGCGGGACGAAGAACGCGCTGATCGCGACGGTCAGCGTGTATGTGAGCATCCCCGCCCAGGCGGCGAAGAAGGACCAGAACTCGTTGAACGCCCGCCGCGCGAACGACGACGACCCGCCCGCCTCGGGGAACATCGCCGTCGCCTCCGCGTACGACGCCGCCGTCATGAAGAAGAAGACGCCGGTGATCATGAACACGATCGGCGTCAGGCCCAGCGCGTAGGAGGCGACCAGGCCGAGCGCGTAGTAGATCGACGAGCCGACGTTGCCGTATGCCGTGGCGAAGAGGGCGTTCGTGCCCAGCACCCGCTGGAGTCCGTGGAGACGGCGTTCGGCCAAGGATTTTGAGTTTACGGCCGATACCGTCCGGACCAGTGAGCGCCACACCGCCCACACCACGACGCCTGAAGGAGCTCGACGCCGTGCGCGGACTCGCGGCGCTCTCCGTGATGTTCGGCCACTCGGCCACCGTCCTACCCGCCTTTGCCACCGGGACGCGCGGCGACGGGGTGACGGCGCTCAACCTGCTCAAGTACACCCCGCTGAACCTGCTGATCTCCGGTTCGGCGGCGGTCATGGTCTTCTTCGTCCTGAGCGGGTTCGTGCTGACGCTGCCGATGCTCGCGAACGGCGGCGACAGCTACAGCGCGTTCCTGATCCGGCGGTTCTGCCGGCTGTGGATCCCCTACGCAGCGGCCGTGGTCCTCGCCGTCGTCGCGTCGCTGGCGTTCATCGGGGACACGAACGCGGGCCTCAGCGAGTGGTTCAACACCAAGTGGATGCACGAGCCGGGGCTCGAGAGCATCGTCGCCCACGTCGCCCTGATCCCGTCCTTCCACAACGACGCGTTCGACCCGGTGATCTGGTCCCTGGTCCACGAGATGCGCATCTCGCTGGTCTTCCCGCTGCTCGCGGCCGCGGTGCTCGCGTTCGGTCCCCTTCGCAGCCTCGGCGCCGCGCTGGCCCTGGCGACGGTCTGCTACGTCATCGGCAGCTCGGTCATCACGGGGACCGACTATTTCCGGACGGGGGAGTACGTGCTGTGCTTCGTCGTCGGGATCCTGCTGGCCGGCCACCGCCGATCGCTGCAGGAGCGCCTGGTGGCGACCGGGCCACGGGTGCGCGCGGTGCTGTGGATCGTCGCGGCGGTCGCGCTCAGCTGGCGCGACGTGATCCCCGCCGGGCCGCTCCCCGGGCCGCTCGAGCGTCTGGCGCACCTCGACCTGGTCGACGTCATCGTCAACACGATCGGCGCCGCACTGGTCATCGTCCTGGTGCAGGACGGAGCGGCCAAGCGGCTGCTGCGCCGGTCGGTGCCGCAGTTCTTCGGGCGCATCTCCTACAGCCTCTATCTCGTCCACGCCGTCGTCCTGCTCGGTGTCCTGCACCTGATCGGGGAGACGGATCGGCCCGCGCTGGCGTTCCCGATCGTGTGGGCCCTTTCCGTCGCCCTCGCGACCCTTGGGCAGCGGTACGTCGAGCTTCCCGCCCAGCAGCTCGGCCGGCGTCTGAGCCGGCGGCAGCCCGTCGGCGCCCCGTACCCCGCCGAGGCCTGACGTCGCGGTGGACGTCAGCGTGCTCACACCGGTGCTGAACGAGGAGTCTCACCTCCACGACGTGGTCAACCGGATGCAGGGCCAGGACTTCGACGGCGAGGTCGAGTTCCTGTTCATCGACGGCGGCTCGACGGACGCCAGCCGGGCGATCCTGGCCGAGCGGGCGGCCGCCGACCCGCGCATTCGCGTCCTCGACAATCCCCGCCGGCGCACGCCCTTCGCGCTCAACCTCGGCCTGCGAGCCGCCCGCGGGGAGTTCGTCGCGCGCATGGACGCCCACACGCGCTATCCGCCCGAGTACCTGCGGCTGGGTGTCCACCGGCTTCGGCGCGGCGGCGCCACGCACGTCAGCGGCCCGCAGCTCGCCGTCGGGGACGGGCGGCCGTGGTCGGACCGGGTCGCGCTGGCGCTGTCGACCTCCCTGGGCACCGGCGGCGCTGCCTTTCGCTCGGCCGGGGACGCCGAGTTCGAGGTCGACACCGGCTTCACCGGGATGTGGCGCCGCGACGTCCTCGAGCGCGCAGGCGGCTGGGACGAGGCCTGGCTGACCGACCAGGACTGCGAGCTGGCCTTCCGGCTGCACGAGACGGAGCCGGGCGCCCACGTCTGCGTCCCCGCGATGGCGGCCCAGTACCTGCCGCGCGACTCGCTGGCGAGCCTGCGCCGCCAGTACTGGCAGTACGGGCTGCACAAGGTCAAGACGTTCCGCCGCCACCCGCAGGCGATGCGCCCGTCGCACCTGCTCCCGCCCGTCGTCGCCGCCACCGTGCTGGCCGCGCCGTTCAGCCGCATCGCACGCCTCGGCCTGGGCGGTTACGCCGCCGCACTCGTTGTCACCGCCGCCCGCGCCGACGCGTCGCCGGGAGACGCCGCCGCGCTCCCGCTGGTCCACGCGACCATGCACCTGGCCTACGGCTTCGGCCTGATCGCCGGCGTCCGTCAAGAGGGTCTCCCCGCCGCCGCGATCGCCGGCGCGGTGAGACGGGTGCTGGCGTGAGGCTGGCCGCCTACGAGGACGCGATCTACCAGCGCGACACCGACGGGACGCTGACGGTCCACCGGGCGTTCCCGTTGTTCATGTTCGGCCTGGCCGACGGGGTCGAGGCTCTCACCGTCCTCGGCCGTCTGGACCCAACCCCGGGTCGCTCGCATTACGCGGTCCCCGCGCCCGACAGCTTCGTGCCGCTGCCGCATTACGAGAACGCGGCCGACGTCGGTGCCGTCGTCCGCGCGCTCAGGGGCACCGTGCGCGAGTGCTGGCGCGTGCTGGGACGGGTCGACGCGGTCTGGGTCAACGGACCGAGCCCGATGGCGGTCGTCCTCGCGGTCCTCGCCCTGATGCGTCGCCGGCGGCTCGTCCTCGGGGTCCGTCAGGACACGCTCGCCTACGCCCGCAACCGCTTTCCGGGCCGTCGCGGACCGCTGCTCGCGTTCTGGCTGATGGACGCCGTCTGGCGCGCGCTCGGGCGCGTCGCGCGGGTGACCGCCGTCGGCCCGGCGCTGGCGGCCCGCCATCCCGGGGCGCATCAGCTCGCCGTCTCCTTCGTCCGCGACGGCGACCTCGAGGCGCCCCGCGCGCCGTCCGGCGGCGGCCGCACGCTGCTCTCGGTGGGGCGCCTGGAGACGGAGAAGAACCCGCTCCTGCTCGCGGACGTCCTGGCCGAGCTCGGCGACGGCTACCGGCTGCAGATCGTCGGCGAGGGCCCGCTCGAACCCGAGCTGCGCGCCCGCCTCGAGCAGCTCGGGGTCGACGAACGGGCCGAGCTGCTCGGGTACGTCCCGCTCGACGGCGGCCTGTTCGACCGCTACCGGTCCTGCGACCTGTTCCTGCACGTCTCCTGGACGGAGGGCCTCCCCCAGGTCCTGCTGGAGGCGTTCGCCGCCCGCGCGCCCGTGGTCGCCACCGCGGTTGGCGGGGTCCCCGAGGTCGCCGAGGGAGCTGCGCTGCTGATCCCGCCTGGGGACGCGAAGGCGGCCGCGGACGCCGTCCGCCGCATGCTCGGCGAGGACGCGCTGCGCGAGCGGTTGGTCGCCGCGGGGCTCGAACGGGCGCGCGCGCGGACGCAGGACGCCGAGCGCCGGCGCCTGCTGGCGTTCATCGCGGCTTGACGGCCAGGTACTCGAGGCCCTCGACGGCGAGGTTGCCGACCAGCCGGGCCGGCGGGGAGGATGCCGCCACCTCCAATACGCGCTGGCGAAGCCCGGTGGCCTCCCCCGCGGCCGCCCGCATCTCCCACTGGTCGACCGTGCGCGCGAAGCCCGCCTCGTGCAGCCGGCGGACCACCTCGCGGTTGTCGAACCACCAATACGCGGGGCGGGTCGTGTGGCCGACGAGCCACGGCTTCTCGCGCATCGCCCAGTCCATGATCGCCCGGCGAGCGCGGTCGGGGTACCAGGGGAAGCCCGGGAAGCGCGCGATCTCGTTCTGCCGCGGCGAGAGGTGGCTGGTGGTCGAGAAGAACATCCCTCCCCCGGGGCGCAGGACGCGGTAGCCCTCGCGGAACACGGCCCACGGATCGTCCACGTGCTCGAGCACCGAGTAGACGTGCACGTACTGGAACTCCCCGTCCTCGAACGGCAGCGCCTCGGCCACGCCCTCGACGATCTCGGTCAGAACGCCGGTCGCCTCCGCGAAGGCGTGACGGGTCGAGAGCGCGTCGAGGGAGGGCTCGACGCCGCGCGCGGCGTAGCCGTGCTCGAGGAAGGCCGTGACGGTCACGCCCTGCGCGGCGCCGACGTCGAGGACCGGATCCCCTGGCTCGAGCGCCATGAACGGCCGCAGGCGGGCCACGAGGCGCGGGACGTGGCCGCGCCACTCCGCGAGTCGCTCGAGTGCCTGGTCGACGGTGTTGAGCTCGGTGGCTCCCTGTTCGCAGTCGGTCACGCCGCCGCCTTTCTCAGTGTTCCGACGAGGTGGGTGTCGGCCAGGCGCAGCCCCGACAGCGCGACCGCGACGGGCCGCGCGCGTCCGGCCAGGGCACGGGCCAGCGGCGGCGCCAGGGTGGCCCGGCGCAGGGTGGGCTCCAGGTCCGGGAACAGCCGGCGCAGCTCGCGGCGGCCGACGCCGCGCGTGTTCGCGTTGCGCGGCTCGGACACGAAGAAGTCGTACCAGAGGATCAGGCCGCCCGGGCGCAGCACGCGCGTCATCTCGCCGGCGATGGCCGCGCGCGTGGCACCGTCGAGCACCGACGACAGCATCATGCTCTGGAAGACGACGTCGAACGACTGGTCGTCCCACGCCAGCGACGTGGCGTCGCCCTCCCGGACGTCGGCACCCGGCAGCCGGTGCGCGGCGCGCTCGGCGCGTGCCGCGACGAGGTCGACACCGGCGAGGCGGTCTCGCTCGGTGCCCCAGCTCTCGAAGCGCGCCAGCCATCCGCCCCCCCCGCACCCGACGTCGAGCACGGACCGGCCGGCGAGCGGCAGCCCACCCGCACGCCTGAGCGCCTCGACGGCCAGGCGCTCCGTCTCCTGCACGATGAGGATCTGCGCGGGCTCGGTGAACGCGTAGCGGTCGTCTCCCGCCTGGGCCCGCCGCCGATACTCGTCACGGATGCGGTCGGCTTCGGCGCTCACGGGGCCGCCCGCGCCTCGGCGGCACGCCCGAGCCGCAGCAGGCACGGACCGAGGGCGAGCAGGATCCATAGCGACTTCTCGTGCTCCATCGAGATGAACATGCCGGCGGCGAGCAGCGCGACCGTCGCCACGATCACCGAGCGCGACAGCAGTTCCATGGCGGTGTCGCCCGCCCTGTGGAACGCCCACGCCGCCTGGACGCCGCAGCGCATGGCGGCGGCCACGATGGCCATGAAGATCGTCAGGCCGACGAGCCCGAGCTCCGCCCACAGACCGAGATACAGGTTGTGGACGACCTTCGGGCTGTCGATGATGAAGTCGACGCGTTGGATGTCGCCCGCGTCGAACAGGTAGTGCTTGGAGACGACCGTGAAGTTCCCGGCGCCGACCCCCACGACGGGGTGGGCGCGCGCGACGCGCTCGGCGACCCGCCAGATGTCGGTGCGCCCGCTGCCGTTGCCGAACTCCTGCAGGCGCGTGCGGGCCTCCTGCGGGGCGGCCTGTGTGATGTATGCGGCGCCGAGCCCGAGCACGACGACGGCCAGGATCGCCGCGGGCAATCGGCGGCCGGGACCGGCGAAGAGGACCGCGCACGCCGTCGCCGAGCTGAGCGCGATGATCCCCGTCCGCGACGCCGTGACGACCAGCGAGAA
Source organism: uncultured Solirubrobacteraceae bacterium (assembly GCA_964242305.1). GTDB lineage: Bacteria > Actinomycetota > Thermoleophilia > Solirubrobacterales > Solirubrobacteraceae > DATLGB01. Next base: position 67,215 of record CAXTBB010000011.1, read on the forward strand.
GAACAGCACCAGGATGAGCACCGCCGCCAGCGCGCGCACCGCGACCGCGTACCCGCGGGTCAGGACGGCGAAGGCGCACATCGCGATCCCGGCGACGAGCGCGGCGGCCAGCTCGTTGGGGTCGACGCCCGCGCCGCTGATCCGGCCCTCCGCCGCGGCGTCGGCGTCCGCCGGTGCGATGAAGGCGCCGTAGACCGTGCTGACGAGCACGCCGGCGACGAACGCCATCAGCACCCGGCGCAGATCCTTGTCCTCCCGGACGCCGGCGTAGACGATCCCGAACAGCAGCAGGTTGGGGCCGAACCGCTGGAGCGCGTCGATGACCGCGTCGGGGGCCTCGGCCCAGATCAACCCGGCGGAGACCCACGCCATCAAGAGCGCGCCCAGGACGACGATGCCGCGGTGCTTGGACCCGAAGCGCGGACGCGCGCCGGGCGCCGCCGCAGAGGCGGCCAGCCACGACAGCACCAGGACGCCGCCCAGCAGCTTGGCCGCGGAGAGCGCGCCGAACCCGGGCAGGACCTCGGTGAAGCTCGTGAAGGTGAAGATGATCACTCCGGCGGTGAGGTCAAGGACGACGAGGGAGACGAAGGCGATCGCGGCCGCGCCGCCGATCGCCACGAGTGGCGCCACGACGGCGACGAGCCCGAGCGCGGCGGCCACCAGCGCCGTGAGCACGGGCACCATCCACACCGGAGCCTCGTAGCGCGCCGTCATCGCGCCACCGCCTCGATGCCCGGGGCCATCTTCGCCGCGACGGCCGCCCACGACGCGTCCTCGCGCACCCGCCGCAGCGCCTCGGCTCCCATCGCCGCCGCGCGGTCCGGGTCACCCAGCAGTTCGATCAGCGCGTCCGCGACCGCACCGGGGTCGCGGGGAGGGACGAGCCGGCCGGTCACCCCATCGTCGATGATCTCCGGCACGGCGAAGGCATCCGTGCCGATGCAGGGCAGGCCGTTGGCCATCGCCTCGTGATAGACGAGGCCCCACGGGTCCCACAGGGTCGGCAGCACGAACACGGTGGCGGAGGCATAGAGGGCCGCCAGCTCGGCGCGTGACTCCACCCGTCCCGTCCAGCGTACGCCCGAGGCGTCCGGCCCGGGCGGCGGCCCCACGATCACGAGCTCCGCGTCGGGCACCGCCGCCCGAACCGCGGGCCACGCCGCGAGCACCTCGTGGCCGCCCTTGCGCTCCAGCTCGAGGCCCACGAGCAGCGCCCGCGGCCGGTCGGGGCGCGGTGGCGGCGCGGCGACGATGTCCAGGTTCGCGCCGGCGCCGACCGCCGTGACCCGCGCCGGGTCGCATCCGTAGTCCGAGATCGCGGAACCGCGGGCGAACTCGCTCATGGTGAAGACGTGCGACGCGCCGGTGAAGACCCGGCGCTCTCGGTCCTGGAGCGCGCGTAGCCGCGTGAGCGTCGTCGGGAGCCCACCGAAGCGATAGCGCTCGTTCAGCGCCTGCGTGGAATCCGTGTACAGGACGTAGGGCGCCGACCGGCTGCGGCCGCCGGGGGCGTTGAGGGTCTGCGTCTGCACGATGACGTCATAGTCGCCTACGTGGCGGCGCAGCGCGCGCTCGACCACGAACGTGCGCCCCGCGAAGTGCAGGCGCGAGTAGTCGATGCGCAGCTTCCAGGCCGTCACGCTGGGATGCACGGTGCGGGCGGCGAGCAGCGCGAAGAGCGGTCGGGTGAGCACCGGCCGGATGACGTCGACGATCTCGAAGTGCGCGGCGAGCCCGTCGTACAGCCCGGTCCACTTGCCGCCTGAGTCCTGCGCCACGCCGAGAACGCGGACCTGGGGCACCCCAGGAGCGTATCCGGCGTCCCAGGCACCGCCCGTATGCTCGCGCGACGTGTCCGGTGCCACCGAGCCAACCGCCGTGGCCGGCGGAGAGCCGGCGCCCGAACCGGCGGGCGTCGTCGCCAACACCTTCTTCGGGTTGGTGGGCCAGGTCGTCACGGCGGGCTTCACAGCGGCACTCACCCTCTATCTCGTCCGCGCACTCGGTCCGCACGAGTTCGGCGTCTTCTCTCTCGCGCTGAGCGTCAGCTCGATCGCCATCGTCCTGGCCGATTTCGGGATCGCGACCGCGGTGTCGATGTTCACCGCCCGCGAGCGCGAGAACCCCGCCGAGTTGCGGCGTGTCACCGACGCCGCCCTGCGCCTGAAGGTGATCGGAAGCGCCGTCATCGCCGTCGCACTCGTCCTGCTGGCGCCGGTGATCGCCTCGGCGTACGGCGAGCCCGGCCTGACCTGGCCGCTGCGGGCGGTCGCCGCCTCGCTGTTCCTCGAGAGTCAGTTGATGCTCTACACGAGCGTCTTCGGCGCTCTGCTCCGCGTCGCCGTCAACACCCGTGTGATCTTCTGGGAGAGCCTGGTCGAGGCGACCGCCAGCATCTCCCTGGTCGTGCTCGGACTCGGCGCGGCCGGCGCGCTGCTGGGCCGGGCGGTCGGGTACGCCGTCGGTCTCGGGCTGGCCATGCTGCTGCTCTCGCGCGCCATCGGCCGGCCGTCGCTGCGCCGGGACGTCGATCGGGACCTCCAGCGCTCGATCCTCGCGTACGCGCGCCCCCTGATCATCCTCGGCAGCGCCTATGTGATCTACAACTACCTCGACGCCCTGCTGATCGGGGCGCTGCTGTCCGCTCGCGACGTCGGGGAGTTCGCCGCCCCCATGCGCTTCATCGTGCTGGCCGGGTACGTCGGCCAGGCGGTCGGGTCGGCGATCGCGCCGCGGCTGGCCGGGGACAGCCCGGACACGACGACGTTCATGGTCGGCCTCCGCCTGATGCTGCTCGTGCAGGCGCTCATCGTCGTCCCGCTGCTGGTCTGGGCGGACCCCATCATCGACCTCCTGCTCGGGCCCGGCTATCGCGAGGCGCCGGCGGTCATGCAAACCCTGACGCCGTACACGTTCTTGCTGGGGCTCGCTCCGCTCATCACCCAGAGCACGATCTTCATCGGGGCCGCAGGGCGGCGCGTGCGCATCGTCATGGCGTCGTTGGCGCTCAACGCCGCCGTCGACCTCGCACTGCTGCCGGTGATCGGCGTGGAGGGCGCCGCGATCGGGACCTCGCTGGCCTTCGCGCTGTACGTGCCGGCGCACCTGCGGTTGTGCTCCACGACCCTCGACCTGCACCTCGGCGTGCTGCTCCCGACGGTGCTGCGCTCGCTGCTGGCCGCCGTCGCGGCGGGCGGCGTGCTCCTGGCGATCGGGACGCGGGACCTGAGCGCCGCCCAGTGGGCGTTGGGCGTCGTCGGGTGCCCCGCGGCCTACCTGGGCGTGCTGGTGGCGACGCGCGAGCTCGGTCGCGACGACCTGCGCGACCTGCGCACGTTGCGGCAATGACCCATCCGTCGCCAGACGGACGGGTGGCCTCAGGCTCGCGACGTCCGTATCCGATGTACTTCGTGGCCCCTGTCTCGCCGCCCCTCGCCGTGTCTCTGCGCCTCGCCCCCCTCATCTCCCTCTGCTTCTGGCTGATCGCCTGCGGCGGCCCGGTCGGCACGGTGTCGGCGGCCACGTGCGACGTCGTCGCCTCCCCCGCCGGCGCCGACGGCGCGGCCGGCACCGCCGACGCCCCGCTGCGCAGCGCGCAGGCGGTCATCGACCGGCTGCGTCCCGGGCAGACCGGCTGCCTGCGGGCCGGGCGCTACGACGGGCGCGGCGCGCCCGGGTACGCCGCGCGCTTCGGTCACGGGGGCCGGCCGGGCCGGCCGCTCACGCTGCGCTCCTTCCCGGGCGAGCGCGCGACGCTGCGCGGGGTCGTCTACGTCCCCCGGGGGTCCGACAACGTGACCATCTCCGATCTGACCATCGACGATCCCACGTCGTACCTGCGCGATCGCCAGCTCACCGTCCAGCTCAACGCCCGCGCGACGCGCCTGGTGCGCGACGAGATCACCAACGGCGCCACCAAGACCTGCGTGGTACTCGGCGTGGGCGGGGCACGGGCGACCGGCACCGTCATCCGCGACTCCGTCCTGCACGACTGCGGCGACCCCGGCAACCGGATGCTCGACCATGCCATCTACGTCGCCTCGGCCCGGCGCACCAGGGTGGTGGCCAACACGATCATCCGCGCCGGCGGCTACGCCGTGCACCTGTACCCGGACGCCCAGCGCAGCGTCGTCCGCGACAACGTCATGATCGGCAACGGCGGGGGCGTGATCTTCGCCGGCGAGGGCGACGAAGCCTCGTCGAACAACCTGGTCGAGGGCAACGTCATCGGAGACTCGACCAGCGAGGCGGACATCACGTCCTACTGGGGCGGGCGCACCGGCCGGGGCAACGTCGCCCGGGACAACTGCGTCTCGCATGCGCCCGCCACAGAGGGTCGGGGCTTCGCCACCGTAGCCAACGTCGTGGGCATCAACCATTGCGACGGCGTCGTGCCGCCCGCGCTGTCGGCGGCCGCGATCAAGCTCCTGACGCCCTGACGGCCGGACGTTCGTCCGAATCGTCCGCGCTCCTTCGCGCATCCGCGGCCGGGTGTCGATGCAGACGACGATGCCCCGCCGCCTGCTGTTCCCGCTGCTCGTGTTGGTCTTCGCAACCGCGGCCGCGTCAGCCCACGCCGCCGTCGTCACCTGCAGCCGTTACGCGTCACCCTTCGGCTCCGACGTGGGCACGGGCACTCAGGCGTCTCCCTACCTGACCGCCCAGAAGCTCGCCGACGCGCTGACCCCGGGCCAGATCGGATGCCTGGACTCGGGCACCTACGGAGAGCCCTACGCGGGCGCCAACGTGCTGCGCGTCAACCACGGCGGGACCCCCGGAGCGCCGATCGTCATCCGGAGCACGCCGGGCCAGCGGGCGACCCTGCGCGGCCTGGTCTACGTGCCGGCGGGGTCGGACAACGTCACCATCTCCAACCTCGACCTCGACGTCCGCCGGGCCACCCCGGACAAGACGGTCGGCATCCAGGTGATGGGCAACGACGTCGTCCTGGCTCGCAACGACATCACCAATCGCGCGACCGCGATCTGCTCCTCCTTCGGCGCCCCCGGCTGGGGCCGTCCCGCCCGGGTGACCATCCGGGAGAACGTCTTCCACGACTGCGGTGACCCGGCCGACACCATCTACGACCACGCCGTCTACCTGGAGTCGGTCGACGGCGGGCTCATCACGGACAACCTGTTCTTGCGCTCCAGCGCCTACGCGGTCCACTTCTACCCCGACGCCACCAACGTGACCGTCTCCCACAACGTGATGGACGGCAACGGCAGCGGCGTCATCTTCGCCGGCGAGGGCGACGCCGCCTCTACAGGCAACGTCGTCTCCCAGAACGTCGTGACCAACTCCCGCATCCGGCCCGGGATCCACTCGTGGTGGGGCAAGGCCGTGGGGACAGGGAACCGCGCGTCGTCGAACTGCGTCAACAACCCGGGGCAGACCAACGTGGACGTGTCGCTGGGTGGCTTCACCGCCACTGGCAACGTGATCGCCGCTCCGGCCTACGTCGACCCGGCCCACGGCGACTACCGCCTGGCCAGCACCAGCGGGTGCTTGAGCGTCGTCGGTTACGACACGGCCGCCAAGCTGCGCGCGATCCCCGAGGACACCGCGACCGCACCCACCCCGACGCCGACGCCAACCGCGACGCCGTCCGTGACGGCCACGCCGAGTCCGACGGCGACGCCGGCACCGACCACGACGGCGGCCCCCACCGCCACACCGGCTCCCACTGCCACCGCGACGCCCACACCGCACCCGACCCTGACGCCCACGCCCACCTCCACCCCGACGGCCACACCCGCGCCGGCCACGCCCGCGGTCACCCCGGTCCCGCCGGTGCCGGTGCCGACGATCCCGGCGCCGGAGGACGGCACCGCGCCGCCGCCGACGACGAACGTCCCGCCGGTGGAAGCCGCCCACATCGAGGTCGACGACAAGGCCTTCAGCGCCAGCGGCGGTTCCACGGTGTCCCCTGACGCGGTGCGGGCCTGCAAGCGGCTGCCCAAGCGCAAGCGCGCCGCCTGCCTGGCCGCCCTCGGCTAGCGGAGGCGAGCGGCCAGGAGCCGCTCGTAGACGCCGGCGCAGCGCTCGGCGTACTTGGCAACCGTGAAGTCGCCGGCGCGCGCACGCGCCGCGACGGCCATGGCGGCCCGGCGGTCCGGGTCACTCAGCACGGTCGCCAGCCCACGGGCCAGCGCTTCCGGATCGCGGCGCTCGACGAGGATCGAGCAACGCTCGTCGACCACGTCCGGGATGCCTCCGACGTTCGTCGCGACGACGGGGACGCCCGCCGCCAGCGCCTCCAGCAACGAAAGCGGCATGCCCTCGAAATCGGAGCTCATGACCATCACGTCGGCCGCCGCCCAGACCGCCGCGGTGTCCTCCCGGTAGCCGAGCAGGTGCACCGCGGCGCCCAATCCGCGCCGGACGATGCCGGCCTCCACGGCCGCCCGCTCCTCGCCGTCCCCGGCCACGATCAGCCGGGCGTCGGGCAGGTTGGCGCGTAGGCGGGCGAACGCGTCCAGCAGCACGTCGAGTCGCTTCTGGGGCCGCATCAGCATGACCGCCGCCGCGACGGCGGCGCCGGCAGGGATGCCGAGCTCGGTGCGGAGGTCGCCGGCGGCTGCGGCCGGGCGCGGCGACCAGGCGTTCGGGACGACCTCGATCTTCGCGCGGGGCACCCGCTCCAAGCGGTGCATGCGCTCGGCGTCGGCCGACGAGACGGCCAGGAAGGCGTCGGCGAGCCGGCCGATCACGAGGCCGTCGACCACCCGCCGCACGTACTGGCCCTCGTAGGACCACGTGTGCTCGTGGGCGACGACCGCGGGGACGCGGAACACGCGCCCGAAGATCGATCCCCAGACGTTCGAGCCGTACATGTGGGCGTGCAGCACGTCCGGGCGCAGCGCGCGCAGCAGGGCCGCGAACCGGCGGTGACCAGCGAGGTCGAACGTGGCCGTCCGCCCGAGGTGCACGTGACGGGCGCCGGAGGCGAGAAGCTCCTCGAGGGGTTCGCCCCCCGCAAGACGGCTGGTGCACAGCCACACGTCGAACCGGTCGCGCGGGAGGTTGACGGCGAGGGCGAGCGCGGCGCGCTCGGCCCCCGCGGAGGAGTCATCCAGGCGGTCGACGAGACCGAGCACGCGGATCCGGCCGGACGGCATCGCCCGGGCAGACTACGGCTAGATCAGCGACGCGTTGCCGCTGAGGATGCTGATCAGGCGCGGGAGGCGGTGGGTGCGCGTGGCCAGCATGAAGCGGCCGATCGCGGTCTCCTGCGCGTGGTGCCGCGCGCCGACAACCGCGCGCAGGCGGCGGTGGTGGTCCGTGTGACCGCCGTCGATCGTGGTGCGGAAGCTGAGCACCTCGACGGGGCGCCCGCGGCGATCGCGGGTGCGCTCGCGGCGCAGCACCGGGCCGCTCGAGGTCTGGCGGACCAGCACGGCAAGGAGCACCATGAGCGGGAGCAGAAGCAGCAGCAGCCCAAGGGAGACGAGAACATCGAGGACCCTGCGGACGGAGAGCGTCCGCGCGGGTGAAGTCGACGAAGTGGCTGAGACGGTGCGGACGCTGCCCATGTGGGTTCGATCGGGACACAAGAGCCAGCGCTTGAGGGGATCGCTGCGCAACTGGACGCCTGATGAGCCAGATGGCATGGTGTGCGCTCCATGGCCCTGCGCGTCGGCATCGACACCGTTTCCGTGGACGCCGTCCGCGCGGCGCTCGACGCCCACGGGGAGCGATACCTGCGCCGGGTCTTCACCGAACGCGAGGTCGCGGAGTCCGCGGGCGAGCCGGAGCGGCTCGCCGCCCGCTTCGCCGCGAAGGAGGCGACGCTGAAGGCGCTTCGCGCGGGCGACGGCGGCGTGCCCTGGCCGGCGATGGAGGTCCGCCGCCATCCCGGCGGGCACACGGATCTGGCCCTGTCGGGCGTGGCGGCGGAGCGCGCCGCGGCGGCGGGCATCGTCGACCTCGCGGTCTCCCTCACCCACGAGGCCGGTCTAGCCTCTGCGGTCGTCGTCGCCCAGACGAAAGTTTCCGACGCAACGGCCGATACGTGAGCAGACCCCGAGAGGACCGACCCATGACCGACCGCATTCGCACAATCCTTTCCGACCATGCCCGCCTGAGCGTGGACGCCGCCACCCTGGGCAACCACGACGATCTCTACCAGGCCGGGATGACGTCGCACGCCAGTGTCCAGGTGATGCTCGCGCTCGAAGACGAGTTCGACGTCGAGTTCCCCGACGCCATGCTCAAGCGCAGCGTCTTCGAGACCATCGCGAACATGGCCGAGGCCGTGGGCTCGCTGGTCGAAGCAGAGCAGGCGGCGTGACCGTCACCGAGGAGACCGTGGACGCCGACGCCGCTTTCCTGGCCGGCGTTCGCCAGATCGCCGATGACGTCGCCGCGCGGCACGCGCTGGACGTCGACGCGAACGCGCGCTTCCCGGTGGAGACGATCGACGCGCTGCGCGAACAGCGCGCGCTCTCCGCCTACCTCGAAGGCGTGTCCTTCGCCGCGCTGGCCCAGGCCTGCTTCGAGCTGGGCCGCCGGTGCGGCGCCAGCGCGATGGTCTTCGCCATGCACCAGATCCAGGTCGTCTCGATCGCGCGCCACGGCGCGGGGCAGCCGTTCTTCGACGACCACCTGCGCCGCGTCGCCGACGAGCAGCGCCTGATCGCCTCCGTGACCTCCGAGATGGGGACCGGTGGGGACATGGGCAAGTCCGTCGCGGGCCTCGAGCCGGCTGGGGACGGGATGCTGCGCTTCGTCAAGCAGGCTCCGACCGTCTCCTACGGCGCCTACGCGGACGATCTGCTGGTCACCGTCCGCCGCACCGCCGAGTCCGAGCCCTCCGACCAGGTCGCCGTGCTCACCCGGACCGACCAGCACCAGCTCGAGCCGCAGGGCACCTGGGACCCATTCGGGATGCGTGGCACCTGCTCTCCGGGCTTCGTCGTCGGCGCCACCGTCTCCCCCGACCAGGTCATCGCCGTCCCCTTCTCGACCATCGCACCGGAGTCGATGGTGCCCGTCTCGCACGTGCTGTGGTCGCATCTCTGGCTCGGCATCGCCACGGAGGCCTTCGACCGGGCCCGCGCCTTCGTCAAGGTCGCGGCCAAGCGCGCGCCCGGCGCGCCGCCGCCGAGCGCGGCGAAGCTCTCGCAGGTCATGAGCGAACTGGCGATGCTCCGTGCGGAGGTGTGCATGGGTCTCAACGACTACTGCTCCCACATGGATGACGACCGCGAGTGGCTGTCGACCATGAGCGCGATCCTGCGCTTCAACAACCTCAAGATCGCGGCCTCGGACGCGGCGCCGCGGATCTGCCAGGGCGCCATGGGCGTGACCGGGATCGTGGGCTTCAAGAACGACACCCCGTTTGCGGTCGGCCGGCATCTGCGCGACTCGATGTCGGCCTGCCTGATGGTCGCTAACGAGCGCATCCACCAGACCAACGCCAGCCTGCTCCTCATCGCCAAAGAGGTCTGATGGCCGAGGTGCGCGTTGGGACCCCCGAGGAGACGGCCTTCCTCGAGCAGCTGCTGGCGGCCGGGCTGCTGATCGACTCCGGCGTCCCCGGCGTGTACGGGCGTGGATCGGCGTTCGAGGAGGTCCGCGAGGCCGTCGACGAGCTGATCACGCGCACGGGTGGCGACGACGGCGCGGAGCGTCTGCGCTTCCCGCCCGTGCTCCCCAAGCGCAACCTCGAGTCGACGGGCTACCTGAAGTCGTTTCCGCACCTCGGCGCGTCGGTCTTCGGCTTCGAGGGCTCGGAGCGCGACGCGCTGGAGCTCGCCGAGACCGCGTCCGCGCACGGCGACTGGAGCGGCTTCCAGGCGCAGACAGAGCTCGTCCTGACCCCGGCGGCGTGCTACCCGGTCTACCCCGCCATCGCCCAGCGCGGTCCGCTGCCGGCGGGCGGCGTGACCATCGACGCGGGCGGGAGCTACGTGTTCCGCAACGAGCCGTCCGGCGATCCGGCACGGCTGCAGATGTTCCACCAGCGGGAGATGGTCCGCATCGGCGAGCCCGACGCGGTCATGGAGTGGCGCGAGCTGTGGCGCGACCGCGCGATCGGGCTGCTGCGCGCCATCGGCCTCGACGCCGACTTCGACGTCGCCTCCGATCCGTTCTTCGGCCGCTCGGGACGCATGCTGGCCGTCTCGCAGCGCGAGCAGGCGCTGAAGTTCGAGGTGCTCGTGCCCATCGCCTCCCCCGGGCCCACCGCGGTGGCCTCCTTCAACTACCACCAGGTGCACTTCGCCGAGGTCCACGGACTGGAGACGGCCGACGGCGCCGTCGCGCACACGGCCTGCCTGGGGTTCGGCCTCGAGCGAATCACGCTGGCCCTGCTGCACAAGCACGGACTCGACCCGTCGACGTGGGACGAGGCGGTCCGCCGGGAGCTGTGGTGACCCAGTCGACCGCGACCTACGTCCCGCACCTGATCCACCAGCCCGGCCGCGACTACCCCGAGACCAACTGCTACACGGACACGCTGGTCGAGCTGCTGCACTCGCGCGGTCAGGAGCCGCTGGCGATGCTCGGGCACCTCGTGCGGACGGACTTCGAGGGCGATCAGTTCACGTTCTTCAAACCGTCGCCGGGGGACCTCGAGCGGCTCTTCGGGGTCGACATCCACGAGATGCAGCCGGTGGGCGCCCTCCCCGACCAGATGAGCGAGCAGCTGGCCCGCGGTCGCAGCATGACGGCCGAGCTCGACGCGTTCTTCCTGCCTGACACGGCGGCCACGGACTACCGGCGCAATCACGTCAAGACGACGATCGCCGTCGACGCCATCGACCGTGAGGCCGAGTGGCTGCGCTACTTCCACAACCAGGGCCGCCACGAGCTCTCCGGTGAGGACTACCGCGGCGTCTTCCGCCTCGACGGGGCCCCGCCGGAGGTGCTCCCGCCCTACCTCGAGCTGGCCCGCTTCGACGGGCCGCCGGCCGCCGACCCGCAGGCCGTTGCCCGTGAGCTGCTCGCCCAGCATCTCGGCTACCGGCCCGCCGACAACCCGTTCGAGCGGTTCGGAGCCCGCCTGCAGGAGGATCTGCCGCGGCTGCTGGAGGGATCTTCGGAGGACTTCCATGCCTACGCCTTCGCGACCGTGCGCATGGCCGGCGCGGCGTTCGAGCTCCTCCAAGCCCACTGCGAGTGGCTGCTCGGCGAGCGGCTCGGGTCGCTCGACCGCATCGTCGAGGGCGCCAAGATCCTCTCCTTCCGCCTCGCCCGTCGGCGCGCCTTCGACCCCGGTCCCGCCATCGGCGACATGGCGGCGGCCTGGGAGGAGGCCATGGGACACTTGGAGCGTGCGGTCTCGGATTGAGGGCTGGGCCCCGGCGGCGACGGGGCGCGGCGACGACGTTGAGCACCGGTGTGCGACCACGGTCACGGCGCCTCGCTCCGGGGAGCTCGTCTTCGACGGGATCGCGACCCTCGCCACCGTCTTCGTCGACGGCGAAGCCGTGGCGGAGTCGGAATCGATGTGGGTGCCGGTGCGCGTGCCGGTCGGCGCGGGCCAGCACGCGGTCGAGGTGGTCTGCCATCCGCTGACGCCACGGCTGGCCGAGCGGCGACGGCCGCGCGCCCGCTGGCGTCAGAAGGTCGCCTACGACGGGAACCTGCGCTGGTTTCGCACGACGCTGCTCGGCCGTGCCCCGGGCTTCGCCCCCGGACCTCCTGTCGTCGGGCTGTGGCGCCCCACCTGGTTCGTCGCCGACGAACCCGTTCTGACGCTGCGCCCGCAACCGGACGGCCGGCTGCGCGCCCGGGCCGACCGGGACGGGACGCTCTCCTGCGCCGGCGCCTCGGTGCGCCTGCGCGCCGGGGTGTGGGGGACGCTGACGGTGCCCGACGTGGAGCCGTGGTGGCCGCACAGTCACGGAACGCCGCGGCTCTACGACGTCGACTTCGAGGGACTGCGGCGCCGGGTCGGCTTCCGGTCGCTGGACGCGCCGGAAGACGTCCTGCGCGAGGGGCTGTCACTGCGGGTCAACGGGCTGCCGGTGTTCGTGCGCGGCGCGCTGTGGACGCCGGTCCCGACGGGCGAGGAGCGCGCCACGCTCGAGCGCGCGCGCGACGCCGGACTCAACGCGATCCGGTTGCCGGGGACGGGCGTCTACGAGTCAGCCGGCTTCCACGACCTGTGCGACGAGCTCGGCCTGCTCGTGTGGCAGGACCTGATGCTGGCCAACCTCGACTACCCCTTCGAGCAGCTGCCGATGGCCGCCGAGCTCGATGCGCTCATCGAGGTCGTCGGCGGGCGCCCATCGCTGGCCGTCGTGTGTGGCGGCTCGGAGATCGAGCAGCAGGTGGCCATGCTGGGCCTGGATCCACAGCTGGCCCGCCCTCCCTTCCTGGCCGAGGAGGCGCCGGCCCACCTCCGTGCCGCCGAGGTGGACGCGGTCTACGTGCCGTCCGCTCCGTGCGGCGCCGAGCGCCCGCTGCGTTCCGACGACGGCGTCGCGAACTACTTCGGCGTCGGGGGCTATCGCCGGCCGCTGGTCGACGCTCGGGCGGCGGGCGTGCGCTTCGCCTCCGAGTGCCTGGCGCTGGCCAACGTCGGGGCCGACGGCGTCACGGACGGCTCGATGCGCGACGTCGACTCCCCCTGGGACTTCCTCGACGTGACCCGGCACTACCTGCGCGATCTCTACGGCGCCGAGGCACCCGAGGTGCTGCTGCCCTGGGTGTCGGGGGACGTCATGGCCGAGACGTTCGGCGAGTGGCGCCGGGCCGGCTCCCCGTGCGGCGGGGCGTTCGTGCTGTGGCTGCGCGACCTCGCCCCAGGCGCCGGCTGGGGCCTGCTCGACGACCGCGGGGAGCCCAAGACGGCGCTGCGCTCGCTCGCCCGGGTGCTGGCTCCCGTCGCGATCTGGACCACCGACGAGGGCCTGGGCGGCATCGCCGTCCATGTCGCCAACGACCGTCCCGAGCCGCTGGTCGGGCAGGTCCGCGTCGCCCTCTACCGCGACGGGGAGCACCTCGTGGAGGACGCCACGGCGCCGATCGCGGTTGCGGGACGCTCCGGCTGGACCGGTGACGTGGAGACGGTGCTGGGCCGCTGGGTCGACGCCGCCTACACGTACCGGTTCGGTCCTCCGGCGCACGACCTGGTCGTGGCCGCGCTGGAGACGCCGGACGGAACGGTGATTGCTTCCGCCGAGCGTGAGCCGGTCGGGCGGTCCGCCGGTGTCCACACCGCGGAGGAGCTCGGCGTCGAGATCACGCGGACCGAGGGCGCGGTCCACGTCCGCGCACGCCGCGCCCTGATCGGAGCGAGCCTGACGGGAGTCGGCGCCGCCTTCCTCGTCGAGCCGGGCCGCGACCGCGTCATCGCCTGCTTGCACGAGGCGCCAGTCATGACCGCGCGCAACCTGCGCGGGACGGTCCAGGCCTAGTAGTAGCCCGAGCGGGCGTGGCCGCCGAGCACGACGAAGCCGGCCGGCGTGATGTTCTGCTGGGCGAGCATCTCGGCCAGCTCGCCGAGGTCCCGTGCGTTCGTGCGGCCGATGCGGACGACCACCAGGACGTCGTCGACGGCCTGGGCGAGGGCCAGCGTCTCCGCGACGTGGTTGAGCGGCGGCGCGTCGACGATCACCCAGTCCGCGAGCCGCTGAGCCTGCAGCAGGAGCGTGTCGGCGGACAGATGGGAGAGGACGTCGGCGGCCGGTGCCTCGTCGGGCGAGTTGAGCAGGACCCGCAGCTTGGCGTCCTCCCCCCCAACCGGCATCAGCGCGTCGACCAGATAGCGACGGCCGGTGATGACGCTGGCCAGGCCGACGTCGGCGTGCATGTCCAGCGCACGGCCGATGGACGGGCGTCGCGAGTCCGCCTCGACGAGGATCACGCGCTTGCCGGCGGCGGCGATCGTCGACGCGAGGTTGATGGCGGCCGTCGTCTTGCCGTCGCCCGGCGACGGTCCGGTGACGAGCAGCACGCGGCCCGCCAGCGAGTCGCGGCGTGACGTGGTCAGCGCCGCCCGCAGGGCCTGGTACCCGTCCAGCGCCGCGAGCGAGAGCTCGCTGGGCAGCAAGGGCCGCGGGCGGCGACGGCGCTCGAGCGGGATGCGGGCCAGGATCGGGAGGCGGAATTGCGCACGCAGCTGCTCCTCCCGGCGCAGCCGCGGATCGAGCAGCTGCAGGGCGAAGGCGCCGATCAGCCCGAGAACGAGGCCGCCGAGGACGGCGGCGATGAGTGTCAGGCGGGGGCGCGGCGACGAGGCCGACGTGGGCAGTTCGGCGGCCGCCTCAAAGCTCACGGAGGGGTCGTCGCCGAGCCGCAGCGCCTGCAGGCTGCGCAGCTGCGCGGCCGCCGACGCAGGGTTGGATAGCTCGCCCTCCGTCGGGTTGGGCCCGACCTGCGGCTTGAGCTGGTTGATCTGCTGGTCGAGGGCGTCGTGCAGCCGTTGCGTGCGATAGGCGATGAACTGCTCTCCGAAGGCATCTGCCAGCGCCTTCGCCTGCTGTGGTGTGTCGCCCTTGGCGAGGATGGTGGCGATGTTGCTCGTCGCCAGCGGCGAGACGCTCACCCGGCCGCCGAGCTGGCTCACGGTCTCCGGGCTGTTCAGCTTCGCCTTGACGCGCCGGATCACCGGGGGCGAGGTCACCAGACGCGCGACCGTCTCGACGTCGCGCGTCGGGTCGCTGGACTGGGTGAGGATGCCCGGGACGTTGACCTGGAGGTTCGTCTGCGGCGTGATGAGAATGTCCGTGGACGCCTCGTAGACGTCGCTGGCCCGCGACAGGTACACCGCGGCCACGCCGACGCACGTGATCACCGCCGCCAGGATGATCCACCGGCCGACCCGGATCGCCTCGAGATAGCTCGCGAGCCCCTGCGTGTCGCCGCCGGGGACCATCCACGGCGTCTGAGGGGGCTCGGGCCGCGGGCGCGCGGGATCGGTCGAACGAGGCAGGGCCATTCGCTCGGGCATGCTATGCGGCTCGTCGGTCACCTGATCTTCTCCGTCGCGAAGAGCGGCGAGACCAATACGTCCCGGATGGCCGCGGCACGGTCCAGTGGCCGCTCGGTGAGCACCCGTTTGGCCTGCGTCGGGAGGTTCGGATCCCGCGGGTTGAGCGCCCGCGCCCGCTTGAGCTCGACGGCCGCTGCGCGCCGGTCCCCGCTCGCCGCGGCGACGACGGCGAGGCCGAAGTGCGGCAGCCAGTCCTGCTCGCGGTCGAGCGCGTCGTTGAAGCCGGAGGCGGCCAGGTCGAGATCGCCGCGGGTGACCGCGATGACGCCCTTGAGGACATCGGCGTCCCGACTCAGCGGGTCCAGCTGATCGGCACGATCGAGGTCGGCGTACGCCGTCCGGGGGTCCGTTCTCCAGGTGTTGGCGGCCCGCTCGCGGAAGCGCAGCGCCAGCCACGGCGCCCCGAGCGCGTAGACCACCAGCAGTCCGGCAAGGACGCCTCCGCCGATGACCGCGGGGCGCTGCCACGGCGGCGCGGGGTAGCGGCGGGCGGCGGGTCCGCGCGGCTCCACGACCTGCGTCGAGAGCTCGTCGAGGCGAGCGCCGCGCGAACGAACCACGAGCGCCACCACCGGGAAGGCCAGGGCCGGCCCGACCAGGACGGGGTACGCCTCGAGCCAGTCGAACTGCCCGTGGGCGAGGAAGTATCCGAGCACCGCGACACCGATGGCCGTCACCGCGGCTTCCGAGACGTCGATGCGGCGGCGGCGACTGAGCAACCCGATGCCGACCAGGACGACGAACCCGCCGGTGAGCAGCACGCCGACGGCCCCAGTGTCCCCCGCGACCTTGAGCGCGAGGTTGTGCGGATAGCGCGCCACCTTCGGATACCGGCGTTCGAGCGTGTAGCGGTGCTCGAACCCCCCGGCGCCCATCCCCCCCACCGGCGCGGCGCGGAACCCGTCCGCGGAGACACGCCAGTAGTCGTAGCGCTCGAGCGGGTCGATCGACGACAGCCGACCGGTGCTTTGGTTGGCGACCTTGCCCGCGTAGTCGACGCCGGGATGCGAGAGCGACCGCCACTGGTCGTGCACCGTGTTGCCGATGGAGGTGGACTTCGCCACTCCGGCGCCGATCACCGCGACCGCGACGAGCCCTGCGAGCGCCCACCCGAGCCGCCGGGCGGCGCGGCGCCCGCGTGAGCGCAGCTGGATCTGGTTCTCGGCCGCCGCCAGGGCCGCCCCGGCGAGCAGCCCGAACAGCGTCACCAGCCCGATCGTGCGCGCCGCATCAGACAGGGCCCCGGACGCCTTGCCGGTCGTACTGGCTGCGGTGTAGAGGTCACCGGCCGAGTCTGAGGCGATGACGAGCGCCAGCGCCAGCAGCAGGGCGTGCAGCGCGAGCCGCCAGCGGAACGGGACCGCGATGGCCAGCAACACGAACGCCGCCAGGCCGCCCAGGACGGAGCCGCGCGACTGCGGCAGGAGGGCGAACGCGCCCAGGAAGGTCGCCAGCCCCTGGGCCAGCGTCTTCGGCAGCACACCGAGATCCGGGCGGGCCGCGGTGACCAGCGCCGGGATCGCGGCCATGAAGCCGAAGGCAGCCGTCGTGTTCGGGTAGTCCAGCGGCGGAGAGAAGCGGAAGTCCTCGAAGCGCGACGTGAGGTCCGTCGCCCCCGTGGCGGTGATCAACGCGACCAAGCAGGCAACCGCCCCGGCGACGGAGAAGCCGATCATGAGCACGGTCGCGCTCGCGGCCCGCCACGGGGCCACCGCGATCACCCAGACCGCGAGCAGGCTGACCAGCAGCAGGTCGGACGCGTCCCAGCTCACCCCCTGCGCGTCGCTCCAGGCAATCGACGCGAAGCACCACACGGTGAACGCGGCGAGGGCCAGGAACGCCGCGCGGGCGGTGCGGTCGGCGGGCAGCACCCGGCGACCGCCGATGAGCGCAGCGGCCAGGATCCCGGCCAGAACCAGGCCGGCCGGCAGCCAGGTATCGGGGCGGAAGCCACCTGAGTTGAACATCAGGACGGTCCAGACGACCAGCACGCCGGCGGACGGAAGGAGGTGCAGGGCCTCGAACGAGTCGAGTGAACGTCGAAAGCGCCGCATTCGCAGGAGTATCGGCCAGTCGGCAGACGTCCTCCAGCGCCGATGACGCCTGCGCACTATGTTTCGGCGCCGTGAGGCCGCTCTACCTGCGCGCGTCTGGGCAGGCCGTCGCTGCCGTCCACCATCCGGCCCGCCCGGCGCCCAGCGGCACGGGCGTGGTGCTGGTCCCCCCGTTGGGCTGGGACGATCAGTGCGCCTATCGCCCCCGCCGCGACTGGGCGGAGGCGCTGGCCGGCGCCGGCCACGCTGCGCTGCGCATCGATCTCCCAGGCACCGGGGACTCCGAGGGCGGGCCGCTGGACCCGGGCCGGGTCGACGCGTGGGTGGCGGCGGTGGCAGCGGCGGCAGAGTGGTTGCGCGAGGACGGCTGCGGCCGGGTGACCGTCGTCGGCGTCGGGGTGGGTGGGCTGATCGCGCTGGCCGCGATCGCGCGCAACGAGGCGATCGACGACGCCGTGCTGTGGGGCATGCCGGCGCGCGGCCGGACGGCGGTCCGCGAACTCAAGGCGTTCGGCCGGCTCGAATGGGCGACGCTGGGCGAGGAGCCCGAACCGCTTCCCGACGGCGAGATCATGGCCGGCGGACATCGCTTCAGCGCCGAGACGGTGGCGGCGCTGTCCGCGCTCGACAGCGAGGCTCTCCTCGACCGGCGCGCTCCGCGGCGCGCGCTGGTGCTCGGCAAGGACGGCAGCGATCCGGCCGCCAAGGAGCTCGAGGCGCTGCGTGCGGCCGGCACCGACGTGACGACCGGCTCGGGCCGCGGCCTGACGGAGATGCTCGCCATCCCACAGGCCTCGAGGGCGCCGACCGGGGTCATCGAGACCGTCAACCGCTGGCTCGCGGCTGCGCCGCCGGCGACCGGGACGGCCGGAGGCGCGCCGGCGCCGGAGGCGATCGAGCTGAGCGTCGACGGGGTCACAGTGCGCGAGACCATGCTCTTCTTCCCGGGCGGCCCCGGCCGGCTCTTCGGCGTCCTGACCGAACCGGTCGGCCGACCGGCCGTGGGCAGCGCTCTGCTGCTGAACCCCGGCGCGATCCGCCACATCGGACCGAACCGCATGTGGACGGAGACGGCGCGCCGCTGGGCGGTCATGGGCATCTCGACGCTGCGGATGGACATCGAGGGCATGGGTGACGCCGACGGCGACCCGGCGCCCTACCGCGACGGCGCGGGTCTCTACCGCCCGCTCGTCAAAGAGCAGACCCGCCTCGCGCTCGACCTGATGGCCGACCGCGGGCTGCCGGAGCGCTTCCTGCTGGCCAGTGTCTGCTCCGGCGCCTACTGGGCGTTCCAGACCGCGCTCGACGACCCGCGCGTGACCGCGGTGGTCACGCTCAACCAGGGGGCGCTGTTCTACGACCCTGACGCCGAACCCCAGCGCGAGCTGCAGCGGTTCCTACGTGTCTTCACGCCCACGGGGTTCAAGTACATGCTGATGGGCGACCGCCGGCTGTTGCGGCTCTGGCGGCTGCTGGTGTGGCTGGCAACGGCGCCGGCCCGCCGCCTGCGTCGCGGGCACGCCGAGCCGGCCGACCGGCTGTCGGTCGCGCTCGGACGCATGCGCGACCAGGGCCAGCGATATGACCTGGCCTTCTCGGCGGGGGAGCACGTGCGCGCCGAGCTCGAAGCGGCGGGGCTCGACCGCGTCCGTGCCCTGGGGGCGCATCTCCACGACCTTCCGCACAGCAGCCACACGCTGCGCCCGTTAGGCGCACAGCGCGCCGCCAGCGCCCTCCTCGACGACGTCGCTCGCCGCACGTTCGGTGCCGACGCCGAGTAGCTAGGCGCGGCGCGCCGCGTAGTGGAGCTCGATCGGCTCCGGCGCCGGATTGTCCTCGTCGACCGCGTCGTCGTCGAGGGTCCGGCACTCCAGCAGCTCGAAGCCGGCCTCACCAAGCTGGCGGCGCTGGTCGGCCGGGGCGATGTAGTACTGGAGCAGCATCCAGTCGTGGGCGGAGTCGTTGACGATGTCGTAGTCGTCGGCGTGCACTTCCAGGGGCCGGAGACGGCGGCGGTTGCGCAGTCGCCGGGGCAGCTTGGTGAGCCCGTTGGCGAACGCCAGCAGCCGGTGGGTCGGCACCCGCCAGGGTCCGTCGAGCAGTTCGATGTGCGCTCGGTTGTGCGACGAGAACACCAGGATGCCGTTGTCCGTCATGACCCGGTGGACCTCGCGCAGAACCGTACGCCGGTCGGCGTCGTCGAGCGCGTCGAGGACGTTGCAACTGGCCACGACCGCGTCGAAGTTGCCGTCCGCAAAGCCCGACAGGTCCGTCATGTCCTGCTGATGGAAGCCTGCGGAGGGATGACGCCGGCGTGCTTCGGCCAGCATCCCGGCCGAGAGGTCGAGCGCATCCACGTGCCGGGCCCTCTGCGTGAGGTGGCCCGTCACGCGTCCGGTGCCGCAACCCAGCTCGAGGACACGTCCTGCGAACGCCGCCCCGTGCCGTTCGAGCATGGCCGCTTCCACCGGCCGCAGGTCGGTCTGCCCATAGTGCCGGACGAAGCGCGCGTGGCTCCAGGTGGCAGCGTTGTGCGTCGAGGCGGTCAGGCGAGGGAGTCTAAGAATGCCGTCACCTGATTCGTTACCCGGTCCCGCAGCCACAACCGGTGCATGCTGTGATCGATGTCGGGCATCTCCACGACGCGGACCCGGCCCGTGCGGGTCACGTGGTCCAGCCGCCGTGCGAGACGGTTGTGGAGGAACTCGAGCCCGTCGTCACCCTCGGCGAACGCGAGCAGCACCGGAACCTCGGTCGCCGCGACGGCATCGAGCCACCGCCCCGCCCAGGGCCGGTGGCCCACTCGGTCGAGCACGGTCCACACGCCGAAGCGGCCGCCGCGCTCTTCCTTAGCGCGCACGGGCGCGCGGCGCTCGCGCGTGGTGCTCATCAGCGCTTCCACGGGGTCGCCCGGGCGCCAGTAGAGCTGCGGGTTGAGGGCGATCACGCCAGCCACGGGCTGATCGAGAACCGCCTGGAGCGCGATCCAGGCGCCCGCGCACAGCCCCGCCAGCACCACGCGCTCGTATCCGCGCTCGTGGAGGGCGGAGACCACCTGGGCGGTCTCGGCGAGCGTGTGCGCGTCGTAGGGACGGCCCGGGGCGTGCCCGAGGTCCGGGCTCTCGCCCCACCCGCTGAAGTCCAGACGCAGGGATCCGTGTCCGTGCCGGGCGAGATGCCGGGAGAACTCCACCCACGCACGGCCCGAACCGACGTGCGGTTCGGAGCCGGAGTTCAGCCAGACGACGACAGTCTCACCCGGTCCGTCGGCGGGGGTCGCGAGCACGCCGACCAGCCCGTCCGGGCCGAGCCGCACGACCACCTCGATGATCGTGGCGTCCTCCCACGGCATGGTGGCCACCGGGTCGCCGTCCTCGGGCGGTGCGATCGCGTCGGCGTCGGCGGGGCCGACCGCGGTGGCGATTGCGGCCACGACGTCCCCGGGCACCGTCGCGTCCTCGGTCGGGACCGCGAGGGCCTGCTCGCCACCGGCCGGTTCCTCGACGCTGACGTCGCACCCGCTCGCGCGCAGGAGCTCCGCCGTCGTCTCCAGGCCGCCCCCCAGCAACGTCACCGAGGCCGCCGGTGGCGAGGCGAGTCCGCGCAGATCGAGGGCGCTGATGTCGGCGAGCGTCTCCGCGGCGAAGAGCACGCCGGCGAAGCCGACCGCACCGTCACTGTCCGGCACGGGCTGCGAGAGCATCCGCAGTTCGCGAACGAAGCGCTTGCCCGACGGCGGCGGCTCCCAGGCCACGACGGCGTCCGCAGCGAGCGCGGCGCCGTCCAAGAGGGCGATCAGCCCGCCGAGACGGGTGCCGACCAACGTCAGGCGGTCGCAGCCGAGCCCGCGCAGCAGATCGGCACCCGCCGCCGCGCTCGCCCGCCACGCGGTGAGCCGACCGTGCTCTGCGCCGGTCCCCGCCGAGTCGCCGGTGCCGTGATAGTCGAACCGCAGCACGGTGTGCCCGAGCGCGGCCAACCGCTCGGCGGTCGTGCGCAGGGTCCGGTGACCGCTCCACCACTCGTAGCCGACCGGGGGCAGCATGAGGACCCCGGAGCCGGTCGCCCGCCCGGGCACCGTGCTCAGCCAGCCCAGCAGCGGGGCGTCGGCTGGACCGAACCACCGCGCCACGGTGCGCGTCGAGGCGATGGGGACGATGGCGGTCATGCGGTCATCCGAGGAGAACGACGATGGGGTGCCAATCGGCACCCCATCGTGACAGACGTGTGAAGCCGTGTTCAGGCCGTGTCGTGACGCGCCACCCGGCGCATCGCGAAGCCGGCGCCCAGGAGCCCGAGGCCCGCGAGGCCGACGAGGCCGGCCTGGAAGCCGGTGAAGGGCAGCTGGCCCGAGGCAACCGCCGGCGTCGCCGTGGCGCAGTCGGCGGACGAACCGTAGGCGACGGTGTTGCCGTTGGCGTCGCGGCCGTTGGCAGCCGAGCAGACCTTGGCGGTCGTCGCGCAGTCCGCGCTGGAGCCGTAGGACACGGTGTTGCCGCTCGCGTCGCGGCCGTCAGCGGCTGCGCAGACGGACGGCGACTGACCGGACTCGACGTCGTCCTTGACGTCGCTGGCCGGGGCCGGGGTCGGCGTGCCGCCCTGGACCACGTCAAGGACCTGGCCGTTGGGGTTGTACACGTCCTGCGCGGGTGAGGTCTGCGCGGACGCGGTGCCGGCAGCGGCCATGGCCACTACCAGGGCAAGCATGCTGACGATGGTGATGACCCTGCTCTTCATGGGCGCTGTTCTCCTAGTTGCCGGGGCGTAGTGGCCATCCTGGCCCGCCCGAATTCCGAAACTCTGTCCATAGAGTACGCAACGAACGGGGGATGGCAAACCTTTCGGTGCTAGACCCCATACGGCGTTTTCCTGCGACTTCCTGTGCCGAAACACCCCACGAACCGCGTCGTTGCG
This sequence comes from uncultured Solirubrobacteraceae bacterium, assembly GCA_964242305.1. Lineage (GTDB taxonomy): Bacteria > Actinomycetota > Thermoleophilia > Solirubrobacterales > Solirubrobacteraceae > DATLGB01. The sequence goes on from CAXTBB010000011.1 coordinate 89,133, forward strand.
CGGTTGTCGACAGTTTTACATGGCCTTGTGCGTTAAGTGGACAATGGACGGACGTACGACGGCCCCTCTTTGGAAACGGGCCGATGAGCTGTCAGAATGAGTGCAGACAGGGCAGGGGGTCCGCTTCGAGCACGGAAAGCTCATGCGTGACGTTGCGCCTGTCGAGACGTACCCCAAGTCAGGTGAGTAGGAAAGAGGCTGGATGCCGACCGCAGAACACATCGTTGTAGACATGACGGCACGACCGTCCGAGTACGACCACATCATGGTCGCGCCGACGCCTGCGCTCGTCCTTGGCAACCACGGGACGGAGCTCCCGCGGCCCGTGGTCGAGCTCGCCCGCCTGACGCAGGCCGGGATCAAGCGCGCGTTCGATATCGCCGTCTCCGCGACCATCCTGCTCCTGACCCTCCCGCTCATCCTCGCCGTCGCCATCATGGTTCGCGTCGAGTCGCCGGGTCCCGTCTTCTACCGCGCCGGCCGCGTCGGCCGCGGAGGTCGCCCGCTGCAGATGCTGAAGTTCCGCAAGATGCACCACAATGCGACCGGTGCGCCGCTCACCATGTCCGAGGACGACCGCTTCACGCGCGTGGGCCGCCTGCTCGCCAAGACCAAGCTCGACGAACTCCCCCAGCTGTGGCACGTCCTGAACGGCGAGATGAGCCTCATCGGCCCGCGGCCGGAGGACCCCACGTTCGTGGCCGAGCGCTTCGACGACTACGCCGACATCCTCGCCGTCCGCCCGGGGGTCACCGGTCTCTCGCAGATCGCCTTCGCCGAGGAGAGCGCCATCCTCGACCGGATCGACCCGCTGGAGCACTACCGGACGCGCATCTTCCCGCAGAAGATCCGGCTCGACCGCATGTACGCCGAGCGCCCCTCGCTGCGGATGGACGTCGCGATTCTGTTCTGGACGTGCGCCGCTGTGCTGCTCCGTCGCCAGGTCGCGGTGCATCGCGAGTCGGGCCGCATGAACCTGCGGCGCCGCTGATCCTGTTATCAAGGGCGGCGTGACCGCCCGCTTTTCCCTCGACCGCCTCCAGCGCATCGACGCCTCGGAGGCCACCGCGCTGCTGCGCGTGTCCGGATCGTGGGACGGCCCCGCGGGCGACGTCGCGCTCGAGATCGACGGCCGGCGCTTCGACGCGCTGCCCGATCCGGCGGCCGGACCGATCACCGCCGGGCCCTGGCGGCGCGCCTTCCCCGTCCCGTCGGCGGCCGCCAACGCCGCGGTCGTCATCCGGCTGGTCGCGGACGGAGCCGAGCCGGCGGTCCTGAAGGGCGAGCGGCCCGCGCCCCGGCCCCGCCCCGCACCGTCCAGCGACGCCGTCCAGCAGGCCGCAGGCGATCTGATCCGCCGGTTGATGGAGGAGCGCACCGCCCGCGCGGCCGCCGAGGCCGACGCGGACGCGCAGCGCACCGCCCGGGCGACCGCCGAGGCCGACGCCGACGCCCAGCGTGCTGCCCTCGTCTCCGCCGAGCGGGACCTCGCCACGCTGCGCGAGCGCCGCGCGGCCGACGAGTCCGCGCTCCGCGAGGTCATCCAGGCTGCCGAGCGCGCCCGGGCCGAGACGGAGGCCGACGCTGCCGGCGCCCTTCGCGCGCTGGCCCGCGAGCGCGACGAGGCCCTCGCCGCCGCCGCCGACACGGAGGCGCTGGAGGCGCTCGCCGCGGAACGCGACGAAGCCCTCGCGGCCGCCGCCGACCGCGCCGCCGCCCTCCAGGCGCTGGCCGCCGAGCGCGACGAGGTCGTCGCCGCCGCTGCCGCGGCCCGTGCGGCGGTCGACGCCGAGCACACCGCCGCGCTGAAGGACCTCCAGGCCGAGCACACCGCCGCCCTGAAGGACCTCCAGGCCGAGCACGCCGCTGCGCTCGACGCCCACCGGGCCGAGCACGCCGAGGCCCTTGGCGCGCTGGCCGACGAACGCGACGACGCGCTCGCCGCCGCCGACGCCACACGCGCGACCCTCGAGGCCGAGCACGCCGCCGCGCTGGAGGCCCTCCGGGCGGAGCACGCCGAGATCCTTGAAGCGCTGGCCGCCGAACGTGACGACGCGCTCGCCGCCCTCGACGCCACCCGCGCGACTGCCGACGCCGAGCACGCCGCCGCCCTCGACGCCCTCCAGACCGATCACGCCGCCGCCCTCGAGGCGCTCGCCGCCGAGCGCGACGAGGCCGCGGCGGAGCGTGCCCGGCTCGCGTCGGCGCTCGACGAGGAGCGCGAGGCGCAGGAGCGGGCGGCGGCCGCGCTCGCGGAGACGGAGGCGGCACTCGCCACGGCCGAGCAGGCGCTGGCCGACTCGCGCTCCTCGGGAGACGAGCTCACGAGTGAGCGCGAGCGGCGGCGGATGCTCGAGGGCCGCCTCGCCGCCGAGCGCGAGTCGCGGCAGGCGCTCGAGACCTCTCTCCGCGAGGCCCGGGCGCGCGTCTCGGAGGCCGAGCGCGCGTCCGACCAGGCCACCCGCGCCGCGCAGGAGATCCAGGAACGGACGGCGCGCGAGCTGCGCCGGCTCGAGCAGGGCGACGAGGCTCTGACCGTCGTCTTCGAGGCGGCGCGTGCCGCGGAGGCGCGCGCCGAGACGGCGGAAGCCGACGCCACCACGGCCGCCGCCCGCGCCGAGCACGCCGAAGCCGAACGGGAGGCGGCCGCGGGTCGTGCCGATCTCCTGGAGACGCGGGTCGCCGACCTGGAACGCGATCTCGCCCGCGTCGCCGAGCAGGCCGAAGAGCTCGAGCGCCTGCGCGACGCCGCCGAGCAGCTCGTCGCCGCGCGCGCAGAGACCGAGCGCCTCGAAGCCGCCCTCGCCGCCGCCGCCCAGCAGGTCGAGGAGCTCGAATCCCTGCGCGGCGCCGCCGAGCAGGTCGCGGCCGCCCGGGCGGAGACCGAACGCCTGGAGGCCGAGGTCACCGAGGCACGGGCGGCGCTCGCAGACGCGGACACGCGCGGGCAGGAGCTCGAGCGCATCGCCCAGGAGCACCGTTCGCTTCAGCACACCACCGCGCTGCAACTCGCCGCCGTGCGCGAAGAGGTCCAGGCGCTGCGGTCGAACGAGCGCGGCCGGCAGACCGACCAGGAGAAGACGGTCGCCGACCTGCGCGAGCGCCTGGACCAGGCCGGGTCGGACGCCGCCGAGGCGCGGGCCGAGCTGGTTGCCGCGCGGACGGAGGTCGAGGCTGCGCGCGCCTCCGTGACCGAGGCCGAAGACGCCCGGGCCGTGGCCGAGGCGGCGGAGGCCGAGGCGGCGGCCGCGCGCGCGGACGCCGCTGCGGCCGCGCAGGAGCGCGACGCCGCCGTCGCCGCCGCCGAGACCGCGCGCGCCGACGCCGACGAGGCCATCGCTGCCGCGCTGGCGGCCCGGGGCGACGCTGAGTCCGCGAGGGCGGAGCACTACGCCGCCGCCGAGCGCGAGGTCGCCACTCAGGCGGAGCTCGAGGCGTCTCGTACCGAACTCGGGGCCACCCGCGCCGCGCTCGACGCCGCGCGCGAGGAAGCGGCCGCGGCGCAGGAGGCGCTCGCCGAAGCATCGCGAGCCGATCTCGACGCCGCCCGCGCCGAGGCCGAGACGGCGCAGGCCGCCCTTGAGGCCGCCCGGGCCGACGCCGAGACGGCGCGCACCCGTGCCGACGCCGCCGAACGAGACGCGGAGGAGGCCCGCCGAAAGACCGAGGCCGCCGAGAGCGACGCCGCGGCCGCGCTGGCCACGGCCGAGGAAGCACAGGCCGCCGCGGTGGCAGCCCAGGAAGAGGCGGGGACGGCCCGCGGCGAGGTCGAGGCGGCCCACGCCGCCACGGCGTCCGCGCAGGCGAGGCTCGACGCCGCGCTCGCAGACGTCGAGACGGCTCGCACCGAGGCGGAGGCCGAGCGCAGCAGGGCCGAGGCGGCGCTCGAGGAGGCGGAAACGGCGCGGGCGCGCGCCGAGGCGGCGCTTGCCGAAGCGCAGGAGGCGCGAGCGCGCGCCGAGGCCGCGATCGGCGACGGCGAGAAGGAACGGGAGGTCTTCGCGGCGGCGCAGGCCGAGGCGGAGGCGGAGCGCTCACGGGCGGACGCGGCGGCGGCCGAGGCCCAGGAGGCGCAGGCCCGCTTTGAGGCCGCTCAGGCAGACGCGGAGACCGCCCGCGGCGAGGCGAACGACGCACGGGCCCGGCTCGCCGCGGCGCGCAACGAGACGGAGGCGGCGCGCTTCGACGCGCAGGACTTGCGCGGGCGGCTCGGCGCGGCGCTCACAGACGCGGAGAACGCCCGCGGCGCCGCCGCCGCCGCCCGAGCGGAAGCGAACGAGACGCGGGCGCGGGCGGAGTCGACGCTCACCGAAGCAGAGGGGGCACGAGCGCGCGCGGAGGCGAGGCTCGCCGAAGCGGAGGGGGCGCGAGCGCGTGCGGAGGGGGCGCGAGCGCGTGCGGAGGCGGAACTGGCCGAAGCGCAGGCACACGCGGAGGCGGCCGCCGGCGACGACGACGAGCACGCGACGCGACTCGCGGCCGCGCAGACCGAGGCCCAGGCCGCCCGTCGCGAGGCGGCGGACGCCGGGACGCGACTCGAGACCGCGCAGAACGAGGTGGACGCCGCGCGGGCCCGAGCGGAGCAGGTCCAGGCCGAGGCCGAGACCGCCCGTCGCGAGGCCGACGCGGTGCGGGCTCGCTCGGAGCAGGCGGAGGCCGAGGCCGGGGCCGCCCGTCGCGAGGCCGACGCGGTGCGGGCTCGCTCGGAGCAGGCGGAGGCCGA
>CAXTBB010000011.1:93955-96569 GCA_964242305.1 uncultured Solirubrobacteraceae bacterium
GGCCGGGGCCGCCCGTCGCGAGGCCGACGCGGTGCGGGCTCGCTCGGAGCAGGTCCAGGCCGAGGCCGAGACCGCCCGCGCGCAGCTCACCGCTGCGGAGCGCGCGAACGCGGAAGCGCAGGCGGAGCTGGCGGCGCTCCGCACCGAGCTCGAAGCCACCCGCAGGGAGGCGGCCGACGCCCGCGGGCGCATCGAGGACCTCGAGAAGGACCTCGAGCGCGCTGGGCGCAGTCGGGGCGCGTCCACGGATGAGCTCCAGGCCGAGCGCGCGCGGGCGGACGCCGCGGAGGCGAAGGCCGCCGAGCTGGCCAACCTGGAGCCGGCCCTGTTCGAGCTGCAGCAGCTCGCCGCCGCGGAGAGGGCCAAGGCCGAACGCCGGGCCGACGCGGCCGCGGCCCTCCAGGCGGAGCTGAACGCCCTCCGCGCCGCGGCCGCCGAACCGAAGGCGCCAGACGACGACGCCCTCGCCGAGCTCGACCGCGAGCGCCGGGCGGCCGTCGATCGTGCGGCCGGCCTCGAGGGCCAGCTGCAGGCACTCGAGCGCGAGGTGACGCGCCTGCGGGACCACGCCGAGGCGAGCTTCGCGCAGCCCTCCGGCCCCGAGGTGGCCGAGACCGACCGCCGGATCCGGCAGCTCGAGGCAGAGTCCCAGCTCAACGAGAGCCGAATCGCCGAGCTCACGGACCGGCTCGCCGAGGCGCAGCGGGAAACGGACGCCGCCATCGCCCGCGCCCGCGAGGAGGCGGAGGCCCGCGACCGCGCCGAGGCCCGTGCCGGGGGCGGCCCCGGCCGTCGCCAGCACGCGGCGCCGGCGGCCGTCGGCGAGGAGTCCGCCGAGTCGGGCCCACTGCTGGCCCAGGTCGCCGCCATGGAGGCCGAGCTGGCGTCCGCACGAGCCCAGGCCGACTCGCTGTCCCAGGAGCTGCTCGACGCGCGCCGGGACCTCGCCGAGGCGGGCGGCCGCCTGCAGGAGGAAGCCGAGCTGCGCATGCGGGCGGAGTCCCGCGCCGCCGGAAACGCCTGAGAACGACGGCGGCCGCCCCGAGGGCGGCCGCCGATCACCCTCTGGAGCGCGAGTCTGACTACGCGATGATCGGGATGATCAGGAGCGCGACGATGTTCGCCACCTTGATCATCGGGTTGATCGCCGGGCCGGAGGTGTCCTTGAACGGGTCACCGACCGTGTCGCCGGTGATCGACGCCTCGTGGGCGAAGGAGCCCTTGCCGCCGTGAGCGCCGTCCTCGATCAGCTTCTTGGCATTGTCCCAGGCACCGCCGCCCGCGGTCATCAGGATCGCGAAGAAGAGGCCGACGACGATGACGCCGATGAGCATGCCGCCGAGCATCTTCACGGAGATGACGCCGACGATGACGGTCATCACGATCGGCAGCAGCGACGGGAGGATCATCTCCCGCTGGGCGGCCTTGGTGACGATGTCCACGCACTGCCCGTACTCGGGCTTCTCCGTGCCGTCCATGATCCCGGGCTTCTCGCGGAACTGACGGCGGACCTCCTCGACGACGGCGCTGCCGGCGCGGCCGACGGACTCCATCGACAGCGAGGCGAACAAGCAGACCATCAGGCCGCCGAGCAGGAGGCCCATGAGGACGTCCGGGTCGTCGATCTCGAACGAGAGCGGGTGCCCGAGCTCCTTGAAGACCTCGATCTTGAACGCCGCGAACAGCACCAGGGCGGCGAGGGCGGCGGAGCCGATGGCGTACCCCTTGGTGACGGCCTTGGTCGTGTTGCCGACCGCGTCGAGCGGGTCGGTGACGTTGCGGACGTCCTCGGGCATCTCGGCCATCTCGGCGATGCCGCCGGCGTTGTCGGTGATCGGCCCGAAGGCGTCGAGCGCGACGATCAGCCCGGTCAGCGACAGCTGCGCCATGACGGCGACGCCGATGCCGTACACGTTGGCGAGGCCGTGGGCGCCGGCGATGCCGAGCACGATCACGAGCGCCGGCAGCGCCGTGGCCTGCAGGCCCTGGGCGAGGCCCTGGATGATGTTGGTGGCGTGGCCGGTCTCCGACGCCTTCGCCGTCTTCTTGACCGGCGAGAAGCGGGTCGACGTGTAGTAGTCGGTGATGACGAACAGCAGCGCGGTGACGCCGAGGCCGATCAGCGCGCACAGGTAGAGATCGCCCGCGGTGGGAGCGTTCGCGCCCGGCAGGTTGTCCATCATGGCCTTCGTGATCGGGTAGAACGCGACGGCCGCGATGAGGCCGGCGACGACCATGCCCTGGTAGAGCGCACGCTCGACGTTGCCGGTCTTGGTCTTGACCGCGAAGGTCCCGATGATCGAGGCGATGATCGACACGCCGCCGAGCACGAGCGGGAACAGCACCACGTTGACCGCGTTGTCGAAGTAGAGCGCGCCGAGCAGCATCACGGCCACGGCGGTGACCGCGTAGGTCTCGAACAGGTCGGCGGCCATGCCGGCGCAGTCGCCGACGTTGTCGCCCACGTTGTCGGCGATGGTGGCGGGGTTGCGCGGGTCGTCCTCGGGGATCCCGGCCTCGACCTTGCCGACGAGGTCGGCGCCGACATCGGCGCCCTTGGTGAAGATGCCGCCGCCGAGACGGGCGAAGATCGAGATCAGCGAGGCGCCGAAGC
>CAXTBB010000012.1:0-95727 GCA_964242305.1 uncultured Solirubrobacteraceae bacterium
CCAGCACGGCATCCCCGTCAAGGGCGGGACGGAGTCGGCGCCGTACTCGATCGACGACAACCTGTGGGGGCGCTCGAGTGAGGGCAAGTGGATCGAGGATCTCTCGCACGCGCCCGACGACGACGTCTTCCAGCTCGTCACCCGCCCGGAGCTGGCGCCGGACGAGCCCGAGGTGGTCTCGTTGACCTTCACGGAGGGGCTGCCGACCGCGCTCAACGGGACGGAGCTCGGCCTGGTCGACCTGCTCGAGCAGGTGGCCGCGATCGGCATGCGCCACGGGGTCGGCATCGTCGACCACATCGAGGACCGCATCGTCGGCCTGAAGGTCCGCGACATCTACGAGGTCCCGGCGGCGGCGATCGTCCTCAAGGCGCACAAGGAGCTCGAGCGCCTGACGGGGACCATCCACCAGAACCAGTTCAAGCCCGGCCTGGACCGCAAGTGGGCCTACCTCGTCTACGCGGGCCTGTGGTGGGAGCCGCTGCGCCAGGATCTCGAGGCCTACATCGAGCACGTCAACCGCAACGTGACCGGGACGATCGGCCTGAAGCTGTTCAAGGGGTCGGTCCGGGTCGTCACCCGCGAATCGCCCAACGCCGTCTACGACGCCCAGCTGGCCACGTTCAGCGACTCCGGCGGCCTGTTCAGCCAGCACGCGTCGCCTGGCTTCATCGAGCTGTGGTCGCTCCAGAGCGCGCTGGCGTACCGGCTGCATGAAGGTGACTGAGGACGCCCGCGGCCGCCTGCGGGCGCTGGCCCGCAGGATCGACGAGAACCCGGCGCTGCTGGCGGCGTTCCGGGCCGCCCGCGAGCGGCTGCCCGGCGACGACTCCTACGGGGACCCGCTGTCGCTCTCGCGCGAGGAGGCGCCGGGCGTCCTCGGCCAGCAGCTGGCGCTGATCGCCGCCGAGCGCCCCAGCGCGCTGAAGGAGGTCGGCTTCAGCGCGCTGCAGGTGTGGCAGTCGCTGTCGGAGGCGCAGGGTCGCGGGCGCGGGGACGAGGAGGTCGCGATCCTGTTCACCGACCTGGCCGGCTTCTCGACCTGGGCCCTGGAGGCGGGGGACACGATGGCGGTCGAGCTGCTGCGGCGGGTGGCGAAGGCGGTCGAGCCGGGCATCACCGCGCACGGCGGCAAGATCGTCAAGCGCCTGGGGGACGGGCTGATGGCCGTCTTCGATGACGTCGAGGAGGCCGTCGCGGCGGCCGTCGAGGCCCGCGAGGCGGCGCGCGGGGTGACCGTCGGCGACCACGAGGCGCGGCTGCGCGCGGGCGTCCACGTCGGCCGGCCGCGGCTGCTGGGCGGCGACTACCTGGGCGTCGACGTCAACGTCGCCGCGCGGGTGGCGGCGGCGGCCGGGGCGGGGGAGATCCTCGTCACCGACAGCGTCTGCGCGAAGCTGGGCGACAGCGTGCGGGTCCGGCGCAAGTGGCGCTTCTCCGGCAAGGGGACGCCCGCGCAGACCAAGGTGTTCGCCGTGGAATGACGGGTAGCTTGACGATATGATCTACACGCTCATCGGAAAAGCGGTCGTCAAGGGCGCGAAGGTCTTCCTGCGCCGCAAGTACGGCCCCACCTATGTGCCCAAGCCCGTTCTCGGCATCGCCCTCGTGGGCACGATCGTCGGCGTCGCCGTCATCGCCGCCAAGCGCGACGAGGCCGCGTAGCTCCGCTTGCGCCGCTCACGCGAGCGGCGGTGTGGGACGATGCAGTGCTCGTGCCTGATCCCGCACCGTTCCCCGAGGGCTTCAGCGTCGACGCGGTCGACTGGCTGCCGTCCGGCGCGCGCTCGGGCCTGGTGCGGGTGCGCGGGCACCGGCCACCGGCCGTCGCGGGACCCCTCCCTGAGCTGATCCTCAGCACGCTCGGGCCGGAGGAGAGCGTGCAGCGCTTCGTGTCGCTGCCCGATCCGCGCGCCGACCGCGACCCGTCGGCCTGGCGCGGCGCCTACGTGCTCGACGCCCGCCCGGCGGCCGAGGCCGACCAGCTGTGGCTGGAGTGGCCCGGCGGGCGGCGCATCCAGCTGCCCCCGCTGGCCATCCCGGCGAACCAGGTCGCGCAGGCGGAGTCGGGTCCGGTGTCGGGACCGATCGAGCCGGGTGGAGAAGTCGTGGACCGCGCGGTGCTGGCCGAGCGCCGGGCCCGTCGCGCCGAGGCGTCCGAGCAGGCCCAGGCCCGGATCGCGCGCGAGGCGCTGCGTGCCGTCGAGGTCCTCGAGCTGCGGGCGTCCGAGCTCGAGCAGAGGGTCGCCGCCGCCGAGGGCGAGCGCGACGCCGTCCGCGCGCAGACCGACGTCGAGCCCGACATGCGGCTGGAGCTGCTCGGGGCGGAGGTGCGCGAGCTGCGCGAGGCGCTGGCCGACGCGGAGGAGGCCGCCGCGTCCGCGAAGCTCGCGGAGCTCGCGGCGCGCGCCGCGTCCGAAGCTCGCTCAGAGGGCACCTCTCCGGCCGCGGCGCCGGCGCCCGCCGTCACCCGCATCGCCGCCGGTGAGGCGGAGCGCCGGGCGGAGCGGCTGCGGTCCGCTCTCACCGCCACGGTCGCCACCGTGGCCGAACTGCGGATGCGCCTGCACGAGTCCGACGTCGCCCGCCGCACCCGCGATGTCGCCCGCGCCGCCGACGCCGTCCGCCTCGCCGTCTTCGCGCGCGAGCGGGAAGCCATGTTCGCCGAGCTCGAGGAGGCCCGCGTCGCCATGCGCGAGGCCCAGACGGCGCGCGACGAGGCCGTCGCCGAGGCCGCCGGCAGCCGCGCCGCGCTCGACGATCTCCAGTCCAGCCACCGGGACACCACCGCCGAGCTCGGCGCCGCCCGCGAGCGGCTGGCCTCGCTCGAGGCCGACCTCGGCGCGCTCACCGAGGAGGCCGACCGCACCGCCGCCGAGGCCGGCGACCTGACCGACCTGCGCGAGCGCCTCGCCCGCGCCGAGGCGGACCGCGACCGCGCCGAGACGGCCCGCGAGCTGGCCGAGGCCACCGCCATCGCCGCCGCCACCCGGCGCCAGGCCGCCGCCGTCGCCGCGGCCGCAAGCGCAGAACGCGTCGCCCCGGCGACCCTTAGTGCGCACACCGAGCCAGCTCCCGCCGTTGATCTCGCCGCCGCGGCCGAAGTGCAGGCCCGGCGCGCGGCCGAACAGGCGCGCCCCGATGAGAGCGTGGTCGCCGACCTCGACGCCGCCCGCGACAAGCTCCGCGCCACCATCGTCTCCGCCCCCGGCGAGCCGCCCGCCGACCTCGCCCGCGGTCGCGGCGGCCGCGAGTACCCGCCGCTGCGGGGCGCGCTGGTCAAGCTCGCCCACGACGATCCCGAGGCGGCCGGCCTGTTCCTGGCCGGCCTGCTCAGCGCGCAGCATGCCGCGATCAAGGACCCGCCGCCCGACTACGACCTGACCATCGCCGAGGTCGGGACCTTCGCCGTCTCCGCCGCCGGTCTCACCACCCTGGTCAGCCCGCTGCTCGAGCCGCGCGGCCGTGGCCAGGCCGCCTTCCACCTGCGCGCGGACGCGCTCACCCTGGCCGAGACGCTGGCCGGCGTCGACCGGCGGGCGAAGCGCTGGGGCGGGCCGATGCGCGCCTCCGGCAAGGTTCGCCAGGCGAAGCGGCTCTCGGACGGGCTCCGATCCGAGGTCTCCTTCGGTGACGTCGTTCGTGCCGGCGCCGACCTCGATCCAGCCCTGGTGCTGAGAACCCTCGCCTACGCGATCCGCCCGGCCTGGACGCAGGGCCAGCAGTGGACGGTCGAGCTCGACGTCGAGGGCCGCGCCGTCGCGGTCGCCGCGCGCCACAGCGGTGGTCTCGAGGTCACCGACGGGGTGCTCGAGGGCGAGCCGGACGCCCGGATCCGCCTCAGCGCCCGGGCTTTCCGGGACCTTGCCGCGGGAGACGACGCCAGCTTCACCACGGAGGGTGACGAGGCCGTCGTCCGCCGCCTCCTCACGCTGGCCGAGCGCGCGCGAACGACCAGCGCATAGAACCCTGCAAACTCCGGGCGCAGGCACCGAGCCATCCGACGCCATCCCTAGGGTTCGCCGTCCTCGATGAGCCCCGCTGGCTGCGCCCACCTCCACGTCCACTCGGAGTACTCGCTCCTCGACGGCGCCTGCAAGATCGACCACCTGGCCGCCCGGGCGGCGTCGTTCGACCAACCCGCGATCGGGCTGACCGACCACGGCGTCATGAACGGCGCGGTTGAACTGGTGAAGGCGGCCAAGAAGCACGGGATCAAGCCGATCGTCGGGCTGGAGGCCTACTTCGTCGACGACCGGACCTTCAAGGAAGGCAAGGTCGAGCGCAACCACCTCACGCTGCTGGCCGCCAACGACGAGGGCTACCGCAACCTGGTCAAGCTCTCCAGCGGCGGCTTCCTCGAAGGCCTCCACCACGGCAAGCCGGGCGTGGACATGGAGCTGCTCGCCAAGCACGCCGACGGGGTCATCTGCCTCACCGGGTGCCTCGCGTCGCGCTCCAGCCAGCGCATCATCGACGGCCGCCTCCAGGAAGCGCAGGAGAACCTCGACCAGCTGCTGCAGGTCTTCGGGCCCGAGGACGTCTACTTCGAGATCCAGAAGAACGGGATCGCCGAGCAGGACGTCGTCAACGACGCGATCGCCAGGTTCGCCGCCGAGATGGGCCGGCCGCTGGTTGCCACCGCCGACGTCCACTACCTCCGCGAGGAGGACCACTTCCACCATTCGGCGCTGCTGTGCGTGCAGACGAAGTCCACGCTGGCCGACCCGAAGATGAAGTTCGACACCAACGAGTTCTACCTCAAGAGCACGGCGGAGATGGAGGCCGCGTTCGCGGACTTCCCCGGTTCCGTGGCGAACTCGCTGGAGATCGTCGAGCGCTGCAACGTGGACATCGAGCTCGGGCGCATGCTGATCCCGCGCTTCCCCTGTCCGGACGAGCTCGAGGAGCCCGCCTACCTGCGCCGTCTGGTCGAGGCTGGCCTGCGCGAGCGCTACGGATCGCCCGCGCCGGCGGAGGCCATCGAGCGCATGGAGATGGAGCTCGGCGTCATCGAGCGCATGGGCTACTGCGGCTACTTCCTGATCGTCTGGGACTTCATCAACTGGGCCAAGACGAACGGGATCGCGGTCGGGCCGGGCCGCGGGTCGGCGGCCGGCTCGCTGGTCGCCTACACGCTGCGCATCACCGACCTCGACCCGCTGCGCTACGACCTCCTCTTCGAGCGCTTCCTCAACCCTGAGCGCGTGTCGATGCCGGACATCGACATCGATTTCTCCGTGCGCGGGCGGGAGCGCGTGATGCGCTACGTGATCGACAAGTACGGGGCGGACCGCGTCGCCCAGATCATCACCTTCGGCAAGATGTTCCCCCGCGCCGCCACCCGCGACGCGGCGCGCGTGCTCGGCTACGAGTACGGCAAGGGGGACGCGCTGGCCAAGCTCATCCCGGACCCGATCATGGGCCGGGCGCCGTCCTTCGACGAGTGCCTCGCCGAGGGCGCCGACCTCGCCGCCGAGGTGGCGCGCGACCCGGAGGCCAAGGAGATCATCGACGTCGCCCGCGGCCTCGAGGGCATCGTCCGCAACGCGTCCATCCACGCCGCCGCCGTCGTCATCGCCGACCGGCCGCTGACCGACATCGCGCCGCTGCAGCTGGCCGACGGCGGGACGGGCCCGGACGGCCGCAAGATCCACCGGACGGTCACCCAGTACTCGATGAAGCCCATCGAGGAGCTCGGCCTGCTCAAGATGGACTTCCTGGGCCTGCGCAACCTCGACGTCATCGAGGACGCGCTGGACATCATCGAGCGCTCGTCGGGCGCCCGGCCGGACATGGCCACGCTGCCGCTCGACGACGAGCGCACGTACGCGATGCTCGCGCGGGGCGACTCCGTGGGCGTGTTCCAGTTCGAGTCCGAGGGCATGCGGGAGGCGCTCAAGCGCGTCGAGCCGACGGAGTTCGACGACCTCGTGGCGCTGGTCGCGCTCTACCGGCCCGGCGCCATGGACCAGATCCCCACGTACGCGCGCGGGAAGAAGAACCCGGAGTCGGTCACCTACCTCGACGATCGCCTGCGCGAGATCACCGAGTCCACCAAGGGCGTGATCCTCTACCAGGAGCAGTCCATGCAGATCGCGAAGTCCCTGGCGGGCTTCAGCGGCGCCAAGGCGGACGACCTGCGCAAGGCGATCGGCAAGAAGAACCGCGAGGCGATGGCCAAGCTCAAGCCGGAGTTCTTCGCGGGCTGCCAGACGTCCGGCACGTCCCTGGGGACCACCGAGTCCCTGTGGGCGACCAACGAGAAGGCCGCCGACTACTCCTTCAACAAGTCGCACGCCGCGTGCTACGCGCTGATCTCCTACCGGACGGCGTACCTGCGGGCCAACTACCCCTCGGAGTACATGGCCGCGCTGATCTCGTCCGTGATGGACACGAAGGACAAGGTCCCGTTCTTCGTCGCCCAGGCCGAGCAGATGGGCATCGAGATCCTGCCGCCGGACGTCAACCTCTCCGACCACCAGTTCATGGTCTCCAAGGACGGCGACATCCGCTTCGGCTTGGACGCGGTGAAGGGCGTCGGCCACGCGGCGGTGGAGGCGATCAAGGCCGCCCGCGGCGATTACGACCCGCCCGCCCGGCCGTTCACCTCGCTGTGGGACTTCTGCGAGCGCGTCGACGGCCGCTGTGTGAACAAGAAGGCGATCGAGGCCCTGATCAAGTGCGGGGCCTTCGGCTCCACCCGCGCGACCCGCAAGGGGATGCTCGAGGTGCTCGAGGCGGCGCAGTCGGCCGGTCAGAAGGCCCAGCAGGACGCTGCCATCGGCCAGTCCTCCATCTTCGACCTGGCCGGCTTCGGCGACGCCGCCGGTCCCGCCGTGTCGCGCCCGTCGCACCCGCCCATCCCCATCGACGAACACGACCGCAAGACGCTCCTCATGTTGGAGAAGGAGTCGGTCGGGCTGTTCATCTCCGAGCACCCGCTCAAGTCGATGCGGGAGGCGCTGGCCGCCAAGGTGGACTGCTCGATCTCGGACCTCCCCGGCCGCAAGGACCAGGAGTGGGTGAAGATCGGAGGCATGGTGTCGGCGGCCAAGAAGATCCGCACGCGCGCGGGGTCGACGATGATGTTCGCCACCATCGACGACCTCGAGGGGAACGTCGAGGCGGTCGTCTTCGAGAAGACGCTGGCGTCGTCGGAGGGCGCGCTCGCCGAGGACAACATCGTCATCATCCGCGGCCGGGTCGACCAGAAGGACGCGGGCAAGACCTGCGTCGTCGTCTCGGAGGCGACGCTGTTCGAGCCGTCGGACCGGGAGATCGAGCAGGCCCGGACCCAGGCCGCCCAGCAGGCCGAGAAGGTCGCCGTCGCGCTCAAGCTGCCCATCGACGCGCGTCGGCTGCCGCCCACCGTCATCGACGAGCTCAAGCGCCTGTTCGCCGAGCATCCGGGGGAGACGGAGGTCGTCCTCGAGGTGGCGACGTCGGAGGGCCAGCGCCGCCTACGGCTGGGTCCCGGCTACAAGGTGACGCGGTCGCCGCTGCTGCTCTCCGCCTTCGAGCACCTCATCGCGGGGGCCGAGACGCGGGTCCCCGTCGGCGTCTGATCGAACTTTCTTCGCGGCGCAAAAGAAACCGGCGAACGCTCGCGTTGAGTGTCTGAAGGATCGAGAGCGACACCAACAAGACGCGGCCGACGATACGTCACGGACGCGGCCTCCCGCGGACGGAGGCCGAGCCCGGGCTCGGAGCCTGTCGCGCCGGTGCCGCCCTCACGGGCGGCGCCGCCGGACCCCCTTTCCGGCGGCGCCGCCCCATCCTTCAGCGTGCTTTGAGGCCCTGGTCGCGCAGCTCGCGCATGCGGCGGACGTCGTCGAGCTCGACGTTCTTGCCGCCCATGCCGGGCCCCTCGAACAGGGTCGGCAGGCCGTCGAAGGCGGGGTCGCTCAGGAACGCGGCGCAGCCCTCCTCGCCGATCTCGCCTTCGCCGAGCGCGGTGTGACGGTCGCGGTTGGAGCCCAGCGGCGTCTTGGAGTCGTTGACGTGCAGGGACTGGAGGCGGTCGAGGCCGACCTCCTCGTCGAAGGCGGCCAGCGTCTGCGAGACCGCGGCGGCCTCGCGGACGTCGTAGCCCGAGGCGAGCAGGTGGCAGGAGTCCAGGCAGACGCCGAGCCGCTTCCCGCCGCCGGCCGCGTCGATCAAGGCTGAGAGCTCGGCGAAGGAGCGCCCGAGCGTCCCGCCCGTGCCCGCGGTGTTCTCCAGGTGCAGGTGCGACTGGTGGGTGTCGTCGAGCGCGGCCTTGATTACCTTCCCGGCGCGCTCGATCGCCGTCCCCACGTCCCCTTTGAGCGCGCTGCCGGCGTGCAGGACGACGCCGTCCGCCCCGATCTTGTCGGCGACGTGCAGCGCGTGGGTCAGCGCCGTCAGCGACTTGTCGCGCAGCTCCGTGTCCTCCGAGGCGCAGTTGATCAGGTAGACCGCGTGGATGATCACGCTCGCGATGCGGGTGTCCTTGCGGGCCTCCTTGAAGGCCGCGAAGTCGTCGTCCGTGTACGCCGTGGGCTTCCACTGGCGCGGCGACTGGTTGAAGATCTGGATGGCGTCGCACTCGCGTTCCAGGCCCCGCTCGATGGCGTTGGGCAGGCCGCCGGCGTTGGAGACGTGGGCCCCGATCAGCATCGGGCGGGAACGGTAACGGCCTGGGGGCCCGGCTCGGCCGGTGGCGGGCTCGACGGCGGGGCCTCGCCA
The DNA here is from genome assembly GCA_964242305.1 of uncultured Solirubrobacteraceae bacterium. Lineage (GTDB taxonomy): Bacteria > Actinomycetota > Thermoleophilia > Solirubrobacterales > Solirubrobacteraceae > DATLGB01. Next base: position 8,710 of record CAXTBB010000012.1, read on the forward strand.
CCCCTAAGGTCGGCGCTCATGCGCGTCCGCTTCGCCCCGTCGCCGACCGGCGCCCTTCACGTCGGGGGCGCCCGGACGGCCCTGTTCAACTGGCTGCTCGCGCGCGGGAACGATGCCGAGCTCGTCCTACGCATCGAGGACACCGACCGCGAGCGCTCGACCCAGGCGAACGTCGACCAGATCTTCGAGGCGCTGGAGTGGCTCGGCATCGACCACGGCGGCGACGTTGTCTTCCAGTCCGCGAACGCCGAACGCCACCACGAGGTCATCGAGCGGCTGCTCGCCGACGGGCACGCCTACCGCTCCACCGCCGGTCCCGACCAGGTCGCCGCCTGGCGCGCCGAGCACGGCAATCAGGGCTTCCGCGGCAGCGACGAGGGGGAGGGCGCCGTCCGCCTGCGCGTCCCGGACGACGGCGTCACCGTCGTGCGCGACGTCATCCGCGGCGAGAGCGAGTTCGCCAACGGGCTGCAGGACGACCTCGTCATCGCCCGCGCCGACGGCACGCCCGTCTACCACACGGCCGTCGTCGTCGACGACCTCGACGCCGGTGTCACCCACGTCGTCCGCGGCGCCGACCACTACTCCAACACGCCCAAGCAGATGCTGATCCTGGCTGCGCTGGGGGAGGCGGCGCCCGTCTACGCGCACCTCCCGCTGCTGCACGGGCCGGACGGCAAGAAGCTCTCCAAGCGCCACGGCGCGGCGTCCGTGCAAGCGCTGCGCGACGCGGGCTACCTGCCCGAGGCGGTCCGCAACTACCTGGCGCTGCTCGGCTGGGGCGCGGCCGGCAGCGAGGAGACCTTCTACACGACGGAGGAGCTCGTCGCCCAGTTCGCGCTCGAGCGCGTGTCCCGGTCCCCGGCGGTGTTCGACGAGGCCAAGCTGCGCTGGATGAACGGCCGCTACGTGCGCGAGCTCGCGGTGGAGGACCTACAGGCGCGGCTGGAGGCGCTGACGGGACGCGAGCTGCGCCCGGACGTCGTCGCCATCACGCAGGAGAAGATCTCGACGCTGGTCGAGTTCTGGCCGCTGGCGGCGTTCTTCTTCGACGGTCCCGCGGACGACCCGGCGGCGCGCGAGAAGTGGTCGGATCCCGGTGCGTTGCGCGCCGCCCGGGACGCGATCGCGGCGGTCGAGCCGTTCACGGTCGAGGCGCTCGAGCGCGCCCTCCGGGACGCCGCCGACGCCGCCGGCCTGAAGGCCAAGAACCTGTTCCAGCCGATCCGCGTCGCCATCTCGGGGACCACCATCTCCCCGGGGTTGTTCGAGTCGATCGCCGTGCTGGGGCGCGAGGAGACCGTGCGCAGGCTCGAAGCCGCCGAGACGGCGGGTCACTAGACGCGAGTTGCTCAATCATGGGTCCACTGGTGCCGATAGACCGTCAAGAAGCGAGCTGATGAACGGCGAGCCTCCCCCCGACGACCCCATCGTGACTCCCGCCCCCGCCACCGCATCCCCCGTCGCCACCGCTGGCCCGGGCCACTCCCCGGCGCAGGCCTACGGCACGCCCCGTCCCGCCGGGCACGGCGCGCGCCTCACCGCCGCCTTCGAGGCGCTCGAGCGCTTCCCGGCCCTCGCCGAGTCGCGCAACCGGGTGCTCGCACTGGTCTCCGAGGAGCGCCCGTCCACCGGCGACGTCGTCGCGGCCATCGAGTCCGACGTCGCGCTGGTGATCGCGGTGCTGCGCCTGGGCAACCAGGTCGGCCACCAGAAGGCCGGCCGCGTCGAGTCGATCGTCGACGCCGTCGAGGTCCTCTCGCCCGAGTCCGTCTCCCACCTCGCCTCCACCGCCGAGGTCTTCGAGTTCTTCGAGCGCGGCAAGACCTGGGACGCCGCCCCCGAGCGCTTCCGGCTGCACGCCGTCGCCGTCCAGCGCGCCGCCGACCGGCTCGCCGTCCAGGGCGAGTACGCCTACCGCGACCGCCTGCTCGTCACCGCGCTGCTGCACGACATCGGCAAGCTCGTCCTCATGCACGCCTACCCGGGCTACCCCAAGCAGGTCCACGGGCCGGCCCGCACCCCCGAGGAGCGGCTGCACTACGAGCGCCGTGAGCTCGGCGTCGACCACGCGCTGGTCGGCGGCGTGCTGGCGCGTCGCTGGAACCTCCCGCGGGCGGTCGCGTCCGCCATCGAGCGCCACCACTCCGAGGACGCCGAAGGGGACGCCGCCTACGTCCGCCTGGCCGACATGGTCGCCCACTACGCCCAGGGCTCGCCCGTCAACCCGACCGAGCTCCTGCGCGCCGCGCGCAACATCGGCTTCGGCCCGACGGAGCTGCGAGCCGTCCTCTACGACCTCCCGTACCCGAGCAGCCAGCGCCAGCGCGCGATCGAGCCGTGCCCCCTGTCGGGCCGCGAGCTCGAGGTCCTCAAGCGCCTCGCCAAGGGCATGGTCTACAAGCAGATCGCCCACGAGCTCGCCCTGTCGACGTCGACGGTGCGGACCCACCTCCACAACATCTACGGCAAGCTCGGCGCCGTCGACCGCGCCCAAGCGGTCCTGCTCGCCACCGAGCGCGGCTGGCTCTGAGCGAGAACCCGGCGGTTCGACGGGCGGTCACGTCCGTAGGATGGCTGGCGGCGTGCTGTCGATCACCACCAAGTCCCCGTACGCGCTGCGCGCGCTCTCCGAGCTCGCCGCCATGGGGGGCGACACGCCCGTCCCGATCGCCGAGCTCGCCCGCCGCCGCGACGTCCCCGTCCAGTTCCTCGAGCAGCTCTTCGCCGTTTTGCGCCGAGCCGGTCTCCTGCAGTCCCAACGCGGCGTCAAGGGCGGCTACCGCTTCGCCAGGCCCGCCACCGAGATCACCGTCCTCGAGGTCGTCGAGCTCCTCGACGGCCCCGTCGGCGGAGGCGCTGAGTCCATCTTCGCCGAGGCCGCCGCCGCCGCCCGAGCCGTCCTCGCCAAGCACACCATCGCCGACGTCGCCGAGCGCGACCGCCGAGCCGCCGGCGCGGTCATGTACCACATCTGAGGCCTGGAATTGCCGATCTCGATTCGGTCTACCCAGGCAAATCGAGATCGCCGTAAACCGCCTGACCACGAGCCGAGAGAGATGGCCCCACGCATCCACGGGCATTCATCTTCGCCGGGTGTTGGGAATAGCAGAAGTCCACGTCCCGGAACGCCGGCGGTGCGCCAGGCTGGCTGAACCTGGAGCCCTCGCATCGCGCGGGTCGTCGAGGTCGTCTGGCACGAAGGGAAAGCCTGTCTTGTTGCACATTTCTCGTTGCGGAGAGCAGGAGAAACCCAAATGAGCAGCCTTTGCGGAAGGCGTGCCCTAAGCGTATGCTCCGGAAATGAGAAGGCTCCGACGCTTGGCGCACGCCGTGCGCAAGAGGCTCGGGGAATTAGGTCTCGGAACTGCTGTAGTGGGACTCGTTTTCGGAGTCTTCGGCTATGTGCTAAATCCCTTTGTACAAACACACTGGTTCCCACCCGACCGGAGCGTGTCCCTGAGTCAAGTGTGTTTGCAGTCGGGGTTCACGCTTGATGGCTTCGTTCGCAGGATCGATGGACGGCCCTCGGAGGCCCAAGAGGATGGCTACAGTCCGCGCGAGCGGTCCAGACCAGGCCTCGATGTGAGCGTGTCGCTTACAGCGCATGGATTCGACGGGCACCACTTCGAGGTGGGTGGACTCGCTCTGAACGCTACGCGCGGCAACGCTGCCTCCGGCTCGTTGGCTGGGCTGTCACGCGAAGTAAAAGGCAACGCAGACAGCATCATGCGCGCACCGCAGTTCTTTGTACCCATCCCGAGGCGCCCCGGCACGTACGTGGTCCGCGTGGATGTCTCCAACAAGGAGATGACCTTTCGCCTTGCGTCGAAGTTGGGACCGCGCTTTTCTGTCAAGCCTGGGGGATCGCTGAAGCTCAGCAGCCTTTGTACGAAAACCTGAGTCAGCGCCCGGGCCGCAGGCTTGATCGTGTCCTGATGCAAACGATAACTCAGCCAGCAGCGCGCTAGGTTTTGGCGTGGCGACTCTCTGGCAGCGCCAAGTCCCGACGGGGTCAGCAATAGGTTGGCATCGCGGAGTCGTGTCCGTGTCGGCGTTCACAGTGCGCGAGCCAGCGATGGCGTCAGGCGCGCTGACAACGAAACGTTGGTGTCCGGCTCTCGGCCGTGGATGTGCCGGCTGAGGCGTGGTCCCTGACGTCGGGGCCGCCGCGCCGGTTAGTGAATCGTCGACGTCCGCGGCCGGCTCGGCGATGCTCATCGATGGCGTGCCGCGCGTTGATCGAGGAAGACGTCGTGATCCCGTACCCCGCGGACCGCCAGAGGCGGATGCGCTTTTGAGCTCAGGAGTGCGGCGGGAACTTCGATGGAGATCATGTCGCGGCGGCGCTGTCTGTGTTGGGCGGGGCACAGTCGCAGACACTTCGAGAACCTGACCGCCTAACGGCGCGACACGTTGCCCTCGCCGAGATCGCCGCTAGGTCGGACTGCAGCGAGTCGTCCGCCTGGCCGCGGACCGCAGATCCGCTCCGCGGTGGGTCGCTCACTCACCGAGCCCGATCCCCGCAACGGGTGGCGTGCGCAGGACGCGACGCGTCGGCAGGGTCAGAGCTAGGAGCGCCAGGAGGGCGGAGCCGCCGAGGATCGCCGCGAGCTGGTCCAACGGCACGAAGGGGCGGAGGCTGCCGGTCAGTGCGCGGCTGAGCGGGAGCAGCGCTGCGGCGGCGATCGCCAGGCCGAGCCCGAGCCCGATGGCGATGACGAGCACGGCCTCCCAGCGTGCCATGGACCGGACCTGACGCGTCGTCGCGCCGGTCAGGCGGAGCAGCGCCAGCTCCCGGCCGCGCCGCAGCGCGATCATCGCCAGCGTGTTGACCACCGCGATCGACGTGAACGCGAAGATGATCGCGACGAACAGCGGACCGAGCCAGCGGTTCGTCTCTCGCTCGGTGTCGGATGCCGTGGTCAGAGACGCACGATCGCGGACGCGAAAGCCTGGAAAGCGGTTGCTGAGCGCCCGAAGACGCCGGGAGACGCCGACCGGATCACTGGTGTCCACGAGGATCGTCCCGAGCAGCGGATCGGTCAGGTGCCCGGCAACCAGTCCCGGAGAGAGGAGCGCGTCGCCGAGCGCCAGCGCTCGGGTGTAGATGGCCACGACCCTGGCGTGCGTGCGTGTGCCGTCGCCGCGGACGACGGCAACGCGGTCGCCGACGCGGGCGTGCGCGACCTCGGCCCGGTGGCGCCCGAGCGCGATCGTGGCTCCGTGCAGGTCCGAGAGCGACCCGGCGGCCACGCCGGCGTCGAGCCCGCCCGCCTGGCCCCCGTCGAGGATGGCCGCGGGGAGGGTGTCGTCTGGATCGCCGAGGCTCGGTCCGAGCGTCGTCGGAGTCAGGCCCACCGCGCTCACCACCCCCGGCGTGCCTCGCACGGAGGCGAGCGCGGCGGGAGGCAGGCCGGCGCCGTCGACAGCGAGCTCGCCCCCGAGTGACGCTTGGCGCTGTTGCGAAACGGCGTGATCGGTGGTGGTCGCGCTGAACAGCAGCGTGCAGCTCATCCCCACCGTGAGGACTAGCGGCGTACTGGCCGAAGAGAAGCGGCGCGTGGCGGTGCGGAGGTTCGCGGACGCGAGGAAGCCCCCGATCGGTGAGATCCGCGCGAGCGGCGGACCCAGGATCCCGGCGGCGATGCGGGCCGCGATCGGGCCCAGGAAGCCGACCGCCATGACGAGGAAGAGGGCCGTCATCTCGGACGTCGCCGCGGCGGTGGCCGGGTCGGCGGTCAGGTTCGAGACGGTGAACAGCGGTGCCGCGCCGGCCAGCGAGAGCACGCCCCCGATGAGGCGTCCCGGGCCGAGCAGCCGTGGTTCGACCGCGGCGTCGGTCAGCGCGACGGTCGGGGCCACGCGGGCGGCGCGCCGGCCCGCGGCGAGCACGGCGAGCAGGGCGGCGACGACGCCGCCACCGATGGCGGCCGTGATCGGCAGCCAGCCGGCGCTCACCGTCAGGTACGAAGGGGCGATCTCATGACGCACCAGTCCTCGCGCGAGCGCCCGGCCGAGGGCGGCCCCGGGCACGACGCCCGCGGCGGAGCCGATTAGGCCGACGATCAGCGCCTCCCACGAGATCATGCGGCGGATCTGGCCAGGCGTCGCGGCCACGGCGCGCAGCAGGGCGATCTCGCGTTCGCGCTGCTGGATCGAGAGGCTCATCGTGCTCGCCACCACGAAGATCGCGATGAAGAGCGCCAGCCCTCCGAACGACGCGGTGACGGCGATCAGCGTGATCCGCTCCTCCTGTACCGAAGGACGCTCGGCCTTGCCGCGGTCGTCCCCGGTGAGGACCACGGCGTCGGGAGCGTGCAGGCGCGCAGCCCGGAAGCCGCGACCGGCGAGGATCCCGATCGCGTCGACAGACCCGGCATGGCCGGCGAGGCGCGCCGCCTCCGCGTCGGTCACGAAGATCGTCCGCGCCTGCCCGACCGGGCGGCGCGGTCGGGCCACGCCGACGACCGTGACGGTGCGAGCGGCCTCGGTGGACGCCAGCCGCACGCGCGCGCCGACCTTGGCGCGGTACCCGGTGACGACCTCGTCGGACCTCGCTGGAGCCCGTCCGGCGATGAGCGCGAACGGCGTCAGACGGGCGCTGCTCCAGCCGTGGGCGGCGGCGGTCCGGTCACCGAGGCGGGCGGGCACCGACACGTCGGCGATCGCAGCGCGAACGCCGGGGACGGCGGCCAGCCGGCCGGCCAGGGAGGCGGGGACGCGCGCGCGCTCGCCCAGCGGGACGTCGTGATCCGTGCCGGCCAGCTGGTCGCCGGTCACGACCGCCGCGGCGGCGGCGTAGCGCTGGACGGGAGGATGGCTGCGCAGGGCTGCCTCGAAGGGCATTCCGCCGGCCATGACCAGCGCGGAGGACGCGATCAGCGCCACCAGGGCGCCGGTGAACGAGGCCAGTCGGCCGTGAGCGCTGAGGAGTGCGAGCCGCAACATGTCAGGCTCCGAGGTGCGCCAGCTGCTCGGCGACCTCGTCGGCGGTGGGCGCGTCGAGCGTCCCGGCGATCTGGCCGTCGGCGAGCAGGATGACGGCGTCGGCGTGTGCAGCCGCCACCGGGTCGTGGGTGACCATCACCACCGTGTGTCCGTCCACGTCGACGACCTCGCGCAGCAGCGCCAACACGCCGCGCCCGGTCGTGCGATCCAGCGCTCCAGTCGGCTCGTCGGCGAACACGACCTCGGGGCGGGTGACGAGCGCGCGGGCGATCGCGACACGCTGCTGCTGGCCGCCCGAGAGCTGGGACGGCCGGTGGCGCAGGCGCCGGTCCAGGCCGACGCGCGCCGCGACCTCGCGCACGTCGGCGCGCCGGACCCGGCGGCCGTCGAGGCGCAGCGGCAGGCCGATGTTCTGCGCGACCGTCAGCGACGGCATCAGGTTGAAGGCCTGGAAGACGAACCCGACGCGCTCGCGCCGAAGGATCGTGAGCCTGCGCTCGCTGAGCTTGGAGAGGTCGGCCCCGGCAAGCGAGACCGTGCCCGCCGTGGGCCGGTCCAGCCCGGCGGCCACGTGGAGGAAGGTGCTCTTGCCCGAGCCCGACGGACCCATGATGGCGGTGAACGAGCCCTGCGCGAGCGCGGTAGTGACCGCGTCGAGGGCGACCACCTTCCCCTCGCCCTCGCCGTGGACCTTGGTGACGTCGCGCAAGGAGACGACGGGAGCGGTGGTGCCGGATGCGCCGCGATCGTGGCTCAGGAGTCTCATGCGAAGAAGCTTCGATCCGCACGCGCTGCGAGTCAGTGAAGGTGCCTCCCGGAGCAGGGTGTGGCTACCCGTACCCGCGCCGCCGTCGCTGGCGTCGACAATCAGCCCACATGACCACGACGCTGCTGATCGTCGACGACCACGCCGCGTTTCGGGCGGTGGCCCGGCGGCTGCTCGAGCAGCACGGCTATCGCGTCGTCGGGGAGGCCGGCGACGGGGAAGCCGCCCTGGCGGCGGTGAGCACGCTGCGGCCCGACGTGGTGCTGCTCGACGTCCAGATGCCGGGTCTCGACGGCTTCCAGGTGGCGGCGCGGCTCACCGAGGCCGCGCGCCCGCCGGCGATCGTGATGATCTCCACCCGTGACGGTGCGGACTTCGGCAGGCTCGTCGCGCAGAGCGGCGCGCGCGGCTTCATCGCCAAGCACGACCTGTCCGGAGTGGGCCTGGACGCGGTCCTAGCGTGACCCGCTCTTGACGTAGGCCAGCACCGCGAGCACCCGCCGGTGCTGGTCGGGCGCGACGGCGAAGCCGAGCTTCTGGAAGATGCTGGTGACGTGCTTCTCGACGCCGCGCTCGGTCACCACCAGCTTCGTCGCGATGGCGCGGTTGGAAAGCCCCTCGGCCATCAGCGCGAGCACCTCTCGCTCGCGCGGCGAGAGCTCGGCCAGGGGATCCTCACGCCGCCGGCGGCCGAGCACGTGTGACACGACCTTGGAGTCCAGCGCCGTGCCGCCCTCGGCGACGCGCACGACGGCCTCGACGAAGCGGTCGACGTCGGTGACGCGGTCCTTGAGCAGGTAGCCGACCCCCTCGGCGCGCTCGTTCAACAGCTCCATCGCGAAGGTCTCCTCGAGGTGCTGGGAGAGCAGCACGACGCCGGTCCGCGGCAGCTCGTCCTGGATCACCTTGGCCGCGACCAGGCCCTCGTCGGTCTGCGTGGGTGGCATCCGAATGTCGGTGAGGACGACGTCGGGCTTGTGCGCGCGCGTCTTGCGGAGCAGGTCCTCGGCGTCACCGGCTTGGCCGACGACCTCGATCCCCGCTTCGGTCAGCAGCCGGATGAGCCCCTCGCGCAGCAGCACCGAGTCCTCGGCGATCACGGCGCGCACGGGATCTCCGCGTGCACGATGGTTCCCGCCCGGGGGCCGTTCCCGACGACGAGCCGGCCGTCGATCGCGGAGACGCGGTCGGCGAGTCCGCGCAGCCCCGAGCCTCGCCTGGGATCGGCGCCGCCGATGCCGTCGTCGCGGATCTCCACGACGAGCGACCGATCCTGGCGGACGATCTCGACTTCGGCGTGCGACGCGCAGGCGTAGCGCGCGACGTTGGTGAGCGCCTCGGCAACGACGAAGTAGACGGCTGACTCGATCGGCGCGGCGAGCCGCTCCTGCGGAACCGCAGCGATCTCGACCGGGATCTGCGATCGCCCCGCGAGCGCGTCGACGGCCGCTCCGAGACCGCGGTCGGAGAGCACGGCCGGATGGAGCCCGCGCGCGAGCTCGCGGAGCTCGGCGGTCGCGTCGGTCAGCTCCTCGATGGCCGTGTCGGCCGTGCGCTGCAGGACATCGAGGTCGCCGCTGTTCCGGGCCAGCTTGAGGTTCAGCGCGAGCGTCACGAGGCGCTGCTGGGCGCCGTCGTGAAGGTCGCGTTCGAGCCGGCGTCGCTCGTCGTCGGCCGCGCGCACGATGCGGGCCCGCGACGCCCGCAGCTCCTCGATGCGTGCTCGCAGATCAGCGCTCAGGCGCTCGTTCTCGAGTGTCAACGCCGCCGCGCCTCCCACCGCCCGGACCAGATCGCGCTCCTCGGCGAGCGTGACGTCGTGGATCACGAGCGCGAGGGGCTCGCCACCCCGCTCGATCGGGGTGGCGACGCGGCCCGAGTCCGGCGCGGGCAGCGCGGCACGCTGACCGTCGGCGTCGACGTAGACCTGCGTCTGCGGGATCCAGTACGCCAGCGCAAGCGAGCTGTCGCCCAGCGCAGCGGCGAGCGACTCGCGCAGCGACTCACGCGGCTCCGCTGTCCGCCCGAGCGCCTCGACCAGCTCGGCCACCGCCGTCGCGCGCGAGAGTCGCCCCCGGATCAGTCCGAGCAGGAACGCGTAGGGGACGGTGACGAACGTGCCGTACGCCCCGAAGAGCAGCACGCGCGCGCCGGTGCCCCCGATGATGGCCGAGGCGTACAGGCAGCCGAACGCCGCGAGCGTGGCGGCGCCGGCGTAGACGAGCGGGCCGTAGACGTCGCGCCGCTGCGAGCCGCGACCCCTGCGGACGAGCTCGATCGCGACGAGGACGATGACGGTCACGGCGACCAGTCGCACCGCCTGCTCACCGACCTCGGCGAGCCGGCTGTCGGCGGTGATGAGCAGCGGATTGCGCGGGCACCCGTCGCACACGGAGTCCCTGGCGGTGTCGGAGACGAGGAAGCCCGGAAGCTGGAACAGCGTCGCGTTCAGGTAGCCGACGCCGACCAGGAGCCGGTGGTAGCGCGACTGGAGCCGCCCGTCCGGCACGGCGAGGACGAGGTGAACCAGGGCCGCGACCGGGAGTGGCTCGGTGAACTGCCCGACGGTGAACGCGACGGTGTTGTCGGAGAACCCGAGGGCCGAGAGGAACCACAGGAAGCCCACCCAGGTCATCAGCGCGCCGCTGCGGTTGTCGGGTCGCCGCCACCATGCGTAGAGCCCGGTCCCGGTGAACGAGCCGCCGAGCGCCGCGTTGAGGCCCGCCCACGCCCCGCGGTCCGACATGTGCTGGCTCGTGAGGATGATCCCCGCCGACGCGAGTCCCATCAGCAGCCCGAGCGCGGCCAGTGCGACGAGCGCGCGGCCAAGAGACCTCATGGCCCGGAACCCTCCCACAGCCCGCCACGTGTCGCAATGGCGCACCCCGCTCGACCTGCAACCAAAGGCTGAACAAGCGCATCCGCAGTAGCGGTCCGGCGTCGTCGCCACATAGGTGGTGTAGACCCGGTGTCTTCCAGCGCGTCCCTGAGATCGGAGAGCACGTCGCGGTGCTGGCTCACACGCCGTCATCCAACCGCAGCCCGCGAGCGTTCGTCCGCGGCGGCTCGTACCGTGCCCCCGTGTCCGGTAGCGACGCATACACGTCTAAGGAGGCAGTGATGGCAGCGGTGAAGGGGCTTGATTTCCTGGGGATCCCGTCGCAGGACGCCGATCGCGCGCGGGCCTTCTACCGCGACGTGCTCGGGATGCGGCCCGACGACAGGGCCGAGTACGAGCAGTGGGCGGGGGACACGTGCTTCGGCATCTGGGAGCCAGAGAAGCAGGGCATGGAGTTCGTCGCCCAGCAGGGCAACCCGTGGCCGTTGGGTGTCGACGACGTCCACGCCGCCCGCAAGGAGCTCGAGGGCAAGGGCGTCACGTTCTTCGGCGAGACGCTCGACACCGGCGTCTGTCACATGGCGTTCTTCGCCGACCCGGACGGGAACGCGCTGATGCTGCACCACCGCTACGCGGACTGAATGCGGATTGCGTCGACGGCACTGCCGGTCGCGATCCTGGTCGCCGTCGTCTGCCTGCTGATCACCCCGGCACGACACTGGACGCAGGACCTGGCCACGTGCCGCAACGGCGACCGTGTCAAGCCGACCACGGTGGTCGCGAAGGACGGCCGGACGGCGGAGGACTTCGCCTTCGTGTGCCGCAAGGTCACCGGGCCGATCGGCATCGCGCAGTCGAGCGCGACGCTCGGCGGGATCGGCGTCAGCCTGGTGCTGGGTCTCCTCGCCGGGGCCCTGCTCGGTGGGCTTCTCGCCCTCCGGCACCGAACCAGCTGATCGCGAAGAGGATCGCGCCGATGGCGAGCAGGAACAGCGCGCGGACGGCGATGCGGCCCTCCGTCTCGAAGACCATCAGCGCCAGCGACACGACGGCGCCGATCACCGGGATCGCCGACGGCGCGGCGAAGTGGCGGTGCTCGACGGCGTCGCGGCGCAGGACGAGCACGGCCACGTTGACGACGATAAAGACGCCGAGCAGCAGGAAGACGGTCATGTCGGCGAGGTCGCCCAGGTCGCCGGTGGAGACAAGGACCATGGCCAGCGCGGTGGTGGCCAGGATCGCCACCCACGGTGTGTGCCGGCCGCCGTGCACACGGCCGAGGATGCCCGGCAGGATGCGCTCGTTGCTCATCCCGTAGAGCAGCCGCGACGCCATCACCATGTTGATCAGCGCGCCGTTGGCCAGCGCGAACAGGGCGATCGCGCTGAAGATCTTCGGGTCGACGCTCAGCGGACCGGTCTTGGCGACCTCGATCAAGGGACCGCTCGAGCCGGTCAGCGTGTCCGTGGGGACGGCCATGGAGGCGAGCACGGTGACGGCGACGTAGATCACGCCGGCCACCGCGAGGCCGCCGAACAGCGCGAACGGGTAGTTGCGGCCAGGCTCCTTGGTCTCCTCGGCGACGTTGACGGAGTCCTCGAACCCGATCAGCGCGTAGAACGCCAGCCCGGCCCCGCCGACCATCGCGCCGACCACGCTCTCGTCGGCCTTGAAGTCGAGCGCGCGGCCGGCGTCCGCTCCCGTCGCCCCGTCGAACACCGCGGCCGCGGCGATCAGGCAGATGAGCAGCAGGCCGCCGAACTCGATGGTCGTCAGGACGAGGTTCAGCTTCACCGACTCGGAGATGCCGCGGAAGTTGATGGCAGCCACGACCAGGAGGAAGACGATCGCGGTCAGCACGATCGGGATGTCCACGAACACCTTGAGGTAGTCGCCGCCGAAGCCGCGCGCCAGCGTGCTCGCCGACGTGACCCCGCTCGCCATCACCGCGAAGGCGACCATGAAGGAGACGAACGGCTGGCGGAACGCGCGGTTGACGTACAGCGCCGCGCCGGCGGCCTGCGGGTACTTGGTGACGAGCTCGGCGTAGGCGAAGGCGGTGAAGACGGCGAGGGCCAACGCAAGGACGAACGCCGTCCAGATCGCGCCGCCCGTCTCCGCTCCCACCTCGCCGACCAGCGCGTAGATGCCGGCACCGAGCACGTCGCCGACGATGAACACCAGCAGGGTCTTGCGCCCGATGACCCGCTTGAGCTCGGAGTCGGGGGTCGGCGCATCGAGGACGGCGGCCATGATGGCCCCGTACCCGGGGTGGCTGGTCGGTAGCCTGAACTCGAATGGCCCGAATCCCGATCAACATCGCGGATCATGTCGGCCGCACGCCGATGGTGCAGCTGAGCCGGCTGGCTCCGGACGCCGACGGCGAGCTGTTCGCCAAGCTCGAGATGTACAACCCCGGCGGCTCGGTCAAGGACCGGATCGGGGTCGCGATGGTGGACGCGGCGGAGGCGGCAGGGGAGATCGAGCCGGGCCGGACGACGATCGTCGAGGCGACGTCGGGCAACACCGGGATCGCGCTCGCGTTCGTGGCCGCCGCGCGCGGCTACGACATCATCCTCACCCTCCCGCAGGGCATGAGCCGGGAGCGCGAGGGCCTGCTGCGCCTCTACGGCGCGCAGGTCCACGTCACGGAGTCCCTGGGCGGGATGAACGAGGCGGTGGCGGCCGCGCAGGCGCTCGCGCGCGAGGACGACTACTGGCTCCCCGACCAGTTCTCCAACCCGGCGAACCCGCTCGCCCACTACACGGGCACGGGCCCGGAGATCTGGGAGGCGATGGACGAGCGGGTCGACTATCTCGTCGCCGGCGTGGGGACGGGCGGCACCGTGACCGGGACGGGGCGCTTCCTCAAGGAGCGCAACCCGGACTGCCGGGTCGTCGCCGTCGAGCCGCTCTCGAGCTGCGTGCTGTCGGGCGGGGAGCCGGGCCCGCACAAGATCCAGGGCATCGGCGCGGGCTTCGTCCCGCCGGTGCTGGACCGCGACATCGTCGACGAGATCATCCCCGTCGACGACGAGGACGCGCTGGAGACGGCGCGGCTGACTGCCCGCCGCGAGGGGGTCCTGGCCGGCATCTCCTGCGGCGCGGCGCTGTGGGCGGCGACGCAGATCGCTGCGCGGCCCGAGGCGGCCGGCCGCCGCATCGCCGTCGTCCTGGCCGACTCCGGCGAGCGCTACGTCTCCACGCCGTTCTTCGCGCCTGAACCCGATCTCGTTGGCCGCTGAGCTCGACATCCGCGCGCTGCGCTGCCCGCTGACCTGGGTGCGGACGAAGCTGACGCTGGAGGGGATGGCGACGGGGGAGGAGCTGATCGTGCGCTGCTCGGCCGGCGAGGCGCTCGAGAACGTGCCGCGCTCGGCGCGCGAGGCAGGGCACTCCGTCACCGTCGACGGCGATCTCGTCAGGATCGTGCACGGATGAGCTCGAGCCGGCGCAACCTGTTCCGCAGCGCCGCCCGCGGCGCCGCCAAGGTCGCCGTGGAGAACGTCAACGTCCCGCTGCCCGAGCCGGAGTTCGATCTCGCCCGCTACAGCCGCCAGTTCGTCCTCGACGGCTGGGGGGCGGCCCAGCAGCGCCGGCTGAGAGACGCCAGCGTGCTCGTCGTCGGCGCGGGCGCCCTTGGCTCCCCGGTCGGCGCCTATCTGGCCGGCGCCGGCGTCGGCCGGATCGGCGTGCTCGACCACGACCGCGTCGAGGTCTCCAACCTGCACCGCCAGTTCCTGCACGCGACGCCGGAGGTCGGCTTCCCCAAGGCCCACTCGGCGGTCGCCAAGCTGCAGGTGCTCAACCCCGAGGTGATGGTCGAGCCCTACCGCGTGCGCCTGGACGCCGACAACGTCGAGGGGCTCGTCCTCGGCCACGATCTGGTCGTCGACTGCTCGGACTCGTTCGCCACGCGCTACCTCGTCAACGGCAGCTGCTGCCAGAGCGGGACGCGGCTCGTCGAGGGCGGGGTGCTCGGCCTCGCCGGGATGGTGATGGCGATCCGGCCGGGGGTGACCGCCTGCTACCGCTGCGCGTTCCCAGCGGCGCCGCCCAACCCCGCCACGTGCGCGTCGGAGGGCGTGCTCGGCCCCGCGGCGGGCGTCATCGGCTCCCTGATGGCGCTGGAGGCGATCAAGCTCCTCGCCGAGCTGCCCGACCAACTCACGGACGCGTTCCTGCAGGTCGACGTGGCCCGTCACGAGTACCTGCGGGTCGCAACCTCGCGCCGGGACGACTGCCCCGACTGCGCCTAGGGGTGGCGAGGCCCATCGCTTGCGCCCTCGCCGGCCGAGGCGGGCCCCCGAGCGATTAGCCTGACCGATGTGCTGGGCATCGTCACCGACGTCTTCCGGGACCTGCGCGCCGCCCGCGACCGCGACCCCGCCGCCCGCGGCGTCACCACCCCGGGGATCCTGCTCACCTGGCCGGGCGTCCACGCGCTCGTCGCGCACCGCGTCGCCCACCGGCTCGACGCGATCGGCGTCCCCGTCGTCCCCCGCGTCATCGCCGGCAGCGCCCGCACGCTGACCGGGGTCGAGATCCACCCGGCCGCCGACGTCGGCCCCGGCCTGTTCATCGACCACGGCAGCGGCGTCGTGATCGGGGAGACCGCCGAGATCGGCGAGAACGTCACCATCTACCAGGGCGTCACCCTCGGTGGCACCGGCTTCGCGTCCGGCAAGCGCCACCCGACCGTCGAGAGCAACGTGACGATCGGCTCCGGGGCCAAGCTGCTCGGCCCGATCGTGGTCGGGCACGGCTCCAAGATCGGCGCCAACGCCGTCGTCATCCACGACGTCCCGCCGAACTCGACGGTGGTCGGCAACCCCGGCCATCCCGTGCGCGTGGAGGGTCGCCGCCCCGAGGGTCCCGACGCCGACTGGGTCCACCTGCCGGACCCGATCGCCGACGCGCTCAAGGGCCTGTCGGCGCGGATCGCCGACCTCGAGCATCGCATCCCGCGCGACGAGGGCGACACCGCCCCGGGCGAGGTGCTCCCCCTGCGGCCCCGTCGCGGGCCGAATCCAGCCGGCGGATGACCGTCCTCCTGCTGGCGGCGGCGTTTCTGCTGATCGTCGCCGGCGCGGGACTGTTCACCAACGCGGTCGAATGGCTGGGCAACCGGCTCGACATGGACGAGGGCGGCACCGGCAGCATCCTCGCGGCCGTCGGGACGGCACTGCCCGAGTCGACCATCCCCGTCATCGCCGTCCTGGCGGGCTCCGAGGGTCAGAGCGTCGCGATCGGCTCGATCATCGGGGCGCCGTTCATGCTGGCCACGATCGCGATGCTGCTGATCGCCATCTCGGCGGTGATCTTCCACGAGCACCGCGGCGGTCCGGAGGTCGAGGCGGACGGGGGCGCCGTGCGGCGCGACCTGTTCTTCTTCTTCCCGAGCTTCGCGGCGGGCATCGTGCTCGGGCAGATCGACTCGAAGCCGCTCCACATCGCCGGCGCGGTGGTCCTGATCGGCGTCTACATCTTCTACGTGCGCCTGACGCTGAAGGGCGGCGAGGGGTCGGGCGAGGAGGACGAGCTGGACTCGCTGTACTTCGACACGTCCAAGCAGGACCCGCCGTCGACGTTCCAGATCGTGCTGCAGGGCCTCGTCGCGCTGGCGTGCATCATCGGCGGCGCCGAGCTGTTCGTGCAGGAGATCAAGAAGGTCTCCGAGGACATCGGCGTCGACCCGCTCGTGCTCTCGCTGATCATCGCCCCGCTGGCCACCGAGCTGCCCGAGAAGATCAACTCGGTGATCTGGATGAAGGCGGGCAAGGACCGGCTCGCGGTCGGCAACGTGACCGGCGCGCTCGCGTTCCAGTCCACCATCCCGGTCGCCTTCGGCCTCGCCATCACCGACTGGTACCTCAACAAGTTCGCGACCGCGGCGGGCGTGATCGCGCTGCTCGGCGCCGCGCTCGCCTACTGGCGGCTGGAGGCCGGCACCATGGGCCACCGGGCCGCGATCGCCTGGGCCGCGCTCTTCCTGTCCCTGATCGTCTTCGTCATCGTCGGCTGAAGGACGCGCGCGGCGGGTGAACCGGTCGAACGGCTCGTCTGGGGAGCCCTTCGACGCTTCGACCGCCGGCGGTGCCCATCCGACGCCGCCGGTAGCGTGGAGTGCGGATGCCCGAGACCGCCGCACTGGACGCTCTGCTCGAGGGGCTGAACGACCCGCAGCGGCAGGCGGTGGTGCACGTGGAAGGGCCGCTGCTGGTGCTCGCGGGGGCGGGGTCGGGGAAGACGCGCGTGCTGACGCACCGGATCGCGCACCTGGTCGGCACCGGGCACGCGAAGGCGTCCGAGATCCTGGCCATCACCTTCACCAACAAGGCCGCGAACGAGATGCGCGAGCGGGTCGAGCTGCTGGTCGGCAACCGGGTCCGGGCGATGTGGGTGATGACCTTCCACTCCGCCTGCGCGCGGATCCTGCGGGCCGACGCGCACCGGCTCGGCTACACGCGGTCCTTCACGATCTACGACTCCGCCGACCAGCGCCGGCTGATCAAGCAGTGCCTGGACGAGCTCGACATCGACTCCAAGCGCTTCACTCCGCGCGCGATGCAGGCGCAGATCTCCGACGCCAAGAACAAGTTGCGCGACGCCGAGGCCTACCGGCAGATCGTCGGCTCCTACTTCGAGCAGACGGTCGCCGACGTCTACGAGGAGTACGAGCGCCAGCTGCACCGCCGCAACGCGATGGACTTCGACGACCTGCTCGTCCGCGCGGTCAACGTCCTCGAGCTCTTCCAGGAGGTCCGCGACCGCTACCAGGCCGCCTTCCGCTACCTGCTCGTCGACGAGTACCAGGACACCAACCACGCCCAGTACCGGCTGCTCCAGCTCCTCGCCGGCGAGCACCGCAACCTGATGGTGGTCGGCGATGACGATCAGAGCATCTACGGCTTCAGAGGCGCCGACATCCGCAACATCCTCGACTTCGAGGACGACTACCCCGACGCGATGACCGTGCGGCTCGAGCAGAACTACCGCTCGACGCAGATGATCCTGGACGCGGCGAACGCGGTGATCGAGAACAACCGCGGGCGGATGGGGAAGTCGCTGTGGACGGACGTGGGGGAGGGCGACCGCATCAAGATCCGCGAGTGCGACGACGAGCACGCGGAGGCGCGGTTCGTGGTGGCGGAGATCGAGCGGCTGGTCGACGAGGGCGTGAGCCGCAACGAGATCGCCGTCTTCTACCGGACCAACGCGCAGTCGCGGGTGCTGGAGGACATGCTCACGCGCGCGAGCGTCGGCTTCCAGGTCATCGGCGGCACGAAGTTCTACGAGCGCTCGGAGGTCAAGGACGCGCTCGCGTACCTGACCTTCCTGGTCAACCCGCAGGACGGCGGGGCGTTCAGCCGCATCGTGAACATGCCGCGGCGCGGGATCGGGCAGACGTCGCTCGGCCGGCTGCTGGGGTTCGCGAACACGACGGGGCAGACGCCGTGGGAGACGGCGGAGGTCCCGGAGTCGGTCCCCGGCCTGGGCAAGGCGGCGATCAAGGCCTTCGACCGCTTCATGTCGACGATGATCCGCCTGCGCGAGCGGCTCGAGGCCTCGCCGCCGGTCGAGTCCTTCCTGCGCGAGGTGCTGACGGAGTCGGGCTACCTGGACGCGCTGGAGGCAGAGCGGACGATCGAGGCGCAGGGCCGCATCGAGAACCTCGAGTCGCTGATGGTGGCCGCGGCGGAGTACGACGCCCGCGCGGAGGAGCCGAGCGTGGAGTCGTTCCTGCAGGAGCTCGCGCTGTACGCGCAGGCCGACGACCTCGCCGACGACGACGGCCTCGTCACCCTGATGACGATCCACAACGCGAAGGGCCTCGAGTACCCGATCGTCTTCATGATCGGCGTCGAGGACGGCGTCTTCCCGCACAGCCGCTCGATCGAGGAGGGCGACGTCGAGGAGGAGCGCCGCCTCGCCTACGTCGGCCTGACCCGGGCGATGCGCGACCTCTACATCACCTACGCGCGACGCCGGATGCAGTACGGCGGCGGCTCGATGCCGGCGATGCGCAGCCGCTTCCTCGACGAGATCCCGCGGGAGCTGACCGACGAGCCGGAGCGGGCGCAGAAGGTCGGGCTGGGCCGGCAGCGCGCCGTGACCAGCTGGGCCAGCGCGCAGATCTCCGAGCCGGAGAGCAGTGGCGCGGTGTTCCGGATGGGGGACGACGTCGTGCACGCCGCGTTCGGGGACGGCGTGGTCACCGGCGTCGACGCGGGCGGCGTCGTCGTGGTCCGCTTCGCCGGCGACGGGACGGAGCGCCGCCTGATGGCCGACTACGCCCCGATCCGGAAGCGATGAGCGCCGTCATCATCGACGGGAAGGCGATCGCGGCCGAGGTGCGGGCCGAGGTGACGGCCCAGGTCGCCGAGCTCGACCATCAGCCCGGCCTGGCGACGGTCCTGGTCGGCGACGACCCGGCGAGCGCCATCTACGTCGCCAACAAGCGCCGCCAGACCGCCGAGGCCGGGATGCGCTCGATCGACCGCACGCTTGGCGCCGACGCCACGCACGAGCAGGTCGAGCGCGTCATCCGCGAGCTCAACGACGACCCGGAGTGCTCGGGCATCCTGCTCCAGCTGCCGACCCCGCGGCAGGTGGACGGCCCCGCGCTGACCACCCTGATCGACCCGCGCAAGGACGTCGACGGCCTCACTCCGATCAGCGCCGGCCTGCTCGTGCAGGGCAAGCCGGGCCTGCGGCCGTGCACGCCGTCGGGCTGCATGGAGCTGCTGCGCCGCCACGACGTCGCGCTCGAGGGTGCGGTGGCGGTCGTGCTCGGCCGGTCCGATCTCGTCGGCAAGCCGATCGCCCAGCTGCTGCTGGCCGCCAACGCCACCGTCACCGTCTGCCACAGCCGCACGCGCGACCTCCCCGAGGTCTGCGCCCGCGCCGACGTCCTGATCGCCGCGGTGGGCCGCCCCGAGATGGTCCGCGGCGACTGGATCAAGCCCGGCGCGGCGGTCGTCGACGTCGGCATCAATCGCACCGACGACGGGCTCAGAGGGGACGTCGCGTTCGCGGAGGCGGTCGAGCGGGCAGGTTGGATCACGCCCGTGCCCGGTGGCGTCGGCCCCATGACGATCGCGATGCTCCTGCGCAACACCCTCGAAGCGGCCAGACTCCAGTGAAGCTCGCGCTCATGATCGAAGGCCAGGAGGGCGTCTCCTGGGCCGACTGGCAGCGGCTCGCCGGCCTCGCCGAAGACGGCGGCTTCGACGCGCTCATGCGCTCAGACCACTACCTGTCGGTGGCGGGCAAGAGCGAGCGCGGCGCGCTGGACGCCTGGGGGACGATCTGCGCCCTCGGCCCGCTGACCGAGCGCATCCGCCTCGGCACGCTCGTCTCGCCGGTCACCTTCCGCCCGGCCGCCGTCCTGGCCAAGCTCGCCCTCACCGCCGACCAGACCTCCGACGGCCGCGTCGACCTCGGCATGGGGACCGGCTGGCACCAGGCCGAGCACGACGCCTACGGACTCACCCTCCCGCCGATGGCCGAGCGCTTCGAGCCGCTCGAGCGCCAGGTCGCCGACGTCACGCGCTTCTGGGCCGAGCACGAACCCAAGCCGACCGGCCTGCGCATCATCCTCGGCGGCCAGGCCAAGCGCCGCGCCGCCGGGCTCGCGGCGGCGCACGCCGCGGAGTACAACGTCCTCTTCAGCACCCCCGAGCAGGTGCGCGCCGCCCGCGCGCGCATCGCCCCGCACGTCGGACTGAGCATGATGACCGGCGTGATCGTCGGGACCACGCCGCAGCAGGTCGACGAGCGCCGCGCGAAGATCAAGGACTTCATGGGCGACGCGGGGAACGACACCTGGCTGGTCGGCTCGCCGGCCGAGGTCGTCACCCAGATCAAGGCGCTCGCGGAGGCCGGGCTGGACCGCATCATGCTCCAGCACCATCTGTTCGGCGATGATGACGCGGTGAAGCTGATCGCCGACGACGTACTCCCGGCCCTGTGAGGCGCCTGCGGCCTCCCGACTACGTCGTCGGCGTCGGCGGCGTTGTCCTCTTCTGCAGCCTGTTCGCGCCCTGGACCCAGCTCACGGACGGCACCGAGGACGGCTGGCGCTCGCTGGCGCTCCTCGACGTCTGGCTGCTGATCGTGGCCGGGCTGGCGGTCACCGTGACCGTCGTGACCGCCTTAAGCGACGACCCCGCCCCGGCGATCAAGACGGACGTGCTGGTGAGCTGGGTCCTGCTCGTCACCGTGGTGAGAGTCCTGATCAAGGCGCTTGGCGGGGTCGAGTGGGGCGGCGTCCTCGCCGCCGTGACGACCATTGTCACCTTCGCGGGCTGCTGGTGGGCGATGCGCCTGGAGGCCGCGCCGGGGCTGCGGACGCCCCCCGAGGTTCGAGCCATGCCCGTCCCGCCGGAGACGGACCCGACGCACCCGGCCACCTAGGCTCCCGCGAGTGCTGAGCCGCGACCAAGTGCGCCACGTGGCGCGCCTCGCCCGCCTGGACCTGACCGACGAGGAACTCGACCGCCACGCCGGCGAGCTGTCCAATGTCGTCGACTGGATCGACAAGATCTCCGAGTTGGGGGACCTCGCCGACGTCCCGCCGACCTCGCACCCGGTCCCGCTCTCCAATGTCCTGCGCGCCGACGAGCCGCGCGAGAGCCTGCCGGTCGAGGCCGCCCTCGCCGCCGCGCCGGACGCGAGCCCGACCGGCTTCCGCGTCCCGAGCCCGACGGCCGGGAGTGACGCCGAGTGATCGACCTCACCGCCGCTGACGCCGCGGCCCGGATCCGGTCCGGCGACCTCGACGCGACGGAGCTGTGGAACGCCTACCGCGAGCGGGCGGTGGCCGATGACCTCAACTGCTTCACCTGGGTCTCCGACTCGGAGGACCCCGAGATCGTCGACACCGACGGCCCCCTCGGCGGCGTCCCCGTCGGCGTCAAGGACCTGTTCTGCACGCAGGGCATCCCGAGCCAGGCCGGCTCGAAGATCCTCGCGGGCTACTCGCCGCCGTACACCGCCACCGCGGTCCACAACCTGCGCGAGGCCGGCGCGCCCGTCGTCGCCAAGACCAACCAGGACGAGTTCGCGATGGGCTCCTCCACCGAGAACTCCGCCTACGGCCCGACGCTCAATCCGTGGGACCGCAGCCGCGTCCCCGGCGGCTCCAGCGGCGGCAGCGCGGCCGCCGTCGCCGCCGGGCTGGTTCCCTGGGCGATCGGGACGGACACCGGCGGCTCCATCCGCCAGCCCGCGGCGCTGTGCGGGATCGTCGGCCTCAAGCCGACCTACGGGGCGATCAGCCGCTACGGGATGATCGCGTTCGCGTCGAGCCTCGACCAGGCCGGCCCGTTCACGCGCGACACCACCGACGCCGCGCTGCTGCTGGCCGCGATGCAGGGCGCCGACCCCTTCGACTCCACCTGCGTCGGCCTGCCTGACGACATCGTCCTGCCCACCGCCACCGACCTGACCGGTGTGCGCATCGGCGTCCCCGACGAGCTGACCGGGGAGGGCATCGAGCCGGGCGTCCAGCGCCTGTTCGAGGAGACGCTCGACCGCGCGCGTGAGCTCGGCGCCACCGTCGAGCCGTGCACGCTCCCGCACGCGCCGCACGCGCTGGCCGCCTACTACCTGATCGCGCCCGCCGAGTGCTCGAGCAACCTGGCCCGCTACGACGGCGTTCGCTACGGCACGCGCGCGGACGCCGACGACCTCCTCTCCATGTACACGCATACGCGCGCGCAGGGCTTCGGCGCCGAGGTCAAGCGCCGCATCCTGATCGGCACCTACGCGCTGTCGAGCGGATACTACGACGCCTACTACGGCAAGGCCCAGAAGGTCCGCACGCTGATCTCGCGCGACTTCGACACGGTGTTCGGCGCCTTCGACTTCATCGCCACGCCGACCGCGCCCGGCGTCGCCTTCGAGCTGGGGGCCAAGACCGCCGACCCGCTGTCGATGTACCTCAACGACTACTGCACGGTGCCGATGAGCCTGGCCGGCATCCCCGGCATCTCCATCCCCAACGGGCTCGTCGACGGGTTGCCGTCCGGCTTCCAGCTGGCCGGCCCGGCGTTCAGCGAGACGCGCCTGCTCGACGCCGCGCACGCGCTCGAGCGGTCCCTGAACTTCGACGGAAGCGCCGCGCGTGCCTGAGTACGAGCCCGTCATCGGCCTGGAGATCCACGTCCAGCTCGACACCCGCACGAAGATGTTCTGCGGCTGCGAGCTGACCTTCGGCGCCCCCCCGAACACGCACACCTGCCCGATCTGCCTCGGTCTGCCGGGCTCGCTGCCGGTCACCAACGCGCGCGCCATCCACCTCGGCCTGCAGATGGCGATGGCCTTCGGCTGCGAGATCTCCGACACGGCCGTCTTCAGCCGCAAGAACTACTTCTATCCCGACAACGCGAAGAACTACCAGATCTCCCAGTACGACAAGCCGCTGTGCCTGGGCGGCGAGCTGGCCGGCGTGCAGCTCACGCGCATCCACCTGGAGGAGGACGCCGCCAAGCTCGTGCACGCCGGCGCGACCGGCCGCATCCACGACGCCGGCGCCTCCGAGGTCGACTACAACCGCGGCGGCACCCCGCTGGCCGAGATCGTCACCGAGCCCGACATCCACTCCGCCGAGCAGGCCCGCGAGTGGCTGATCCTGCTGCGCGAGACGCTGCGCCAGCTCGGCGTGTCCGACGTCGACATGAGCCAGGGGTCGCTGCGCTGCGACGCCAACGTCTCCGTCCGCCCGGCCGGCACCACGGAGCTGGGGACGAAGACCGAGCTCAAGAACATGAACTCGTTCGCGTTCCTGGAGGCGGGGATCAAGGCCGAGATCGCCCGCCAGACCGCGCTGCTCGAGGCCGGCGAGCGGGTGCTGCAGGAGACGCTGCACTTCGACCCGCGCACGGGCGCGCTCTCGAGCCTGCGCTCCAAGGAGGAGGCGCACGACTACCGCTACTTCCCGGAGCCCGACCTGGTGCCGGTGTCGCCGACCGAGGCGATGCTGGCGGCGGCGCGCGCGGGGTTGCCGGAATTGCCCGAGGCGCGCATCGCGCGCTTCGAGGCGATCGGCTTGCCGGCGGACGCAGCTCGGACCTTGGTGTGGCGCCCTGAGCGCGCCGACTTCTTCGAGGCCGTCGACGGTCCTCCGCGGGAGGTGGCCAACTGGATGGAGCGGGCGCCGGAGCTCGGCCACCTGACGCCCGAGGCGCTCGGGGCGCTGATCGCGCTCGTCGACTCGAAGGTGATCTCCGGGGACGCGGGTCGCAAGGTGCTCGAGATCCTGGTCACTGAGGGAGGGAGTCCGGAGGCGCTGGTGGAGCGCGAAGGACTGGGGTCGATGGGGGACGAGCTCGGCGAGATCGTGGACCGCGTGCTGGCGGAGCACCCGGACGTCGTGGAGCGCGTGCGTGAGGGGAACGCGAAGGCGATGGGCGCGCTCGTCGGCCCGATCATGCGCGAGACGAAGGGCCGCGCGGACGGCGGCGAGGTCCAGCGCCTGCTTCGCGAGCGACTTGGCACGAATTAGGATCCCAGAGGGATCCGAACACGTGGAGGTCGCTTTATCATCGTGGTATGGGCAAGCTCATCCGCATGGACAAGACCGGCCATACGACGCTCGCCGAGTTCACGGCCGAAGACGCCGACGACGCGGTCACGGCGTTCCGGGAGCAGCTGGACGCCGGCTACTACGCGGTCGTCACCCGCGGCGAGGGCCACGCCGAGCAGGTCCGCGAGCTGCCGCTGGACGCCGACCTGGTGATCCTGCGCCGCCCCATCGCGGGTGGCTGACCCGCAGGTCCTCAACGAGACCGCGGGCGTCTACTGGCGGCCGCGGGTCGACGCGCAGCGGCTGAGGACGGCCGGCCGGATCTGGACGGCGACGACGGTCGCCCACACGATCCCCTGGCTGCTGATGGCGGGCCTGCTGCTGTACCTGAACCCGATCAGCGCGCCGCTGGCGGTCATCCTGATCGCCCACGCGTGGATCATCCCCGAGCTCTACGCCAAGCGCGGCGCGAACGTCCTGCGCCCCGCCCGCCGCCAGGGCGAGGCGTCCGAGTCGACCGCGCTCGGGCTGCTCGGCGACCTGGTCGGCCACGAGGCGCGCGACCTGCACGCGCAGACCGGGCTCATTCTCGAGCGGGGACGGTTCGGCCCGTGGCTGGTCGGCGAGCAGGGCGCCGTCCTCTTCACCGACGGCGGCCGGCGCGTCCACTGCTACTGCGTCCGCGTCGAGGATCCCGACCTGCCCAGCGCGGACCGCATCGCGCACCTGCTGCTCGCGCTGCGGGAGGACGAGGCGGGGTTCGCCACCGTCGCCAATCGAGCGTTCTCCGGTGCACCGTGGCGGCTGCGGCGGCGCCTGGCTCCCCGCGCGCGGCCCGCCGTGGCCCGCGCCGCCCGGGCCAGCGGCGTGGACGAATAAGCCTGCATCTTTCACCAAATGGCCATATGTGCCGTTCAGCTTGGAGTGCACAATGGTCGTATGAACATGACAAAGACGACCGCAGTCGCCCTGGCATCCGGCCGGGGAACCGTGACGCGGCTGAGCGCGGCCCGGCGCTCCCCCAACCGCCGCACCGACGTCCGCCGCGCGCAGGACGCCCGCCGCTCCCTGCGGCCCCGCGAGGAGCGCTTCGCGCACCTCAAGCGCATGTACGACTGACTGCTCGTCCCCCGTACCCTCGGGGGAGTGGAGTACCTGATCATCTGCTCGATCTCCGGCGTCTGGGCGGGGTACGTGGGCAAGTCGAAGGGGTCGTCGGCCGTCATCTGGTTCATGATCGGCGCGGTGGTCCCCTTCCTGGGTGTCCTCATCGCCGTGCTGTACCGGCGCGAGGACGACGAGGTGCGCCGCCAGTGCCCGCGGTGCGGCAACGTCGTTCCCCTCTACGACCAGGTCTGCACGCGCTGCGGCCTGGACCTCGACTTCCCCGAGGTGGCGATCGAGCCGGAAGGGGTGGCGAGAGCCGCGAAGGACGGCGGCGGCCGGACCGCGTAACAGCGGTTCTCGCCGGACCCCAAGGCGTTAGGTGCGAGCCAGCAGGGCTGACGCCGCGAACACTGCGGCGGCGCTCACGAAGACCGCCGGCCACGCGCCGATCGCGTGCCCGAGCGGGTGGGAGGCGACGAACAGCGCCAGCGCGATGGCCAGCAGCGCCCCGGTCCGGCCGCGGCCGGCGATCGGGAGCGCCATGCGCGCGCACACCGCCCCGCCGGCGAGCAGGACGAGCCCGCCGAGGGCGCGCACGTCCGTGACCTCGGCGACCCCGAAGCCGGCCACGAACGTGGCCGCGGCGACCAGGCCGACGCGCACGCCGTCGAGCTCCGCGGCCTGCTGGTGCGCGATCAGAGCGGGCGGTCCAGCATGAAGATCTCGAACGACCGCGGCGGGTCGAACACGATCTGCGAGTGGTAGGTGAGCACGCGGCGCTCGGTGATGCGCTCGACGGCCGAGCAGAACTCCGCCTCGACGACGCGCTGGAAGCGCAGCCGGTAGTCGCGGACGAGCATCTCCTCGCCCGCCTCCAGGAGGGTCTCCTCGTTGCGGGTCAGGCCGCCCTCGAGCACGGTGAGGACGTACTCGTCGTTGATGAAGCTCTTGGCCGCGGTGGGGCCCTTCCCGTAATGCTCTTTCATGAGCGCCACGAGCGTGTTGGACAGCGCCGCTCTGATCTCGCCGTGTTCGGACACCGCGGGCCATTAAAGTGGGACAGGTGAGACAACGAATGGAAGGGCTCGGGCGACGTCTGCTCGCTTACATCCTGATCCTGATCGCGGTGGTCCTGATCCTGTACTTCGTGGTCAAGGTCGTCACCGGCTTCATCCACACCCTGATCCTGATCGCGCTGCTCGTGTTCGCGCTCTACGCGCTCAGCTGGGGGATGCGCAACAAGCGCGCTTAGTGCGCGCCCATGCCGCTGGCGACCACGCACAGCAGCGAAGCGGCGAAGACCAGCCCCGCCGGCTGCGCCCGGCGGCCGAGGACGAGCAGCGCGCACAACGACAGCTCGGCGCCGACCGTGAGCAGGTCGAGCACGCCGACGGGCTCGACCGGCAGCCCCGGCAGTCCGGTGGTCCGCGAGACCGCCCACGCCGCCACGAAGGCCAGGTTGGCCACCAACCCCCAGCGAGGGGGCGCACCGTTGAGTACGGCGATCGCCCAGCCCGTCTGCAGCGCGGCGGAGGCGGCGAACCCCGCCCCCAGCCACCACGCCTGGGCGAAATGACCCGGCGCCAGCCAGGCGTGGACGGTCGCCGCCAGCAGCGACAAGGCGACCAGGACGTCGCGCTCGGAGCTCATTCCGGGACCGTGTCGGGGATGGTGAACGAGAAGGTCGAGCCCTCGTTCTCGTAGCCGTCGACCCAGATGCGCCCGCCGTGGCGCTCGACGATGCGCTGGCAGATGGCCAGGCCGATGCCCGTTCCCGGGAACTCGTCCTCGCCGTGCAGGCGCTGGAACATCCCGAAGACCTTGGAGGCGTGGCGCGGGTCGATCCCGATGCCGTTGTCGCGTACGTCGATCCGCCAGGCCGCCGCCAGCCGGGCGGCCGTGATCTCGATCCGCGGCTTCCGGCCGGCCGGCGTGAACTTGATCGCGTTGGAGATCAGGTTCTGGACGACCTGGGCGATGCGCGGCGCGTCGGCCACAAGCTCGGGCAGCGGGCCGGTCTCGATGCGCGCGCCGCGCTCCTCGATCTCGGCGGCGAGGTCCTCGCGCACGCGGTCGACCAGGGCGTCCAGGGCGAACGGCGCCACCGCCGCCTCCGTCCGGCCGGCCCGGGCGAACGCGAGCAGGTCGTCGATCATGCGCTGCATGCGCATCGTCCCGCCGGTGATGAAGCCGATCAGCTTGTCGGCCTCGGAATCGAGCTGCCCCTCGTAGCGGCGCGCCAGCATCGTGGTGAACGAGGTCACGGAGCGCAGCGGGGCGGCGAGGTCGTGGGAGGCGACGTAGGCGAAGTGCTCGAGCTCGGCGTTGGAGCGCCGCAGCTCGGCGGCGAGCTCGGCCTGGTGGCCGATCCGCCGCTGCATCCAGGTGACGACCCGGTGGGCGCCGAACGCCAGCACCGCCTCCGTGAGGAGGACGCCCAGCGCCGACAGGTACCAGGTGCCGTTGCCGAGGTGCCGGGCGCAGAACGCCCACAGCGCGCTGGCCACCAGCACGGTGACGGCGCCGTAGCGAGGCGGAGCCCAACCGCCGACGGCCAGGGTCGGCGCCGCCCACAGCAGCAGGAACGTCGCCGGCGCGAGCTCCGTCGCCAGCACGAGCCCGGTGCCGAGCGCCAGTGACAGCGCCGAGAGCAGGTAGATGAGCCGCAGCGGAGCGGCGTGCATCTCGGCGATGACGTCCTCCAGCGTGCGCTCGGCGCGCGTGGGCGCGACCGCCGGGCGCGGCAGCGCCGTCGGCGCCACCAGGACCGGCGGTGCCGGTGCCGGTGCTCGCGCCGGCCCGGGCCGCTCACCGCGCCGCCGGGCCTCGGCGGCCTCGCGCACGGCCTGGGCGAGCTCGGTCAGCGGCGCGCTCTTCTCCACGTAGCGATCGGCGCCCAGCGCCAGGGCCGTCTCCCCGAGCGCCGCTGACAGGAAGCCGGAGAAGATGACGATGCCGGCGCCGGGCGCGCCCTCGGCGATGTGGGGGATCGCCTCCAGGCCGTCCATGCGCGGCATGGAGAGGTCGCAGACGACGATGTCGGGCTGGAGGTCGGCGATCAGCGGGAGCCCGTCGACGGGGTCGTCGGCCTCGCCGACCACGACCAGGTCGGCTGACTCGCTCAGGGTCCCGCGCACCCGGTGGCGCAGCTCGCGGGTGTCGTCGAGCAGGAAGATGCGGACCGTCTTGGTGCCGACGGCTGCGCTCACGAGCCCTCGAGCTGGACCCCGGCGGCGGCGGAGCGGCGCAGGTCGCCCGGGCCGAGCGGCTCGCTCTCCGACGGCCCCAGCAGGTCGGAGATGAGCCGCTGCGAGCGGCGCAGCGTGTCCTCGATGGCGGCCTTGGACTCCTGGTCGTCGCCGCTCTCGAGCGCCATCCGCGCGACGGCCAGGCCCTGAACGATGTTGTCGTTGATCTCGAGGGCATGGCGCTCGCGGACCTTGAAGTCCTCGAACATCTGCGCGCCGCGGAGCACGCTCGCGTATGAGCCGCGCAGCGACAGGTAGTAGAACGCCACCATCGCGCCGAAGATGTCCCAGGCCGCCGTCTGCCAGTGCCAGGCGTCGCGCAGGGCCAGGGCCTTCGGGTCGTTGACGCCGAACGTCGGCAGCAGCATGTGCACGGCGTGCGAGCCGTGGTGCACCGCGCAGGTGAAGAAGATCATCGCCGTCGCCGTGGCCAGCTTGTTGGTGCCCAGCTGCTCCGTCGCCCGCAGCCCGGAGAAGATGATCCAGGAGATGCAGAAGTAGGCGATCGCGATGGCGACGTTGGCGACGGTGATGATCTGCCAGAGCATGGAGGCGGTCCTCTTCGGGGACGTACGGGGGGCTTCTTCGCTGCTTCGGCCAAGAATCCCGCCTCCTTGAGTGCTCAGCCCCCGACGCGGATCAGCTTCTTGTTGACGAACTCGTCCATGCCGTAGCGGCCCAGCTCGCGCCCGAAGCCGGAGTTCTTGACGCCGCCGAAGGGCAGCTCGGCGCCGTCCGCGCCGACGAGGTTGACGAAGACCATGCCGGTGTCGAGCCGGTCGGCCACGCGCTGCGCCTGCTCGTCGTCCTCCGTGAAGACGTAGGAGCCGAGCCCGTACGGGGTGTCGTTGGCGACCTTGATGGCCTCCGTCTCGTCCGCCACCCGGTAGACCTGCGCCACCGGCCCGAACAGCTCCTCCTGGTAGGCGGGGTTGTCCGGGGTGATGTCGGTGAGCACAGCGGGAGAGAAGAAGTTCCCCTCGCGGCCGCCCCCCGCGGCGAGCGTCGCGCCGCTCTCGAGCGCGCGCTCGACCTGCTCCTCGAGCCGGTCCGCGGCGGCGGTGGAGCTCAGCGGGCCGACCTGCGTGTCCTCCTCGGTGGGGTCCTTGGCGGGCACGGCGGTCATCGCGTCGCCGAACTTGGCGACGAAGTCGTCGTAGAGCTCGTCGAGGACGATGAAGCGCTTGGCGGCGTTGCAGGACTGTCCGGAGTTGTCCAGGCGCGCGCCGACCGCCGCCTCGACGACCGCGTCCAGGTCGGAGGTGCCGAGCAGGATGAACGGGTCCGAGCCGCCCAGCTCGAGCACGACCTTCTTGAGGTTGCGACCGGCGATCTCCGCCACGGCCGCCCCGGCGCGCTCCGAGCCGGTCAGGGACACGCCCCGGACCCGCTTGTCGGCGATGACCCCCTCGATCTGCTCGTTGGTGGCGTAGACGTTGACGTAGGCGCCGTCGGGGAAGCCGGCGTCGTCGTAGATCTGCTGGATGGCCTCGGCCGACTCCGGGCACTGCGGCGCGTGCTTGAGCACGATCGTGTTGCCGATGATCAGGTTCGGGCCGGCGAAGCGGGCGACCTGGTAGTAGGGGAAGTTCCACGGCATGATCCCGAGCAGGACGCCGAAGGAGGAGCGGCGGATGAGCGCCGTGCCGTCGCCGTCGAGCAGGTCGATCGGCTCGTCGGCGAGCAGCCGCTCGGCGTTGTCGGCGTAGAAGTCGTAGATGGCCTGGCAGAACTCGACCTCCGCCTTGGCCTGCTCGATCGGCTTGCCCATCTCGCGGACGATGATGCTCGCCAGCGCGTCGATGCGCTCGGCGTGCAGTGCGCCGACCTTCCGGATCAGCTCCGCGCGCTCGGCGATCGTCGACTCGGCACTCCAGCCCTCGTGCGCGGCCTGCGCGCGCCCGAGCGCCTCGTCGAGTTGCGCGTCGGTGATGGTGGGGTACTCCTTGACGGTCTCGCCGGTGGCGGGGTTCACAACTTGGTAATCGCTCATGCGGTGGTCTCCAGGGCGCGGGTCATGGATGCTGCGATCAGGTCGAAGTGCTCTTCGGTGGCGGTCAGGGGCGGAGAGACGGCGACGCCGGACGCGAGCGCGCGCACGAGCACGCCCTCGGCGCGGACGGCGCCGGCGAACACCTGCGGGTTGCCCTCCAGCTCGACGGCGGCGAGCGTGCCGGTGCCGCCGCGGACCTCGACGACGCCGGGACGGTCGGCGAGCGGCTTCAGCGCGTCGTGCAGCGGTCCCTCCATCGTCTGGCCGCGCTCGAGGATCGGCTCGAGCAGGTCCAGGTTGGCCAGCGCGGCGGCGCAGCAGGTGGCGTGGCCGGCGTAGGTGGCGCCGTGGCGGAAGACGGGGCCGCCCGGCTCGCCCCAGAACGGCTCGGCGACGCGGCCGGAGACGACCACACCGCCCAGCGGGAGGTAGCCGGAGGTGACGCCCTTGGCGAAGATGACCATGTCCGGGACGACGTCCCAGCGCTCGATGCCGTACCAGGTGCCGAGCCGGCCGAAGCCGCAGATGACGCTGTCGCAGACGAACAGGATGCCGCGGTCGGCGCAGATCTCGGCGACGCCCTCGATGTAGCCGGGCGCGGGCGGGCGCACGCCGCCGGCGCCGATCACCGGCTCGCAGAAGACGGCGGCGACGCGGTCGCCCCCGATGCGGTCGACGTGCTCGCGCAGGGCGTCCACGGAGTCGTGCTCGACGACGGCGACGTCGGGGATCAGCGGACCCCAGCTCGAGCGGTTGGCCTCGATGCCGGCCAGCGAGGTCCCGAAGCCGTGGGTGCCGTGGTAGCCGTTGGCGCGCACGACGATGTGCTGGCGCTCGGATTGCCCGTGCTCGAGCCAGTACCGGCGGGCGAGCTTGGCCGCCGTGTCGACGCCGTCCCCGCCGCCGGAGGCCAGGAAGACCTTCGCGTCGGGCATGGGCGCGAGCTCGGCGAGCCGGTGGGTGAGCTGCTGCGCGGGCTCGGACACGAAGTCCCCGAAAGCGCTGTAGGCCTCGAGGCGGCCCATCTGCTCGGCGACCGCGGCGGCGATCTCCGGCCGCCCGTGGCCGACGTTGCAGTACCACAGCGACGCCGTCGCATCCAGGTAGCGATTGCCGTCGGTGTCCCAGACCCAGACGTCCTCCCCGCGCTCCAGGACGAGCTCCGAGGAGCGCACCGCACCCATGTCCGCGAACGGGTGCCACATCCGCGATTCCCTCATGCCGCGCAGTCTGACAGGCTTATGGACGTGGCGGACATCCGCTTGCACGATCTGTACAAGACCTACGGGGAGGTCGCGGCGGTGGACGGGGTCGACCTGGAGATCGCCGAGGACGAGTTCTTCACGCTGCTCGGGCCGTCGGGCAGCGGCAAGACGACGACCCTGCGCCTGATCGCCGGCTTCGAGACCCCTGACCGCGGGACGGTCGAGCTCGGCGGCGAGGACGTCACCGGCCGCCCGCCCTACGCGCGTGACGTCAACACCGTCTTCCAGGACTACGCGCTGTTCCCGCACATGACCGTGGCCGACAACGTCGAGTACGGGCTGCGCATCAAGAAGGTGGAGCGCCGTGAACGCCAGTCGCGGTCGGCCGAGGCGCTCGCGCTCGTCCAGCTCGACGGCTACGGCGATCGCAAGCCCGGCCAGCTCAGCGGCGGCCAGCGCCAGCGGGTGGCCCTGGCGCGGGCGATCGTCAACCGCCCTCGCGTCCTGCTCCTCGACGAGCCGCTCGGCGCGCTGGACCTCAAGCTGCGCCAGGGCATGCAGACGGAGCTCAAGCGCATCCAGCGCGAGGTCGGCATCACCTTCGTCTACGTGACCCACGACCAGGAGGAGGCGCTGACGATGAGCGACCGCCTGGCCGTCTTCAACGACGGGCGCGTCGTCCAGGTCGGCGCCCCGGCCGCCGTCTACGAGAAGCCGGCCAACGAGTTCGTGGCCGGCTTCGTCGGCGTCTCCAACGTGCTCGAGCGCAACGGGCGTCGCTTCACCGTCCGTCCCGAGAAGATCGAGCTCGGGGGAGACGGGGAGCGCGGGACGATCCGGGAGGTCGCCTACGCGGGCGCCTTCACCCGGTACGTCGTCGACCTCGAGCGCGGCGGCGCCCTGCACGTCGTCCAGCAGAACCTCGACACGACGTCGGCACAGGCGGACGAGCAGCGCGGCCGTGCGGTGACGGTCGGATGGCGAAGCGAGAACCAGCAACCACTGGAGGAGACACCATGAAGGCACTGAGAGCGACGCTGGCGATCGCCTGCGTCCTGTCGCTGGGCGTGACCGCCTGCGGCTCGGACGACGGGGCGTCATCGGGCTCCGCGGGCAAGGTGACCAAGGCGCCGAAGATCCCCATGGCCAAGTCCGTGGGCGCGGGCGAGGGCAAGCTCAACCTGATCGCCTGGGCGGGCTACGTCGAGGACGGCTCGACCGACCCGAAGGTCGACTGGGTGTCGGACTTCGAGAAGGACACGGGCTGCCAGGTCAACGTCAAGATCGGCAACACCTCCGACGAGATGGTGACGCTGATGCGCACGGGCCAGTACGACGGCGTGTCCGCGTCCGGTGACGCGACGCTGCGGCTGATCGCCGGCGGCGACGTGGCCCCGGTCAACACGAACCTGGTCCCCAACTACAAGGACGTCTTCGCCGGCCTCAAGGACCGCGACTTCAACTCCGTCGACGGGCAGATGTACGGCATCCCGCACGGGCGCGGGGCGAACCTGCTCATGTGGAACACCAGCAAGGTGCCCGGCACGCTGACCTCGTGGGACAGCGTCTTCGACACCAAGAAGCTGGCCGCCAACAAGGGCAAGGTGACGGCCTACGACAACCCGATCTACATCGCCGACGCCGCGGTCTACCTCAAGGCCCACCAGCCTGACCTGAAGATCACCAACCCCTACGAGCTCGACCAGAAGCAGTTCGACGCCGCCATCAACCTGCTCAAGGAGCAGCGCAAGTACATCGGTGAGTACTGGTCGGACTACACGAAGGAGCAGGCCGCCTTCTCGCAGGGAGACTCCGTCGTCGGCACCACCTGGCAGGTCATCGCCAACCTGATCTCGGGCGAGAAGAAGCCGGTCCCGATCAAGACGACGCTGCCCTCCGAGGGCTCGACGGGGTGGTCGGACACGTGGATGATCGCGGCCAAGGCCCAGCACCCCAACTGCATGTACAAGTGGATGAACCACATCATCTCGCCCAAGGCCAACGCCGCCGTGGCCGAGTGGTTCGGGGAGGCGCCCGCCAACCAGAAGTCCTGCGCGTTGACCACCAAGGGCTTCTGCGACCAGTACCACGCCGCCGACGAGAACTTCTTCAAGAAGATCTCGTTCTGGACGACGCCGACCGCCGACTGCGGCGACTCGCGCGGCGCCACGTGCATGGACTACTCGAAGTGGGTCAACGCCTGGACGGAGGTCAAGGGCTGACCCGCAGGTTCTCCGACCTCCTCCACGGGCACCGCCGGACGCAGCTCGGGTTGCTGCTCGCCGGGCCGGTCGGCTGGCTCGGCGTCGCCTACCTGGGCTCGCTGGCGGTGCTCTTCGTGGCGGCGTTCTGGCGGCTGGACCCGTTCACGTCACAGGTCGTCCACGACTACGGGACCCAGAACTTCACCCAGATCGCCGACTCCTCGACGTACCGGACGATCGCCGGCCGGACGATCGGGATCGCCTTCGCGGTCACGGTCGCCGACGTCCTGCTCGCGTTCCCGGTGGCGCTCTACATGGCCAAGCTCGCCCGCCCGCGCGTGCGCAACCTGATGGTGGTGGCGGTGCTCGTCCCGCTGTGGTCGTCCTACCTGGTCAAGGTCTACGCGTGGCGGACGATCCTGTCGACGGACGGGGTCCTCAACTGGTTCCTCAACCCGATCGGGCTGTCCTCGCCGGGCTTCGGGACGTTCGCGACCTGGCTCGTCTTCACCTACCTGTGGCTGCCCTACATGGTCATCCCGATCTACGCGGGCCTCGAGCGGCTGCCGGACTCCATGCTGGCCGCCTCGGGTGACCTGGGCGCGAAGCCGTGGACGACGATCCGCCGGGTGGTGCTGCCGCTGGTCTTCCCGGCGGTCGTGGCCGGCTCCATCTTCACCTTCTCGCTGACGCTGGGCGACTACATCACGCCGCAGATCGTCTCCTCGACGCAGTTCATCGGCAACGTCGTCTACGCCAACGTCGGCATCGCCAACAACCTGCCCCTGGCCGCGGCGTTCGGGACGGTGCCCGTGGTCGTGATGATCGTCTACCTGCTGGTCGCCCGCCGCCTGGGCGCCTTCGAGAACGTCTGACGATGTACTTCTCGAGCGGTTCGCGGATCGCGTTGCGCGTCGCCACCGGGCTGGTGCTGGCGTTCGTCTACGTCCCGATGGCGGTGATCGTCATCTACGCGTTCAACCCGGACCGCACCCAGCGCTGGCCGCTCGACGGGCTCTCGCTGCAGTGGTTCAGCAAGGCGGTCGACAACCCGGGCGTGCGCGACGCGCTGCTGACGTCGCTGAAGGCCGGGGTGGGGGCGACGGCGATCGCGCTGGTGCTGGGGACGCTGGCCGCGCTCGCGGTGGCCCGCCACCGGTTCTTCGGGCGCGAGGCGATCTCGTTCCTGGTCATCCTCCCGATCGCGCTGCCGGGCATCGTCACCGGCATGGCGCTCAACTCCACCTTCACGGAGGTCTTCGGCGTTCAGCTGTCGCTGTTCACCGTCATCGTCGGGCACGCGACCTTCTGCATCGTCGTCGTCTACAACAACGTCGTCGCCCGGCTGCGGCGCATGTCGAGCTCCTTCGAGGAGGCCAGCGCAGACCTCGGCGCGAACCCGTTCCAGACCTTCCGGTGGGTGACGCTCCCGCAGCTCCGTGGCGCGCTCGTCGCCGGCGGCCTGCTCGCGTTCGGGCTGTCCTTCGACGAGGTGATCGTGACGACGTTCACGGCCGGCGGGACGCAGACGCTGCCGCTGTGGATCCTCACCAACCTGTCCCGGCCCAACCAGCTGCCGATCGTCAATGTGGTCGCCTTCTTCGTCGTGCTGCTGTCGGTGGTGCCGGTCTACTTCGCGCACCGCCTGACGAGCGACAGCGACGCACTGGGTGTCTGACTAGGCTCGGGCGGTGCTCCGGGTCCTAGTCGTGTTGGCGGCGGCGCTGCTGGTCGGCTGCGGTTCCAGTCGCGCCAAGTCCGACCCCGATCCCGGCCCGAAGGTGACCGCGCCGCCAGGCCTCGCCGCGGCCGCCGCCGTCGGCCCGCCCGAGGGCAAGCTCACGCTGCTGGCGCCCTCGGCCTACGTCCCCGACTCCGCCCGGCAGGTGCCCGGCTGCGAGGTGACGGTGACCCCCGTCGACGACAGCGACGACCTCGTCCGCAAGATGGCGACGGGCCGCTACGACGGCGGCCTGGGCAACGGCGACGCGATGGTGCGACTGATCGCGTCAGGGTCGATCGCGCCCGTCAACACCAAGCTCGTGCCCGGCTACGCCGACGTCTACGACGGCCTCAAGCAGCAGTCCTTCAACAGCGTCGGCGGGAAGGCGTTCGCGCTGCCGGTCGGCCGCGCCGCGCGGCTGCTGGTGTGGCGGCGCGACGCGATCCCGGGGACGCTGACCAG
This sequence comes from uncultured Solirubrobacteraceae bacterium, assembly GCA_964242305.1. Classification (GTDB taxonomy): domain Bacteria; phylum Actinomycetota; class Thermoleophilia; order Solirubrobacterales; family Solirubrobacteraceae; genus DATLGB01. Next base: position 44,739 of record CAXTBB010000012.1, read on the forward strand.
CCTCGGCGCGCTGCTGGACCCCCCGCAGGTCGCCTCGCTCGGCGAGCAGCTGGTGGTCCCCGACGACCCGGCCAGCATCGCCGAGACGGCGCTGTGGGTCGCGCGCCAGCGCAAGGACCTCGCGATCACCGATCCCTACGAGCTCGACCGCCCGCAGTTCAACGCCGTCCTGCGCATCCTGCGCCTCCAGCATCCGTACGTCTACGACTACTGGCGCGATCCGAGCGCCGTGCGGGAGGCGTTCCGCGGCGGCCGGGCCAGCATCGGCATGGCCCCGCAGTCGATCGTCGGCGAGCTCGAGCAGCGCCCCGGCAGCCTCGGCCCGGTCGGGGCGACCCGCCCGCGCGAGGGCTCGACGGGCATCTCACCGGCCTGGATGGTCTCTTCCAAGGCCAAGCACATCAACTGCCTCTACCGCTTCTTCCGCCGCGCGCTCGATCCCGCCGTCAACGCCCAGACCGCGCTCGACGCCGCCGTCGCACCGGCCAACTCGAAGGCCTGCGGCGTCATCAAGCGGCTGCGCGGCAACGACCGCTTCTGCGACCTCTACCACGCCACCGACGACGACTACTACGCCAAGGTCCTCTTCCGCACCCAGCCCTCCCGCGACTGCGGCGACACGCGCGGCCGGGCGTGCATGGACTGGGAGACCTGGACGCGGGCCTGGCGCGAGATCGTCGCCGGCTAGACCCGCGGCACGCCGTAGCGCTCGAGCTCAGCCTCGATCAGGCGGCAGTCGTCCGGGTCGGTCAGCTGGGAGAAGTGGGAGCGCAGCGGCAGATAGCCGTCGGCCCGGCGGTGCAGGTCCCGCCGGTGATCGCGCAGGGTGAGCGACGGTGCGCTCCAGGTCCGAGCGGGTGGCCGCCAGCTGCGGTGTGTGCGCGTCCAGCGCCCGCCGCAGCTTCGCCGCCCACCTTCGTCAGATCACTCCGTACGGCGACATGGATCACGGGCGGACGGACCGTCCACAGCTTGGTCCACCACGCCGCCGACCAGCCGCACAGGCATGCGCCTGGACCACCGGCGAGCACCGCGGCCGCGTGCCACCCTTCCACCGACAGCAACGAAGGAGCGACGGTCGAGTAGACGCCCGGGAACACGGCGTGAAGCCGGCCGGCGACGACCGCCCGGTGCAGCGTGGCCTCAGCAAGCCCGCGGCGGCGCAGCTGCGCCCACGACGCCACCCCCCACTGCCGCTCCGCAACCGCGCCGATCCGCTTCCGGTTGTTCTGAACTGCGCCGGGTTGCTTTCGGAAAGCGGAAGCAGTGGAGCGCGATTCGGAGGAAGCGGAAGGAGAAGAGCGGCGTTGGCGGCGGAAGGAGAGGGGCATTGGTGGATGACGTCACCGATCGCTGTGACGGAACAAGACGGAGGTTGAAGAGGCCGCTCCTAAACTGCTGACCATGAGAGCCGTCGACGCCGTCATGCACTGCCTGAAGTCCGAGGGCGTGGACGTCGTATTCGGCTACCCGGGCGGCGCCAACCTCCCCACCTACGACGCCCTCTACGACGCGGGCATCAAGCACGTGCTGGTCCGGCACGAGGCGGGCGGCGGCCACGCGGCGGAGGGGTACGCGAAGGCGTCGGGCAAGGTCGGCGTCTGCTTCGCCACCTCCGGGCCGGGTGCGACCAACATCGTCACGCCGCTCACGGACGCGATGATGGACAGCGTCCCGGTGGTCTTCTTCACCGGCCAGGTGCGCACGGAGCTGCTGGGCACCGACGGCTTCCAGGAGGCGGACACGTTCGGCATCACCCTGCCGATCGTCAAGCACTCGTTCATGATCCAGCACCCGCAGGAGATCCCGCGGACGATCCACGAGGCGTTCCACATCGCCCGAACGGGGCGGCCCGGTCCGGTGCTGATCGACATGCCGACCGACCTCACGCGCGTCGACATCGAGTACGAGCCCGTCACCGACGTCCACCTGCCCGGCTACCAGCCGACGACGGAGGGCAACCAGAAGCAGATCCGCCAGGCCGCGAAGGCGCTCGCGCAGGCCCGCCGGCCCGTCCTCTACGTCGGCGGCGGCACCATCAGCGCACACGCTTCCGACGAGGTTCGAGCCCTGGCGGCGACCGGCCACTTCCCCGTCACCTGCACGCTGATGGGCCTGGGCGCGTTCCCGGCCCCGCACGAGCAGTGGCTCGGGATGCTCGGGATGCACGGGACCCGGGCGGCCAACTACGCGATGGACGAGTCGGACCTGATCGTCGCCTGCGGCGCGCGCTTCGACGACCGCATCACCGGCAAGCTGAGCGAGTTCGCCCCGCGCGCGAAGTTCATCCACATCGACATCGACCCCGCCGAGATCTCAAAGAACGTCCCGGCGCACATCCCGATCGTGGGCGACGCCAAGAACATCATCGCCCGCCTGGTCGAGGAGTACGAGAAGCTCGACACCGACCCGGCGCGGCTGACCGAGTGGTGGGAGCGCATCGACCGCTGGCGCACCCAGCACCCGCTGCGCTACGACGACTCGACGGACGACGAGATCAAGCCGCAGCGGCTGATCGAGGCCGTCTACGAGGTCGCACCGGACGCGATCCTGTGCTCCGACGTCGGCCAGCACCAGATGTGGCAGGCCCAGTACTTCCACTTCGCGCGCCCGCGCACGTGGATCAACTCGGGCGGCCTGGGGACGATGGGCTTCGGCCTGCCGGCCGCCATGGGCGCGGCGCTGGCGCGGCCCGACGAGCTCGTCATCTGCGTCTCCGGCGACGGCTCGATCCAGATGAACATCCAGGAGCTGGCCACGATCCGGGAGAACGACATCCCCGTCAAGGTCGTGCTGATGAACAACGGCTTCCTGGGCATGGTCCGCCAGTGGCAGGAGCTCTTCTGGGAGCGCCGCTACTCGAGCGTGGACACCGGCCGCTGGCCGGACTTCGTCAAGCTCGCCGAGGCCTACGGCATCCCCGGCCACCGGCTGACCTCCAAGACCACGCTGGTCGACGACCTGCGCGCGATCCTCACCGCCGAGGGCCCCGCCTTCGTCGACGTGCGGGTCACCAAGGAGGAGAACACGTACCCGATGATCGCGCCCGGCGCCGCCGCCCGCGACATGGTCGGCTGATGGGAGACCCAGGCGTGCGCACCGAGACGCTGTCCCTCGAGGACCTGGAGGCCACGTCCGGCTTCCGCACCGGCCGCAAGCACATCCTGAGCGTGCTGGTCGAGAACAAGCCGGGTGTCCTGACCCGCGTGGCGGGGCTGTTCGCCCGCCGCGGGTTCAACATCGACACGCTGGTGGTCGGGCCGACGGACGACCCGACGCTGTCGCGCATCACCCTGACGCTCGACGGCGCCACGCACCCCATCGACCAGGTCACCAAGCAGCTGCACAAGCTGGTCAACGTGCTCAAGATCCGCGACCTCGAGCCGGACGAGACGATCGCCCGCGAGCTGGCCGTCTTCAAGGTGTCCGCCGACGCCGCGGCGCGCCAGGAGATCATGCAGTTCGTGTCGATCTTCGAGGCGCGCATCATCGACGTCACCAAGCGCTCGATCATCATCGAGGTGGTGGGGACGGCGGAGAAGGTGTCCGCCTTCGAGAAGCTGGTCCGGCCGTTCGGGTTGATCGAGATGGCCCAGACGGGCGAGATCGCGATTGCCCGCGGGCGGTCAGAGACCTAGCCAGCCGCCCGCTGATCACCGCCTGACGCCACCCGTCGGACGCTCACGGCCTGGCGGCCGCTACGCGTCGTCGGCCATCGTCAGCCGGCGCCAGCGAACGGCTGGGAGCCGGGATCAGGGTGGCGACGAGGGCGCCGACGCCGAGGACGCCCGCGCCGACCCACAGCGCGGGGGTGACACCGTCGATGAACGCGGCCGGGTTCGCGTAGGAGCCCGCTCCGCTGAAGACGGCCGACAGGATGGCCACGCCGAGGACGCCGCCGACCTCGCGGATCGCGTTGGTGGCGCCCGACGCCTGGCCGGCCTCCTCCGGCCGCACGGAGCGCAGGACGGCGTTGGCGGCGGGCGCGAAGACGAGCGCCATGCCGGCGCCGCCCATGACGAAGGCGGGCACGAGCTCGAGGTAGGGCGTGTCCACCTGCACCACCGTGGCGATCCAGGCGATCGCGATCGTCTGCAGGGTCAGGCCGGCCACCATCAGCGGCCGCGAGCCGATGCGGTCGCTGAAGATCCCCGCCAGCGGAGCCACGAAGATCGGCATCGCCGTCCACGGCAGCGTCCGCAGCCCGGACTCGAGCGCCGAGTAGCCCTGCGCGGTCTGGAAGACCTGGGTCAGGAAGAAGATCGACCCGAACATCCCGAAGAACATGATCAGCGAGACGCCGTTGGTGGCCGCGAAGCCGCGCGAGGCGAAGAAGCGCATCGGCAGCATCGGGTGCCGGGCCACGCGCAGCTCGTAGGCCACGAAGGCGGCCAGGGCGAGCACGCCGACGGCGAGCGCGCCGACGACCTGCAGCGAGGCCCACCCCTGCGGGTTCCCGCGCACGATCCCGAAGGTGACGCCGAGCAGGCCGAGGGCGCCGAGGGCCAGCCCGCCGAGGTCCAGCTGGGATTCCGTCCCGCCCGCTCCGCGGCTCTCGGCGAGCACCCGCCGGGCGACGGGGAGGAGGGCGAGGCCGACCGGGACGTTGATCCAGAAGATCCACTGCCAGTTGATGCCTTCGACCACCGCGCCGCCGACCAGCGGGCCGAGCGCGACGCCGAGGCCGCTGACGCCCGACCAGACGCCGAGCGCGATCCCGCGCTGGTTGACGGGGAACGCCTCGGAGAGCAGCGTGAGGGTGAGCGGAGCGACGATGGCACCGCCGGCGCCCTGGACGGCCCGGGCGGCGATCAGCGTGCCGGTCGTCGGCGCCAGCGCCGCGAGCGCGGAGGCGCCGGTGAAGACGCCGAGGCCGATCAGGAACATCCGCCGGCGGCCGAAGCGGTCGCCGAGCGCGGACGCGGGGAGGAGCAGGACAGCGAAGGAGAGCGTGTAGGCGTTGACCGTCCACTCGAGCGCTTCGAGGCCGGCCCCGAGGTCGACGCGGATCGTCGGGAGGGCGGTGGAGACGACGAGGTTGTCGAGCGTCACCATGAAGAGCGCGACGGACACCACTATCAGCGTCCGGAGCCGGTCGGTAGTCATGACTCACATAATGACAGTGATGACTCACAAGCGTGTGTGTGGCTCGTCACACCCTTCCGCCCCAAGCGGGCCGGATCGGTGGCGGGCGGGTCGCTTAAGCTGGAGGGGTGACCGTGCAGACGCGAACGCCGCTCGACGAGGCGCTGCTGCGCCGGCGGGCGGCGCGCGGGGGCCTGGCCGCGATCACGGTCCGCCTGCCCGGCAGCGTCGACCCGGCCGCGATCGTGGCCGCGTCGCGCCGTCCCGACGAGCCCTGGTTCCTGTTCGATCGCAACGGCGTCTCGCTGGCCACGCTCGGCGCCGCCGCCGTCATCGAGGAGCGCGGCGCCGGGCGCTTCACGCGGGCCGCCGAGCGCTGGTGCCACCTGGCCGCCGGCGCGCACTGCGATCCTCCCGAGGGTCCGGCCGGCGCCGGCCTGATCGCGGTCGGCGGCTTCGCCTTCGCCGACGACGGTGGGCGCGCGCGGCAGTGGGCCGGCTTCGCGCCCGGCTCGCTGGTCGTGCCGGAGATCTCGATCGCGCGCGCCGGGGACGACGTCCGGCTGACCGTCGCGGTCGCCCCCGGCGGCGACGTCGACGCGGCGCTGGCGCGGGTCGACGCGCTGGTCGCGGATCGCGCGCTGCCGCTGCTGGACCCCGCGCCGACCGAGCACGCCCAGGTCGCCTCGGTGATGCCGCCCGAGCACTTCGAGCACGCCGTCGAGCGCGCCACGGAGCGCATCCGCCGCGGCGACTTCGAGAAGATCGTCCTCGTCCGCGAGGTCGCCGTGCACGCCGCCGCCGACCACGACGCGGTCGCGGTGTTCGACGTCCTGCGACAGAACTTCAGCGACTGCTTCGTCTTCTGCGTCGGCCGCGGCGACGCCGCCTTCGTGGCCGCCTCGCCGGAGCTGCTGGTGCGCCGCGAGGGCGCCCGCGCCCAGACCGTCGCGCTGGCCGGCTCCATCCGCCGCAGCGCCGATCCCGCCGTCGACGACCACCTCGCCGAGCAGCTGCTGCGCTCGGCCAAGGACCGCGAGGAGCAGTCGATCGTCGCCCGCCGGATCGCAGCCACGCTGCGCCGCCACGCCGTCTGGGTGGCCGCCGCCGAGGAACCGGTGATCGTCAAGGTGGCCAACATCCAGCACCTGGCCACGCCGATCCGCGCCCAGCTGCGCCGTCCCGTCAGCGCGCTGGAGCTGGCCGGGCTGCTGCACCCGACGCCCGCCGTCGGCGCCGAGCCGCCCTCTGCGGTCGACGTCATCCCCGCGCTGGAGGGCGTCGACCGCGGCTGGTACGCCGGCGCCGTCGGCTGGACGGACTCCTCCGAGGACGGCGAGTTCTGCGTTGGCCTGCGCTGCGCCCTGCTGCGCGGCCGCGAGGCGCGCTGCTACGCCGGCGTCGGCGTCGTCCGCGACTCCGATCCCGCCGCCGAACTCGCCGAGACGGAGATCAAGCTCGGCGCCCTGCTTCCGGTGCTGGCGCTATGAGCACCGACGATCCCGGCGATCAGATCGGCTACCTGGTGCTGGCCAAGGGGACGCCCGTGGTCACGACGGACGGCGTCACCCTTGGCACCGTCGCGGAGGTCAAGGACAACGCGCGCGAGCACATCTTCGACGGGATCGTCGTGCGGACGGACGACGGCAAGGTGTTCGTGGACGCTCCGGAGGTGGCGCGCATCTACGAGCGCCGCGTCGAGCTGACCGTCGACTCCTCGTTCGTCTTCCCGCCGCACGGCGGGTTGTTCGGCCGCTAGGCCGGCCGCGCCAGCGCCAGGGTGAAGCGCTCGCCGGCGTCGACGTGGAAGGCGTCGACGGCGAGGCCGGCGGCGGCGAAGTCCGCCTCCAACCGCTCGCGGGTGAACTTGGTCGAGATCTCCGTGCGCAGCTCCTCCCCGCGCTCGAAGGCCACGTCGAGGTCGAGCGCAGCGACGCGGACGGTGTGCGCGCGGCGGGCGCGCAGGCGCATCTCGATCCATTCGTTGGCGGGGTCGAAGAAGGCGACGTGCTCGAACAGCGCCGTGTCGAAGTCGGCGCCCAGCTCGCGGTTGACGACGTCGAGCAGGTTCAGGCTGAAGGCGGCGGTGACGCCGGCCGCGTCGTCGTAGGCGGCCTCCATCACGTCCACGTCCGTGATCAGCTGCGCGCCCAGGAGCAGGCGGTCGCCGGGGCCGAGCGCGGTGGCCAGGTCGCGCAGGAACGCGCGGCGGGCGCCGGGGAGGAAGTTGCCGATCGTCCCGCCCAGGAAGGCGAGCAGGCGGCGGGTGGGCGGGGCGGGTGGCGGCACTCGATCGAGGTCGGTGGTGAAGTCCCCCGTCACGGGGACGACCTCGAGACCCGGGTACTCGGCAGCGAGCGCCTCGTCCAACGCCGTCGGGGAGACGTCGAAGGGGACGAAGCGAGCGATGCGCCCGACGTCGAGCAGCACGCGCGTCTTCGCGGCGCTGCCGGCGCCCAGCTCGACCAGCTCGACGGCGTCGCCGACGATCGCGTCCGCGTGCTCGACCAGCAGCGCCCGCTCCGTGCGCGTCGGGTAGTACTCGGGCAGCGCCGTGATCTGCTCGAACAGCTCCGAACCGCGCTCGTCGTAGAGGTGCTTGGGCGGCAGCTCCTTGAACGGCCGCGTGAGGCCGTCGAGGACGTCGTCGGCCAGGCTGCTGGCTACGCGTTCCACGCCAGCCGCACCCCGCTGAAGATCTGGCGCCGCTCCGGGAGGTCCCAGTTGCGGAAGCTGGGGGAGACCTCCGTGCTCGCCCACGAGCCGCCGCGCAGCACGCGGTAGCCCTGGTCGAAGAAGACCTCCGAGTACTCGCGATAGGGGTGGGCGACGAAGCCCTCGTAGCCGCTGAACTCCGATGCGGTCCACTCCCACACACACCCGGTCTGCTCCAGCTGGCCCGAGGTCGCGGCCTTCTCCCACTCCTGCTCCGTCGGCAGGCGCGCGTCGTGCGCGCGGGCGAAGGCGGCGGCCTCGAACCAGCTGAGGTGGACCACCGGGGCACCGGGGTCCGCGTCGCCGGTCCAGCCCTGAGGGTGCGTGATGTCGTACTCCTCCTTCCAGGCCCAACCCTCGGCCGACCACCACTCGCGCCGCTCGTAGCCGCCGCCCTCGCAGAAGTGCAGGTAGGTGGCGTTGGTGATCGGGAACCGGCCGATGCGGAAGCCGCGGACGTCGGTCTGGTGGCGCGGGCGCTCGTTGTCGTAGGCGAAGCCGTGCCCGTTGGCGCCGATCAGGGTCGGCCCGCTCGGGACGGTCACCGTCTCGAGCCCGGTGCGGTCGCCGCACGACGTGCACGGCTCGCCCGCGAAGCCGGCCATCACCATCGCCTGCAGCATCGTCTCGTTGTGCTGCTGCTCGTGGCGGACGACGAGGTCGAGGATGTCGCCGGCGCACTGGCTTCGCGCAACGACTTCCAGCGCGCGCTCGCGCACGTCGGCCAGGTACCGGTGCGCCTCGGCAGCGTCCAGCAGGGGGATGTCGCCACGCACCTCGCGCGGGGTCTCGAAGGCGTCGTAGAGCTCCATTGTCTCCGGCCGCAGCAGGTCCAGACCACCGTGGCGGTGGCACAACCACAGGTCCTCGAAGGCGGCGATGTGCCCCAGGTCCCAGACCAGCGGGCTGAGGATGGGGTCGGTGACACGCTCGAGGTCGTCGGCGCTCAGGTGCGCGACCAGGGCGAGCGTGCGGTCGCGGGTCTCGTGCAGAGCGGCATCGGTCACGTGCGCGTCAAGTCTCCCCGAAAATTCAGACCGTTACGCGCGCTCGATCGCCCGTGCCACCGCCGCCCAGGCCTGGCGGTGCAGCCGCACGTTCTCCGCGCGGTTCGTGCGCACCTCGATGATGGCGCGGCCGCGCTCGGCCAGTGCGGCGTCGAACGCCTCCGGCGTGTTGACGTGGACGTGGGTGAAGCCGACCAGCGCGGCCAGCGCGGCGAAGTCGGTGCCGTGCGGGGTGGCGATGAGGTCCTCGAACCCGGCCTGGCCGGCCACCGGCAGGAAGGAGAAGATGCCGCCGCCGTCGTTGTTGATGAGCACGATGGTGAGCTCGTCGGGGAGGCGGCGGGCGCCGAGCAGGCCGCCGACGTCGTGCAGCAGCGCGACGTCGCCCGTGAGCAGGACGGTCCGTCCGCGGGTGAGCGCGGCGGCGCCGAGCGCGGTCGACACGGTCCCGTCGATGCCATTGGCGCCGCGGTTGGCCAGCACCCGGGCGCCGGTGACCGCGAACGTCTCCAGGTCGCGGACGGGCATCGAGGAGGCGACGAAGAGCGTGTCCTGGGCGCCGAGGACGGAGGCCGTGCGCACGGCGACGGCGGGCTCGCTCAGACCCTGGGCGGCGACGCTGCCGAGCGCCTGGCGGGCGAGGAGGTCCGCCTGGCGCCAGCCGTCCAGCCAGCGGCCGTCGAGCGGCTCGGCCCGCAGCGCCTCGGGACCGGCGGGGTGGATCTCCCACACGCTCGCGTCGGGATCCTGCCAGGCGCCGGCCGGATCGAGCGCGATCTGGCGGACGCCGGGAAGGTCGGCGAGCCAGGCGCGCAGCGGCTTGGAGGTGGGGAGGTCACCGACGCGGACCACGAGGTCGGGCGCGAAGCCCAGGCCCCACTTGGGGACCCGCAGCAGGGCGTCGTAGTGGGCGACGGCGCTCTCGCCGCGGCGGGCGCCGCTGAGCGGGTCGGCGAGCAGCGGCCAGCGGTGCTGCGCGGCGAAGGCGGCGACCGCGTTGCCGTCCGGGTGGGTGGGAGCGAATCCCGCGACGAGCACCGGAAAGCGGCCGTGCAGCTGCAGGTCGGGGACGCTGGGGGCGGGCGGGTACTGCTCCGTCCAGGCCCGGCCGTCCTTGCGTCCCCCGCCGCCGGGCTCGCCGCGCGGGAGGTCCTCGTCGAGCACGAGCGGCTCGCGCAGCGACCAGTTGAGGTGCACCGGGCCGGGCCGCCCGCTGGTGGCCGTCCACACGGCCCGGCAGGCCAGGCGGCGCAGGAAGCGCATCCGCTCCTCCGTGGCCGGCGCCTCGTCGACCTCCAGGTACCACTTCGCCGCACGCCCGTAGAGCTTGACCTGATCGATGGTCTGCCCGGCGCCGACGTCGCGCAGCTCGGGCGGGCGGTCGGCGGTGAGGACGATCAGCGGGACGCGTGCCTCGAAGGCCTCGATCACGGCGGGCGCGTAGTTGGCCGCGGCGGTGCCGGACGTGCAGGCGAGCACCGCCGGGCGCCCAGCCGCCTTCGCCGCGCCGAGCGCGTAGAAGCCGCCGCTGCGCTCGTCGATGTGGCTGGAGACGGTCAGCCGCTCCTCGCGGGCCAGGCTGAGCACGAGCGGCGTCGAGCGGGAGCCGGGCGACGTGCACGCGTGCGTGACCCCGCAGCGCGCCAGCTCGTCCACGAACGCGCGAAGGCCGAGGTAGGTGTCCGTCGCACTCATCGCGCGGCCGCCGGCGGTCGGCGGGGCCTGGCAACGCCGCCTATGGCGGCCGGCGGCCGGTCGCGGCTGGCAACGCCGCCCATGGCGGCCGGCGGCCGGTCGCGGCTGGCAAGGTGTGCGGGGTGCGCGATCTCGTCCTCTTGCATGGCTTCACGCAGACGGGCCGGTCGTGGGCGCCCGTCATCGCGCAGGTCCAGGGACGCTACCGCTGCTTCGCACCCGACCTCCCGGGGCACGGGGACGCGTCGCACCGCCGCCCGGCCACCTTCGACGCCGTCGCCGCCTACCTCGCCGCCCTCGACCACCAGCGCTTCACCCTGTGCGGCTACTCGATGGGCGGCCGGCTCGCGCTCGACTTCGCGGTCCGCCATCCCGCGCGGGTGGAGCGGCTGATCCTGATCGGCGCCTCGCCCGGCATCGCCGACGCCGCCGAGCGCGAGCAGCGCCGCGCCGCCGACCTCGCGCTCGCCGACCGCATCGAGGCCATCGGCCTGGAGGCGTTCGTGGACGAGTGGGCCGCGCAGCCGCTGTTCGCGTCCCAGCCGCGCGGCGTCGCCGAGCTCGCCCGCGCCGACCGGCTGCGCAACACGGCGCCCGGGCTGGCGGCGTCGCTGCGCGGGATGGGAACCGGCGTGATGACGCCGCTGTGGGACCGGCTCCCGGAGGCGACGTGGGTCGCGGGCGAGTTCGACGCCAAGTTCCGCGCCGTCGCCGAGAAGACGTCCCCACCCACCCCTCCCGTCGTCATTCCCGGCGCCGGCCACGCCGCGCACCTGGAGCAGCCGCACGCGGTCGCCCGCCTCCTAGCTTCTTAGGCGTGGCCCAGACCGATTCCGCCGTTCTCGAGATCCCCGCCGACCTCAAGCCGCGCGACGGGCGCTTCGGCGCCGGCCCGTCCAAGGTGCGCCCGGAGCAGCTCGCGCACCTGGCCGAGCAGACCGCGCTGATGGGGACGTCGCACCGGCAGAAGCCGGTCAAGGGCCTCGTCGCCCGTGTGCAGGACGGCATCGCGCAGCTGTTCGGCGTGCCGGACGGCTACGAGGTCGCGCTCGGCAACGGCGGCACCACGTGCTTCTGGGACGCCGCCACCTTCGGCCTCGTCCGCGAGCGCGCGCAGCACCTGACCTTCGGGGAGTTCAGCGGCAAGTTCGCGTCCGTGACCAAGGGCGCGCCGTTCCTGGCCGACCCGGTGGTCAGCGACGCCGCGCCCGGCACCGCTCCCGCGATCGAGCCGGCCGACGGCGTCGACGTCATCACCTGGGCCCACAACGAGACCTCCACGGGCGTGATGCTGCCCGTCTCCCGGCCGGACACCGACGCGCTCGTCCTCATCGACGCCACTTCGGGCGCGGGCGGCCTGCCCGTCGACGTCGCGGACGCCGACGCCTACTACTTCGCGCCGCAGAAGTGCTTCGCCTCTGACGGCGGGCTGTGGCTGGCGCTGCTGTCGCCCGCCGCCCAAGAGCGCATCGCCGAGCTCGACGCCTCCGACCGCTGGATCCCGCCCTTCCTCTCGCTCCAGACCGCGGTCGAGAACTCGCGCTTGCACCAGACCTACAACACCCCCGCGCTGGCGACCCTGCTCCTGCTGGCCGATCAGCTCGACTGGATGAACTCGAGCGGCGGCCTGGACTGGACGGTCGGCCGCACCACCGAGGCCTCGACCGCGCTCTACGAATGGGCGGAGGCGTCGGACGTCGCCACCCCGTTCGTGGCCCCCGAGCACCGCTCGCTGGTCATCGGCACGATCGATTTCGACGACGCGATCGACGCGGCCGCCATCGCCAAGACCCTGCGCGCCAACGGGATCGTCGACACCGAGCCCTACCGCAAGCTCGGCCGCAACCAGCTGCGGGTCGCCATGTTCCCGGCGATCGACCCGGACGACGTCCGCGCCCTCACCGCCTGCATCGACTACGTCATCGATCAAACTTAAAGGGGTCAGGTCCCGGCATCGGACAAACCTGTCCTATGCCGGGACCTGACCCCTTTAGAAAAGGCCTGGGCGGTCGGGGGCGAGGATGACGCCGCCGTGGACCGCGAAGTCGTCGAGGGTGGCCAGCCCGCAGGCGAGCAGCGGGCCGTCGGCGGCCAGCGCGGCGGCCGCGTGCAGGCCGGCGGCGATGCCCAGCGGGCCGTCGTAGGTGGAGGCGAGGTAGACGGTGCTGCCGGCCTGGCGGGCGGCGTGGGCGTCGCGCAGCAGGGCGCTGATCCCGCCGGAGCGCGAGATCTTCAGGCACACCGCGTCGGTGACCCCCGCGCCGGGCACGCCCGTCTCGTCCATGGCGATCGGGACGGCGGTCATGTCGCGCACGGCGCGCAGCGGGCCGACGCCGTGGACAGGCTCCTCGGCCAGCTCGAGGCCTGCGGGCTCCAGAGCGCGCAGGTGCGCCAGCGCCTCCTGCGGGGTCGCCCAGGCCCCGTTGGCGTCGACGCGGATGAGCGCGTCGGGCGCGGCGGCGCGGACGGCCGCGACCCGGCCGGCGTCGTCGCCGACGCCGACCTTGACCTTGAGGGTCTCGAACCCGCGCGCGACCGCCGCGGCGGCCTCGGCGGCGGCGCCCGCGCGGTCCTCGGCGCCGATGGTGGCATTGACGGTGACGCCCCGGGTGGCGCCGGGGTGCAGGAGGGCGTAGACGGGCGCGCCGGCGCGGCGGCCCTCGAGGTCCCACAGCGCCAGGTCGATCGCGGCGAGCGCCTGGGGGAGGTCGCGTTCGGCGCGGCAGGCGTCGACCAGCTCCTCGGGCGGCGCGCCCGGGTCGGCGGCCGCGAGCACCTTCGCGTAGACGTCGAGCGCGGCCCGCAGCGCCGCCGGGGCCACGCCGTCGTAGGGCTCCAGCGCCGCCGCCTCGCCGCGGCCGGTCAGCCCGTCGCGGTCCTCGAGCTCGACCAGCAACAGCTCGCGCTCGGTCAGCTCACCCCACGCGGTCACCAGCGGCCGGCGCAGCCGCAACCGCTGCGGGGTGGCGCGCAGGATCACGAGAGCAGCAGGCCGATGGAGACGAGGACGCAGAACGCCAGCTCGAGCTGCGCCGTGGCCGCCAGCGCCCCGTTGAGCGCGGGCCCGTCCGTGCGCGTGCGCACCGCGCCGACCGGACCGCGGGCGAGCGGCAGCGCACCGAACGCGAGCAGCGCCCACGGGGTCAGGCCGGTGATGACGTGCACGACGAGGACGGCGTAGGCCCCGGCGATCAGGCCCACGTACAGGTCGCGGGTGCGGTCGCGCCCGAGCCGCACCGCCAGTGTGCGCTTGCCGGCGCGGCGGTCGGTGTCCATGTCGCGGACGTTGTTGACCACCAGCAGCGCCGCCGCCAGGAGCCCCACCGGCACCGAGAGGACGAAGGCGTCGACGTCCCACGACTCGGTCTGGGCGAAGTAGGAGCCGGCGACGGCGGCGACACCGAAGAACAGGAAGACGAACACCTCGCCGAGGCCCTCGTAGCCGTACGGCCGCGGGCCACCCGTGTACAGGACGCCGGCCAGGATGGAGGCGACCCCGACGAGCAGGATCTCCACCCCGGCGACGGCGATCAGGTAGACGCCGGCCAGCGTGGCGACGGCGAAGGCGACGTAGGTCGCCACCAGCACCTGCCGCGGCGGGACGAGCCCCCCCGCGGTCACCCGGACGGGCCCGAGGCGGTCCTCCGTGTCGGCGCCGCGACGGGCGTCGGAGTAGTCGTTGGAGAGGTTCGCCCCGACCTGGATGAACAGCGCGCCGACCAGCGCCGCGACGAAGCGCAGCACGTGGAAGTCGTCGTGGGCGAGCGCCGTGCCGACCAGCACCGGCGCCGCGCCCGCCGGCAGCGTCCGCAGCCGCGCCGCGAGCAGCCAGATCCGGACGGCGCTCACGCCCGGCGCGGGAACTGCCCGAAGTCCGGCGCGCGCTTCTCCTTGTAGGCGTCGCGGCCCTCCGCCGCCTCGTCTGACCCGTAGAAGAGGAGGTTGGCGTCGTGGGCGAGCTGCTGGATGCCCGTGTAGCCGTCCTCGTGCGCGTTGAAGGACGCCTTCACCAACCGCAGCGCGAACGGGGAGAGCGCGAGCATCTCGCGACACCACGCGACCGTCTCCGCCTCGAGCCGTTCGAGCGGGACGACCGTGTTGACGAGCCCCATCTCCAGCGCCTGCTGCGCGTCGTACTGACGGCACAGCATCCACATCTCCTTGGCGCGCTTGGGGCCGATCAGGTCGCGCATCAGGGACGCGCCGAAGCCGCCGTCCCACGACCCGACCCGCGGCCCGGTCTGCCCGAAGCGCGCGTTGTCGGCCGCGATGGTGAGGTCGCAGCAGAGATGCAGGACATGGCCCCCGCCGATCGCGTAGCCGGCCACCATCGCCACCACGGGCTTGGGGAGACGGCGCAGCTGGATCTGGAAGTCGGTGACGTCGAAGCCGCCGACCGACTCCCCTTCGGCGACGTAGCCCGTGTCCCCGCGCACGCGCTGGTCGCCGCCCGAGCAGAAGGCCAGCTCGCCCTCGCCCGTGAAGATGATCACGCCGACCTCCCCGTCCCGGCGAGCCGCGTCGAACGCGGCGGACAGCTCGCGGATCGTCTGCGGCCGGAACGCGTTGCGCACCTCCGGCCGCGCGATCGTGATCTTCGCGATCCCGTCGTCGGAGACCTCGTAGCGGATGTCCTCGTAGTCACCGGATGCGGTCCACATGCGACAGTGATCCTATGGTCGACTGGCTCCCGCGCGCCGCCGCTCGCCGCCCGTCGCATCCGGCGATCGTGGCCGGCGGCGTGACGCTCACCTACGCCGAGCTGCTCGACCGTGCCAGCGGCACCGAGCCGCCGCCCACGATCGCCCATCCCCCCGGCCTGGAGTTCGCCGTCGCGCTGCACGCATGCCTGCTCGCCGGCGTCCCGGCCGTCCCCGGCGATCGACCCGCAGACGTCGGCGGCGCCGTCGTCATCCACACCTCCGGGACCACCGGCGAGCCCAAGCCGATCGCCCTGAGCGCCGGCAACGTCCTCGCCTCCGCCCTCGGGACCGCCGCGCTGCTCGGCGTCCACCAGGACGACCGCTGGCTGACCCCCCTGCCGCTGCACCACGTCGGCGGACTGATGGTCCTGCTGCGCAGCGTCATCTACGCGACGACGGCGGCGATCGGCGCGCACGACCCGGACGCGACGCTGGCCAGCCTCGTCCCCACCCAGCTCGCCCGCGGCGGCGACGCCGGGATGCCGAGGCTGCGCGCGATCCTGCTCGGCGGCGGTCCCGTTAGCGACGCCCAGCGTGCCCGCCCCGACGTCCTCGAGACCTACGGGATGACGGAGACCACGTCGATGGCGACCCTGGGCGGCTGGCCGCTGCCCGGCGTGGACGTCGCCATCGCCGACGACGGGGAGATCCTCGTCAGCGGGCCGATCGTGGCGGGCGGCGGCACGCACCGCACGGGCGACCTCGGTGTCATCGAGAACGGCCGTCTGCGCGTCACCGGCCGCAAGACGGACACGATCATCACCGGCGGGGAGAACGTGGCGCCCGCCGAGGTCGAAGCGGTGCTCGAGCAGCATCCAGGCGTGCGCGAGGCCGCCGTCGTGGGCCGGCCCGACGCCGAGTGGGGAGAGGCGCTGGCCGCCCTGATCGTCGGTGACGCCGACCCGGAGGACCTGCGCGCGTTCGCCCGCGACCGCCTGCCCGGCTTCAAGGTGCCGAAATCCGTCGAGACGGTCCGTTCGCTGCCGCGCACGGCGTCCGGCAAGCTGCTGAGACGTAGTCTGTAGCGCCATGAAGCGCGCCTGCCTGCTTGCCCTGACCATCGTCCTCGCCGCGCCCGCCGTCGCGCACGCGGACACCACGACGGTCGACCCCAACGCCTCGGGCTGCACCCGCGGGCAATCGTGCAAGCTGATCCAGGACGCCGTGACCGCCTCGATGGGCGGCGACACCATCAAGATCCTGCCGGGGACCTACGCCGAGAACGTCTCCGTCCCGTCCGGGAAGGACGGTCTCACCCTCACCGGCGGGGCCGGCGTCCTGATCAGCGGCGTGGACGGCGGCAGCAACCTGAGCGTCGCCTCGGCGGGGGTGACGGCGACCGGGCTGACCCTCATCAAGGCGGCCGGCGCCGACCCGGCGCTGAACGCCACCGGCGGCAAGCTCACGCTCGCCGACGCGGTGATCCTGGCCACCGGCGGCGACGCCGTCGCCATGTCCGGCGCCGACAACGTCATCCAGCGCTCGACCCTGGCGACGCTCGCGACCACCGCCGGTGCCGACGGCATCGCCTTCACCACCGGCGGCCTGCGGGTCGACTCCTCCGTCGTGCTCGGCGGCGGCAAGGGCGCGGCCTTCCGCGTGACCACGACCGACGGCTCCGGCGCCGCCACCGTCACGCTCGACCACGTGTCGACAACCGGCGCGGGCGCCGCGGTCGCGCTCGAGGGTGCGGGTGGCGGCGTGCCGGTCCCGCTGATGCCGGTCGGCGACATCACCTTCAACGTCAACGCGTCGATCCTGCACGGCGCGGCCACCGCGGTGGCAGACATCGGCGGCGTGCTCTCCCAGCCGGCCGCCAACACGGTGAAAGCGACCTACGTGAACTCCGACGCGGACAAGATGACCGTCGCCGACGGCGCGACCAGCACCGGCAGCGGAAACCCGACGCCCGACAGCGCCCTGTTCCGCCCCGGCACCCTGTTGCGCTTGAAGCCGGACGCACCCGTCGTCGACAAGGGCGGCTCCCGGGCCGCCGAGGAGTCCGACACGGACATCGACGGCGATCCGCGCACCAACGGCGCCTTCACCGACATCGGCGCGGACGAGTTCACCAACCACCCGCCGACGCTCGACCTCACGGTCACGCCCGACGCCCCGAAGACCGGCCAGGTCGTCACCGCCACCGGCAAGGCGACGGACCCCGAGGGCGCCACCGACATCAAGGGCTACGCCGTCGACTGGGGTGACGGCACGAAGAACACGAGCGTCTCCAACGTCGTCCAGCACGTCTACGCCAAGGCCGGCACCTACACGGTCACGATGGTCGTGGCCGATCAGAGCTTCGCGACCTCCGCCCCCGTCACCAAGACGATCACGCTCACGGACGGCCAGCCGCCGCAGCTCCAGCTCACGACGCCCGCCGCCGGGAGCACCGTCCGGCTCGGCAAGGGCAAGAAGCGCAAGCCGCTCACGATCAAGGGCGTCGACGCCGACGACTCCGGGCTGGCCACGGTCGAGATCGCCCTCACCAAGAAGGGCTCCACGTGCAAGCAGTACACGGGGTCCAAGCTCAAGCGCGCGAGCTGCACGAAGTTCACGTTCCTGAAGGCCAAGCTCTCCGGCAACGGGTTCAAGCTGACCACCAAGAAGAAGCTCAAGCTGCCCAAGGGCAGCTACGAGGCGCGCGTCCGCGCCACCGACGTCAAGGGCAACGCGACGACCACGTTCGACAAGACGACCAAGACGCTCGTCGCCTTCAAGATCCGGTGAGCTACCGCGACGAGTCCCGCCGTGGCTGGGGCTCGGTGGCGGCCGGCTGGGAGCAGCACGCGAGCTCGCAGCGGCGCGCGTGGATGCCGGTGACGGCGTGGCTGCTCGACGCCGCCGAGCTGCAGCCGGGGTCGACGGTGCTCGAGCTGGCCACGGGGACCGGCGAGGTCGGGCTGATGGCCCACGAGCTCATCCAGCCCGGCGGCGAGCTGCTGATGAGCGACTTCGCGCCGGAGATGCTCAGCGCCGCCCAGCGCGCGGCCGAGGGCCTGCCGGGCGTGCGCTTCAAGCAGATCGACATCGAGTCCATCGACGTCGCGACCGCCTCGCAGGACGCGGTGTTATGCCGCTGGGGCCTGATGTTCCTGGCCGACCCCGAGGCGGGGATGCGCGAGATCCGGCGCGTCCTCAGGCCGGGCGGCCGCTTCGCGACCGCGGCGTGGACGGCGGCAGGGGAGAACCCGTGGTCCTCCGTGGTCGCCAAGATCCTCGACCAGCCGCCGCCGGAAGGACCCGGGCAGTTCGCGCTGGCCGCCCCTGGCGCCCTGCAGGCGCTGCTGGAGGGCGCGGGCTTCGTCGACGACATCCTCGTCGAGGCCGTGGAGATCGAGCTGGTCGAGTCCTTCGAGGACTGGTGGACGCGCACGACGGAGATGTCGCGGTCGGGACCCGACCTGCGCGCACGCGAGGACGAGGCCCGCGCCGCGCTGGCGCCGTACGCGGGCGACGACGGCCTCCTGCACCTCCCCGGCCGCACCTGGGTCGCCGCAGCCACGGCATAGGGTGTCGGCCGCTATGGCTGACAAGGACATCTTCTACGACGACGACGCGGACCTCGGGCTCCTCGAGGGCAAGACGGTCGCGGTCATCGGGTACGGCTCCCAGGGCCACGCCCACTCGCTCAACCTCAAGGACTCGGGCGTGGACGTCGTCGTCGGGCTCCGCGACGACTCGGCGTCGGCCGAGAAGGCGCGGGGGGAAGGGCTCGAGGTGGTCGGCGTCGGCGAGGCGGCCGAGCGCGGCGACCTGGTCATGGTCCTCGTCCCCGACGAGCTGCACCGCACGGTGTGGGAGGGCGAGATCGCCGAGGGCATCGAGCCCGGCAACCTGCTCCTCTTCGGCCACGGCTTCTCCGTCCACTACGACGAGGTCACGCCGCCGCCGGACGTCGACGTCGCCCTGGTCGCCCCCAAGGGCCCGGGCCACATCGTCCGCCGCCAGTACCTGGAGGGCTCCGGCGTCCCCGGGCTGATCGCCATCGACCAGGACGCGACGGGCACCGCCTTCGACGTCGGTCTGGCCTATGCGCGCGGCATCGGCTGCACCCGCGGCGGGGTCATCCGCACGTCCTTCCGCGAGGAGACGGAGACCGACCTGTTCGGCGAGCAGGCCGTGCTCTGCGGCGGGGCGTCCGAGCTGGTTCGAGCCGGCTTCGAGACGCTGGTGGAGGCCGGCTATGACCCGCGCATGGCCTACTTCGAGTGCCTGCACGAGCTCAAGCTGATCGTCGACCTGATGTACGAGAAGGGGATCAGCGGCATGCGCTACTCGATCTCCAACACCGCGGAATACGGTGATCTGACCCGGGGCAAGCGGGTCATCACCGACGAGACCCGCGCGTCCATGAAGCAGATCCTGGGGGAGATCCAGTCCGGCGCGTTCGCGCGCGAGTGGATCGCCGAGAACAACGCCGGCCAGGAGCACTTCAAGTCGATGCGCGAGGAGGGTCAGAAGACCCAGATCGAGTCCACGGGCAAGGAGCTGCGTTCGATGATGGACTGGATCGAGACGGAGTTCTAGCCCCTGCGGCGAGAGTTTCGGACGCCGGGGGCGTTAGTACCTGTACATCCGTGGTGGTACCGGTCCGCATCCTCGTCGTCATCGCCGCCTCCCTGGCCGTCCTGGCCAGCGCCCCCCCGGGAGCCGGCGCGGCTCCCCCGGTGGCTGAGGACCGGATCCCGCACCAGGTCATCGTCCGCTACGACGCCGGCACGAGCGCCGCGACGCGCGAGCAGGCCCGCGCGTCGGTGGGCGCCTCGCTGGGCCGGCGTCTCGGGCTGCCCGAGTCGGAGCTGCTCACCCTGCCCTCCGGCACGCGCGTGCGCGAGGCGGTCACGGCCCTCTCGGCGAACCCGGCGGTGCGCTACGCGGAGGCCAACGCCTACGCGACGAGCCAGTCCGCCTGCCCGACGAAGCTCAACGACGACCAGCAGTGCCTGCCCAACGACCCGCAGTTCAAGTTCCAGTACGGCCTGGACAACCACGGGCAGACAATCTCGGGCGAGACGGGCGCGGTGGCCGACGCAGACGTCGACGCCCCCGAGGCGTGGAACATCACGCGCGGCTCCGATGACGTGGTGGTGGCGGTGGTGGATTCGGGAATCGCCTACGACAACCCGGACCTGGCCCCGAATCTGTGGTCCAACCCGGGGGAGATCGGCAAGGACGCCCAGGGCCACGACAAGCGCTCCAACGGCATCGACGACGACGGCAACGGCTACGTCGACGACTATCGCGGCTGGGACGTCGTCGGCAAGAGCGTCACCAACCCCGACGACTCCGACAACGACCCGCGCGACATCAGCGGGCACGGCACGCACGTCGCCGGGCTGATCGGCGCCCGGACCAACAACGGCATCGGAGTGTCCGGGCTCGACTGGAACGTGAAGCTGATGAACGTCCGGGTCCGCGCCGAGCGCTCCAACGAGTCCAGCGCCGACATCGCGGACGCCTTCGTCTACGCAGCGCGCAACGGGGCCCGGATCGTCAACGTCTCCCTGTCGGAGCGCGACTACTCGAAATACCTCTACGACACCATCAAGGCCTACCCGAACGTCCTCTTCGTGGTGGCGGCCGGCAACGACGCCCTGAACCTCGACACGCCCGGCAACGACCGCTGGCCGTGCGAGTACGACTCGCCCAACCTGATCTGCGTCGGCGCCACGGACCGCGCCGACAACATCGCCAGCTTCTCCAACCGGGGCCCGAACCACGTCGACATCGCGGCGCCGGGCGCGCTCGTGATGAGCTCCCAGCCCGCGTACAAGGACCTGTCCCCGACGCGCAAGGACACCTTCGAAGCGGATCCGTTCGCGGGGTCCGCGCCGCGCTGGCTGCGGGGCGGGGACGACAACAACTGGGGCCGTTCCACCACGCATCGCACCGGGTCCTACGCGCTCACCAACAAAGACGGCGACACGGGCAACGCCGGGCCGGGCTCGGACACCTACGTCCAGCTCGCCCAGCCACTCGACCTGAGCGGGCAGATGGGCTGCGAGCTGCGCGGCGTGCTGTGGGAGGACACGGACGCCGACTCGGGCGTCTACGCGCAGGCACGCGCGGATCCGAACTTCATGGCGGCGTCGACCTCGCCCTCCCAGGACACGCCGACGCCCAGCAACGACACCATCATGTACGTCAACGCGGACCGCGACAAGTCGCGGCTGCGCACGAACATCTCCGACCTCGACGGCCAGTCGCAGGTCTACGTCCGCTACGGCGTCCTGCAGTCCGCGACCGCCGGCTCGGACCCGCAGGTGTGGCTGGACGACTTCGATCCCATGTGCCTGTCGGACACCTACTCGGCGAACGGCGTCGAGGAGACGACCTACCTGGCCGGCACCTCGATGGCCACGCCGCACGTGGCCGGCGTCGCCGCGCTCATGCTGGCCAAGGACCCGACCCTGACCGTGGCCGAGCTGCGGGAAGGCCTGCTGGACGCCATCGACGTGCTGCCGAGGCTGGCCGGCAAGGTCGCCAACGGCGGCCGCATCAACGCTTACAAGGCGCTGGCCAGCTCCAGCGTGGCGCCGGACGGCGACGTGCTCCGAGTCATCGCCGGTGACGGTGAGATCAACCACTTCTCCGTCACGAAGTCGGGCGCGTCGATCGTGGTCCGCGACCCCTGGACGGCGCTCGGCGACAGCCCGATGGGGGGCTCGCGCCTGGTGCCCGGCGGCGGCTGCACGAGCACGGGCGACACGGAGGTCACCTGTCCGGCCGCCGGGATCGCCAAGGTCACGGTCGCGACGGGCAACCTCGACGACGCTTCGACGACCGCGAGCGGCATCACCGTGCAGGATGACGGCAGGACGTTCTCGCCCGCCACCGCCACGACGGGCGCCACGCTCGCGGTCACGCCGACCACCGCCACGCTGACGGGCGTGGCCAACCCGGGCAACCGGCCGACGACGGCGCAGTTCGAGTACGGGACGGGGACGCCCGCCGACCTGTTCTCGGCGTCGCAGCCCGTCGGCAGCGACGCCGACGACCACGCGGTGAGCATCCAGGTGACGGGTCTCACGCCCGGTGCCACCTACCGCTACCGGCTCGTCGCCCCCAACGTCTCCGGCTCCGGGACGGGAGCGTTCATGAGCTTCACGACACCTCCCGCCCCGCCGCCGCCGCCGAACGGAGGCACGCCAGGCGCCACCGTCACGCAGCCCGCCGGCACGCCAACGCCGTCCGGCCCGGCCGGCACGCCGACGCCGTCCGGCCCGGCCGGCACGCCGACGCCCGAGCCGACGCCGCCCGGCCCCGGCGGGACGCGGCGCAAGGTGCGACTGGCCGCGAAGCCCACGGCGACCCGCAAGGCGCTGCGCGACGGCCTGCGCCTCCGCGTAGTGGTCCCGTCCGGTGGCCGGGTGACGGTGCAGCTGCTCGCCAAGAGCAGGAAGCTGACGAGCGGCGCGACGACCGCGACCAAGACGGGCACGGTGCAGGTCCGCCTCGCGAAGCTGAGCCGGCGCCAGGCCACCCGTGCGCTCCGCGCCGCTCAGGCCAGGCGGCTCGTCCTCCGGGTGGCCCTCCCGGGCGCCACGACCGCGTTCGTCGTGCTGAAGGTCAAGCGCTGAGCGTGACCTCGATCGGCGCGGTGTCGCCGGAGGAGCTGTTGCCGATCACCACGGTGCCGCGCGCGCCGGCGTAGGCGCCGGTGCCGCCGGTGACGGCGCCGGTGTTGGACTTGGCGGTGAAGTCGAGCACGCCGCTGAGCATGATCGAGCCGTCCTTGAGGGCGAGCGTGCCGTTGCACTCGGCCTCGCCCTTGGTCGTGTAGACGCAGACGTTGGTGCCGGCCCCGTCGGCGGCGCCGTCGCGGGACAGCGCCCCGCGGATGACGAACTCGTCGCCGCCCGTCGGCTTGCTGTCGCCCTTCTTGGGCGGCACGTCGACGAAGTGGAAGAAGCGGTCCTTCTGGGTGAGCTTGATCGTGGTCGGGGTCTGGGCGCCGCCGCTGGTGGCGAGGGCGAGCGTGGTGGCCGCCGCGGCGGCGAGGAGCAGGATGGTCTTCATGGCCGGCAGCTTGCGGCGGCGCCGCCTCCGGCACCTCGGCCCGCGGTCGGGACCCGATCTCCACCCTGGGTATGAGGCGGGGCTGAGCGAGCGCCGGTACGTTCGCGCCATGCTCCGCCGCCACGGCTTCCTCATCGGCGCGCTTGCGCTTCTGGCTCTCGGCGAGGCGGGCCTCATCGCCGGCCACGACTTCTCGCGCGGGTCGCACGCCGTCCAGATCGCGTCCGTCGCCGTCATCTGCCTGGCCGTCGCCGTCTGCTGGCGCCGGCCGGTGGCGGCGGTGCTCGCGATGACCGCGGCGACGCTCGCGGTCGAGGTCACGATGCACCCGCCGCAGGTGTTCGCGGTGGGGATCGCGATCCTGGTGCTCTTCTTCGCGCTGGGGGCCCGCTCGGACTGGCGCGGCATCGCGTTCGCGGTCGCCGTGTTCCTGCCGATCGGCGTGGCGCACGACCTGCGCACCGTCGACTACGGCATGGGGGCGACGTTCGCGGACGCGATCTTCTTCGGCGTGGCGATCGCGGCCGGCCGGCTGGTGCGGGCGCGCACGATGCGCGGCCTGCGCTACGCGGGCGAGGCGACGGAGGCCCGCGCCGCGCTGGGCACCGAGCGGGCGCGCATCGCCCGCGAGCTGCACGACATCGTCGCCCACAGCGTCTCCGTGATGGTCGTGCAGGCCACGTCTGCGGGCCCGCGCGCCGCCGACGCCGAGTCGCGCGAGTCCTTCGCCGCCATCGAGACGGCGGGCCGGCAGGCGCTCGTGGAGCTGCGGAGATTGCTCGGTGTGCTGCGCTCGGAGGACGGCGAGGCGACCCAGCTCGCGCCGCAGCCGGGTCTGGACGAGCTGCCCACGCTGGTCGACCAGGTCCGGTCGGTCGGGCAGCCGGTCGAGCTGGTCGTGACCGGCGACCGGCGGGAGCTGCCGGCCGGTGTCGAGCTGTCCGCCTACCGCGTCGTCCAGGAGGGCCTCACCAACGCGGTCAAGCACGCGGCCGGCGCGCGCACGACCGTGAGCGTGCGCTACGGCGACCGTGACCTGGAGGTCGAGGTGACCGACCGCGGCGGCGCGGGCGGCGCGACGACGGGATCCGGGCGCGGCCTGGCCGGGTTGCGCGAGCGCGTGGCCCTGTACGAGGGGACGCTGGAGGCGGTGCCCGACGGGCGCGGCTTCCGCGTCCGGGCGACCCTCCCGGTCCGGGCATGAGGGTCCTGATCGCCGACGACCAGCCGCTGGTGCGGTCCGGCTTTCGCCGCATCATCGACGACCAGCCCGACATGGAGGTGGTCGCCGAGTGCGCCGACGGCGACCAGGCGGTTCACTCGGCGGCGCGCTTTGAGCCCGACGTCGCCGTCATGGACATCCGCATGCCCCGGGTCAACGGCCTGGTCGCGACGCGGCGCATGATCGCGGCCGATCCGCGCCTACGGGTGCTCGTGCTCACCACCTTCGACCTGGACGAGTACGTCTACGAGGCGCTGCACGCGGGCGCGAGCGGCTTCCTGCTCAAGGACGCCACCCTGGACGAGTTCGTCGGCGCCCTGCGGCTGGTGGCGGCGGGTGACGCGCTGCTGGCGCCGCGCGTCACCCGCCGCGTCATCGAGGAGTTCGTGCGCCGGCCGGCGGCGGTGCGCACGGACGCGTTCGACGGCCTCACCGGGCGCGAGGCCGAGATCCTCCGGCTCGCCGTCCGCGGCCTCTCCAACGCCGACATCGCGGGCACGCTCGTCATCTCGGAGGCGACCGTCAAGACCCACCTGGGATCGGCGTTCGGCAAGCTCGGGGTCCGCGACCGCGTCCAGGCCGTGATCCGCGCGTACGAGACGGGGTGGGTGCGGCCGGGGGAATGAGGTTGGCGCCCCAGTTACCGGAGCGCCGTCGCGGGGATACTGAGAGTCGATGTCCGAGCCCACCTGGCTACCACCGCGCGCCCCCGCGCACCCGCCCGACCGCGCCCTGCCGCGCCGTCCCAGCGCGGTCCCGCCGCGCCGGTCGCGGCCACGGCTGGAGCCGACGCCGCCCGCCGAGCTGGCCGCGCTGTCGCTCGGCGCGGCGTCCCTGCTGGTGACGCTGTTCTCGTTCGGGGTCGCCTTCGCGTTCTCCGGGCTGTTCGCGCTCGGGACGCTGTGGCTGGGCCGCCGCACCGGGCGGCGGGCCGCTGTCGTGCTGGGCTGGACGGGGCTCGCGCTGGCCTCCGTGTCGGGGGGCGGCTGGATGATCCTCGCCTCCCAGGGCGTCCTGCCTCCGCACTGATCGCGGACTGGGTCCCCCTAGGGTCTCGGCCATGAAGGTCCTGGTTGCCGAGAAGCTGGCTGATTCTGGTGTGGACGCGCTGCGCGAGCACTTCGACGTCGACGTGGAGACGGGCTGGTCGGCCGACGAGCTCGCCGAGCACATCGGCGACTACGACGGCCTGCTGATCCGCTCGGCCACCCAGGTCACCGCCGACCTGATCGCGCGTGCCGACAAGCTCAAGGTGGTCGGCCGGGCCGGCATCGGGGTCGACAACGTCGACGTCGAGGCGGCCACCAAGCGCGGCATCGTCGTCGCCAACGCGCCGCAGTCGAACATCATCGCCGCCGCCGAGCACACGATGGCGCTCATGCTCGCGGTGGCCCGCAACGTGCCGCGTGCCCACGCGTCCCTGACGAGCGGCAAGTGGGAGCGCTCGAAGCTCAGCGGCGCCGAGCTCTACGAGAAGACGCTGGGGATCCTCGGGTTCGGGCGCATCGGCCAGCTCGTGGCCGCCCGCGCGCGCGGCTTCGGCATGCGCGTTATGGCCTTCGACCCGTTCGTGAGCGAGGACCGCTACCGCGATCTGGGCGTGGAGCGGGGCGAGTCGATCGACGACGTCCTGGGCGCGGCCGACTTCCTCACCATCCACCTTCCGCGCACGCCCGAGACGCGCGGCTTCCTCAACGCGGAGAAGCTGGCGAAGTGCAAGGACGGCGTCATCGTCTTGAACGTCGCCCGCGGCGAGCTGGTCGTCGACGAGGACCTGCAGGCGGCGCTGGACTCCGGCAAGGTCCGCGGGGCCGGCCTCGACGTCTTCCACCAGGAGCCGATCACCGAGCACCCGCTGTTCTCGTACGACAACGTCGTCGTCACGCCGCACCTGGGCGCCTCGACGGCCGAGGCGCAGGACCGCGCCGGCGTGCAGACCGCCGAGCAGGTCGTGGCCGCGCTGACGGGCGGCGTCGTCTCCACCGCCGTCAACATCCCGGCGATCTCCGCCGAGGACCAGGAGCTGCTCGGCCCGTTCGTGCCGCTGTGCCGCAAGCTCGGCCAGCTGGCGATGGAGCTGGCCGAGGGAACGTCGGTGGAGTCGATCGAGGCGGAGTACCTCGGCCGCATCGCCGAGTCCGACACCCGCTTCATGACCCTCGGCGTGCTGATGGGTGCGCTGACCGGCCGCGTCGAGGACGAGGTCAACCTGGTCAACGCGCCGTCGCTGGCCGCCGAGCGCGGCATCGACGTGCGCGAGACGCGCCAGCCGTCCGCGCGTGACTTCACCGACCTGGTGCGGGTCACCGTGCGCTCGGGGGACGGGGCGGTCCGGGTCGTCGGCACGCTGGTCGGGCACCGCAATCGCCCGCACCTGCTGGAGGCCTGGGGGGCGCGCTTCAACCTCCAGCTCGAGGATCACATCGCGCTGTTCCGCAACTCCGACGTGCCCGGCATGATCGGGTCGGTCGGGACCCTGCTCGGCGAGCGCGGCGTCAACATCGCCCAGATGGTCGTCGGCCGGCCGGAAGGGCATTCGGACACGTCCGCGGTGATGGTCCTGACGACGGACGCGGCGATCGAGCGTGACGTGCTCGACGCGGTCGTCGCCCTCGACGGCTTCGCCGAGGGCCGCGCCGTTTCCCTCACGTAGCGGGGTGACGTCGTCCGGAAGGGCGGAGCTTGCGACCCCCGGGAGGGCGAAACGTCTTTTCCGTCCGAGCCGGCGGATAGGTTCGGACCCTGATGATCCGCCACCACCACCCGATGGGCCTGTCCACCGGCGTCGCCGGCCGCGGGGACGCGTGGCCGGTGCTCGTGCGCACCGCCTGCGCGGTGTCCACGCACGCGGTGGAGCTGGCCGCGCACGACGCGTCGGAGCTGGACGGGCTGGTCGCGTACCTGGCCGGGCGCCCGCGGTTGCCGTTCCGCCACGTCAGCGTGCACACGCCGATCAAGGGCATGCCGCTGGGGACGGACGCGGAGCGCGTGGCGGCGCTGCTGACGCTGCCGGCGACCGTGCGGACGCTGATCGCCCATCCCGACCTGGTCGTGGACCCCGAGCCGTGGCGGGCGCTGGGCCGCCGGATCGTGTTCGAGAACATGGACGACCGCAAGTCCGCCGGGCGCACCGCGGAGGAGCTGGCGCCGCTGTTCGCGGCGCTGCCGGAGGCGGGCTTCTGCCTCGACATCGCGCACGCGCACACGAACGACCCGACGATGGCCCTCGCCAGCGAGCTGCTGGACCGCTTCCGCGGTCGCCTGCGCGAGGTGCACCTGTCCTCCATCCGGGCCGGCGCGCACATCACCCTCACCGTCGAGGACGAGGCGCTCTTCGCGCCCGTCCTCTCGCGCTGCCGCGACGTGCCGTGGATCCTCGAGGCCGCCCCGCCCGCCCGCTGGTCCGCGCGCGCCCGCCTGCCGATGCGCGCCGTCGGCGAGCCGCTCGCCGCGTAGGCCGGCGGCCGCCGCCTGCCGCGCGCGCCTCCGGCGCAGACCGCCGGCCGCGTCGCCCGCGCGTGCCGCCCGGGTGCGCCGTGTGAGACGCTGCGGGCATGAGCGAGCTCACGGAGCGCAACCGGGCGATCTGGTCGGCGGGTGATTGGGACGACGTCGCCGACTACGTCGCCGGCGTCGGGCCCCGGCTGCTCGAGGCCGCGGGCGTCCCCGACGGCGCCCGGGTGCTCGACGTCGGGACGGGCAGCGGCGGCAACGTCGCCATCCCGGCCGCCCTGCGCGGCGCGCGGGTCACCGGGCTCGACCTCACGGACGCGTGGTTCGACGCCGCCCGCCGCCGCGCCGGCGCGGCCGGCGTGGAGGTCGACTGGGTCGTCGGCGACGCCATGGACCTGCCGTTCCCGGACGCGAGCTTCGATCGCGTCTTCTCGACCTTCGGCCACATGTTCGCGCCCGACCACACGCGGACGGCCCACGAACTCGCTCGAGTCTGCGCCGGGGGCGGGGTCATCGCCTTCGCGACCTGGCGCTCGACGGGCTGGCCTGGGGAGATGTTCAGGGCGCTGGCCGGCTTCCTCCCGCCGCCACCCCCCGGCGTGCAGCCGCCGCCGCTGTGGGGGGACCGCGACTACGTGGCCAGCGTGTTCGGCCCGCTCGGCCTGGAGCCGGTCTTCACCGACGAGACCGTCGCCTGGGACGTCGACGGTGACTCAGACGCGTACGTCGAGCACTTCGCGGCGAACTTCGGCCCGCTGGTCATGGCGCGCAAGGCCGTCGGGGACCGCTGGCCGGAGCTGATGGACACCCTGCGCGCCGCCGCCCGGCACAGCCTGGTCGACGGCCACGTGCGCGCGGACTACCTGATCACCGAGCTGCAGCGCTAGCGACGGATGTCGGTCGCGGAGCTCGCCGAGCGCACAGGCGAGGACTTCGCCACGATCACCCGCGCTCGCGAGCGGACGGCAGTGGGGCTCGCCGAGCGCCGCGCGCGCCTGGAGGGCGTCGTCCTCGACCCCGACGCCGCCGTCGTCCTGCTCGGCTCCTGGGGGCGCCGCGAGGTCACCTCGGCCTCCGACGACGACGCGATCGTCCTCTTCTGCGGGGAGCGCCGCAGCCATGTCCGGCCCGAGCCGGGCGAGGTCGCGGCCGTGCTCGGCGGTCCGGCGCCGGGCCCCGAGGGGCTGTTCGGTGCGACGGCGTGGCTGGCCGACCTCGTCGACCGCATCGGCCTCGACGGCGACACGAACACGAACCTCACCCGGCGGATGCTGTTCCTGCTCGAGTCGGTCGCCATCGCCGGCGACGAGGCCCACGTCCGCTCGCGCACGGAGGTGGTCGCCACGTACCTCGGCGCCCACGAGCGCGACTACCGCCCGCCGCGCTTCCTGCTTAACGACCTCGTCCGCTACTGGCGCACCATCGCCGTCGATTTCGAGGGCAAGCACCGCGCCCGCGCAGGAGACGGCTGGGGACTGCGCCACGCCAAGCTGCGCTTCAGCCGCAAGGTGCTGTTCGCGGGCGGGTTGCTGCCCGTGCTCGAGTGCCACGCGCTGCCGGCGCCGGAGATGCCGGCCTTCCTGGTCGAGCGCTTCGCCCAGCCGCCGCTGGACCGCCTCGCCGCCGCCTTCCTGGCGCACGGCATGGCCGACGCCGGCGCGCGCGCCATGCGGGCCTACGCGCAGTTCCTCGACCTCCTCGACGACGCCGAGGCGCGTGGTGAGCTCGCCCGGCTCACCGAGGACCGCGCCGACGCCTCCGAGCGCTTTCAGCGCGTGCGCGAGCTCGGCGACGAGCTGCAGGCCGCGCTGCTCGCGCTGCTGTTCGAGACGCCCGAGCTCGAGCGCCTTGTCCGCGACTACCTCCTCTTCTAAGCTCTTGATGCAGATGCACCTGTCCCTTCTTCTCGCCCTGCTTCGACTTCTCCCCTAGCGGGGAGCGATCTGCGCGTGGCGGCCGCCTGAAGCCGCGAACCGAAGGAACTCAAGCGAGAACGAAGGACGAAAGGACAGGCGGTTTTCATGGACTCCGATCGAGTCATCATCTTCGACACCACCCTGCGCGACGGCGAGCAGTCGCCGGGCATCTCGCTCAACACGGGCGAGAAGCTCGAGATCGCGCACCAGCTCGCGCGGCTCGGCGTCGACATCATCGAGGCCGGCTTCCCGATCGCCTCGCCCGGCGACTTCGAGGCGGTCCAGGCCATCGCCCGGGAGGTCCACGGCCCGGTCATCACCAGCCTCGCCCGCGTGCACGCCGCCGACATCGAGCGTGCTGCCGACGCCGTCCGCGACGCGGAGCGACCTCGGATCCACACGTTCGTCTCCACCTCCGACATCCACATCGAGCACCAGCTGCAGTCCACGCGCGAGGACGTCAAGGCCCAGGCCCGCGCCGCCGTCGCCCACGCGCGGTCGTTCGTCGACGACGTCGAGTTCTCACCGATGGACGCCACCCGCGCCGACGTCGAGTACACCGCCGAGGTGATCGCCATCGCCATCGAGGAGGGGGCGACGACGATCAACATCCCCGACACGGTCGGCTACGCGATGCCGCTCGAGTACGCGGCCTTCCTCGGCCGCCTGTACGAGTTGGTCCCCCGCCTGCGCGACGTCGTCCTCTCCGTCCACTGCCACGACGACCTCGGGCTCGCCGTCGCCAACTCCTTCGCGGGCGTGCAGGCCGGCGCGCGCCAGGTCGAGGTCGCCGTCAACGGCATCGGCGAGCGCGCGGGCAACGCCTCGCTGGAGGAGATCGTGATGCTGCTGGAGACGCGCAAGGCCGACATCGGCCTGAGCACCGGCATCACCACCCAGGAGATCGCGCGCACCTCGCGGCTCGTCTCCCGCCTCACCGGCTACGCGGTCCAGCCCAACAAGGCGATCGTGGGGCGCAACGCGTTCGCGCACGAGTCGGGCATCCACCAGGACGGCGTCCTCAAGGAGCGCTCGACCTACGAGATCATGGACGCCACCACCGTCGGCCTGAACGCGAACTCGCTGGTCCTCGGCAAGCACTCGGGCCGGCACGCGCTGCGCCAGGCGCTCGAGGAGCTCGGCTACAGCGTCGACGGCGCCACGCTCAACCAGGCCTTCAAGCGCTTCAAGGAGGTCGCCGACCGCAAGAAGCAGGTGACGGCGATGGACCTCGAGGCGCTGGTCACCGACGAGCTGCGCGACACCGCCGACTCGTGGACGCTCGAGTGGTTCGAGGTCGAGGCGTCCAGCCGCCGCCCGCCGCACGCCAAGGTCGGCCTGCGCGACGGCGACGGCGAGGCGGTCACCGGCGACTTCTTCGGCGACGGTCCGGTCGACGCCGTCTTCCGCGCCATCAACACCGCGACGGTCCGCGACGCCAAGCTGCGCGACTTCCGCATCGGCTCGGTGGGGGAGGGGCAGGACGCGCTCGGCGAGGCGTCCGTCGTCCTCGAGCTCAACGGCCAGTCCGCGTCCGGCCAGGGCGTCTCCACCGACATCATCGAGGCGGCCGCGCTCGCCTACGTCCGCGCGCTCTCCAACTGCGAGCGCCACGTCGCCCGGGAGGCCGCCCTGACACCGTGATCAGCGGTTGACGGGGGCCGGGGTCGGTGCGAGGATCCACCGCACCCGAGAGGAGAGGGGTCGGAGATGCGTAGCTGGGGCACTGGGATCGTGACGTGTCTGACGGCGTTGGCCGCCTGGGCGTCGGACGCGGGGGCGGCCCAGCTGATCGGGTACGACCGGCCGGAGAACCGGCTGGTCACGTTCCGCGACCAGTCGCCGCTCGAGGTCAACGGCAGCCTCGACGTCCGCGGACTGCCCGCCGACGTGCGGTTCGTCGGCGTCGACGTGCGCCCCGCCACCGGGGGCCTGTACGGCCTGGGCACCAACGGCGTGCTCTACCGGGTCGACGCCCAGGGGCTGGCCATCGCCGTCGGGGCCACCGGGCTCGCGGTCGACGGCAGCGGCGCGGTCGAGTACGGCGTCGACTTCGACCCGGTCACGGACCGGCTGCGCGTCGTCAGCGGCTCCGTGTTCGTGTCCGACGACCTCAACGCGCGCGTCAACCCCGACACGGCGGCGACCGTGGTCGACACCAAGCTCGCGTACCGCAGCGGCGATCCCCAGGCGGGCGTCGACCCCACGGTGATCGACGTCGCCTACAGCAACAACGCGCCCGGCGCGACCAGCACCACGCTCTACGACGTCGACTCGGGCGTCGACGTCCTCTCCATCCAGAACCCGCCCAACACCGGGCGGCTGAGCACGGTGGCCCGGCTCACCGACCCGCCCGACTCCTCGCCGGTCTCCGGCCCGGGCGGGTTCGACATCACCCCGGACGGACAGGCGTTCCTGGTCGATGGCGGCGGCGCGACGTCCGGAGCGCTGAGCCGCGTCAACCTCGCCACCGGCAGCCTGTTCGACCTCGGGCTCATCAACGGCGTCGACGGCTACCTCGACGGCCTGACCGCGCCGCGCCCGGGCGAGGGCCTGCGGACCTGCACGGTGGGCCCGAAGGCCGGGACCACCAAGATCACCGGCACGGCCGGCGACGACGTCATCTGCGGCAGCGGCGCGGCGGATGCGATCTACGGGCTCGGGGGCAACGACGTCATCCTGGCCCGGGGCGGGAACGACAGGGTCTACGGCGGTCCAGGGAACGACAGCGTGTACGGCGACAGCGGCGCCGACCGGCTCTACGGCGAGGACGGCGCCGATCGTCTGCACGGCGGCCGCGGCGCGGACGATCTGACCGGCGGCGCCGGGGACGACGACCTCCGCGGCGACGACGACAACGACCACCTGCTCGGCCAGGCGGGCCAGGACACCGTCGCGGGCGGCGCGGGCGCCGATCAGCTCGACGGCGGCGCCGGCGCCGACACGCTGACCGCCGGCGACGCGAACGCCGGTCCCTCCGGGGTCGACGTCGTGCACGGCGGCACGGAGGACGACGTCATCTTCGGCGGGCCGGGCAACGACCTGCTGGTGGGCGACGCCGGCAACGACATCATCCGCGACACGGTCGGCGGCGACGACCGCCTGCTGGGCGCCGGCGGCAACGACGTCCTGTCGGGGGGCAGCGGTCGCGACCAGCTCTCCGGAGCGGCCGGCAACGACACCCTCGACGCCGTCGACGACCCCCCGTTCGCGGACGTGATCAGCTGCGGCGCCGGCGTCGACGCGCTGACGGCCGACAGCGCCGATCCGGATCCGGGGGACTGCCCCTAGCGGGTCAGTCCGCGACCCTGGGTGCGGCCGGCGGCGGTGACGGCGGCGCGCGGGCCGGCGTCCATGAGGCTCGGGCCCATCGCCTCGATGGTGGCGGCGTCGGGGGCGATGATGCGGGTGCGCGCGCCCCGGACGCGCAGGAGCTGCAGCTCGGCGAGGCCGGCGGCCTGGCCGGCGGCGCGCAGCAGGGACGCGGCGCCGCGGCCCGTCCCGCGGCCGAAGGTCGGCAGCAGGGCGAGCACCTCGGCCTGGCGGCCGGCCGGGGCGGCGTCGAGGTTGGACATGCTCCACACGCCGCCGTCGACGTACTCGCGGCCGCCGATCTCGACCGGCGCGAAGACCCACGGCACCGAGCAGGACGCCAGCACCGCCTCGGCGACGCCGGCCGGCGGGGAACCCGGCGCGCCGAAGACCACGCGCTTGCCGCTCCCACGGTCGACCGCGGTGACCCGCAGGCGGCCGTCGAAGGTCCCGAGCTCCCGCACGTAGGGCCCGAGGTCGACCTCCCGGCGCTCCCCCCGGGCGGTCCGCAACAGCGCAGCGCGCGCAGCGGCGCCGGGCGTCTTCGTCGCCTTCAGCGCCAGCGGGACGAACGGCGCGGTCGCGGCGGCGGCCACCCGGGCGCCGGAGACGGCGGCGCGCCGCAGCGGGCCGGGCGCCTCGGTGTCCTCCTCGTCGTGCGGCTCGACGGAGGCGTCGTGGACGACGCCCGGATCCTCGACGCGCTTGCCGGCCGCCAGGTAGGCGGCCACGTAGGCGCCCGCCGACGTCCCGACGAAGTACTCGCAGTCGCGCAGGTCGAGGCCGGTCGCGTCTTCGATGCCGGCGACGATCCCGCGCAGCCAGGCGATGCCGAGCGTCCCGCCGGCGCCCAGGACGAGGACATCCGGCATCGAGGTGATGGGACGAGGCACTGAGGACGAGCCTACCGGCGTATGTGATAACGTACGAGCGACTGATGCACCCGACCGCGATCGGACCCCGCGTGCGAGCCCTCCGCGAGGCCTCGTCCCTCTCCCTCAGAGACCTGTCCCTCCGCAGCGGCGTGAGCGCGCCCATGCTCAGCCAGGTCGAGCGCGGGGAGACGAGCCCGACCCTGACCGTGGCGGAGCGGATCGCCACCGGCCTCGAGCTGCGCCTGAGCCAGCTGCTGCGGCTCGACGAGGAGGGCGCCGTCTCCATCGTGCGCCGTGCCGATCGCCGCGGCGCCGCGAGCGACGGGCACGCCTACGAGATCCTCACGCCCGCCCTGCCCGGCCAGCGCGCCGAGGTGACCCTGCACACGCTGAGCGCCGGCGCGCGCACCGGCGACGCCCCGATGCACGAGCCCGGCGCCCGCGAGACCGTGATCGTCCAGCAGGGCGGCGTCACCTTCTTCTGCGACACCGATCGCTACGACCTCAACCAGGGGGACAGCGTCACCTTCGACGCCGACCTCCCGCACCACTTCGAGAACCCCGGAAAGGAGGAAGCGGTCCTGCTCGGCGTCCTGTCGGCGGGACTGCGCCGCTCATGAGCACGACCATGCTCGACAAGATCTGGGCCGCCCACGAGGTGGCCGACGGTCTCATCTTCATCGACCTGCACCTGATCCACGAGGTGACCAGCCCGCAGGCGTTCGAGGCGCTGCGCATGGCCGATCGCGAGGTCCGCCGGCCCGACCGCACGCTCGCCACCGCCGACCACAACGTCCCCACGGACGGGACCCCGGTGGCCAGCCAGATCAAGGAGGCGCTCTCGAGGCGCCAGGTCGAGCTGCTGGAGACCAACTGCGACGAGTTCGGCATTCCCGTCTACAGCCTCGGCCACGAGCGCCAGGGCATCGTCCACATCATCGGCCCGGAGCTCGGGGTCACCCAGCCGGGCATGACCATCGTGTGCGGCGACTCCCACACCGCGACCCACGGCGCGTTCGGGGCGCTCGCGTTCGGCATCGGGACCAGCGAGGTCGAGCACGTGCTCGCCACGCAGACCCTGCAGCAGCCCAAGCCGAAGTCCATGCGCATCAACTACGTCGGCACGCCCGGTCCCTTCGTCACCGCCAAAGACATGATCCTGGGGACGATCGGCCAGATGGGCACGGGCGGCGCGGCCGGCTACGCGGTGGAATACGCCGGCCCGGCGATCGAGGCGCTCTCCATGGAGGGCCGCATGACCGTCTGCAACATGACCATCGAGGGCGGCGGGCGCGCGGGCATGATCGCGCCCGACGAGACGACGTTCGCGTGGCTGCGCGAGCGCGGCGTGGAGATCGATCCCGCGTGGAGCGAGTTGCGCTCGGACGAGGACGCGACCTTCGACCACGAGATCACCGTCGACTGCGACGCCCTGAGCCCGATCGTCTCCTGGGGGACGAACCCCGGCCAGGTCGTCGGCGTCAAGGGCGCGGTCCCGCAGCCGTCGTCGGACTCCGAGGAGCGCGCCCTGACCTACATGGCCCTCGAGGCCGGCACGCGAATCGAGGACATCACCCTCGACCGCGTGTTCATCGGGTCCTGCACGAACGGCCGCATCGGGGACCTGCGGGCGGCCGCATCGATGCTCGAGGGCGGCAGGAAGGCGCACCCGAGCATCCGCGCGATGGTCGTCCCGGGCAGCGACGCCGTGCGCCGCCAGGCGGAGTCGGAGGGCCTCGACGAGACCTTCCGCGCCGCCGGCTTCGAGTGGCGCACCGCCGGCTGCAGCATGTGCCTGGGCATGAACGAGGACACCCTCGACCCCGGCGAGCGCTGCGCCTCGACCTCCAACCGCAACTTCGAGGGCCGCCAGGGGCGCGGCGGCCGCACCCACCTGGTGTCCCCGCAGATGGCCGCCGCCGCGGCCGTCGAGGGACGCTTCGTCGACATCCGGGAGTGGAACTAGAGACATGGACCCAGTCAGCCTCATCTCCGGCGGCGTCACGGTCCTCGACCGCGCGGACGTCGACACGGACCAGATCATCCCCGCCAAGTACCTCAAGCGGGTGGAGCGGACCGGCTTCGGCGAGTTCCTCTTCGACGAGTGGCGCCGCGACCCGAGCTTCCACCTCCCGAAGAACCCGATCCTCGCCGCCGGACCGAACTTCGGCACCGGCTCGAGCCGCGAGCACGCCCCGTGGGCGCTCCAGGACTACGGCTTCCAGGCCGTTGTTTCCAGCGCCTTCGCGGACATCTTCTTCTCCAACTGCCTGAAGATCGGGCTGCTGCCCGTGCGGCTGGAGGAGGAGGACGTCCGGGCGCTGATGGCGGCCGGCCAGGCCGAGGTCGACCTGGAGGCGCTCGAGGTCCGCTTCGGCGGTCGCGCCGTGCCGTTCGAGATCGAGGAGGAGCGCCGCCACCGCCTCCTCAACGGCCTCGACGACATCGCGCTGACGCTCCAGCAGGGCGAGGCGATCACCGCGTACGAACGCGACCGTGAGCGCCCCGGCCCGGTGACCACGTCCCTCTGAGCCGTCTCGTCGTCCTCCTGGGCGCACTCAGCGCCTTCGGCCCGCTCTCCCTCGACACCTACCTGCCCGGCCTGCCGGCGATGGCGGACGACCTCGGCGCGTCCGCCGCCGCCGGGCAGCTGACGCTGACTGCGTGCCTGGTCGGCCTCGCGCTGGGACAGCTGGTCGCCGGCCCGATCTCCGATGCGCGCGGCCGGCGCGGGCCGCTGCTGATCGGGCTGGGTCTGTTCGCCGTGACGTCGGCGGGATGTGCGTTCGCGCCGTCGGTGGAGGTGCTCGTGGTGCTCCGGTTGGCGCAGGGGGCCGCCGGCGCGGCGGGCATCGTGCTCTCGCGGGCGATCGTGCGCGACCTGTACTCCGGCGCCGAGGCCGCGCGCTTCTTCGCGACGCTGATCGCGGTCAACGGGCTGGCGCCGATCCTGGCCCCGGTGGTGGGCGGGCAGCTGCTGCACGTGACCGACTGGCGCGGGATCTTCGTCTTCCTGGCCATCCTCGGCGCCCTCCTCTGGCTGGCGGCCCTGGTGGGCATCGAGGAGACGCACAGAGAGGGGCGGGTCGCGGGATGGCCGCGCTTCGGACCGCTGCTGCGCGATCCCGGCTTCGTCGGCTGCGCGCTGGCGGCCGGCTTCGCGATGGGCGCGATGTTCGGCTACATCGCCGGCTCGCCGTTCCTGCTGCAGGATCACTTCGGCGTGTCCGAGCAGACCTTCAGCCTGCTCTTCGCCCTCAACGCGGTCGGCATCGTCGCCGCGGGCCGGGTGAGCGCGCTGCTCGTCGGACGGGTGGGGCCGGGGCCGCTGCTGACCGCGGGCGTCGTCCAGTCCCTGACCGGCGCCGTCCTGCTTGCGGTCCTGCACACCACCCTGGCCGGGACCGTCATCGCCTTCTTCGTGCTCGTCTCCGCGATCGGCCTCGTCTTCCCCAACGCCACGGCGCTGGCCATGGAGCGCCATCCCGAGCGCGCCGGCAGCGCGTCGGCGCTCGTCGGTCTCGGCCAGTTCGCCATCGGCGCCGCCGCCGCACCGCTCGTCGGCAGCTCGGTGAGCGCACTCTGTGTCGTCATAGCGACCCTCAGTGCGCTTGCCGTGGGGGCGCGACTACTGTCGGCCGCCGCATGAGCCAAACCATCGCCCTACTTCCCGGCGACGGCATCGGGCCCGAGG
This sequence comes from uncultured Solirubrobacteraceae bacterium, assembly GCA_964242305.1. GTDB lineage: Bacteria > Actinomycetota > Thermoleophilia > Solirubrobacterales > Solirubrobacteraceae > DATLGB01. Next base: position 82,438 of record CAXTBB010000012.1, read on the forward strand.
TCGTCGCCGCCGCCCGCCGGGTCCTCGACGCCGTCGGCGACTTCGACTACACGGAGCACGACTTCGGCGGCGCCGCCATCGACGCCACCGGCGACCCGCTGCCCGACGCGACGCTCCAGGCCTGCCAGCAGGCCGACGCCGTCCTGCTCGGCGCCGTCGGCGGGCCCAAGTGGGATCAAGGCGGGCCGCGCCCCGAGGCGGGCCTGCTCGGCATCCGCAAGGAGCTCGGCCTGTTCGCCAACCTGCGGCCGGTCAAGGCGATCCCGGCGCTCGCCGGAGCCAGTCCCCTCAAGGACGTGGAGGGCGTCGACCTGCTCGTCGTCCGCGAGCTCACCGGTGGCATCTACTTCGGCGAGAAGACGGAGGGGACCGACCACGCCTCCGACCTGTGCGCCTACAGCCGCGAGGAGGTCGAGCGCATCGCCCGCGTCGCCTTCGACGCCGCAAGAACCAAGGTCACGTCCGTCGACAAGGCCAACGTCCTGGCCACGTCCCGGCTCTGGCGGCCCGTGGTCACCGAAGTCGCCGAGGACTACGACGTCCCCCTCAACCACTTGCTCGTCGACAACGCCGCCATGCAGCTGGTGACCAACCCGCGGGACTTCGACGTGATCCTCACCGAGAACATGTTCGGGGACATCCTCAGCGACGAGGCGTCGATCCTCACGGGAAGCATCGGCCTGCTGCCGAGCGCATCGCTCGGCGGAGACGGCCCGGGCCTCTTCGAGCCGGTGCACGGCTCCGCCCCCGACATCGCGGGCCGGGGCATCGCCAACCCGCTGGCCACGATCCTGTCCGCGGCCATGCTGCTGCGCCACGGCCTGGGGCTCGAACCCGAGGCGCAGGCGATCGAGGAGGCGGTGGACGCCGCGCTCCAGGACGGCCTGCGCACCGCCGACCTCGGCGGGGACGCACGGACCGATGCGGCGACCGATGCCGTCCTCGGTAAGCTGACCTGACCTTCGAAAACCAGGGAGCGGTAGCTGTGGTCTCAGCCGATTACGTGTGGATGAACGGGGAGTTCGTGGCCTTCGAGGACGCGAAGGTATCCGTCCTCACGCACGCCCTGCACTACGGCACCGGTGTCTTCGAGGGTGTCCGCTGCTACGACACGCCGAGCGGCCCGGCCGTCTTCCGCCACACAGCGCACATCGACCGCCTGTTCCAGTCGGCGCGGCTCTACCACATGGAGATCCCCTTCACGCGGGAGGAGCTCAAGCGTGCGACGGACGAGCTGATCGTCCGCAACGGCTTCAAGGGCTGCTACATCCGGCCGCTCGTGTTCCGCGGCCTCGGGCCGATGGGCCTGAACCCGCTGACCTCGGCGGTCGACGTGATCGTCGCCTGCTGGGAGTGGGGCAGCTACCTGGGGGACGAGGGCAAGCTCAACGGCGTCCGCGCGCGGGTCTCGAGCTGGCGGCGCATCGACAGCGGCAGCGTCATCCCCGCCGCGAAGGCGACCGGCCAGTACCTGAACTCGATCCTGGCCAAGATCGAGTCCGAGAAGGCCGGCTACGAGGAGGGCATCCTGCTCGACCAGCGCGGCATGGTCTGCGAGGGCACGGGCGAGAACCTGTTCATCGTCAAGGACGGCAAGATCGCCACGCCGACGTTCGCCAACGACATCCTCGGCGGCATCAACCGCGCGTCGGTCATCGAGATCATCCGCGACCTCGGCATCGAGCTCCAGGAGCGCGACGTCGCCCGCGGCGAGCTCTACCTCGCCGACGAGGTGTTCATGACCGGCACCGCCGCCGAGCTGACGCCGATCCGCGAGATCGACGACTACGCCGTCGGCACCGGCCGCCCGGGCCCGATCACCGAGCAGGTGCGCACCATCTTCGAGGACGCCCTGCACGGGCGGTCGGAGCGCTACGCGGCCTGGAACGACCGCGTGGAAGCACCCGTTTCGACGTGATCGTCTACGACTGCACCCTCCGGGACGGCATGCAGGGCGAGGGCATGTCGCTGACGGCGGAGGAGAAGGTCGAGGTCGCCCACCTCCTCGACCGCCTCGGCATCGGCCTGATCGAGGCCGGCTTCCCGGCGTCCAATCCCAAGGAGGAGGCGTTCTTCTCCCTGCTGGCCGGCGAGACCTTCCAGACCGCCGAGATCGCCGCCTTCGGGATGACCCGCCGCAAGGACGTCGCCGCCGAGCACGACCCGGCACTGCGGCTGCTGGCCGAGTCCTTCGCGCCGGTCACCACGCTGGTCGGCAAGTCCTGGGGCCTGCACCTCGAGAAGGTGGTGAAGGTCTCCCGCGAGGAGAACCTGGCGATGATCGCCGACTCGGTCGCCTTCCTCGTCCGCCAGGGCAAGCGCGTCATCTACGACGCCGAGCACTTCTTCGACGGCCACGCCGACGACCCCGCGTACGCGCTCGCGTGCGTCCGCGTGGCCGCCGACGCCGGCGCCGAGTGGGTGACGCTGTGCGACACCAACGGGGGGACGATGCCCGCCCAGCTGTCCGCCGCCACGCGCGAGGTGGTCGCCGCGCTCGGTCCGCGGGTCGGCATCCACTGCCACGACGACGCCGGCTGCGGCGTGGCCAACACGATCGCCGCCGTCCAGGAGGGCGCCGGCCTCGTGCAGGGGACGATGAACGGCTACGGCGAGCGCTGCGGCAACGCCAACCTCGTCACGATCGTCCCCAACCTCCAGCTCAAGCTCGGCCACCAGTGCGTGCCGTCGCTGACCGGGCTCACGGAGGCGAGCCACCTGCTCGACCAGTTGCTGAACCTCTCGCCGGAGCCCAACCGCCCCTACGTGGGCGCCAACGCGTTCGCGCACAAGGGCGGCATGCACGTCGCCGGCGTCAACGCCGACCCGGCCACGTTCGAGCACATCGACCCGGGGGCGGTGGGCAACACCCGCGAGATCCTCATCTCCGAGCTGAGCGGGAAGGGGACGGTGCTCGCGCGCGCCGGGGTCGATCTCGACGACGCCACGGCTGTGCGGCTCATCGATCGCGTCAAGGCGCTCGAGCACGCCGGCTACCACTTCGAGGCCGCCGACGGCTCCTTCGACCTGCTCGTCGCCAAGGAGACGGGCGAGTACGAGCCGCTCTTCCGCCTGGAGGACTGGCACGTCAGCGCGCGCAGCGACGAGAAGGGCAAGGTGCGCACGGAGGCGGTGGTGCGCATCAAGGTCGGCGACGAGCTGCTCGTCCGCCACGCGGAGGGAAACGGCCCGGTGCAGGCACTCGACCGCGCCCTGCGGCGCGCGCTCGAGAAGGTCCGTCCGGAGATCCGCGACATGCACCTGACCGACTTCAAGGTCCGCATCCTGGACGGCAACAAGGCGACGGGCGCGACGACCCGGGTGCTGCTCGACGCCACCGACGGGCACCGCACCTGGGGCGCCATCGGCGTCCACGAGAACATCATCGAGGCCTCGTGGGAGGCGCTGGTCAGCTCCCTCGAAGCCGGGATGCTCGCCCGGCGCAAGACGCACGCAGCCACGTGACCAAGGTCCCGATGGCCCAGCCGGTCCTCGGACCGGAAGAGCTGGCGGCCGTCAAGGAGGTCCTCGACAGCGGGCAGCTCTCGCTCGGCCCGCGCGTGCCCGCCTTCGAGGCTGCCTTCGCCGAGCGCGTCGGCGCCAAGCACGCCTGCGCGGTGTCGAGCGGCACCGCCGGCCTGCACCTCGGCCTGCGCGCGGCCGGTGTCACCGAGGGCGACGAGGTGATCACGTCCCCGTTCTCCTTCGTCGCGTCCGCCAACGTGATCCTCTACGAGCGCGCCACGCCGGTCTTCGTCGACATCGACCCCGACACGCTGTGCGCGTCCGCCGGCGCCATCGCCGCCGCGGTGACGGACCGCACGACGGCGATCCTGCCCGTCTCCATCTTCGGCAAGCGCTGCGCGATCCCCGACGTCGGCCTGCCGATCGTCGAGGACGCCTGCGAGGCGCTCGGCAGCGTGGCCGGCCGCGGCCACAGCACCGTCTACGCCTTCTACCCCAACAAGCAGATGACGACGGGGGAGGGGGGTGTCCTGACCACGGACGACGACGCCGTCAAGGAGCGCGTCGATTCCGAGCGCAACCAGGGCCGCGCGCCGAACATGGACTGGCTCGACCACGACCGGCTCGGCTTCAACTACCGCCTGACCGACATCGCCTGCGCGATCGGCCTCGTCCAGCTCGGTCGCCTCGACGGCATGCTCGCCGACCGCCAGCGGGTCGCCACGCTCTACCACGAGGCGCTGGAGGAGCTCGAGGTGGAGACGCTCGACGACGACCGCTCCTGGTTCGTCTACGTCGTCCGCATCCCGCCCGACCACGACCGCGACGACACCATCCGCGCCCTGCGCGACGAGGGCATCCCGGCCAAGCCCTACCTGCCCGCGATCCACCTGTACTCCTTCTACCGCGAGCGCTTCGGCTACCGCGAGGGGATGTTCCCGGTCGCCGAGGACGTCGCCGCCCGCAGCCTCGCGCTGCCGTTCTTCCCGCAGATGACCGAGGGCCAGGTGGCGCAGGTCGCCGAGGCGCTCAGGCGCGTGCTGTATCGCGCCGGTACGCCTGCATCGCGCCCAGCGTGAGCACGGCGGCCCAGCCGCCGATGACGCCCCACCCCAGCCCGCCCCACGCCTTGCCCCCGATGGCGACGTGGGACGCCTGCACGAGCCACCACGACGGCAGGAACTGGCCGATGTCGTGGATGGCGCCGTCCGTGATCGGGAACCAGAAGCCGCCGATCAGCGCCAGCAGGCCGGCGCCGCCGCCCATGACCGGGCCCATCGAGTCCGTGGTCAGCAGGTGGCCGAGCAGGATGCCCAGCGCCGCGAACGGGATCAGCCCGATCAGCACCAGCAGGGTCATCTCCGCCCAGCGCCCGATCGGGATGCGCACGCCGATGATCAGGCCCGACAGGTACAGCAGCGAGATCGTGGTGCTGGCGGTCAGGTAGGCGAGCGCGACCTTGGTGCGGAAGTAGGTCGGGATCGGCAGCGGCGAGATGCGCAGCTGGCGCACCCAGCCCGTCTCCCGGTCGGCGGCGATCCGCGCGCCGGCGCTCATCGTCGCGATCATCGCGCCGTAGGCCGCCATCGTGACCATGTAGTACGTGCCGACGTGCAGGCCGGGAGTGCCGTCCACGCCGTTGTCGGCCTGCGGCGCCGCAATCACCCAGAACAGGATCAGCGGGAAGCCGATGGAGAAGATGAAGAACCGCCGGTTGCGGAACGTCCGGACGACCTCCGAGCGGAAGTAGCTCACGCGGTGAGCTCCAGGAAGGCGTCTTCGAGGTTGGCGCCGGCGATCTCGATGTTGCGGGCGTCGTCGTAGCGGGCCAGCAGTGCGCGGATGGCGACGTCGGAGTCCGTGCAGACCAGGATCACGGTCTGGCCGTGGCGGTCCGCTCCCGTGACGCCGTCCAGCGCCCGCAGGTCGTCGAGGTCGGCCCCGGGCAGCGTGGCGCGGATGGTGCGGCTGCCGACCATCCCCTTGACCTCGCCGGTGGGCCCGTCGGCGACGATCTTGCCGGCGGCCATGAGGATGATGCGGTCCGCGAACGTGTCCGCCTCCTCCAGGTAGTGGGTCGCGAACAGGATCGTCTTGCCGCCCGCCGCGAAGCCGCGCATGACCTCCCAGAAGTCGCGCCGGCCGGCCACGTCGACGGCCGCCGTGGGTTCGTCGAGGACCAGCAGGTCGGGGTTGGACACGAGCGCGATCGCAGCCCGCGCCCGCTGCGTCTGGCCGCCGGAGAGCTTGTGGGTGGACTGCTCGGCGAAGGTGTCGGCGCCGGTGATGCGCAGCACCTCGTCGACCGGCATCGGGTCGGGGTAGAGGCTGGCCATCATCGCGACCAGCTCGCGCACGGCCAGGTCGCGCGGCAGCGCGCCCGTCTGCAGCATCGCGCCGATCAGGCCGGCCGAGATCGCCTTCTCCGGCGTGCGCTCGAAGACGCTGACCGTCCCGGCGTCGGGCCGCTGCAGTCCGAGCAGCAGGTCGATCGTGGTCGACTTCCCGGCGCCGTTGGGGCCGAGCAGCGCCACGGTCTCCCCGGGAGCGATGGTGATGTCCACGCCGCGGACGGCCTCGACGTCCCCGTAGCTCTTGACCAGTCCCTGAAGCGCGATCACTCGCCAGTAGTCATAGCGGCTTGAGGTAGGAGACGAACCCCGGGCCGCCCACCGCGCCCGTCACCCGCGCGTCGGGCGACCGCCGCTCGCCGGCGATCGTGAACCCGCAGGCCTCGTACAGGGCGCGCGCGCCGACGTTCTGCAGCCCGGTGTCGAGCGACACACCTCGAAGTCCGCGGTTGTGCGCCGTGCGCTCCGCGTCGGCCAGCAGGGCGGTGGCGACGCCGGTGCGCCGGTGCCCGGGATCGACGGCCAGCGCGTCCACGTACAGCGTCCCCGGGATCGGGGCGGGCAGGACGGCGGCGGACGCGCGCAGGTGGCGCAGGATGGCGGGCCAGTGCCAGGCGGGCAGCCGGACGACGGAGACGGCGAGGAACTGGCGGGCGAGGGCCTCGCCGTCCTCGGCCGGGAAAGCGACGAGGATCCCGGCCACCGCGCCGTCGCGGACGGCGACGCGGCTGCTGTCCCAGCTGGCGGTGTGCCCGCCCTTGGCCCAGATCGCCTCCAGTACCCGCCGTGACCGCCGTTCGGAGCCCGTGTAGGCGTCGTAGTAGATGCGCGAGGACTCGTAGAGCAGGCCCGGGCCGGCGCGATCGGAGAGGCGTGCGTCCCGGACGGTCAGGGTCATCGCCCGCCGTAAGGTACGCGGCCGTGTCCCGCTTCTCGGAGCCCCAGGACCCGGTCTTCCGGGCGCTGAACACGTCGGCCGGGTTCGACCGCCGGCTGGCGCCGTACGACATCGCCCAGTCCAAGGCGCACGCGGCCATGCTGGCCGCCACCGGGATCATCGCGGACGCTGACCGCGACGCCCTCCACGCCGCCCTGGACACGGTCGCGGGCGAGCTGGAGACGGGCGCGTTCGCCTGGGACCCCGAGGACGAGGACGTCCACATGGCCGTCGAGCGCCGGGTCACGGAGCTCGCACCCGCCTCCGGCGGCAAGCTGCACACGGCGCGCAGTCGTAACGACCAGATCGCCACCGACGTCGCCATGTTCGTCCGGGCCGAAGCGGCCGCGCGCGGCGAACAGCTGCGCAACCTCCAGGCGGCGCTGATCGACGCCGCCGAGGCGCACCTGGACTGGCCGATGCCCGGCTACACGCACCTTCAGCGCGCGCAGCCTGTCTACCTCGGCCACCACCTGCTCGCCTACGTGTGGATGTTCGCGCGCGACGCCCGCCGCTTCGCCGCGGTGGACACCGACCTCCTGCCGCTGGGGGCCGGCGCGCTGGCCGGCACGAACTTCCCCACCGACCGCCACATGGTCGCGGCCGAGCTCGGCTTCGCCGGCGTCGTTCCCAACTCGATCGACGCGGTCTCCAATCGGGATTTCGTCCTGGACTTCCTGGCCGCCGCGGCGACCTGCGCGACCCACCTGTCCCGCCTCGGCGCCGAGATCGTGCTGTGGTCGAGCCAGGAGTTCGGCTTCGCGGAGCTCAGCGACGCCTGGGCGTCGGGCTCCTCGATCATGCCCCAGAAGAAGAACCCGGACGCGGCGGAGCTCCTGCGCGGCAAGGCGCCGCGCGTGGTCGCGCATCTGAGCGCCCTCCACGGCGTGATGCACGGCCTGCCGCTCACCTACAACAAGGACCTGCAGGAGGACAAGGAGGGGTTGTTCGACGCCGTCGACACCCTCGACCTGTGCCTGCGGGCGGCGGCCGGGATGGTCCGCGGGATCACCTTCCGCCGCGAGGTGCTGGCGGAGGCGGCCTCGGACGAGATGATCGCGGCGGTCGACATCGCCGACCTCCTCGTCCGTCGCGGCGTCCCGTTCCGGGAGTCCCACGGCGTCGTGGCCGGGCTCGTGCGCACCGCGGTCGAGTCGGGGCGCACGCTGTCCCAGCTCACCCGCGACGAGCTCCCGGACGGCCTCGGTGACGATTACTACGCCGTGCTGGAGAGCGCATCGTGGCTGGAGTCGAAGGTCTCCGAGGGCGGGACCGCCCTGGCGCGCGTGCGTGAGCAGCTCGAGCTTGCTCGCCGTGCGCTCTGACTTCTACGACCGCCCCGTGCTCGAGGTGGCCCGGGACCTCGTCGGCTGCGCGGTCTCCCACGGGGGTACCGCCGGCATCATCGTCGAGACGGAGGCCTACCACGAGTCCGAGCCGGCCTGCCACGCGTTCGTCGGCGTCACCCCGCGCACCCGCGTCCTGTTCGGGGCGCCCGGCACCGCCTACGTCTACCGCTCCTACGGCATCCACGCGCTGCTCAACGCGGTCTGCGAGGAGGAGGGCGTCGGCGCCGCCGTGCTCATCCGGGCGCTGGAGCCGACGGCCGGCCTCGGGCTGATGACAGCGCGGCGCGGGCGGGCGGACGGGCTCTGCAACGGGCCGGGCAAGCTGACCCAGGCGCTCGGCGTCGAGCTGACCGAGAACGACACCAGCCTCCTCGACGGCCCGGTGCGCGTCGCCGTCCACGACCCGCTCCCCGTCGTCACCGGCCGCCGGATCGGCATCACCAAGGCGGCCGAGCTGCCCTGGCGCTTCTGCGCGGCCGGGAACCCGCACGTCTCGAAACCGTGGCCTCGCGCATAGAGGACGCCATCCGGGCCGACCCGGACTGGCAGGCGGGCGTGCGCTGGGAGTTCTCGGGCCCCGGGCACCCGGAGGCGACGGTCGGCGACCACGTCGACGAGGTGCTCGCCAACGTCGAGCGCGAGCCGCTCGAGCTGCGCGAGCGCCTGCGGGTCATCGCGCTCGTCCACGACGCCTTCAAGGACCGGGTCCGCTGGTGGCGCCCCGGCCGCACCGACCACGCCCGGCTGGCCGCGCGCTTCGCCGGCCGCTACGTCGACGACCCCGGCGTCCTCAAGGTGATCGCCCGCCACGACGACGCCTACCGGGCCTGGCGCCTGGGCGCCCGCCGGCACCTGTGGCGGCTGGCTCGCCGCCGCGCCCGCGGCCTGATCGCCGACCTCGGCGGCGACCTCGAGCTCTACCGCGCCTTCTACCGCTGCGACAACGCCACGGGGGACAAATCGGCGGCGCCGCGCGAGTGGTTCGAGGAGATCGCTAAGGGGTCGTAGGGGCGGTCGCGCCGCCGCCGGTGCCGGCCGGGGGCGCCGTGGTGTTCGTGTCCGGCGGGGACGCGCCCGTGTCGGTGCCTCCGCCCGTCTGCGGCTCCGGAGCGTCCGTGCCGGCGTCGTCGCTCGGCGTGGCGTCCTGCGTGGTCGGCGGCGCGGTCGGCGCCGGCGCCGTGGCGCCGGGGAGGCTCGTCACCGGTGACGTGGCCGCATCCTTGTCCTTCTTCTCGTCGGGGTGGATGGCCAGCGCGGCGGTCATGAACGTCGAGAAGATGGCAGCCGGGTAGGTGCCGCCGGCCACGGGCTCGCCGTTGAAGGAGAAGGTCGGCGGCTGCATCGACTTCACCGTGTCCGGATAGCCGACCCAGACGGCCACCGTGTACTTGGGGCTCCAGCCGACGAACCAGGCGTCCCCGTAGTCCTCCGTCGTGCCCGTCTTGCCGGCGACGGCGATGCCGCCGACCGCCGCCCGCTTGCCGGAGCCGATCCGGACGACGCCCTGGAGGATCGACTGGACGTTGGCGGCCACGCCGGAGTCGAGCACCCGGTCCTCGTGCGTGTGGTTGATCGCCTTCTTGCCGTCGAGCAGCCGGGCCGAGTGGCCGTCGGGGTCGTCGATGCGGCGGATGCCGACCGGCCCGGGCACCGTCCCCTTCTCGTTCCTGCGGACGAACCGGCTCGCCCCGGGGCTGAGCGACCCGTACTTGAGCTCGCCGCCGGTGGCGAAGGACTCGTACGCGTGGGCCATGTCCATCACGGTGACGCCCTGCTTGAGGCCGCCCAGGGTCATGGCGTAGTTGGTCGAGATGGGGGTGCGGACCCCGAGCTTGTGGGCCATCTTGGCGATCTTCTTGGTGCCCAGGTCGATGCCGAGCTCCGCGTAGACCGAGTTGTCGGAGAAGGCGGTGGCGTTGGCGAGCGTGGTCGAGCCGGAGTAGTTGTCGTCGTAGTTGTTGACGACGAAGGCCTCCGTGCAGTTGTGCTTCTTGTTCTCGTGGACGCAGAACCGCTTCTTGCGCGAGGAGTACGTCTGGTTGGGGCTGATGCCTTCCTTGAGCGCCTCGGCGAGCGTGAACGGCTTGAAGGACGACCCCGGCTGGCGCTGGCCCTGCGTGGCCAGGTTGAACGGCCGCTGGTTGTAGGCGGCGTCCTGGCCGCCGACCATGGCCAGCACCTCGCTGGTGCTGTTGTCGAGGACGACCACGCCGGCGGCGGGCTTCCCGTTGGTGCCCGGCGTCCCGAGCCAGTTGGTCACCGCGCGCTGGGCGGCGTCCTGCAGGTCGGGGTCGATCGTCGTCTTGACCTTCAGGCCACCCTCGAAGGCGCGGCCGGCGCCGACCTGGTCGACCACCTGCTGGCGCACCCAGGTGGTGAAGTACGGGTACTTGGAGGTCTGCTCGGGCGGGTGGACGTCCTCGCGCGTCGGGACGGGCTCGGCGACGGCGTCCGTGTACTGCCGGTTCGTGATGTAGCCCTGCTCGCGCATGCGCTTGAGGACGGTGTCGCGGCGGCCCTTGGCGGCCACGGGGTGCAGGACGGGGTCGAAGGCGCTGGGGTTGGCGACGACGCCGGCGATCAGCGCGGCCTGGTAGGGCTCGAGCAGCTCGGCGCAGCGGCGCTGGGTGTTGCGGCTTCCGCACTGGGGGGCGGCGCCGCCGAGTCCCAGCTGGGGGCCGAAGTAGGTGCGCGCCGCGGCCTCGATCCCGTACGCGCCGTTGCCGAAGTAGATCGTGTTGAGGTAGTTGCGCAGGATGCGCTCCTTGTCCCACTTGCGCGTCATGTGGAACGCCATCGCGGACTCGCGCAGCTTCTGGAAGATGGTGCGGTCGCTCTGGGCGAGCAGACGGTTCTTGACGAGCTGCTGGGCGATGGTCGAGCCGCCCTGGGCCGCGCGGCGCTTGACGACGTCCTGCACTGCGGCGCGGGCGATGCCGCGCAGGTCGACGCCGGAGTTCGTGTAGAAGCGGCGGTCCTCGATGGCGACGATCGCGTGCTTCATCACGGGCGCGATCTGGTCCGAGCGCACCAGCAGCCGGTTCTCGTTGCCGGTGAGGACGCCGAGGTCGTGGTTCTCGCGGTCGTAGATGTGCGACGGGCGGCTGGAGACGTCGAGGACGTCGATCTCGGGCAGGTCGGACGCGACCGCCATCATCATCCCGAAGACGGCCGAGACGACGGCGAGGACGCTGAGGCCTGTGAGCACGAACAGCAGCCGCAGCTTGCGGATCTTGGGGCGCGGGCGCTTGGGCTCAGGCGGCTCGGGCTCTGGGTCGAGCGGGCCACTCCCGTAGATCGCTGCGATGTGCTCGGAGGTATCCATAAGCGCGCTGCGCGGGCCAAAAAAAGGCGGCCCGGCGGGCCGCAGAAGACCCTCGACTCTACCATTGCGCGCGCACATGACCGCCGCTGAGTTCCTGACCCGCAACGCCGTCGACTGCCTCCCGCGGGGGGAGCTCGAGCGGCGCCTGGGGGAGGACCGGCCGCTGCGCGTCAAGCTGGGGGTGGACCCCACCGCGCCCGATCTGCACCTCGGGCACACGGTCGTCCTCCAGAAGCTGCGCGAGTTCCAGGACCTCGGGCACGTCGCCGTGCTGATCGTGGGCGACTACACCGCGCGCGTCGGTGATCCGTCGGGGCGCTCGGCCACCCGGCCGGTGCTGTCGGGCCAGGACATCGACGCCCACGCGCGCACGTACGTGGAGCAGGCGTCCAAGGTCCTGCTCGGCGGCGACGCGCTGGAGGTGCGGCGCAACTCGGAGTGGCTCGACATGGCGATGGAGGACCTGTTCCGCCTCGTGCGGGTGCCGACGATCGCGCGGCTGCTCGAGCGCGACGACTTCGCCAAGCGCTACGCGGCGCACCAGCCGATCTCCCTGCTCGAGCTGCTCTACCCGGTGCTCCAGGGCTACGACTCCGTGTGCGTGCGCGCGGACGTCGAGCTGGGCGGGACCGACCAGACCTTCAACCTGCTGATGGGACGCGACCTGCAGACGGCCTACGGCCAGCCGCCGCAGGTCATCCTCACCACGCCGCTCATCAACGGCATCGACGGGGCGCGCAAGATGTCCAAGTCCTACGACAACCAGGTCGGGATCACCGACACGCCGGAGGAGATGTTCGGGCGCACCATGCGCCTGCCCGACGCCGAGCTGGCGCAGTGGTACGACGTCCTCCTGGGCACGCCCCTCGAAGGCTCGCCGCGCGACGCCAAGCGCGAGCTCGCGCGCGCGCTCGTGACCCGCTTCCACGGCGATGCCGCGGGCGAGGCGGCCACCGAGCACTTCGACCGCGTCTTCGTCCGCCGCGAACAGCCCTACGACGTGCCCGAGCACACCTTTGCCGCCGCCGGCGACGTGCACCTGCCGGCGCTGATCGCCGAGGCCTTCGGGGGCTCGCGGTCCGACGCGCGGCGCAACCTGACCGGCGGTGGCGTCCGCTTGGACGGTGAGGTCGTGACGGATCTCGATGTCGCCCCGGAGGCCCTGGACGGGCGCACGCTGCAGGTTGGAAAGCGACGTTTCGCCCGCCTGCGCCGGACGCCGACCTAGCCCTGCTACATTCTCCGGTCGCTCGGCTGGTCGAAACGCTTTCGGAGCGCTACCATCCGTTGCCCGCTTCAACCGAGGAAACCCCTCGCGAGAACGCTGCCGGTCTTTGAAAACTCAACAGCATGCACACACGACTGCCAGTCGGGCAGTCGGATGTGCGTCCAGATTCGACCTGACCGTCCAACCTCGTCGGACGGCAGGCTCAAGCATTAAAATCCTCGCTGATGGCTGGCGGTGGCCCGTGTATAGGCCGCTTCCGCAGTCCCATCGGTGAGGCTCTTCATGAAGTTCACTTCACGGAGAGTTTGATCCTGGCTCAGGACGAACGCTGGCGGCGTGCTTAACACATGCAAGTGGAGCGACGAACCGGGGCTTGCCCCGGGGCAGAGCCGCGAACGGGTGAGTAACACGTGGGTAACCCACCTCGATGACCGGGACAACCCGAGGAAACTCGGGCTAATACCGGATGAGATCCTCTTTCGTAAGGAAGATGATGAAAGATAGCTTTGGCCTTCGCATCGAGACGGGCCCGCGGCCCATTAGCTTGTTGGTGGGGTAATGGCCTACCAAGGCTTCGATGGGTAGCTGGTCTGAGAGGACGATCAGCCACACTGGGACTGAGACACGGCCCAGAC
>CAXTBB010000013.1:0-10962 GCA_964242305.1 uncultured Solirubrobacteraceae bacterium
ACCCGCGACCTCCGGCGTGACAGGCCGGCGCTCTAACCAACTGAGCTACGCCCCCAAGACGGGCCGCCAAACATAGCGTGCCGGTTGACGGACCTAAGGCCCACCTCCTGAGAGAAACCTCGAAATCTCGCCGCAACTCACCGTCGCGGTCAGGGTTCTGAGGGGCGTCAACCGATCACTCAGGAGGTGGGGTAATGCCCCATGTTAGGAAGCTCAGCCTGGGGGTCTCCGTGATGGCCGCGACGGTCGCCCTTTCGGGTGCGACCGCCCACGCGCTCGTCATCGACGGGACTCCCGGTCACGACCGCATCATCGGCTCCAAGGACGCTGATCAGATCACCGGCAACGGTGGACGCGATCGCGTCTTCGCCCTCGACGGGGACGACGCCATCGTCACCGGCGCGCAGCGTGATGTCATCTTCGCCAACGGGGGCAACGACAGCGTCGACTCCGGCTTTGGGAACGACGTCGTCGTCGGCGGTTCCGGCAACGACACGATCCTCGGCCGCGGGGGCTTCGACCGCCTGTTCGGCAACGACGGCGACGACACGATCAACGGCCTCGCCGACAACGACCGCATCCGTGGCAACGCGGGCAACGACACCCTGCGCGGGGACAATGCCGAGGTCGGTGACCTGCATAGCCGCGACCGGATCTGGGGCGGCGACGGAGACGACCACCTGTTCGGCGGCGACGCTCGCGACCGGCTGCTGGCCGGCCGCGGCAACGACACGTCCGACGGCGAGGGCGGCAACGACCTCATGGCCGGCGGGCAGGGCGACGACGTCCAGAACGGCGGTCCCGGCAATGACGTCATCTTCGCCAACCTCGGCGCCGACACGACCGAGGGCGGTCCGGGCAACGACGTCCTGTTCGCGCTCGCCCAGGCCGACGTTCCGCTCCCCGGGGTGGACACGGTTCGCGGCGGCGACGGCAACGATCGCATCCGCACCGCGGACGGCGAGGCGGACGTCGTCAACTGCGGCAACGGCAACGATCGCGCGTTCCTGGACACGGTCGACGTGATCGAGGACGCGACGGCCGAGAACCCGAACGGGTCCTGCGAGCACGTCCTGCGCGTGACGCCGAACCCGAGCGACAACGCCGAGGAGAACGCCACCGAGGCGCAGCCCGGCGGGTCCGATCAGGCCCCCTCGAGCGAGACGAGCACGCCGTCAAAGTAGGGACCGGCGGTTACAGTGCCGCGCTCGTGACGGGCGCGGCACTGTGAACCTCCTGCAAGCGGTCGGCCTCGGCATCGTCGAGGGCCTCACCGAGTTCCTCCCGGTCTCCTCGACCGGCCACCTGACGATCACGGAAAAGCTGATGGGCCTGCCGATCGACGCGGACTCGATCACCGGCTTCACCGCTGTCGTGCAGTTCGGGGCGATCGTCGCCGTGTTGCTCTTCTTCCGCGACGACATCCTGCGCCTGCTCCGTGCTGCCGTGGCCGGCGTCCAGGATGCCGACGCGCGCCAGACGAGCGACTGGCAGCTCGTGATCGCGGTGATCGTCGGTTCGATCCCGGTCGGCGTGGTCGGCCTGCTGGCCAAGGACGCGATCTCCGGCCCGCTGCGCGACCTCGGCGTCGTCGCCGCCGCCCTGATCCTCTTCTCCCCCGTGATGGTGTTCGCCGAGCGGCGCGCGCGCGGCGGGCGCACCGAGCAGGACCTCACCGTCCGGGACGCCGTCGTGATCGGCTGTGTCCAGGCGATCGCGCTGATCCCGGGCATCTCGCGATCGGGCGCCACCATCTCCGCCGGCTTGTTGCGCGGCTTCGACCGTGTCGCCGCGACCCGGCTGTCCTTCTTCCTCTCCATCCCGGCGCTGACCGCGGCCGGGCTCTATGAGCTCAAGGACGCCCTCAGTGGCGGCGTCGGCGCCGGGCCGACGATCGTGGGGACGGTGGTCGCCTTCTTCGTCGCCTACGCGAGCATCGCCTGGCTGCTGCGCTTCGTCGCGCATCACTCGATCGCCGCGTTCGTCCCCTATCGCGTCGTCCTCGGAGTTGTCATCCTCATCGTCCTGGCCGTCTCATGACCACCGCACGCGCCGCCCTGATCGTCTCCATCCTCGCCTGCGTCGGCGCCTGGGGTGGCCCGGCGGTCGCGCGCAGCCTCATCACCGGCGACGAGATCGCCCGCAACACCGTCACCGGCCGCAACGTGGCGGGGTTGAGCGGGCGCGACATCGTGCCCAACGGCCTCGACGGGTCCGACATCGACGAGCAGTCGCTCGACCAGGTGCCGTCGGCCAAGCACGCCAACGGGGCCAGCCACGTCAGCGGGGTCGACTTCGATCACTTCTCCTACGCCGACCGGACCGGCGCGCGAAAGATCTTCTTGAACCGTTCCGGCCTGACCGTCACCGGCTTCTGCAACAACGGCGACCTCGTAGTCACGGCGACGAGCACAGTCGAGGACGCCCTCGTGCGCGTCGCGGTGACCACGCCGGACACGCCGACGCAGGTCCAGGCGGACAACGACTTCGATCCGGGCGACAAGGTCGACCTGCTCCCAGCGGGGCTCAACGACGCGAGCGGGACGCTCACTTACACGATCCCGAACGGGCCGAGCACCACGATCACCTACCTCGCGCAGGACGGTCTTCCGGCCGGGACCGGGCATCAGTGCGTGATCGGCGGGTCCGCCGTCTTCTCCAAGCCCTGAGTCACTTCGGCGCGCCGGCGCCTAGGAGAGGTGATGCCTCGCACACCTCGAGTCGAACTCGCCGGCGGCCTTCACCACGTCACAGGGCGCGCTCCGAAGGGCCTGATGCTCTTCCGCGCCGACGCCGACCGCCGCCACTACCTCTCCCTGCTCGGCGCTGAAGTCGCCGCCCGCGCGTGGTCCCTGCGGACCTTCTGTCTGATGGGCAACCACGTCCATCTGCTCGTTCAGACGCCCGACCCGATCTCGGCTTGGGCATCAAGCGCATCCGCGAGACCTTCGCCCGCGACCTGCACCGCACCTCCCGCAACCCGGTCGCCGCCGGACTGTGCGCGACCGCCGACGACTGGCCCTGGAGCGCCCACCGAGAAAAAAGGGGCAGTCCCCTGAGTCCCGCTGGTGGGAATGACGGGACTGTCCCCTGAGTCCCGCTGGCGTATTCTCGCGGCGATGGCTCGGATAGGGATCCTGACCGGCGGTGGTGACTGTCCGGGGCTCAATGCGGTGATCCGGGCGATCGTGCGCAAGGGGATCGACGTGCACGGTCATGAGTTCTTCGGGTTCGCGTACGGGTGGGCGGGTGTGCTCGAGGGGGCGGGCAAGCCGCTCGACCAGGCGGCGACGCGGGGGATCCTGCATCGGGGCGGGACGATCCTGGGGACGTCGCGGACCAATCCGTTCAAGGAGGATGGGCCGGGGGTCGACGGGGTCCGGGCCGGCATGGCGAAGGCGGGCGTGGACATGCTGATCCCGATCGGCGGGGAGGACACGCTGGGCGTGGCCGGGAAGCTGGCCGAGGCGGGGCTGCCGGTGGTGGGCGTCCCGAAGACGATCGACAACGACCTGGCCGGGACCGACTTCACCTTCGGCTTCCAGACGGCGGTGCAGATCGCCACGGACGCGATCGACCGGCTGCACACCACCGCCGAGTCCCACAACCGGGTGATCGTCGTCGAGGTGATGGGACGGCACGCCGGCTGGATCGCGGCCTACTCGGGACTGGCCGGCGGCGCCGACGCGATCCTGGTCCCCGAGCGGCCCTATGACATCGACGACGTCTGCGCGCACCTCAAGCGCCGCCACGACCGCGGCTCGAACTTCTCCATCGTCGTCGTGTCCGAAGGTGCCCTGCCCAAGGACGGTGCCGTGTCGGACACGGGGCAGGTGGACGCCTTCGGGCACCCGCGGCTGGCTGGTGTGGCCGTCGCGCTGGAGCCGGAGATCGAGCGGCGCACGGGCTTCGAGACGCGCATGACGATCCTCGGCCACGTGCAACGCGGCGGGACGCCGAACGCCTACGACCGCGTGCTCGGCACCCGCTTCGGGGTGGCCGCCGTCGACGCGATCAGCCGCGGCGACTACGGCAAGATGGTCGCCCTGCGAGGGACGGACGTGATCGCCGTCGACCTCGCGGAGGCGCTGTCCGAGCCGAAGCTGCTCGACCCCGAGTTCTACGCGACCGCCGAAGTCTTCTTCGGCTAGGCCGCCGCGAGCTCGAACCAGACGCGGGTGGGACGGCCGGAGTCGACCCCCCAGCGCGTGGCGACGCGGTCGACGATCAGCAGCCCGCGACCGCCCAGCGCGTCCGGCGGCGGCGTGGCCACGGCCGGCTTGGCGAAGCCGGCCCCGCCCGGGTCGGAGATCTCCACCCGCACGGTGCCGCCGCGCACGATCACCTTCATCTCGATCGGGCCGCTGGCGTCGGGGTGGCGCACGGCGTTGGTGACGATCTCGGAGACGAGCAGCTTGATGTCCTCGATCGTCTGACGGCCGAGCTCGCCGCCGACCCAGTCGGAGATCAGGCCACGGGCACGGGCGGGCGCCTGCGGGCCGCCGGGCAGCTTCGCCGACCGGGTCTCAGGCACCGGCAGCGTCCTCGAACGGGAGCACGCCCTCGAGCCCGGCGATCTCGAACACGCGCTGGACCGACGGGCCGGCGCGGACGATCCGCAGGGGGAAGCCCTCCGTCTCCGCGTCCCGGTAGGCCTCGACGACGAACTCGATGCCGGAGGTGTCGAGGAACTCGAGGCCGCTGAGGTCGATCACGAGGCCCTCCCCGGGCGCACGGCGGACGGCCTCGTCGCGGACGGCACCGACCGTCGCGATGTCGAGCTCACCCACAGGGGTCACCACGAGACTTCCGTTCTCGCGCCGAGCTGTGACTCCGAATTCTGTCACGCACCGGACACCCTACGTCGTCAGCGCCTCGATCAGTGACCCGGCGTCGAACGCGCCGGTGACCATCCGTCCGTTGGCGAAGAACCCCGGGGTTCCGCGGACCTCGGACGCGACCCCGGACGCCCGGTCGCGCTCGACTCGCTCGACGTACGTGCCGTCTAGCAGGGCGGCCTCCACGGCGTCGGCGTCAAGCCCCAGTGAGCGCGCGTGGCCGACGAGATCGGCGTCGGCGAGCCGGCCGCGGGCCAGGTACAGGGCGTCGTGCATCTCCCAGAACGCTCCCTGCGCGGCCGCCGCCTCGGCAGCCTCGGCGGCGTGCGCGGCGTGCGGATGGACCTCGGTCAGCGGGAAGTGGCGGAAGACGAAGCGCAACCGATCCCCGAGGCGCTCCTGGACGCGGCGCACGATGCCCTGCGCGGCGGTGCAGTACGGGCACTCGAAGTCGCCGTACATGACCAGCTCGACATGGGCTCCCGCGCTCCCTCGGACATGGTCCTCGGGGCCGACGGGATCCGACAGGTCAGCCATAGACTCGGCGCGGCGTGGACGACCTCGAGTTCCTGTTCGTGCTGCTCGCCGCGGCGGCCGGGCTCGTGCGGATCGCGGACATCGTGCGGGTCCCCTACCCAATCGTCCTCGTCGTAGGCGGGCTTGTGATCGGATTTGTTCCGGGCCTGCCCGACCTCGAGCTGCCGCCCGACGTCGTCTTCCTCGTCTTCCTCCCGCCGCTGCTCACCTCGGCGGGGTTCAGCGCCTCGCCGCAGGAGCTGCGCGCGGAGCGATCGGCCCTCGGCTGGCTGTCCCTCGCGCTCGTTCTGGCGACCATGGGCGGCGTCGCCGTCGTCGCCCACGCGGTGGTGGACGGGCTGCCGTGGGCGGGCGCGTTCGTGCTCGGTGCGGTGGTCGCGCCGACGGACCCCGTGGCCGCCCTGGCCACCTTCCAGCGCGCCCACGCGCCCGACCGCGTCCGCCTGATCGTCGAGGGCGAGTCGCTGCTCAACGACGCGACCGCGCTGGTCGGCTTCCGGATCGCCGTCGGCGTCGCCACGGGGGAGACGTTCGACGCCGCCGGCGCGCTCGGCGACTTCGTCCAGTCCGTCGTCCTGGGCGTGGCGGTCGGGCTGGCGATGGGCTGGCTGATCACCCGCGCCGTCACCCGCCTGGCCGACGTCCAGCTCAGCATCCTGCTCACGCTCGTCTCCTCCTACGCGGCCTACATCGTGGCCGAGGAGATCGACGGCTCGGGCGTGCTCGCCGCCGTTCTGACCGGGCTCACGTTCGGCTGGCACGCGTCGATCGCCTTCGACGCCGACGTCCGCCTCAGCGCGCTCGCGTTCTGGGACGTCCTCGTGTTCATCCTCAACGCGCTCATCTTCATCCTGCTGGGGACGCAGTTCCCGACGCTGAGCGACGAGCTCCCGGTCCAGGACATCGTCGGCCCCGGGCTGGCCATCGCCGGAACCGTGATCGTCGTCCGGCTAGCCGCCCAGTTCGTGCCCGGGGTGAGCACGGCAGACGGCTGGCGCGAGCGCGTCGTGGTCGGCTGGAGCGGGATGCGCGGGGCGATCTCGCTGGCCGCCGCGCTGTCGATCCCGCTCAGCGTCGACGCCCGGCCGCAGATCATCGTGCTCACCTTCTTCGTGATCGCGGTGACGCTGCTCGGCCAGGGGCTGACGCTCGGGCCGCTGATCGGTCTGCTCCGGCTCGACCAGGAGCGCGTGTGGTCGCCCGACGAGGCGCTGGCCCGGCTGGAGGCGGCGCAGTCGGCGCTCGACCGGCTCGACGAACTGGAGGCCGAGCACTTCGAGGGGGAGCTGCCCGAGGCGGTCAAGCGCCTGCGCGAGCTCTACCGCGCGCGCTTCCGCATGTGCCAGGCCGCGCTGTCGGGTGAGGAGGGCGCCCGCGAGCGCGTGCAGGAGGGACGGTTCCGCTACGGCGCGCTGCGGCGGGAGCTGATCGGCGTCGAGCGCGGCGCGCTGCTCGGGCTGCGCGACGAGGGCCGCCTGCGCCCGGACACCCTGCGCCTGATCGAGCGTGACCTCGACCTCGAGGAGGCGAGGATCTCGTGAGGTTCGCCGAGCTGGCCGCGGTCTCGGACGCCGTCCGGGAGACGTCGGCGCGCAACGCCAAGGTCGCGCAGCTGGCCGACGGGCTGCGCGCGCTCGCACCCGACGAGGTGACGGCCGGCACGGCGTTCCTGGCCGGAACGCTGCTGCAGCGGCAGATCGGCGTCGGCTGGGCGTCGCTGCGCGAGGTCCCGGCACCGGCTCCGGAGGCCACCCTCACCGTCGGGGACGTCGCGGACACCTTCGCGCGCATCGAGCTGATCGCCGGCGCCGGCTCGGTCGCCGCCCGCCGCGACGAGCTGAGCCGCCTGTTCGCCGCCGCCACCGCGCCCGAACAGCGCCTGCTGCGCGGCCTGCTGGTCGGCGACCTGCGCCAGGGCGCGCTCGAAGGGGTGATGACGTCGGCCGTCGCGCAGGCCGCGGGTCTCCCCGTCGGCACCGTCCGTCGCGCGTTGATGCTGGCCGGCGACCTGCCCGAGGTCGCCCGGCTCGCGCTCACGGGAGAGGATCTCGCGAACGTCGGCCTCGTCGTCGGGCGGCCGATCCAGCCGATGCTGGCAGGCACGGCGAAGTCCGTCGAGGACGCCGTCGCCAAGGTCGGCGACGCCGCCGTGGAGCACAAGCTCGACGGCGCCCGCGTGCAGGTCCACCGCGACGGGTCCGACGTCGGCGTCTTCACCCGCTCGCTGGACGACATGACCGCGCGCGTCCCCGAGCTGGTGCAGGCGGCCCTGGCGCTGCCGGCCACGTCCGTCGTCCTCGACGGGGAGGGCATCGCGCTGCAGGAGGACGGGCGACCGCACCCGTTCCAGGTCACCGCGTCGCGCTTCGGCTCCGGCGCCGGCGTCCCGCTCACCGGCCTGTTCTTCGACGTCCTGCACCTCGACGGGCAGGACCTGCTCGACGTGCCGCTGCGCGAGCGCGGCGCCGCCCTCGAGGGGCTCGGCGCGGCGCGCGTCCCGCAGGGCACGCTCGAGGAGGCGCTCGCCGCCGGGCACGAGGGCGTGGTCGTCAAGGCGCTCGACGCGCCCTACGCCGCCGGCCGCCGCGGCGCCGGGTGGCTGAAGGTCAAGCCCGTCCACACGCTCGACCTCGTGGTGCTCGCCGTCGAGCACGGCAGCGGGCGCCGGCGCGGCTGGCTGTCCAACCTCCACCTCGGGACGCGCGAGGGGGTGATGCTGGGCAAGACCTTCAAGGGCCTGACCGACGACATGCTGCGCTGGCAGACCGAACGGCTCACCGAGCTGGCGATCGAGGACAACGGATGGGTCGTGAAGGTCCGCCCCGAGCTGGTCGTCGAGATCGGCTTCGACGGCGTGCAGACCTCGCCTCGTTACCCCGGCGGCGTCGCCCTGCGCTTCGCCCGCGTGCTCCGCCACCGACCCGACAAGGATCCGACGGACGCCGACACCCTGGACACGGTCCTCAAGTTCCGCTGAGCGGGGGCCGAAGCCACCTGACATGTGGGCAGACGCACCGATCCCGGCCGAGCAGATCCTCGACGGCGAGCCCGTCACCCGTAGCTGGAAGCTGCACTCCGCGCACCGGGGCGGCGTGTCCATGAACTACTGGGACTGCACCGCCGGCCGCTTCCACTGGCACTACGCGGGCGACGAGATGGTCCAGATCCTCGAGGGCGAGGTCCACATCACCGACGCGGACGGCCACCGCCGCACCCTGCGCACGGGCGACACCGCGCACTTCGAGGCCGGGACGACGCTGCTCTGGGAGGTTCCGGAGTACGTCCGCAAGCTGGCCTTCCATCGCAGCGCGAACACGCTCGCGGACCGGGTGCTCACCAAGGCCACCCGCATGCCCGCGACGCAGCGCGTCGCCGCCGTGGCCGCCGCCACCGGCGCCCTCGCGCTCCCGGTCGCCGCCGTCCTCTAGCCCGGCTCGGTGTGCACGATCACGTCGGCCACGGCCGGCGCGCGCCGGACGATCTCCTCCTCGATCTCCGTCGCCAGCGCGTGCGCGGCGCGCAGCTCCTGTGCCGGATCGAGGCAGACCGTCAGCAGCGCGACGATGCGGCCGCGCTCGCCCATCCGCATGCGCAGTTCCTCCGGCGGGCTGCCGGTGAGCTCACGGACGACGGTGGTGATGATCGCGCGCTCGTCCCCCGCCTCCAGCTCGGCGCCGTCGCGCGGGGTCGACAGCGGCTCGATGTGGGTGTGGACGTCGCTGAGCTCGGGGGCGGCGGCGCGGATGCTGGCCTCGACCTCCTCGGCGACCGCGTGGGCCTCGTCCAGCGACAGGCGGGCGGGCAGCTTGAGGTGCAGGGAGGCCTCCGGCCGGCCCTCGACGGTCATCAGCCGCACGTTGTGGACCTCGCGGACGTTGCGCACGCCCTGGGCGGCGGCGTTGACGCGCTCGCGCAGGTCGCGGGCCTCGCCCGGCTCGACGTGGACGACGACGTCCGCGCGCGGGAGTTCCGTGCGCACCGCCCGCTCCACCCCGTCGGCGAGCGCGTGTCCCTGGCTCATCGCGGCGTCCGGCTGAACGCCCACGACGACGTCGACGAAGTAGGAACCGGCCGCCTCGCGCACGCGCAGGCGGGACACGTCGACGCCCGGCTCGTCGCGCGCGATCGCGTCGCGGGCGGCCCGGGCGGCGGCCTCGGGCGCGCGGTCCATGAGCACCTCGACGTTGCCACGGGCCAGCCGCGCGGCCGCCAGGATGACCAGCACCGCGACGACCAGCGCGGCGATCGCGTCCCCGTCCGGGTAGCCCGCGCTGACGAAGGCCAGGCCGACGAGCACGGAGATCGAGCCGAGCAGGTCGCCGGCGAAGTGCAGCGCGTTGGAGGCCAGCGCGGGCGAGTGGTAGCGGCGCGCGTCGCGGTGGGACACGTACGCGCGGCTGGCGTCGATGGCGATGACGAGGACGAGGACCACGAACGCGTACCAGGCGGCGTCGACGTCGGGCCGCCCGCCGTCGATCAGCCGCCGGCCGGCCTGCACGGCGATGAAGGCGGAGGCGAGCGCCAGGAACGCGGCCTCGCCAAGCGCGGCGAGGTGCTCGGCCTTGCCGTGGCCGTAGGGATGCTCGCGGTCGGGTGGGCGGACGGCGACCCGGATCGCGAACAGCGTCAGCAGCGCCGCCACCAGGTCCGTGCCGGAGTGCAGCGCCTCCGCGATCAGGCCCAGGGAACCGGTGGCCAAGCCCGTCGTCAGCTTGATCGCGACGAGGACGACGGCGGCCAGCACCGACAGCCGCGCGGTGCGTTCGGGGGTCCCCTCCATCGCGGTCAGAAGGCTAGTCTCGATCGATGCCGTGGCGCCCCGTGATCGGTCTCTGCCTCACCCAGACGCGCGCCCGCTACGGGCCCTGGGACATGGAGTCCGTGCTGCTTCCGCGTGACTACGTGCGGGCGGTCCAGCGGGCCGGAGCGCTGGCGCTGATGCTCGCGCCGGACCCCGTCACGACCGAGGATCCGGACGAGGTGCTCGACCGCGTCGACGGCCTGGTCCTGGCCGGCGGGGTCGACGTCGGGGACGACCCGGAGCGCGATGCCTTCGAGATGGCGCTCGGCTCGCGCGCGCTCGAGCGCGACCTCCCGCTGCTGGGCATCTGCCGCGGCATGCAGGTCATGAACGTGGCCGCCGGCGGGACGCTGATCGAGCACGTGCCGGACGTGGTCGGACACGAGAACCACCGCCACACGGAGGGTGCCTGGACCGATCACGAGGTGCGGCTGGAATCGGACTCGCTCGCCGCACGGGCGGCCGGCGCGATCGCCACCCCCGTCAAGTCCCATCACCACCAGGCGGTCGATCGTGTCGCCGACGCCTTCACCGTCACCGGCTGGTCCGACGGCGACGAGCTGCCGGAGGCCTTCGAGTCGCGCCGCCACCGCTTCGCCCTCGGCGTCCAGTGGCACCCGGAGGCCGACGAGGAGTCGCGGCTGATCGCGGCCCTCGTCGACGAGGTCCGCAGCCGCCGATGAAGGCGGTCGAAGAGCCTCCGCACGTCACGCTCCGCCACGACCGCTACGGCCACGAGCACGTGGTCTTCGCCTTCCCCTACCGACCGGACGTGGTCGACGCGGT
>CAXTBB010000013.1:10972-78407 GCA_964242305.1 uncultured Solirubrobacteraceae bacterium
GTGCGGATCGGCGCGCGGCGCGTCGGGCTGGTGGTCGATGCGGTGCGCGCGATCCCCGGCCGGCGCTTCGACTGGGAGGCGCGCGAGTGGTGGGCGCCGCGCGCGGACGTGACCGCGCCGTACGTGCAGGGCGTCCTGGAGGCCCACGACTGGCTGACGGCGTCCGCCGACGTCGAGACATGGCTGGCCCGGGCGGTGCGCGGCTGGGTGGGCAAGGTGACGGCCGGCCGCTACGAGGGCGCCGGCGTCTTCCTGCTCGAGCGCATCGCCGGCGAGCTGCCGGACGGGCTGGCCGCGCTGGCCACCGAGGCCGGCACGCGGATGGCGCTCCCCTTCACCGAAGCGGTCGCCAAGCTGCTCGAGGACGTCCCCGGCGCGCGCCTGGACCAGCGCGCCACCCGCTGCCAGCAGGGGCTCCTGGTCGGCCGGATGCCGGCGCCCGCCACGCTCGTCTACTCCCAGAGCGTCGGGGAGCCGCGCTTCAAGCTCGAGGTCAACTGGGACCCCGACACGATCCCGGCCTTCCTCGCCCTGCCGGCGGCGGAGTCCCACGGGCGAACGCTGCCGATCGACCCCTACCTGCTCGAGCCGCTCGAGCACTACTTGCGCACGTTCGAGATCGACCTCGCGTCCAACGCCCGCGTCGCGCTGCAGGACCTGCGCAAGGAGCACGGCACCGCCGTGGAGGAGGTGCGCCGCTCCCGCGCCCGGGAGGGTGAGCCGCTGGCGTGCGAGGACCGGCTCGGCGGCGAGCTGCGCCCGTTCCAGCGCGCCGCCGTCCACTACGCGCGCTGGTCGCGGCGCTGCTTCGTCGCCGACGAGCAGGGGCTGGGCAAGACGATCGAGGCGCTGGCCACCCTGGAGGAGGACGACGCCTACCCGGCCGTCGTGCTGTGCCCGGCGTCGCTCAAGCTCAACTGGCAGCGCGAGGCGCGGCGCTGGCTGCCGCACCGCACGACCACCGTCCTGAAGGGGACCGGCGTGGCGGCCGACGACGGCGCCGACATCATCGTCCTCAACTACGAGATCGTCGCCGCCCACGCGCAGCGGCTGGCGCTGCGCAAGCTCAAGGCGCTCGTGCTCGACGAGTCCCACTACGTGAAGAACCCGCGTGCGAAGCGGACGGCCGCCACGCGCAAGCTGGCCAACACCCTCACCCCCGACGCGCTGCGCCTCGCCCTCACCGGCACGCCCGTGATGAACCACCCGGAGGAGCTGATCGCCCAGCTGCGCATCCTCGGCCGGCTCGAGGACTTCGGGAGCGGCGCGAAGTTCGCCCGCCGCTTCCAGGGCGCCGGTGCCGAAGAGCGCATCCACTGGCACCTGCGCCGGCGCTGCTTCGTCCGGCGGTTGAAGTCCGAGGTCCTGCCCCAGCTGCCGGCCAAGCGCCAGGTCGTCGTCCCCGTCGCCCTCGACAACGAGCGCGAGTACCGGCAGGCGGAGGAGGACGTCATCGCCTGGCTGCGCGAGCAGCCGCTGGAGCTCTCCGAGCTCGAGGCGCGCGTGGCCGCCACCCTGCGCGCCGAGCGCCTGGCCCAGCTCAACGTCCTGCGCCGCCTCGCCGCCCGCGGCAAGCTCGGCGCCGCCCTCGCCTGGATCGACGACTTCATCCAGTCCGAGGAGCCGCTGGTCGTCTTCTCCGGCTCCCGCGAGGTCCAGGAGCACCTGCTGCGACGCTTCCCGGAGGCGCTGCACATCGTCGGCGACGACTCGATCGAGCGCCGCGAAGCGTCCGTCGAGCGCTTCCAGGAGGACGGCGGGCTGATCGTCTGCGCGACCCGCGTGGCCGGCCAGGGCATCACCCTCACGCGCGCGTCCAACGTCGTCTTCCTCGACCTCGAGTGGACCCCGGCCATGCACGACCAGGCCGAGGACCGCCTGCACCGCATCGGTCAGGAGGAGTCGGTGACCGCCTGGTACCTGCTCGCCGCGCAGACCATCGACGAGACCATGATCGAGCTGATCTCGCGCAAGCGCGGCATCGTCGGCGCCGTCACCGACGGGCGCGCCGACGACTCCGAGGCACTCATCCAGTCCGTGGTGAAGGAACTGCGGGCGACGCGGCCGCGGCGTCGGCTGCGTCCCGTCGCCTAGAGAGCAGCGCGGCGACGCCGAGGGTGACGATCACCACGACGAGGTTGACCCACTCGGGCGGGTGGACGACGTCCTCGAGCAGCAGCTTGAGCGCCACGTAGCCGAGGATCACGGCGAGGCCCTGCGACAGGTAGCGGAAGCGATCGAGCAGGTCCTCGAGCAGGAAGAACAGCGAGACCATGCCCATGAGGCTGAACGCGTTGGCGGCGAAGACCACCGTCGTGTCGCGGGTGATCGCGAAGATGGCCGGGATCGAGTCGATCGCGAACATCACGTCGAAGGCGGCCACGGCGACCAGCGCGATGACGGCGGGCTTGGTGTTCTCGGGCAGCACCCGGCGGACGACCTTCATCGCGGCGGTGTTCTCCGGGTCCATGTCCTTCGGGTCGTGCTTGGCGATCGAGTACGCCGTATAGGCGAGGATCGCACCGAGGACGTAGGTGAACCAGTCGAAGGCGTCGAGCAGCTCGGCGCCGGCCAGGATGAAGATCGCGCGCAGCACGATGGCCCCCGCGATGCCGAAGATCAGCACCCGCCGCCGGTCCTCCTCGGGCACCTGGAGGAACGTGAACAGGATCGCGAAGACGAACAGGTTGTCCAGCGACAGCGACTTCTCGATCAAAAAGCCCGAGAGGTAGTCCTCGGCGTCCGTCCCCGAGCCAGTGACCACGAAGAACAGCGTGAAGGCGACCCCGAGCAGGGTCCAGCAGATGGATCGAATCAGGGCAGCGCGGGCGGTCACTTACTTCGAGTAAGTGTAGTGGCCTCGCGTCAGGCGGCGTTGAGGATGCCCACCGAGAGCAGCTGGCCCGCCGCGAGGGCGTCCAGCGGGCGGGCGAGCAGGTAGCCCTGGGCGAACTCGCAGTCGAGGTCGCGCAGCGCCGACAGCTGCCCTTCGGTCTCCACGCCCTCGGCGACCACGCTCATCCCCAGCTCGTGGGCGAGGCCGACCACCGCGCGGACGATCTGGAGCGCACCCGGGTCGCTGCCCATCGAGTCCACGAAGGAGCGGTCGATCTTGAGCGCGTCGCCCGGGAAGCCGCGCAGCACGGTCAGCGACGCGGCGCCCGTCCCGAAGTCGTCCAGGTGCGCGCGCACGCCCGTGTCCGTGTAGAGCTGCTGGAGAGCGCTGCGCACGGTGGCCACGTCGGCGGACGCGGCCGTCTCCGTGATCTCCAGCCGCAGCGCCTCCGCCTCGATGCCGTGGTCGGCGAGCGCGGCGATCACCTGGGCGGCGAAGGCCGGCTCCTGCAGCTGGCGCCCGGAGATGTTGACGTTCATGGTCAGCCCGGAGGCGGAGGGATCGTCGCGGCGCCATTCCTGCAGCTGCCGGCACGCCTCGCGCAGCACGAGCCGGCCCAGCGAGGAGATCATGCCCGTCTCCTCGGCGACCGGGATGAACTCGTCCGGCGTCATCGTCTGGCCGTTCTCGTCACGCCAGCGGGCCAGCGCCTCGAAGCCGGCCAGGCGGCCGTCGGCGGCGTGCGCGATGGGCTGGTAGACGACGTGCAGGCCGGGGCCGTCGAGGCGGTCTCCGGCCAGGCCGCGACGAAGGCGCAGCTCGATCTCGAGCCGCGTCAGGGCGGCCATGTGCAGCGAGGAGTCGAACAGCGCGTGGCGGCCGCGGCCCTCGCCCTTGGCGCGGTACATGGCGGCGTCGGCGTCGCGGATGACCTCGTCGGCGGTCGCGCCGGGCGGGACCATGGCGATGCCGATCGAGGCGGACAGGTAGAGGTCCTGGTCCTCGACGGAGAACGGTGCCTCCAGCGCAGCGAGCACGCGGTCGGCGACGTGGCGCGCCTCCTCGTAGTCCTTGAGGTCCTCGAGCAGGACGGTGAACTCGTCACCGCCGAGGCGGGCCACGGTGTCGCCGGGGCGCAGCGCGCCCTTCAGCCGCTCGGCGACGTCGACGAGCAGCCCGTCCCCGACCAGGTGCCCGAGCGAGTCGTTGACGACCTTGAAGCGGTCGAGGTCGAGGAACAGGACGGCCGACGTGCCCTCCGCGCGAGCGCCCCGCCGGACGAGGTGCTCCAGGCGATCCTGGAAGAGGACGCGGTTGGGCAGGCCGGTCAGCGCGTCGTGCAGCGCGTCGTGCTGGAGCTGGAGCTCGGCGGCCTTGCGCTCGGTGACGTCGGTCTGGGACCCGGCCAGGCGCAGCGCGCGCCCGTCGGGGCCGCGGACGGCCAGTGCTCGCGAGAGCATCCACCGGTACGTGCCGTGCGCGGTGCGCATGCGGTACTCGGCCTCGTAGTGCTCCGTCTCCCCCCTGATGTGGGCGCGCATGGCGCTCTCCACGATGACGCGGTCGTCGGGGTGGACCAGGTCCAGGCAGTCGACCGGGTTGTTGCCGATGGCGTCCTGCGCGTAGCCGAGCATCGCCTTGTAGCGGGGCGAGAGGTAGACCGTGCCCGTGCGCAGGTCCCAGTCCCACAGGCCGTCGTTGGCGCCCGCCAGGGCGAGGGCATAGCGCTCCTCGGAGTGCGCGAGCTGGCGCAGGGCGCGCTGGTGCTTGATCGCGTAGCGCATGGAGCGCTCCAGCGTGCGGGCGTCCAGCGAGCCCTTGACGAGGTAGTCGGCGATGCCCAGCTCGCCGGCGCGGACGTCGACCTCGCGGTCGTCCATCCCGGTCAGCATGATCACCGGCGCGTGCGCGTCGTGCTCGAGGATGCGCTGCGCGACGTCGAGCCCGTTCTGGACGCCGAGCCGGTAGTCGACGAGGTACACGTCGTGGGGCTCCTGGCGCACCACCTGCATCAGCGCGGCCACGTCGTCGACCGCGGTGACGGCGTAGCCCGCCGGGTCGATCTCGCGCAGGAGATCGCGCGCGATGAGGATGTCCTCCTCGTCGTCGTCGACGACGAGGACCCGGACCGGCGCTGGGCTCACTCGGGAACGCCGTCCTCGGCCGGCAGGTCGACGATCTCCATCCAGTAGCGCGAGAACACCTTCATCACCTCCACAAGCCCGAGGAAGGTGACGGGCTTGGTGATGAACGAGTTGACGCCGAGGTCGTAAGTCCGGACGACGTCCTCCTCGGCTTTGCTCGTGGTGAGGACGACGACCGGGATGGAGCGCAGCTCGGGGTCGGCCTTGATGGCGGCCAGCGCCTCGCGGCCGTCCATGCGCGGCATGTTGAGGTCGAGCAGGATCATCCCCGGGCGCGGGGACTCGCGCTCGTCGGCGAAGCGACCCTCGCGACGCAGGTACTCCATCAGCTCGACGCCGTCGACCACCGTGCGCAGGTCGTTGTGCAACCGCGCGTCGCGCAGCGCGTCGCGCGTCATCAGACGGTCGTCCTCGTCATCGTCGGCGAGGAGGATGGTGATGGCGCTGCCCCCGCTAGACATGCACGGGCGCGGGCCGGGCGGGCGCGTCGGTGCTGGCGGGCGTGGACGCCGCGGCCGGGAGGACCACGGTGAACGTCGCGCCCTCGCCCGGCCGGCCGTCGCCCTGGATGGAGCCCCCGTGGCGCTCAGCGATCTTGCGGCACAGCGCCAGGCCGATGCCGGTGCCGGCGTAGACGTCGCGCGGGTGCAGGCGCTCGAAGACGCGGAAGATGCGATCCTCGTAGGTGGCCTCGAAGCCGATGCCGTTGTCAGCGACGCTGAACGCGACCATGCCCGGCTCGGCGGTGTGGGCGGGCGCCACGCGGACGACCGGGGGGACGCCGTCCCGGTGGAACTTAAGCGCGTTGGCGATCAGGTTCTGCAGGAGTTGCCGCATCTGCGTGGCGTCGGCCTCGACGGCCGGCAGCGGCCCGACCTCGACCGTCCCGTTGGACTCGTCGATGCGCGTCTCGAGATCCTGGATGACGTCGCGGGCGACGCGGTGCAGGTCGACGGTGACGTGCGGCTTGGCGTGCGTCGTCACCCGGCTGAAGCGCAGCAGGTCGTCGATGAGGACGGACATGCGGGCGCTCGCGTTGCGCATCCGGCGCAGGTAGTCCTTGGCGTCCTCGGGCAGCTCCTCGCCGAAGCGGCGCTCCATCTGGTCGCCGAAGGTCTGCACCTTGCGCAGCGGCTCCTGGAGGTCGTGGGAGGCGACGGACGCGAACTGCTCGAGCTCGCCGTTGGAGCGCGACAGCTCGACGTTGGTGCGCTCGAGGTCGCGGTTGGCCACCTCGAGGTCGCCGTAGGCGTTCGCGAGCATGGTGGCCTGGCCGGCGGCCCGCCGCAGGAGGACGATCGCGAACAGGCCGGCCAGTGCGAGGGCGACGAGGATGAGCCACTGCACCTTTGAGCCGACGCCCTTGTAGAGGTCGGCGTCCTGCTGGGAGAGGACCGTGCTCCACGCCGCGTTCTTGATCCCGGAGCGGGTCTCGGCGCGGCCCTTGCCGGCGCGCGGGGCCTGCGACCCGATCTTGATCTTCGGGTCGGCGGAGGCGATCACGCGACCGTTGTCGTCGGCGACGACAGCGCGCTCCTTGGCCGCGTTGGGGAGCTTGGCCAGCGTGCCGGCGACGAGGGGGGTGATCAGCTGGACAGGGAAGCCCTGCACCAGCGTGCGGACGCTGCCGTCCTTGGCGGCGTACTGCGAGACGTACTCGGCGATGTTCTTGCGCGTGAGGCCCGACATCCGCCACGGCGCGCCGGCGACGACGTCCCTGACGTGCGCGGGGCCCTCGCTGAGCGTGTCGACGACGGATCGGTCGGCGCGGCTGCTCTTGGCGATGATGGCGCCCTTCGCGTCCAGCACCACCGCGTAGTTGAGCTTGTTCTTCGCCACGAAGCCGTCGAGCGCCTTCGGGTCGACCGTGGGGTCGCTCAGCGTCTTGCCCGCGTTCTCGGCGACGCTGGCCACGGAGCCGTCGAACGCCGAGGAGACGAGCGCCGAGGAGATCTTCGCCTCGTCCTGGAAGCGCTCCTTGGCGGCGGTGCGCTCCGAATGGCGGTTGGACACGAGCGCCTGGGCGAAGAGGGCGAGCACCGCCACGATCACGGCGGCGGAGACGGCGAGGACGAGTGAGGAGGTTCGGCGGGAGGTCAAGGTGGCGGCCTTGAGGACAGGGTCGGCGATCAGGCTACGCGACTTGAATGCGGCATGAGTGTCTCAAACCCTTCTGGACGATTGGACGATGTCGGTCACGGTGCCCTCCGCGACTTCCGCCGCGAACCCGACGGTCTCCGAAAGGGTGGGATGGGGGTGGATGGCGAGCGCGAGGTCCTCCGCCACGGCTCCCATCTCGATGGCCAGGACGGCTTCGGCGATCAGCTCGCCGGCGCCCGGACCGGTGATGCCGGCGCCGAGGATGCGGTGCGTCTCGGGGTCGACCAGGAGCTTCGTCGTGCCGTCGCCCCGGCCGATGGAGAGCGCGCGGCCGGACGCCGCCCACGGGAACGCGGCCTTCTCGTAGGCGATGTCGTTGGCCTTCGCGTGGGTCTCGGTGAGGCCGGCCCAGGCGACCTCCGGGTCGGTGTAGGCGACGCTCGGGATCGCGCGCGGATCGAAGGTGACGTCGTGACCGGCGATCACCTCGGCGGCGACGACGCCCTCGTGGGTGGCCTTGTGCGCGAGCATCGGCTCCCCCACCACGTCGCCGATGGCGAAGATGTGGCCGACGTTGGTGCGCAGCTGGGCGTCGACCTCGATGAAGCCGCGGTCGGTGACCTCGACGCCGGCCTGCTGGGGGTCCGCGCTGGCGCCGTTGGGACGGCGGCCGACGGCGACGAGGATGCGGTCGAAGACCTCGTCGCCCACGTGCAGCCCGTCGTCCTCGGCGGTGACCGCCTCGATCGCCGTCCCGAGCCGCACCGCCGCGTAGCGGCCCTCGATGCGCTTGGCCAGCGGCCGGACGAGGTCCTTGTCGGCGCCCGGGATGAGCTGGTCCGCGACCTCGACGACGGTGACGTCGGAGCCGAGCGCGTCGTACACCGTCGCCATCTCCAGGCCGATGATGCCGCCGCCGATGACGAGCAGCCGCTTCGGGATCTCAGGCAGCGCGAGGGCGCCGGTGGAGGTGACGATGCGCTCGTCGTCGGGCAGGAACGGCAGGCTGGCGGCACTCGAGCCGGTGGCGATGATCGCGTGCGCGAAGGCGATCTCGTCGTCACCCACCGTCAGCGTGTTCGGCCCGGTGAAGGCGGCCTCGCCATGGCGGACGTCGACCTTGCGCCGCTTGGCCATGCCGGCCAGGCCGTCCGTGAGCTTGATGACGGCGTCGTCCTTGAAGGCCCGCACGCCGTCCAGGTCGGGGTCGGCCTTGCCCAGGCCCAGCGGCGACTCCTCCGCCTCCGCGACCACCTTGGCCAGGTGCAGCAGCGCCTTGCTCGGGATGCAGCCCACGTTCAGGCACACGCCGCCGAGGCGCTCGTGGCGCTCCACCAGCACGACGCTCAGGCCGAGGTCCGCGGCCCGGAACGCCGCCGTGTACCCGCCCGGCCCCGCTCCCACGATCACCACATGCACCCGATCGTTCTGAACACTTGAGACTGAGGGGACTGTCCCCTCAGTCGCAGGTGTTCTGATCAATTCGGCGATCGGGGTGCCCTGGGAGACCGTGTCGCCGACCTTGACGAGGACGTCTTCGATCGTGCCGGCGGCGGGTGAGGGAACCTCCATGGTGGCCTTGTCGGACTCGAGGGCGATCAGCGGCTGCTCCTCGGTGACGGTGTCGCCGGGCTTGACGAGGACCTCGATGACGGGGACGTCGGTGAAGTCGCCGATGTCCGGGACCTCGACCCTCATAGGAGGACCCGGCGGAGGTCGGCGAGGACGAGGCTCAAATGCGTGATGAAGCGAGCGGCGAGGGCGCCGTCGATGACGCGGTGGTCGTAGGAGAGGCTGAGCGGGACGAGCAGGCGGGGGACGAACTGGGCGCCGTCCCAGACCGGCTTGGTCTGTGACTTGGAGACGCCGAGGATGGCGACCTCGGGCGGGTTGATGATCGGCGTGAAGAAGGTGCCGCCGATGCCGCCCAGGCTCGAGATGGTGAAGGTGCCGTCGCGCATCTCCTCTGCCTTGAGCTTGCCGTCGCGCGCCCGCCCGGACAGCTCGCGCAGCTCGGCGGCGATCTCGAGCAGGCCCTTGCGGTCGGCGTCGCGGATGACGGGGACGAGCAGCCCCTGCGGGGTGTCGGCCGCGAAGCCGAGGTGGTAGGAGCGCTTGAGGATCAGCTCCTCGCCGTCGAGCGACGAGTTGACGACCGGGTGCGCCTTCAGCGACGCCACCACCGCCTTCATCAGCAGCGCGACCATCGTCACCTTCACGTCCTGCTCCGAGTTGACGCGCTTGCGGAAGGCCTCGAGGTCGGTGATGTCGGCCTCGTCGTGCTGGGTGACGTGCGGGATCGCCTGCCACGCCTTCTGGAGGTGTGGCCCCGAGATGCGCTGGATGCGCGTCAGGGGGACGCGCTCGTCCGGCGGGGGTGCCCCCGAGGCAACGTCCTGGCCTGGCCCGCGGGTTGCCTCGGGGACATCCCCGCCGGCGCCCCCCACCAGGTCGTCGAGGGTGATGCGGCCTCCGCGGCCGGAGCCCTTGATCCCGGAGAGGTCGATGCCCTCCTGGCGCGCCCGCCGGCGAACGGACGGCGACGCGTAGATGTCGTCGGCGTCCGGCAGCAGTCCGCCCTGGTCCTCCTCGGCCGCCGGCGCCTTCTCCTCCGGCGGCGGCGGCGCGGACGGCGCCTCGGCCTCGACGACGGGATCGCCGCTGGCCTCCAGCGTCAGGACGACGGTGCCCTCGCTGACGGTGTCGCCGACCTCGACCTTGATCTCGGCGACCGTGCCCGCGAAGGGCGACGGGACCTCCATCGTCGCCTTGTCGGACTCGAGCGCGACGAGCGGGTCCTCCTCCTGGACGGCGTCGCCGACCTTGACCAGCACCTCGATCACGGGCACGTCCGTGAAGTCCCCGATGTCGGGGACCTTGACCTCCGTCACCTGCGCCACGGGGCCTCGACCTCCGGATCGATGTCGTAGTTCTTGATCGCCTGCGCGGCCGCGTCCTCTTCCCCCAGCGCCCGCAGCGCGGCGAGGACGACGTGGTGGCGATCGACCTCGAAGAACGAGCGCAGCGCCGCGCGCCAGTCCGAGCGTCCGAACCCGTCGGTCCCCAGCGTGGTCATGGCGCGGTCGCCGACGTAGGGGCGGATGCCGTCCGGGAAGGCGCGGATGTAGTCGGTGGCGGCGACGATCGGGCCCTCGTGGCCCTCGAGCTGCTGCCGCACCCACGGGACCGTCGCCTCACCGGTCAGGCGGGTCGCGCGCTCGCAGGCCATGCCGTCCCGGCGCAGCTCGGTGAAGGAGGTCGCGCTCCACACGTCGGCCACGATGCCGAAGTCCTCGTGGAGCAGGTCGGCGCCGGCGATCACCTCGCGCAGGATGGTGCCCGATCCCATCAGCTGCACGCGCGCGCCGTCCGCGCTGCGCAGCGGGTACAGCCCGCGCAGGATGCCCTCCTCCGCGCCCTCCGGCATCGCCGGGTGGACATAGTTCTCGTTCATCACCGTCAGGTAGTAGAAGACGTCCTCGGACTCCGCGTACATGCGCCGCAGGCCGTCCTGCACGATCACCGCGAGCTCGTAGTTGAAGGTCGGGTCGTAGGAGACGCAGTTGGGGATCAGCGCGGACTGGAGGTGGCTGTGGCCGTCCTCGTGCTGCAGGCCCTCCCCGTTGAGCGTCGTGCGTCCCGCGGTCCCGCCAAGCAGGAAGCCGCGCGCCCGGCTGTCCCCCGCCGCCCAGGCGAGATCGCCCACCCGCTGGAAGCCGAACATCGAGTAGTAGATGTAGAACGGCACCATCGCGACACCGTGGTTGGCGTAGGAGGTGGCGGCGGCGAGCCACGACGAGAACGCGCCCGGCTCGTTGATCCCCTCCTGCAGGATCTGCCCGCTCTTGTCCTCGCGGTAGTACATGAGCTGGTCCCGGTCCTGCGGCTGGTAGAGCTGCCCGACCTGGCTGAAGATGCCCAGCTGGCGGAACATCCCCTCCATGCCGAACGTGCGCGACTCGTCGGGGACGATCGGGACGATGCGCGGGCCGAGCTCGTCGTCGCGCAGCAGCGCGGCGAGCATGCGCACGAAGGCCATGGTGGTGGAGATCTCGCGCTCGCCGGTCCCGGTCAGCTGCCCCTCGAAGACGTCGAGTTCCGGGACCTTGAGCGGCTCGGCGATCACTCGCCGCTGGGGCAGCCCGCCGCCCAGGGCTTCTCTTCGCTCGCGCAGGTAGACCAGCTCGCGCGAGTCCTCGGCGGGCTTGAAGAACGAGATGTCGTGGACCTGCTCATCCGTGAGCTCCATGCCGAAGCGGTCGCGGAAGAAGAGCAGCGACTTCTCGTCCATCTTCTTGGCCTGGTGGGTGATGTTCTGG
Organism: uncultured Solirubrobacteraceae bacterium; assembly: GCA_964242305.1. Taxonomy (GTDB): domain Bacteria; phylum Actinomycetota; class Thermoleophilia; order Solirubrobacterales; family Solirubrobacteraceae; genus DATLGB01. The sequence goes on from CAXTBB010000013.1 coordinate 22,372, forward strand.
CCCTCGCCGGCCGCGCCCATCCCGTAGCCCTTGATCGTCTTGGCGAGGATCACCGTGGGCTGGCCCTTGTGCCGGGACGCGGCGGCATAGGCGGCGTAGACCTTCTGTGCGTCGTGGCCGCCGCGGTTGAGCTGCCAGACCTGGTCGTCTGAGAGATGCTCGACCATCGCCAGCAGCTCGGGCGACGTCCCGAAGAAGTGCTCACGCACGAAGGCGCCGTTGCGCGACTTGTAGGTCTGGTACTCGCCGTCGACCGCCTCCAGCATCCGCGCCTTGAGGTGACCGGCCTCGTCGGCGGCCAGCAGCGGGTCCCAGCGGTCGCCCCACACGACCTTGATGACGTTCCAACCGGAGCCGCGGAAGTCGGACTCGAGCTCCTGGATGATCTTGCCGTTGCCGCGCACCGGGCCGTCGAGGCGCTGGAGGTTGCAGTTGACGACGAAGACGAGGTTGTCGAGCTTCTCGCGGCCGGCCAGCGAGATCGAGCCGAGCGACTCCGGCTCGTCCATCTCGCCGTCGCCCATGAACGCCCACACCTTGCGCCCGGCGGTCTCGGCCAGGTTGCGGCCCTGCAGGTACTTCATGAAGCGCGCCTGGTAGATCGCCATCAGCGGGCCGAGGCCCATGCTCACCGTCGGGAACTGCCACACGTCGGGCATCAGCCACGGGTGCGGGTACGAGGACAGACCGTCCTTGGAGACCTCCTGCCGGAACGCGCGCAGGTCGTCTTCCGTCAGGCGTCCCTCGAGGAACATGCGCGCGTAGATGCCGGGGCTCGAGTGGCCCTGCATGTAGACGAGGTCACCCGCGTTGGTGTCCGTCGGCGCGCGCCAGAAGTGGTTGAAGCCGACCTCGTAGAGCGTGGCCGCCGACTGGTAGCTGGCGATGTGTCCGCCCAGCTCGGACGACTCCTGGTTGGCGTTGAGGACCAGCGCGATCGCGTTCCAGCGGATGATCGCGCGGATGCGGTGCTCGAGCTCGAGGTCGCCCGGGCACTGCTCCTCGCGGTCGGCCGGGATCGTGTTGACGTACGGCGTGTTGAGGCCGACCTCGAGCGGGACGCCGCGGGCGCGGGCACGGTCGAGCAGCTCGCCGATCAGCGCCTCGGCGCGCTCGGGTCCGTCGTTGCGCAGGACATCGTCGAGGGCCTCGAGCCACTCGCGGGTCTCTGCCGGGTCGACGTCCTCGCGGATGCGCCGCACATTACCCTGCGCCGCCATGCCCGCTGCAGGCCCCGTTGTGGTTGCCGGCGAGATGCTCGCCGACCTCGTGGCCAACGCGTCCGGCGACTACGACGCGCATCTCGGCGGCGGTCCGTTCACCACCGCGCGCACGCTGTCCCGGCTGGGCCGGGCGACGTACTTCGCCGGAGCGCTGTCGGTCGACGGCCTCGGCGTCCGCGCGCGCTCGCAGCTGGTGGCCGACGGCGTCCGGCTCGACCTCGTCCGCCTCGTCGATGTGCCCACCACCTTGGCCACGGTGGACATCGGCAATGAGGGAGGGGCGGAGTATCGCTTCTACGTGAGTGGCACCTCGGCGCCGCTGCTGGACGCGGTCGCGCTGCCGTCGGGGATCGCGGCCCTGCACGTCGGGACGCTGGGGCTCGTGCTCGAGCCCAGCGGGACGGTGATCGAGGACATGGTCGTCGGCGCGCCGCGGGACGCGTTCGTCATGGTCGACCCCAACTGCCGTCCCGACTTGATCGCCGACCGCGCCGCCTTCCGCGCTCGGCTGGACCGGATCCTCGCCCGCGCCGACCTCGTCAAGGCGTCCGTCGAGGACCTCGCCTACCTGGAGCCGGACGCGCGGCCGGCCGAGGCGGCGCGGCGCCTGGGGGTGCCGGCGGTGGTCACGGCGGGCGCCGACGGGGCGCTGGCGGTGACGCGCGACGACGTCGTCGAGGTGCCGCCGCGGCGGGTGCGCGTGGTCGACACGATCGGCGCCGGCGACGCCTTCGGCGGCGGGCTGCTGGCCTGGTGGCTCGAGCGCGGACTGGACCGTGTGACGGTCGACGCGCTGGCCGAGGCCGCCGCCTTCGGCACCCGGGTCGCGTCCGTCGTCGTCAGCCGCGCTGGGGCTGACCCGCCGTGGCGCCGCGAGCTCTGACGCCGGCGAGGCGGTCGGTGAGACGGGAGAAGCGGCCGGAGGTGTCGGCTCGCGCGGCGGCCTGGGCGACGACGGCACCGGAGCCGACGATGACCGTGGCCAGCCGGGCCCGCGTCATCGCCGTGTAGAGCATCTCCCGCCGCAGGAAGAACGCACCCGCGGCCGGGTGGGCGACGAGGATCGCGACCGGCAGCTCGATCCCCTGGCCCTTGTGGATGGAGCACGCGTAGGCGAGGCGCAGTGCCGGCGCGTCCTCCTCCGGCAGGTCGACCGTCACGCCCTCGGCGGACACGGTGACGATGTCCTCCCGCACGCCGACCATGCGCAGCACCGTCCCGTTCATCAGCCCGAGGTCGTGCAGGTTCCGACCGCTCAACATCACCTTGTCGCCCTCGCGCAGGCGCCCACCCAGCAGCGGGCGACCACCCGGGTTCAGCTCCTCCCTCAGCGCGCCGTTCAACGCGTCGATGCCCACCGCCCCGCGGTAGACGGGAGCGAAGACCTGCACGTCGTCCACGGGGTCCACCCCGAAGTGCCCCGCTAACCGCCCCACGAGCGACACCACCTCCTTCAAGGCGCCGTTCGGGTCACCACGCTCGATCAGGAACAGGTCCCGCCGCAGCCCGTCCGTAGCGGCGAACGACGGCGCCAGACCGCCGCGCACCGCGTGCGCGCCCCGCACGATCATCGACCCCGCCGCCTGGCGGAAGATGTGGGTGAGCTCGACCCCGGGGACGAGCTCGGAGGCGACCAGCTCCGCGAACGGCTTCCCGGCCCCGACGGGCGCGAGCTGGTCGGCGTCCCCGACCAGGACGACGTGCATGTCGTCGCCGACGGCGCGCAGCAACGTGACCAGCAGCTCGAGGTTGGCCATCGAGGTCTCGTCGACGACCAGCAGGTCCGCGCGCAGCGGGTCGTCCTCGTGGCGCTGGGGGGTGGGTGGGGATGACATCGGGATCCAGCCGAGCGCGGAGTGGACGGTGGACGCCTCGATGCCCGTCGACTCCGAGATGCGCCGCGCCGCCCGGCCCGTCGGCGCGACGAGCAGCACGGACGCCTTCTGCGCCTGCGCCGCCGCGCAGATCAGCTTGATGGTGGCCGTCTTGCCGGTGCCCGGCCCGCCGGTGACGATGGAGAGCCGGTGGGCGAACGCGTTCTCGACCGCCGAGCGCTGCTCCGGCGCCGGCTCGAGCTCGCCGGCGGAGGCGGCAGGGGGCTTCAGCTCCGGCTCGGCGGCGAGCAGGGCACGGATGCGGCGGGCGAGCTCCGCCTCGAGCGCCGCCGTGGCCGGACGGTACACCCACCCGTCCTCATTGACGACGTGCTCGAGCGACGGCGTCATGCCGCACAGCGCCGTCGTCCGGCGCAGCGCCTCGTCGAGCGGCAGGCACGTCGACCCGTCCCGCTCCGCCTCCCCGAGCACGTGCAGCAGCGCGGCGGCGGCGCGGTCGGGCGACTCACGCGAGACTCCCGCCGCGCGCGCGATCGTGTCCGCCGTCTGGAAGCCGACCCCGAACACCGCGGTCAGCTCGTACGGGTGCTCGCGCACGACGCGGTGCGCGCTCGGCCCGTACCGCTTGTCGATGCGAGGGACGAGCCAGGCCAGCCCGTGCGGCGCCAGCAGCAGGTGCAGCGCGCGTGTCGAGCGCAGCGTGTCCCAGGAGCGCGCCGCCTCCGAGGCCTGGCGCCCGCTGAGCCCGACCGACTTGAACGCCTCGCGCGGGTCGCGGTCGACGACGTCCAGCACGCCGTCGCCATGGGCCTGGAACAAGCGCGCGGCGCGCGTCGGCCCGATCCCCTTGACCCGCTCGAGGTAGAGGATCACGCCCTTCGCGCCCGTCGGCCCCTGCGGCTGCGCCTGCGCGACCTTGACCTGCATCCCGAAGCGGCGGTCGTCCTGCCACACCCCGGTCACCGCGACGCGCTCGCCGCGCTCGAGGTGCCCGATCAGCCCGACCAGCACGATCTCGTCGCCGTCCCGGTCGGCCTCGACCACGCCGAAGCCCGTGTCCGGCGCGACGAAGCGGACGCGGTCGACCACGACCTCGTCCTCGAAGCGCGTGCCGGGCTCGCCTTCCACGTCCATATCTGTACTAGTCACCAGGCACGAAATCCCCCTCACCCGGCGCGAGCCGCGACCCCGTCGTCGACGGCGCGCAGGAGCCGGACGGCTCACGAACGCAACGGATCACGGTGCGTCAGGAGGTAACGCTGCCGCGAACCTCGCCCAGCGAGACGTCGCCGGCGTGGCCGCGCAGCACGACCTCGTCGCCGTCGGCCAGGTAGGGACCCCCCGTCTCCAGCCGGCAACCGGGCTGACCGGGCGCGGAGATCGTCCCCGTCCCCAGCAGGTCGCCGGCGCGCAGCGCGGCGCCGTTGACGGTGGTGTGGGCGACGAGCTGGTCGACCGTCCAGTACAGCTCGCGGGCGTTGACGCGCGTGACAACGTCCCCGTTGACCTCCACTTCGAGATCGACGTCCAGCGCCCACGCGCCGTCGCGGCGCAGGTAGGGGACCGGCGGCGGGTCCTGCGGCGTCGCCGCCACCAGCGGCAGCGCCTCCAGGGGGACGACCCACGGCGAGATCGACGTCGCGAACGACTTGCCCAGGAACGGGCCGAGCGGCACGGACTCGAAGCGCTGGATCTCGCGCGCGCTCCAGTCGTTGAGCAGGACGACGCCGAACGGGTCACGGTTCCCGCAGACGACGCCCAGCTCGAGCTCGTAGTCCAGCTCGCGCTCCGGGCCGAAGTCTGCCGGGCCGCGCAGGCCCGACGGACGCTCAACGGGCGTGCCGCTCACCACCACGGATCCCGCCCGCCCGTGGTAGCCGATCGGCAGGTGCCGCCACGCGGGCGGCAGCGGATCGCCGTCCGGCCGGAGGCGCCGGCCGACGGCGGTGGCGTGCTCCAGCGAGGCGTAGAAGTCGACGTAGTCGCCCGGCTCGACCGGCAGCAGGATCTCCAGCGTGGACAGCGGGACGAGCAGGGGCTCGGACGCCGAGCGGTCGACCAGCAGCGCGATCAGGTGCCGGCGGGCGTCCGCCCACGCTTGCGGGCCGAGCGCCAGGAACGCGTTCAGGGACGGCGCCTGCGCGGCCTCCCAGGTGGCGAAGGCGTGGCGCAGCTCCAGCGCGTAGTCGCCGATGCGGACCGCCGGCCGCGGCGGCTCCCCCGGCCGGCGGACGACGCCGTAGGGGAGGTTGGTCGTGCCGAAGCCGGCCGCGTCGGCGCCGGCGACCCAGCTCCGCAACTAGGTCGTGGCGGCCGCCGGCACGGCCCGCCGCAGCGAGCGCACCTCGCCCCAGGTCAGCAGGCGCCCCTGCTCGGGCGACCACACCTTCAGACGCGACGCCTTGACGCCGTCCCAGAACGTGAGCACGGGGACGTCGTCGAAGAGCGCGACGTTGTCCACGGCCTTCTGGAGGTTGTAGTTCGGGACGCGGGCGCTCAGGTGGTGCACGTGGTGCAGGCCGATGTTGCCCGTGAAGAACTGGAACGGCTGCGGCAGCTTGAGGTAGGAGGAGCCGCGCAGGGCCGCGTCCGCGTAGGACCAGCTGGTCGTGTTCTCCCAGTAGGTGTCCTCGAACTGGTGCTGGACGTAGAAGAGGAACACGCCCGCCGATCCGGCCAGCGCCGCGGCGGGGGCCTGGGCGAGCAGGTAGTTGATCGGCCCGACCGCGAAGCAGATCGCGGTGATGAGCGCGACGAGGATCGCGTTGGTCGCCCACGTGCTGCGCTTGAGACGGGTGCGTGCGTTCTTGGAGACCATCCGCGGCTGGATGACCAGGCCCCACAGCCAGCCGAGGCCGAACATGACGAGCGGGTTGCGGAACGCGCGGTAGCCGGCGCGCATGGGCCAGTCGTGGGCCAGGTACTCGTCCACGGTCATGGTCGGGACGTCGCCCGAGCCGCGGCGGTCGAGGTCGCCGGCGGTGGCGTGATGCATCGCGTGGCTGTGGCGCCAGGTCTGGAACGGGGTGAAGACGATGACGCCGACCACGGCCCCGAGGACGTGGTTGCCGCGCTTGGTCGGCAGGAACGACCCGTGCGTGCAGTCGTGGAACACGATGTAGGTCCGCAGCAGGAAGCCGGCCGTCGGGATCGACAGCGGCAGGACGGCCCAGAACGAGGTCCCGCCGTGCAGGAGGGCGATCTGCAGCACCATCAGCGCCAGGTAGGGGACGACGGAGGTGGCGAGGTCGAGCAGGCTGCGAGGCACGCTGGCTTGGGCGTACGGCGCGATCGCGGCCTTCCAGGGAGTTCGGTCGGTCGTCATGAGTTCGGGAATCCTAATAGCTCAGTAGCCTGGTGGGAATCGGTAGGCCCGGTGGGGGACGATGGGTGCGTAGCCCTCCTGGACCACGATCTGCGCGTGCGGCCGAAGCGGCACCTGGGATGCTCTACCCCGCCACGGCCGGCCGTCAACGTGAACGGTTGGATGCCCGAGCCGCCGGCCCCACGCCGCGTAGAGGTCGCCCAGCGTCTCCCCGGAGCGCCGCACCCCGACCAGCCCGGTGGGCTCCTCGGTGAAGAGCGCGCCGGTGCGGCGACCGGTGACGTAGGCGCCGTCGCGCGACCCGTCCATGCCGAGCCCGGCCGGGATCAGCACGACGCGGCCGTGGTCGAAGACCTCGACGTGGACGTAGTGCGTGGAGGAGCCACACCCGGCCAGCAGACCGACGACGATCACGAGTGCCCACCGCACGCGCGTCATGATGACGGACGTGCGCCTCGCGCTCCTGCTCTGCCTGATCGGACTGACCGCCTGCGGTTCCGGGACGCCGGCTGCGCCCGCGGCCACCGCGTCGGCGTCGGCGTCGGCCACGGACCGCTTCGACGCACCGGCCGCCTTCGCCCTGATCCGCTCGCAGGTCGCCGTCGGCCAGCGCCCGGCCGGCTCGGCCAGGCTGCGGCGGCTGGCCGTCCGCCTGCGCCGCCGGCTGCCGGGCGGGCGCTTCGAGCGCATCCCCGGCGAGCCGCGCCTGCGCAACGTCGTCGCGGTGATCAAGGGGACGCCCCCGGCGCTGGTGATCGGCGCGCACTACGACACGCTGGTCAAGCCGAAGGGCTTCGTCGGGGCCAACAACGGAGCGGCGGGGACGGCGATCGTCGTCCAGCTCGCCCGCGAGGCGGCGAAGGCGACCCGGCCCGCGGACGCGCCCGAGTTGCGGTTCGTCCTCTTCGACGGCGAGGAGCCGGCGCGCGGGCTCCCCGAGGAGTCCACGGACTTCTACGACACGGGCCTGCGCGGGTCGCGCGCGTACGCGAAGCGCCACGCCGGCCAGATCGGCGCCATGGTGCTGCTCGACTACGTCGCGAACAAGGGGCTGCGGCTACCGCGCGAGGCGACCTCCTCCGAGCCGCTGTGGGCGCAGATCCGCGCGGCCGCCGCCGACGCCGGTGCCGGTGAGCAGTTCCCGGACGGCACGGGGCCGTCCATCTACGACGACCACACGCCGTTCCTGCGCGCCGGCATCCCCGCCGTCGACCTGATCGACTGGAGCTACCCGGGTCACACCCTCAAGGACGGCATGAAGCTGCTGTCCGTCGCCAGCGTGAACGCCGTCGGGGAGACCTTGACGCGGTTCATCGACGCCTGGCGTCCATAGACTCGCCGCCGCATGCTCGACCCCGCGCCCGGCAAGGGCCCGATCTTCGTCATGGGCTCGATGGGCACGGGGACCACGCTGCTGCGGCTCGTCCTCGACAGCCACGACGCGATCGCCATCCCGCCCGAGACGGGCTTCATGCGCGCCTACAAGGCGAACCGGTTCATCCCCTTCAAGTGGGCGGGGCGCAACTGGAACAAGCGGCTGGGCTGGAGCGACGAGGAGTTCGACGTCGAGCTCGGCCGCTTCTACGACCGGCTGTTCATGCGCTACGTCGAGGCCCACGGCAAGCGCCGCTGGGGGGAGAAGACGCCGCTGCACATCTGGCACTGGGAGGCCATCGCGCGCGTGTTCCCGGACGCGGTCTTCGTCGCCATCGTCCGCCATCCCGGCGGGTCGATCGCGTCGAACATGACCCGTTGGGAGTACGGCCTCACCCGCGCGGCCGAGCACTTCGAGCGCTACACGCGGGAGCTGCTGCGCATGACCGCGGTCCAGTCGCGCCGCACGGTGCTGCTGCGCTACGAGGACCTCGTCCTGCAACCCGAGCCGGTGCTGCGCGACCTGATCGCCTGGCTCGGCGAGGCGTGGTCGGACGGCGTCCTCGAGCACCACGTCGTCCAGGCCGGCCGCGGCGGGCAGGAGATGGTGGAGGGTCGCAACCGCGTCGACGACCCGATCGACGTCTCCCGTATCTCGAAGTGGACGAAGACGATCGGGCCGGGTCGCCAGCGGCGCTTGCACGCGCAGTTCGGGCGGCTGGTCGAGTTCCTCGGCTACAGCCTGTTCGACCCGGCGGTGCTGGAGCCGCTCAACGAGCGCGGGGCGGTGTTGACGAGCGGGGAGGAGATCCGCGCGCGCATGAGCGCGTACGGCGACCTCGACCTGGCCACGCGCGGCGTGGTGCCGCGCTTCGAGCACTACTACCACCCGCGCATGTGGACGCTGGAGGTACCGGAGGCGCTGCGGCACGCGCTCGAAGCGCTCGAGCGAACGCAGGCGGAGCTCGAGGTCGCACACGTCACGCCGGTCTCCACCAAGCGCCACGTGCTGCTCCTGCTCCCGCGGCCGGTGCGGCGCGCGCTCATCCGCGCCGGGCGGCTGATCAGCCGCTGAAGGGCGTCCAGCCGTCGGCGACGAAGGCCTGGGCCAGCGGGCGGACGTGGTCGCGCAGCTTCGGGACGATGCCGCCGAGGTCCGTGAAGACCGCGCGGACGAGGTCCTCGGCCGTGGCCTCGTCGCCCAGCGCGAGGCGCGCCGCCATCGTCAGCAGCTCCTCCTGCGTGCGGGCGGGGGCGATCCGGTCCTCGGCGGGGATCGCCGCGAGCGCGACGGGCGCGCCGTCCGGGCAGAAGGTCCCGAAGCGCGACGCGTACGCCAGCACCGTGTGCGGCTCGCCGTCGAAGCGCGCCTCCAGCCGGCCGAAGACGTAGGTCAGCTCGGACCACGTCAGCTGCGTCGCCTGCGCGTCCGTGGTGTAGAGGATCGCGGCGCGGACTCGCGTGCCCGGGCTCGCGAACAGCGTCGCCGGCATCGCGCCGTAGACCGCGACGCTCGCCGCGGCGCCCACGTCGAAGTCGTGCAGGTGGCCGGCGCGGACGGCGATCGTGCGGTCGCGGGGGTCGTCGAAGTGGGCGAACTTGCGCTTCAGGGTGGACGGCGCGCCGTTGGAGCCGAAGGCCAGGATCGGGTGGCGGCCCTCCGTCAGCTCGTCCGGCGGGTCCCCGACCTCGAACTCGCCGTCGCGCAGGACGTAGGACTCGACGGGCCGCTCCCACGGGTAGGCGAGCGCGAGGTCGAGCTGCGCCGGGCCGAAGTCGCGGGTGGGGACGGCGCCCAGGTACGCCATCAGGAAGGCGTCGAACGCGGCCGGGTCGAGCAGGAGCCGGTCGCGCAGCTCGGGCTCGAGCTCCGGGTAGGCGAGCACGCCCGCCATCCTGCCACGCGCGCGCGATGGGCGGTCCCAGGCTCGAACTGGGGACCTCCTGCTTGTAAGGCAGGCGCTCTGACCAGCTGAGCTAACCGCCCGAGACCGCCAGGCTAGGCGGCGATCGCCGTCTCCATCTCGCCGACGGCGGCCAGCGCGGCGATCAGGGCGGAGTTGAACTTCAGGTGGGCGGAGATGGCGGCGCCGTGGTCGGCCTCGACCTCGAAGGTCGGGGCGCCGAGCAGCTCGGCCAGCTCCCGCTGATGGCCGGGCGGGACGCCGCCGTCCTTGGTGGTCACGACGACCGCGCTGGGGACGTCGAGGTCGGGCAGCCACGCGCGCGAGTCCCAGTTGGACAGCTCGCGGCCGGCCTCGGCGAGGTCGATGGAAGCGCCGCGGGTCAGCTCGGACGTCGTCCACACCGTGATCGGATGGTCGGGGAAGCCCGCCAGCCGCAGGCCGTTGCGCCACGCGAAGTCGGGCGCCAGGCCGAGACCGAGCCGGACCAGTGCGAGCCCGCGCCACAGCAGGCGCTGGCGGAAGTCGCTCCAGTGCGAGGACGTCGCGCACAGCACGATGCCGGCGACGACCTCGGCGTGGTCGCGGGCCATCAGCTGCGCGATCGGCCCGCCCATGCTGTAGCCGACGACGAGCGTCGGGCCCACCTCGAGCTGACGCAGGAGCGCCGCCGCGTCGTCCGCACAGTCGGTCAGCCGGAAGGCGGCGTGCGAGCGGATCCCCCGGCCGTGCCCGCGGTGGTCGATGGCCAGGACCCGGTAGCCCGCGTCCGAAAGCGCGTCGTAGTTGCGCCAGAAGTTGAGGTCGGCCGAGAACATCCAGCCGTGCAGGAGCAGGACCGGCTGGCCGTCCCCGCCCGTGTCGCGGACGAACAGCTCGCCGCGGCCGTGGACGTGCATGATGCTGGCGGGCGGCAGTTCGAGCGGAGGCTCCGGCGCCCAGCGCGGGTCGGCTGACATACGGTCAGAATACGGAGTAGGCCGCTTTCCGGTTCACTCAGCCGCCGGCCTGGCCCCATTGAGGTCCAGCCACTCCGACCGCTCGAAGCCGCCGATCTCCTGGATCGCGTCGGAAATGCTCTGCACGATGAACGTCGAGTGGACGCGGACATGAGTCGTTCCGTAGAGCAACGGCTTGCACACGCGCTTCGAGGCCGACGCGGCGTTGTTGACGATCGATTTGCGCAGCGACGATCGAGGTAGCCGGAGCCGTCCAGCCACGAGCTCTCAGAACAGCATGACGCGGGGTGTAGTCAGCTGCGTTCAGCTGGGCGAGCGCCCGTCCCGGGAGTCGCGCGTTGCGGCGATGGGCTCGGCACTGCCGGCTCCAGGCGTCGTGCCCGCGCCGCCGGGTTCCATCGAGTCGAGCGCCGCCCGCTGTTGGCCCGTCAGCGGGACGCCACGAACGAGCACTGACATTGTGGACTTCGCCATCCCAGTCTCAGCGGCGATACGACTGATCGAAAGGCCTTCGCGCCTGAGCTTCAGCGCTCTCTGCTCGACCGCGGCCGGGATGCGTCGAGGCGCGAACGCACGTTCCCACGCCTCCGGATGGATCGAGTACCCCCAGCGGGGCTCGAACCCGCGATCTCCGCCTTGAAAGGGCGGCGTCATAACCACTAGACCATGGGGGCCTGAGCGGGACAGTCTAACTACGCTTCCGGGGCCTCGGCCCCCGTGGTGTAATGGCAACACACGGCACTTTTAATGCTTGAGTTCAAGGTTCGAGTCCTTGCGGGGGCACCAATCTGTCGAAGTTCAAACCGCGGCCCCCATGTTGGGGGTCGTGGTCGTTTCGGGCTCGCGATCGTTTTCGGATCGGAGCCGCCGCCTCGACGCCGGCTGTCTCGCGCCGTTCTGATTCGTTTCGCAGGGCTCTCGCCAGGTCTCCCATTCCATCGACCCATGGCGTATTGGCCGCCTCGGTGACGTCGCCGTCATCGACTAGCAACTTCTCGAAGATGGCCTGGTTGAACATGCGCCGTGTCACCGGGCTAGCGCGCAGGTATGCCTCGCCGGGCTTGTCTAGCAGCCGTAGAGCAGTGTCAAGCGCCTCGAGAATTTGCTGTGTGTCTCTAGTAGCGGCGGTGGCCCATTTTTCGGCCTGCGCCCTCTCCCCCTTGATGCGCTCTTGCTCGGCGGCTAGTACGTCGTCGTCGACGAGGTCCCGGTAGCTGAGCTGTATCAGTCGTTGTTGTTCCTTCTTGAGGGCCTCGATGCGGCGTGTAGCTCGCTGACCTTCGCGTTGGGCGATCGCCTGCTTGCGCTCGGCGTACTCGGTGACGGCTTTGCGGACACTTTGCTGGTCGACCGCCGTCAGGCCGACGTGCTCTAGGTAGTAGCGCTCGACGGCTGCTTCGACCTCATCGACGCGGAGATGTCTGGCCCGACAAGCGATGCCGGGTCGGCGCCGGCCTTGGCAGGAGAAGTATTCGTAGCGTCCGCCGTTGCCGGTCACTGGGCTGAACAGCAGCCGGCTGCCGCAGTTGCCACAGAACACGGTGCCCTTGAGGTACTGCTCGTGCTTCTGGCTGCGCTCACCGCTCAGTGCGTGGGCGCGCAGGATCTCCTGAACTCGCTCGAACCTGGCCTGGTCGATAAGGGGCGGGTGGTTGCCGTCGGGATTCTTGACCCCTTCGTAGGTGACGGTCCCGATGTAGTAATCGTCACGCAGGATCCGGTAGACCGCGCTGCGCCCCAGCGCCTTGGCCGGCCGCTTGGCAGTCATCGGGGTACGCAGGCCAGCTGCGTCCAATAGCTCCGTGATGGCGGTCAGGCTGTATTGGCCGCTTGCGTAACACTCGAAAGCCATGCGCACTAGAGGCGCCCGCTCGGGATCGATTTCGACTACGCGGATATCGCGGCCAAGCTCACGCCTGCGGACGTTGAGGTAGCCGATCGGCGCCTTGCCGTTGGTGCCGCCAGTTGCGTGCTTGCGGCGCAGGCCCATCTTGACCTTCTCGGCGTCGTCGCGGCTGCGCATGGCGTTGACGGCCGCCATGATGGAGTAGGTCAATCGGCCTGAGGGTGACGAGTCGACTCGTTCGCGGGTTGACTGGATGAGCGCGCCGTGCTTGTCGGTTATCTCTCGCCACAGCCACTGAGCGTCGAAGTCGTTGCGGCAAATGCGCGATAGGTCGTAGAAGATCACGTAATCGGGCTTGAGCTCATCCAGGTCGCCCAGAAGTCGCTGCATGGCCGGCCGGTTGACGTTGGTGCCGGTGTGGCCCGGTTCGACGTACTCGCGGACTACGTCCGCCTTCAGCTGCGTGGCGTAATCGCGGCAGACCTGACGCTGCGCGGGGATCGAGTAGCCCTCCGGGTCGCTGCCCTTGTTGACCTGGCCGCTGCTGGATACGCGAAGATAGATGACGGCCGTGAGCGGAGCACGGTGCTTCTTGGTGACGCTCATGCCGCGCTCCTGTGCCGCGCCTTGGGCACCATCGAAGCAAGGCCTAGCTCCCGCAGCCGAGTCTGCATCGCCTCGACGCTGACGTAATAGCGACGGGCTAACTCGTGAGCGTTCTGCTGGCCGCCGTAGAAATCGTGCTTGACCCATGGCCGCGGCATGAGCAGGCAAGCCGCGAAGTAATCGCATAGGCGACGGGTGACTGGATCGTCGATTGGATCATTGGCTTGCTCCGGCGCGTCCAGGAACGGCGCATCGAGGATGTGCTTGAACTCGTGGGCCAGGCTGAAGCGCTGCCGCCGCCGCGGATCGTCGGCCTTGATGACGACATGCCAGCGCGTACCCGTGTCGATGGTGGTGCCGGCGGCCGGCCAGTCCCGCCTCCACTCGACCAAGATCCCAGGCAGGCTCGAGATCACAAATTGCGGCACCGGCGGCTCTTTGATGCTCATGAGATCGAGCAATAGGCCCGCCTGGCGCTCGGCAACGGCGCGCGCTTCAAGCGCTGACAACGGACGCCGCGGCCGAAGTGCGCGAAGCTGCGGCAATATGTCGCTGCCGGGAACTAAAGCGAATGGCGGGGTGCTGCTCACGACTTGCCCCGCAGTCGCCGAATGTGACGTTCGACTTCGTCGGTTTCTTCGGCCGTGAGGCCTAGCTTGGCTCGGAAGTAGACCCGTGGCTCGGGTAGCCCATTGGTCATGGCGCCTCCGGTGATGCGGTTGATCCGCGACGGCGGTATATCGAGCAGGCTGCTCAGCTTGGCGAGCCGGTCGGAGGCCGGATCGACAAATTGACCGGCTTCCAGCTTGGCAATCCAACCGACTGCCACGCCGATCTGCGCCGCGAGGGCTCGCATGGTCAGGCCTTTGCGTGCCCTCGCTTTGACGATCAAGGCGCCGAGGCTTTCGGCTTGGGCTGGTGTCATGCTCATCGTTACTACTCCTACTTATTTCTACCAGTATGCCACCATTTGTTCACCAAGTGAACACTTTGTTGTAACTATTACGCCAGCGCCTTGAGCTTCTTCTCGATGTCGGCCTTCTTGTCCTTGACGCCGGCGACGGCGTCCTCATAGCGAGACTGAGCGGCATCGAGAGCGGCCTTGGCATCGTCGACTTCGCTGTCAATGAGGGCCAGCGCTGATTCGAGCGACTGGCGGGCGGTAGACAGATAGTCATCGACGCTGGCCACCGCCTTGCGGCCGCGCCGCGAAGGCGTGGTGCCGCCCCCGTTGAGCTTGGTCTTGTACTGGTGGATACCGCCACGGACGGCGTTTTCGTTCTTGCCGTGCTTCTCGGCGGTCTCGCGGATCGCCTCGGCGTTGGACTTGCCGCTCGTCTTGAGCGCCTCGACCTCTTCGTAGTACTGCTGGGCCAGTGTCTTGTCATCGGCCATGATGTGGTTCCTTTCGGTGTGGTTTGACCGTATGACGACAGTACCAGCCGATCTGGCATCTGCGAGGAGAAGTTTGGTTGTCTTAGCAATCTAGACGCACCTGCTACAAGTCCGCCGTCCGGACGTCTACCACAGTTCGTAAGACCGAAGCGCGGCTCGGCTGGCAAAGACACATCGGCCGAGAACAACGTGGGCCAGACCGGCGCGTTCAAGCCGCGCGAGGCTGTCGAGCGTTGCCAGATCGTCGCCGATCTCACGCTGGAGGTCGACCAGCGCCCAGATAGTCGGCGAGCTGTCGGATACCAGTAGGCCGAGGACGGCCTGGTCGAGAGCGTCGTCTTCCTCGACAACCGAGGTGCCGCGAGTTCTAGGCTCGTGCTGCATCGGGAGGGCTCAACTCCTTGTGCCAGGCCCCGGACGGTTCCAGCCGTGCCGGGGCCGATTCTTGAAACGGTCGAGCCGGGCACCGTACCGCTGACGTCAAGGGTCGCGCTCATGCCGCCCGCCTTAGAGGTCCCGGGTCGAAGCCGACGCGCTCCCCCGCCATCTCGACATATTCGGGATTGAGTTCGATACCTAGCCAATCGCGGTCAAACGCTTCTGCGACCAACCCGACCGTGCCGGCCCCAAAGAACGGATCGAGCACCAAGCCCGGTCGAGTCGTCGCGCCGCAGCCGCACAGCACGAACGGCCGCACCTGCGGTTGGCCACCCACGAAGTCGACGCGGCGTGTCGATCGTCGCCAGGGACAGCCGCACTTAGTACAGACCCGCGGCGGGCAGGTAGCCAGCAGCGGCCGGCGGATCAGCTCAGGCGGGAAGGTGGCGAAGTGCGCGCCGCGGAAGGAGGAGCTGCCGATCCGCCAGACATCGCCCGGGTTCTTGCCGAGCGGATGACCGCTCATTCCTTTCCGCTGCATCGCGACCAGTCCGTCGCGGCCACCGGCCAAGACCCCAAGCGCGTGCTGCGGCGTGCGCGATCCCTTCGACGCCTTGCGGTGGCTAACCAGCGGCTCGCGGACGGCGTCGAGGTCGAAGTAGTAGTTCGGCTGCTTGGTAAGGAAATAGACGAACTCGTGAGCCGTCGTCAGGCGGTCCTTGCTAGGGCTGGGAAGCGGGTTGCTCTTGGCCCAGACGACCTTGTTGCGCAGTAGCCAACCGTCGTCGACCAGCGCCCGGACCAGCCGTTCGGGACCGAGCAGTAACGACTTCGGTGCGGCCCCGAAGCGCAGGTGCCGGCTGTAGGCATCGCCGACATTGAGCCACAGCGAGCCGTACGGTGCGAGCACTCGATGAAGCTCGCGGCAGACGGCACGCAAGTTGGCGACCCACTCGTCGATGTGCCCTTCTTGTCCGAGCTGCCCTGTCACGCCGTAGTCGCGCAGCCCGAAGTACGGCGGGCTAGTGATAACGCAGTCCACGCTGTCGTTAGGCAAATCGCGGAGCCGCTCGAGCGCGTCACCGATCAGGACCGTGCGCCGCGGGATCACAGCTCGCCCCCAGTCGCTGCCCCCGAAGCCTCAGCCTCGAGCTGCCCGCTCAGCATGTCGCCGGCCTTATCGAGTCGCCCGACCGTAAACAGCCGCCAATGCTCGGCCGGCAACCGCGAGCAAATGTCGGCCAGCGCCACTCGCCGCTCCTCGGTGTTCGTCAGAAGTACCACGCGCGGGAACACACCCGAACCGGCCTGTTCTTGACCGCTGGCGTAGTACTCGATGTAGGCCCGCGCCTTGCGAGCGATGACCGGCCGACTCTCGGTGCCAAGGTCGACCTCGACGAAGTAGCGATCCTCATAGGCCCCGACGCCGAGTCGGACATAGGCATCTGGCTTGAGCAGCGTTCGTCCGCCCAGGGCATCTGAGTGGCGCCGCCAGCAGTCGGGTTCAACGTCGAAGTTGAGGAGCTCGACCTCGCCGCCGTCAGCCGCCGCCAGCAAGTCGACATAGAGCTGGCTAACCGCCAGACGATGCGCTACATAGCGGCCACCCGGCTCCGGCCGATAGCGGCCGCGAACTAAACCCTGGCCATCCCAATAGGCGATCAGGCGCTGAGCGGACGGGCCGAGGTAATAGACAAAGCCCTGCGACCCGGCCCGCACGCCGCCGACGCGGCGCTGCAGTCGGGCCAGCAGTCCGAGCTCGGTTAGCCGCAGCAAACGACGGCGGACATCGCGGGCGACGGTCGCAGGCGGACCGTCGGCGTCCGGCAGGCTCGCCGCGAGCTGGGCGTGCGACATGAGGCCAAGCTGACTTACCAGTCGCAGGAGCTTGCGGTCAGCGTCGCCGAGTTCGTCGCCAAGCCGCAGCAGCTGAGCGGTCGTCAGACGGCGACTCACGGTTTCCCCTTCTCAAGACGGAAGGTGGTCCGCTCCCGCGCTTGCTCTCTCTTTTCTTTCGCGGGCACAGCCAGTGCTAGGAGGTCGGAGAAGTATTGGAAGGGACTCGGACAGCTCGGCGCGACCGGACCAGCGAGAGGGAAAGTGGAAACGAGCCACCGAGCTCCAAAGGCCTTCCGAGAGCAGCAGCGCCTAACAGGTAGGAGAGCCAGATGGCGACAGCAATGCCGACCACCGGGCAATGGGGTAAGAACATTCGCGGGCACAACCTCGTCGTGCGCCGCGCCGTGGCAGGAAAAGCGGTCGTAGTTACTCGACGCGAGCGGACAGGCGACCGGCCACCAATTCACGCGGCTCATGAGGCCCTCCGCTTGCGTCCGACCGGCGCGCTGCTGGGCGCCTCATGACGCTGCTGCAAGCCGGCATCGATGCTGTCGAGGCTTTGTCCGTGAAGCTCGGCGTTCGCCTTGGCGAGTTCACGACCATCGGTAGTGGCCTTGGCTAGCGGGCGGGTGCGGATGGTTACCGGCTCCGCGATGTCGCCCGAGCCGAGACCGATACGGGCGACGGCTTCATACGCGGCCAGGTCGCCGAGGTCTTCGGTTGTCACGCCCGACAAGTCACGGGCTAGCAGGCTGGCGTCGTCGGCGTTCTGGCGAAAGACGACGCGCGTTGCGACGTTGGTGAGGGCGGCTGCCTGGACGTTCTTGGGTAGCTGCTTGACGCTTTGCGGCGCCAGCGTGATGCCGACACCGAGACCGCGGGCCTGCTCGAGCAGGGCATCCAATGGCATCGGCAAATGACCGAGTGCGCGCGGCTCGTCGATGTAGACCATGAACGGGCGGCGTGCCCGCTCAGACAGCGATGACCGAGCCTGCACGGCTTGGAACAGGGCAAAGACCGTCAGCGCTCCAATCAGCCGGGAGGCCGGCGCGCCGACCCGAGCCGGCGCCAGCGAGACGACGACTATTTGATTACGGCGCAGCACCTGGCGGAAGTCGAGACTGGGCTGCGTCTGGCCAAGCACCGTGCGCACCACCGGCCGGCTAAGCAGCTGGCCGAGCTTGTTGAGCGGCGCAGCCAGCTGCTGCTGGCGCTCGGCCGGCCCCATTGCCTCAAAGCCGGCGAAGGTCATCTTGGTCAGCGGATCACGCAGCCGCCCGGCCAACTTGCGGCGATAGGCCGCATCGCTAAAGACGTAAGGGACATCGGCCAACGTGCCGTGCCGATCGTGAGCCACGGCCATGAGCCCGGCCCTGAGGTAGCGCTCCGACAGCGGTCCCCACTCGCTCCGGTAGAGATCCGACAGCACGCCGAGTACAACGTCGGCGGCGAGCTCCGGTTCAGCACCGCCGAACAGCTTGAGCCCGGGCTGGGGACCGGCCGAAGCGCAGTCGAGCACCAGCAGATCGCCTCGCCGGTGCTCGGGCACACGGTCAAGGACGCCGGCGAACGTATCGCCCTTACCGTCGATGACCACGCAACCCCGACCGGCCTCCATGTCCTGTGCGATCTGATTGATAAGCAGCGTCGACTTGCCGACACCGGTCGGCCCCGTCACCAGGCTGTGACTGAGAGCGCCGACTTCGGGCTGAGCAATCGGGCGCTCCGAACCCGGCCAAGTCGCGGTGCCGAGCAGACGACCGGTTGACGGGATGCGTTGCGAAGGGATGCGCCGCGGCGACGTGCCGAGGCTCAACCCTGGCAAGGCCGGCGCGTCGATCGGCCAGGCGAGCAGGCCGGCGAGTTCGGCGGTGCTGTAGCGATCACCGAGAATGAGGCCGCGCCGTCGCAGCAGCCAAGTCAGCCAGGCCTGCGGCACCGACCAAGCCCGCAAGTGGCCGTAGGCGGTGTTCTGCGTCCGTAGTACCGATGTCACCCGCGCGAGGAGATGACCGGCCCGCGCGCTATGACCAGCCCGGACAGCCAGCACCGCCTGCGCTCGCACAACGCTGCCCTGGTTCTTGATACGCAGCCGCCGCCGATGCTCAGGCTCGATGAGCTGACCCTCACGGGCACCCGGCACGGTCATGGGACGTCCCGGCCGGATCAGCCAACGCAGAACTAGATGCTCCTGACCGGCTAGCGGCTGAAGCGCTGCTAGTAGTGAGGCGCTAAGCGTTTCCGGCGAGTCGCATTGCAGCGTCCTTAGACGGCCGCGCAGACGGATCAGGCCGCCGGCGCGGAATGCCTCCTCCACACGTGGACTCGCGGGCACAAGCTGAGCGCTTGGAATGTGCGCCTGGAGCGCCCCACGCAGCGCTTCAATCGTCGTCTGGTCAGCTTCAACGAAATGATGGATGCCGTCACGACCAGCTTCGACCGACACCGCTACCCACGCAAAGCGGTGCATGCCCGCTAGACGGTCGAGCACGGCCAGCACCGCCGCAGGCGTGACATCGCGGCCGATACGAAGCTCAAGCCTCTGATGCCGACCAGGTCGCCTCGCCTCGCGCACCTCGATGGCCGCAAGCGCCAGGCTCGCAACACCAACTCCGCAACTCGCGAGTACTGTCGGTTCCATCACGCTGCCTTCACATCCGGATGCTCGGGCTTGGTGGCATCCGGATTGTTAGTCTCTTCGGACAGCGACTTGGCAAGCAGCAAGAACGCCAGTGCCAGCTTGTCTTCATCGATTTGCTTGCGATACACAGCCCTTATTCGTAGGTCCCTGCTCATAGTCACCCTCCAATCCTTAGTTCACTGAGTGAACATTCCTACGCTCTAGTATTTGTTCACTCAGTGAACAAGTCAAGAGAATTGTGCATTCCACAGCACCGATCGGCGCGGCGCTCGTATCTAGTAGCGACTAGTGAAATGCCACACGATGCGCAGTCCGCATGCCACGCACCCAATCGCAATAACGAGCGGTACGGCAGCGTCGGCGAGGCGCACTATTGCCGGGCCAGCGGAGTCCAGGACGGCCAGCAGCACAATGCAGCCGACGAGCCACGCGGCGGCGCGACTCACGACCGCTGTTCCGTGGCCCGGCCTTCGATGACCTCTCCCGCACGGGCCGCAGCGAACATCGCGTGAAGCGTCTGTCGCTCCATGTCGGCAATCGCCTGCGACGAACGATCCTGTTCGGACGGCTGCTGACCGAGCAGCTCCAGCAGGGCCGACCAGATCAGGAAAGACAGCAGTAGCTGCCCGACCGAGATCGCAACGAGTAGCCACATGGCTCAGACCCGCCGGCCGACGCCCAGCACGACACCGGCCATACCGGCGCAGCCGGCATCCGCCAGATGGCGCAGCCGCTGCTCGGCATGCGGCGCCTGCGTGATGAGCAGGCTCTCCATAGCCGAAACGTGAGCCGTTGCCAGCAGCGCCGTCTCGGTGACCTGAGCGATGGCCTCGACCTTGGCTTCCTCCTGCGCCGAGATGGTCTGGCCGTAGGCGCGGGCTTTGATGATCTCGCGCGAGGCGCGGCGCTCTGGCGAGAACGCGCCCTGTGGCGCCAGTGCTGCTCGTACGGGGAGGTTGGACACGGTGGGACCTTTCGAGTTGTGGCCTCGGATTGGGCCAGAACCGCAGCGTCCGGCACTCCGTGGTTATTGACCAAGCTGCAATCCGAGAAGCGGGTATCCCGCCAATAGATGCCGCGCCCGCGACTGCCGCCGCACCTGGTCCCTCGCCAACCTCGGACGGTGCTGGCCTGGACGATGCAGAAGACCCGCTTGGCGCACGGCTGGACAGGCAAAGCAGTGGCCGAGGGCTTCGGCTGTAGTCCGGCCCACATATCCCGAGTCGAACAGGGCCACACACGCCCCAGCCGCGCCTTGGTGCAGTTCTACGAACAGGCCTTCGCGGCTGACGGCCTCCTGCTGTCGCTTCTGGAGGTGGTGGATCACAATGCGGAGCAAGAGCGCCGTCGCGAGGGAGGGCATCGTCCTCCAGCCATCCTGAAAGCAGATCCAGCCGACGCCTCCGAGTTCGTGGACGACACCATCCCTCACGGCAGCCAGACGCAGCCCGGGCAGATCTTCACGAAGACCTGGCGCATCCGCAATGCCGGCACCGTGTCCTGGGTCGATCGCAAACTCGAGCGGCAAGGCCCGCTGACTGGACCCGGTCTGATCACGAGCCCGCGGTACCTACATGTGCCCGACACCATGCCAGGCGAGACCGTGGCAATAGAGGCGGAGTTGAAGGCCCCGACCTACGACTGTTCGAGCATCGCGTACTTCAAGATGGTCGACCCTGAAGGGCGGCTCTGCTTCCCGGAGAGCTATCAGCTGGGGCTGGATGTCCTCTTGGCGACTCGAGGCGGATAGCCACAGTGCTGCTGTTTGAAACGGGCTTCCCAGCGTGGTCGGCTTGGGACCGGCGTCGACGTGGCGACCTTCAGCACTCGTTGAAAGCCGACTTGCTATTTAGGAGTTAGGACCCTTCGCCGACCCACGAAGCGGAGGCATAGAAATACACTGCCTCGATGCGATTGACCCCGCCGCCCCGCGGACTCTTTGCCAAAGGCGTGGACCTGTCCACCTTCGGCTCCCGCCTGATTGCTACTGGCACGTGCGGCACGCTGGCGTCAACCACTCAAGAGATTCGGATCGGCCAGCAGGCTCCGAGCTGGAGACTCGAATTCGGCGGTGACGCCGAGACATCTCGCATCACGCAATTGACCCTTGCTACTGACTATCTGGAAGGTCGTATTACAGCTATCGGCGAGCAGCGCGACATTGTTCGGGTGCGTCACGTGCTCCCGTACGGCATCAACTTGAAATTCGGCGCATCACTCGCCGCGGAGTTTCCCCTCTCACTCATCGCACAGCACCGAAGAGGCCTAATCGAAGCACACTACGACAGGCCGGACGAGTTCTTTCTTACCTTCCTTGACCACCGGCATCAACTGTATAGTCAGGGACATTTCTCAGACGGCTTGTCTAGCGACCTAGAAAATGCAAGCGAGCGGAAACTCGAAAAGATCGCTTCAGAGTTTCGAAAAGTTGGCGCAACACGTATATTGGATGTCGGGTGTGGCTGGGGCGGCGTGACAACCTTCCTAGCGCGCGAGTTCGATGTCACCGCGCTCACATTGGGTCGTCGCTCCTACGAATTCACATGTGCCCGTCTAGACGCCGCGGGACTCTCTGCCACCGTCGAATTGTGCGACGTGCTGAACTTTCACACTCAGTCGCCGTTTGACGGCGTTGTCATGCTTGGCGTGCTTGAGCACAACCCGAACTATCGGCGTCTATTCGGTCACGTATCGAGAGTGACCCACCCTCGTAGTCGCATATACATTGACTGCGCAAGCTCATACTCTCGTTTCGCAATAAATCCATTCATCCGCCAGAGGATCTGGCCCGGGACGCACGGGTTCGTCGATGTGCCATCGATGTTAGCTCACGCGCAAAATCAAGGGTTCGCTGTAGTAGAGCTGACGAATGAGACAAAAGACTATGCCCAAACTATGACGGTGTGGGCGGATCGCTTCGTCGCGCAAAAGCAGACCATCCGACGGTTCGTACAAGAAGCCGACTATCGCGCATTCGAGATGTACCTTTTTGGCGGAGAAGAAGCCCTGCGGAACGGCCCGTTGAGTGCGCATCATTGTGTGCTCGACCGTTCGTTAGGACGCGGGGATCAACCCTAATGCAACAACAAGCTCTTGAGCCACGAGCGATTGCCGCCCTCTTTGGACGGCCATCACGGGTTCTACAGTTCCTGCGACTTGACGGCTTGACTCCCGTACAACGCATCTGCGTGTTGGCAACATCGTACCTGTTTCTACTCATCGTTGGTACGTCAGTCGAGAACACTGTGTTCGGGCAGGGGAGCACGGCGATTGGTGTCGCCCTACGGCACGACCCGTGGAAAGCGGGACAGTCACTCGCGTTTCCACTGGTGGCGGACCCGGTCAGTCTGCTGGCGGTCTTGGCAGCTCTACTGACGCCGCTGATCCTCTTCGGGCAGGTCGATGCGATTGAGGAGTTGGTGCCTGTTCATCAAGAAAATATCGAGTATCGCACCAAAGACGTCGATTGGTCAGGCGTTGACCGCGCCACTGCTCGGGCCAACAAGCAATTCGCGGCCATCGGAACATGGTGGGGAAGTCTGGCCTGCCTCGCCGTAGCGATGTCGCTCGTGCTGCCGCTCTTGGCGCTCGCTCGTGCCAAGGGCCCACTTGGGCAGTTTCAGCCAGATCACGTATCGCCCGGGCGCTGGCATGAAGCTGTGAATGATGCTTGGTGGGCGAACTCGTTCAGCTCCCATCCGCTCGGCTACCTGTTACTAGACGCGGCCGGGGTACTTCTGTACTACACCGTTGTCAAGCAGCTGGCGATGGGGGCTGTCGTAACTGACTGGCTCGCCGCTTCTGGAAAGGCGAGCTTTGGTAGGTTTCCGAACCTGGCGTTTAATAGCGACGGGTACTGGGGCATGGGAGTTGTACGCCGACTATTTCAGTGGACGTATGCGTCGGCAGTGTTGCATCTCATCCTAAGCCTACTCGTAATCACACTGTGGCTACCGGTGGGTAGGGCAACGCTCATCGTGGCGGCCGTCATTGTCGTCGGCGACGGGCTGTTTGTGATGTACCCGACTATTCTGACCTTGAGAGAGGTTGCAATCGAGCGACGTGCCTACGTCGCTTACTTGAGAGCGCAATACCTATCCGGTGGCAGTGGTGATAGAGATCCCAGCGAAGCAATCGAGCAGGTGTGGCAACGGCCCATGCTCCCGTTTCGACTGAGATCCTCAGCTTCGGCGGTCATTCTATACCTGCTCATCCCTACCGCCGTCGCGGTGATCAGCGACCGACTCGGAAAATAGGCTCAACCCGATGTCGTGCACGGCGCCCGGCCCTTGAGCGCCCACGGTAGCATTTGCCGAGTCCGGTGCCGCCACGTATCATGTTCTCGTGAGAACCGTCGATCCCGATAGCGCCTATTGGCCCTTTGATGTTGATCGCGAGATTGCTCGTTGTGATCTCGTGGAGGAGAAGCTTGTATGGGCCTCCTCTTCGAGGCAACATCTCCCACCTCTGACAGTCATGACGCGGCATCGGCAAGGTCGCAAGTGCACAGTCTTTGTTGCTGGACTCAATGGAAGATGGGCGACCTGGTTGCCCTTTCTGCGGGCGATGGCAACTCTTGACGTGGACCCCGGTGCAGTTTTCATCCTTGACTTCAGCGCTACGCGGTTTCCTTCGACCATGCCTGATCTTGATGACGTCTGTAGGCACGTACTCTCATTTGTTTCTGCCGCCGGGTATGACGAGCTCGACGTCGTCGGCCATTCGACTGGAGGGTGCCTCGCGACCTTCATGGCAACGCTTTCGAGCGAGAACGTTCAAGTTGCAAATCTATTCTCAGTCAGTGGCGTGTTTGTCAGTCTTTTCGACGCTGCGCATCTTTCCCTGGTGACATCATTGCACTCTTCCCGTGGTGCAAAGAGTCTTGCCAAGCTGCGTCTGATGGCAAACGCCGGCCCAGTGACCGTCCTTGGCCTCCGCGCCGTCACCCAGTCAGATGCGCTGGCTCGGAGTGTTCTGGCTGGCTTTTACGCGCATCCGGACAGCGTGCCCTCGAGTACGTTGAAGAGCACTGTCCGCTCATTCGATATTGACACAGTCAGGGATACTCTCGACATCGGGTATGCATACGATTACCGGGACGTCTATCCGCGGGTGCTCGCTACCGTGCGGTTAGTGGTAGGCGATGGTGACCCACTGGTAACGGCAGAGGATGCGCGGAAGGCTGAAGACCTTGTGCCCAAACTGTCTGCGTATCTGCTGAGAGACACCGGGCATTTTGCACAGCTTGAACGTCCGATAGAGACCGTCAAACAGTTCTATCTGAACTAGGATTCGGTTGAGCACGGAGTATTGACCGAGCTATCCGAGTTGTACTCCCGATCTACAGAGCCCCGGCGAGGCGGCAGCTTGCTGCCGAATGAAACGAGTCCGCGCGCTTCAGAGCGATGACAGAAGCAATTCGCCGATGGCTGAGCCAAGCGGCAGTGGTACGGCATTGCCGATCTGTCTCGCAATGGAACTCTTGGAACCAACCCATTGGTAGTCGTCGGGGAAGCCTTGGACTCTCGCGGCCTCGTGGTGTGTCAGAGCCCGGTTCTCGGAGGGATGCAGATAGCGTCCCTTCTCCGGCTTGTAGAACTCGGTTCGAATGGTTACCGACGGCTTGTCCCACGACAACCTGCCCATTACGTCGGTAGATCCTCCGGTGTGGTCGAGCCAGCACGGGGAAAGCAGATGGCGAGGAATATCGAATCGGTTTCCCCCGGCGGGTATGTGCGCGATCCGCTCCAGTGAGACCTGCTCGTAATGACGTGTCAGGTGCAGTTCATCACTCCTGAAGCCACCGGGAAGATATTTGTCGGCGAACTCGATCCGTTGATCTGGAAGCGTGATACGCCGAACTCTCCGAGGTAACCCGGCCAGCGCTTGCTTGACGGTGAGCCATTCGGGTTTCTGCCGAGTGGCGACCGGGAACCCGGGAAAAGCCAGATCGCGATGGTGGCCGATCAGGACCACCCGTCTGCGTATCTGAGCGGCCCCGTAATCGGCGGCGTTCAGGATCGCAGCTTGGAAGGTGTAAGCGCCGAGTTGCCGTCTCGGCTCGCACTGCTGTCGAAAGCGCTTGTACTGCACGGACTTCAAAAAGGCCGGAACATTCTCTAACACGAAGTACTTCGGCTGAGCCTTACGAATGGTTTCGGCATACCGCAGCCAGAGTTGATTGCGAAGATCCAGGACATCTTGCTTACCGAGCGCCGAAAAGCCCTGGCACGGAGGACCGCCTATGACGACGTCGGCGGTGGGCACCTCCTCGCACCGCAGCCACTCTTCGATCGGTCCGGCATAGACCGTGTCCGCCCCATGGTTGGCGGCGTAAGACGCTGCGGCAGCGGCGTCGGCCTCGACGGCTCGGAGCATCGCGAAGCGGTCTGAAGCGGCCATCAGTCCAGTGCTGAGGCCTCCAGCGCCGCTGAAAAGGTCGAGAACACCGATCGCGCTTTGCCTGTCCACGCGCGCGAGAATACCCGTCGCGCAGGACGGCAGCCTCGCAGTCGTGACCATCAACACTTTACCCACGGAGGGCACACCCGAGGGTCGATCTACCATTCCGGAGGTGTCGCGCCCGTCAACCGACCCGGCCACCTCGCTGCGTATGTCCCGCCAACGTCGACGGGATACAACCCCCGAATTGGCGCTACGCCGGCTGCTCCATGGGCGAGGTCTCCGTTACCGCGTAGACCGGCCGCTCCCAGGCCTGCCGCGTCGACGCGCTGACCTCACGTTCGTTGCCCAGCGCCTGGCGGTCTTTGTCGATGGGTGCTTCTGGCATGGGTGTCCGGAGCACAAGACCCTTCCTGCAACGAACGCGGACTGGTGGGCGGCCAAGCTGCAGGACAACGTAAGCCGTGACCGGGCCACGGACGCTCATCTCGCCGAGCTCGGCTGGAGGGTGCTCCGCGTTTGGGAGCACGAGGCCCCGGACCTCGCTGCCGATCGAATCGAATCAGCGGTCCGAGGCCGGTAGTGGCGGGGCCACACGTCAAGAGCATGTGGTAGTAATCCAGACCAATGGCTTCGCCACTCCCGACCGCGTCGGACTGCGGCGAGAGCGCGCATACGGACGTTCCCGCGGCTCTCGGTTGCGGATCTAGACTTTCACGACCCGACCGGGCGCCGGCACGTCAAGCCGTAGGGCCGCGCCGGTAGTCAAGGTCCGGAGGGTTCGAGTGATCGTTGAGACAGACGATGTTGTCAAGCGCATCAAGCTTGCGCCGGACGCTGGCCTAGTCAAGAGTCTCGGCGCAAATCACACGCTTGAGTCGGCCATCGCCGACCTCGTCGACAACAGCATCGACGCTGGCGCATCTCGGGTCGCGATCCGCCTGTTGACTCAGGAGGATCGCCTTGCGCAGGTTGAAGTAATAGATGACGGGCACGGGATGGATGGCGACGTTATCGATGACGCAATGACGATCGGATACCAACGCGACTACCACGCTACCGATCTCGGCAACTTCGGCATGGGCTTGAAGGCGGCGTCGTTCGGACACAGCGACGTCCTCACAGTCTTATCCATGTCGTCGGATAAGCCCGCTGTCGGAAGACGAATCCGACGGGCTGACTTTTCAAGAGACTTCACGTGCGAGGTTCTCGCGTCTCGGGCAGCCATCGAAGCTGCCGGTACCCGCGAGCAGATCCTTGGCACCGCCATTGGAACATCGGTGATCTGGTCTGACGTTCGCAACGTTTACCGGGGTAACGACGCAACCGAGGCGCAGGGTTGGCTTTCGATCAGAGAGTCGGCGTTGCGAGCTCATCTTGGCGTCACGTTTCACCGGCTGCTTTCGGCCGACCGACTTCGCGTCTTCGTGCTAATCGATGACGTAGAAGAAGCGTTCACCACCAACGGAGTCCCCGTGCTCCCCATCGACCCTTTCGGCTATCCGCAGTCAGGCCATCCGGACTACCCAAAGGACCTAGTTGCCAGAGCTGGCCACACCAGCGTCCGCCTTGCTTGTCACGTATGGCCAGCCCGTTCTGACATCACGGGATTTCGCATCGGTACCAAGACTGGTCAGCACTTCCAGGGGTTCTACATCTACCGGCACGACCGTCTGCTCCAGGTCGGCGGCTGGTCGGACACCGCGAACCCGAGCCCGTCTAGACAGTTGGCACGTGTGGTTCTCGAGGACGCCGAAGCGATCGGATCGTTCGTCACCATGAATCCGGAAAAGAGCGGTCTCAAATTCGAAGCGGTATTCCACGATGCCGTCGGGCATGGTGCCGCAAGCGACGGGACGACCTTCATCGACTACCTGCAAATCGCCGAGTCGGTGTTCGCTGAAGGCAACCGGCGCAAGCGTCGTCGTAAACCGGTGATCAGGCCGGACAAAGGCTTCGCTCCCAGCGTCAAGAAGCGAATCGGCAACGAGCTGCCGTTTATCGAGGGCGATTCCATGGACGTCAAGTGGAAACGGCTCCCGACCAGCGAGTTCCTTGACGTCGATCTGGTCACCAAGACGCTGTGGCTCAATAGTCGCCACAGGGCGCTCTTCGCGCCACATGGAGGAAGCCTGAACGATGCTCCAATGCTCAAGGCAATCATGTTCTTGCTCACGCATCACGTATTCGAGGGACAAGTCCTTGGCGCGCGTGACAAGGACGAAATCGCCCTGTGGAAGAGCGTGCTTGAGACGGCCGTCGAAGCTGAAGCGCACTGGCACAGCGAGGATTGAGGCGGCCGCGAATCGCCATGGCCGACTCGCCGGGAGATGGACGACACCTCACCGTGGCAACGCTCCACGAACTGTGGAAATCGGGTGTTCCGATCGTGCTCCCGATCGACGGTGCGCCGGCGTGTCGGCTCGAATTGGATCCCCAGCTTGGTCTGATCCGACTCCTAACCGCCCATCAGACGCCTGAACCGGACGTTGCCAAGCTCAAGAATGTCCAGTTCCGGGCCGTCGTCTCAGGCGGCGAAGAAGTGGCGGAACTCAGCGTTCGGACCGGGGACGACGTCTACGCCGCATACGGTCTCCTCGCTTCCATAGCGGACGACCTCCAAGTCGAGCAGGAGTCGCTCGCAGCATCTGTCGCAGGAGCAGTCGCTCGTCACCGCACGATGCTTGTCTCGCTTGGGGGACTCACTCTTGAGAACGAAATCGGGCTGGTTGGCGAGCTTCTCTTCCTGGAGTTCTTGATCGGAGCCGTTGGTGCCGAGCTGGCTGTGTCTACGTGGCACGGACCGCTGTCCGAAGAGCACGATTTCCTATTCGACGATGTCCACATTGAGGTCAAGACCACGGCCGGCGAGCAGCGTAAGCATAAGATCAACGGCGTCGCTCAACTTGTGCCCATTCCCGGCGTGCCCCTCAGTCTGCTCTCCATCCAGCTCACTCGAAGTGCTGGGACCACTGGTCGGACCCTCCCAGAGCTGGTGGACGCGGTGCGTGGAGCTGTCGGAGGCCACTTGGTCCGCCTCGACGCGCTCCTCGCCTCATCCGGCTGGCTCGCTGAGGAGGCCGATCTGTACTCCACCCGCTGGGCTTTCCGCACTCCGCCCCGTGCGTTTGCCGTGGAGAGCGACTTCCCAGCGATAACGGCCGAGCGTCTTGCTCCGGTGGTGCCGAATTTTCCACTTGTCTCAGAGGTGTCGTACAAGATCGACCTAACGAGCTTCACCTCTGACAGTGTGCCCGGCGTACTTGCTGGCTTCATAGCTATTCCAGGGGAAGCGGACTATGACAGTGCATGAGCGACCCGAGTGGGCTGACGCGCTCAAGAACGTATTCATAGCGCTCTCAAATCAGATGCCCACAGCTCTAGATCCACTACTGAATGCCATGTCCGGCGGAACCCAGGTCGAGTCGCAGACACTGGCTCACTACATCGCCTGCAGCTCGGAGAACGACCCAGCCACCACACAGATGCGCATGGCGCTTGCCAAGTGGGACGCGGACTCCGAGGGTGGGTTTCTCGACGATGACGAGCAGGCGACAGCGCCGCGGACCCCAGCGCGCCGGCAGGTCATTTATCGCCTACTTGACCTCCAACCAGCCGTGATGACCGCCATCTCGGAAAGAATGCCCGTCTTCGAGGCCCCCGCCATCGTCATTTCGCGGCGCTTTGAGCCTTGGTACGACGAAGCGCGCAAACAGCGCGCCACCGTCTATTGGGACGACTACGAGGCCTACCTGCGTGATGTAAAGGGGTGGCATGGCTCA
This sequence comes from uncultured Solirubrobacteraceae bacterium, assembly GCA_964242305.1. GTDB lineage: Bacteria > Actinomycetota > Thermoleophilia > Solirubrobacterales > Solirubrobacteraceae > DATLGB01. The sequence goes on from CAXTBB010000013.1 coordinate 51,881, forward strand.
GCGATCACTTCCCTCGATGAGACCTCCTCGGATGTCATAAAGCGGCTTACAAAGCCCACCCGCACCGAGGTTAAGCAGACCAAAGGCCTCGTCGTCGGCTATGTGCAGAGCGGCAAGACAGCCAATTTCACGGGCGTCGCTGCCAAGGCCATCGACGCCGGATACCGCCTCATAATCGTCCTCACTGGGACGATCGAGATTCTGAGGGCTCAAACACAGCGGCGGATGGACATGGAACTCATGGGCGAGGAGAACGTTCTCGCTGGCCTAGACCCTGCCGATCCGGCGGTCGCGAAGGAGCTCGACTACCAACACGACAATGATTGGCTAGCCGGCCGGTTCGTCAAGCACGGCGCCGCACTAGAGCAGCCGGGCGTTGTTGGCATCTCAAGGGTCACGACACACGGGGGCGACTACAAGCGACTACCGCAGGGCCTCACCAGACTTCGCTTCTTCAAAACCGACAAGCAAAAAGCTTTGAACGACGACGTGAATCTCTTCAACGCTGATGCCTACGTCGCAGTCGTAAAGAAGGTGAAAGCACCGCTACAGAAGCTCATCCAAGATCTAACGCCGCTCAAGAACGACCTCGCGCAGCTTCCAGTGCTCATTATCGACGACGAGTCCGACCAAGCATCGGTTGATACCACCAATCCAGCTAAGTGGAACGCGAGCTCTGCGGCAAATCGCAAGCGGACAACTATCAACAGGCTCATCACTGAGATTCTCCACCTGTGTCCCCGGGCGCAGTACGTGGGCTATACGGCGACGCCGTTCGCCAACGTGTTCGTGGACCCGGATGACGAGCGAGACCTGTTTCCAGCAGACTTTGTTCTGTCGCTCAAGCGTCCACCGGATTACATGGGTGTTCACGATTTCCATGACGTTGGCAAGACATGGGATGACGAGAAGAAGACCGTCGCCAACTCGAATGAGCTTGCCTACGTCCGTCCGCTTATCGGGGATCGCGAAACCGACGCGACCAATCGGCTCGGGGAGCTCCGTGAGGCGCTCGACGCCTGGGTCCTGACCGGCGCAATCAAGAAGTACCGCGAACAAGTCTCCTCACGTACCTATCGCCACCACACGATGCTGGTTCACGAGTCCGTCAAGAAGGCGGAGCACAGCGTGACGGCCGATGACGTTCGGTCGTTGTGGCATTCGGCAAAGTTCACGTCGACCGAGGGTCTCAAGCGCCTGCGGAACCTCTACGAGACCGATTTTCGGCCCGTGATGGAGGCACGCGCGACAGGCGAGTCAATCCCGGCCGCGTTTGATGAGCTAGCGCAATTCATAGGGGCTGCTTACGCGCAAATGACCGTGGATGGCGACCCGATCCTGATCGTCAATTCCGATAAAGAGATCCAGGCTCAGCAGAAGAAACTCGACTTCGAGGCCGACAAAGTCTGGCGCGTGCTCGTCGGAGGCACTCAGCTCAGCCGGGGATTCACGGTCGAGGGACTCACGGTCTCGTACTTCCGCCGAAAGGCCGGCCAGGCAGATACGTTGATGCAAGCCGGACGCTGGTTTGGGTTCCGGCCGGGTTACAAAGATCTCGTTCGCCTGTACATCCGCCGAGATGCGCACGTCGATCTTTACGAAGCTTTTGAGGCGCTCTTGATGGATGAGGAAGCGCTGCGAGAGGAACTCCGACAGTACGAAGGTTTCGACGACGATGGCATGCCGCTGGTCGAACCGCGACAGATCCCGCCGCTGGTAAGTCAGCACTTGCCATGGCTCAAACCGACCGCGCGTAACAAGATGTGGAACGCCGTCATCGACTCCAAGGCCACCGCCGGGGGCATCCAGGACCGCTACGGCCTGCCCGAGCGGGGAAGTTCAGACAACCTGGCCAACCTTACCCACGTCGGCATTCCACTTCTGCAGCACGCCATAGACGAGGTGGCCCTTGACTACGTGCGCGCGGACGGAAGCGCAGGAAGGGTTGCCGTGCGCATCGGGACTGTGTCAGCCGTCGACTTTCTAGCGCTGTTCCGCAAGTTCCGGTGGCACCCTGACTATGAGATCGTGATCGGGCCGCTCCGAAAATTCATCGAGAAAGCCACGGCTGCTGGCGCGATCGCTGAGTGGGCTGTCGTTTGGCCCCAACCCGTCAACCCGATGACCTTCGATTTCTCCGAACTCGGCGGAGATGTCCCGATCATCAGGCGTAGTCGACGGGTCGGACGTATCGACTTCGTTGGTTCGGATCGAACACACGGCAATGCGGTAATCCCGATCGCGAGAGGGCAAGACGTACCCGGCTTGTCCGGTGCTCCAGGCCGAGGCGTCGTCCTGGTCTATCTCGCCGACGACCGGGTCGACGATACAGTTCCGCTCGGTCCCAACGGCATTGTCCCACTGCTATCCGTGGCTGCCCCGGGGTCGTCCACTCCGCACAAGCGAGATCTGATCCAGTGGGTCGTTCGCGTCCAAGGCAGACCGGACGACGCTGCCGTCGAGGTCACCAACCCGTCCGCGGTATAAGGGCCAGGACTGAACGATCACATCACGCCTGGGCGCTCTGACAGCGGTTCGACCACCCGCCCAAGAGCTGTCTGAGTTCGAACGTCGTCCCGGCTTCTCCGCTGATCTGCGCGGCATCGTGTTTGCGCATTCGCGACTGGGTCAGCGGGGACCTCAAGGTCACTGGCTTCAATCCCTGCGACGATGCTGGCGTCTTCTGCGAATAAATCCGCAGACCGCACAAGGGGCTCGCGACCCGACCCGACCCGACCCGAGCTCGGCAGGCAGGTCCCGTTCGGCGGAACCCCGTCTACGGGAATGGTCGTGGCTATCGGCCCGCCTCGGGATCGAGCGGGAGCATGTCGCGCAGGGTGCGGACATCAGCCTGTTCTTGCAAGCTCAAGCGTTGTTCGAGTGCTAACCGGGCTGCCAGTCGAGCTGCCGCCCGCTCGTAACGATCATCGGCCTTCTCCGCCAGCAGCACGCAGAAGTCGAGCGCATCGTCCAAGGGCAGCACACCAGTCAGCTGGCGCGGCATTATCGGCCACTGGACGTTGCGGCCACGCATGGCCAGACGGAAGCGCTGCAGTGGTTCGGACACGAACGCATGTTCGTACGGCGGTCAAGCGGCGCTGGTTTGCCGGTGCTGCGGAATGAGGGGTCCGGTCGAAGCCTCCCATGCCGTCTAAGGGGCATGCTCATAGATGCCTACATCCGCGTCTCCCAAGTCGGCGGACGCTCCGGCCCGAAGTTCATCTCGCCCTCCTTGCAGCTGGAGCGCATCACGCGCTGGGCGCATCTGCATGGAGCGACCATCGCCACAGTCCATGAAGAGCTCGACCAGTCTGGAGCCCGGGCGGATCGGCCGTTGCTGCTGGCTGCGCTGGAGCGCGTTGAGTCCGGTGAGACCGAGGGAATCGTCGTGGCCCGCATGGATCGCTTCGGCCGCTCGCTGCTCGACAGCCTGGCCGCGATCGAGCGCATCGACAAAGCTGGTGGCACCTTTGCCAGCGTCGACGACGGCCTGGATCTCACAACCGACACCGGCCGACTCGTGCTGCGCATCATGCTGTCGCTGGCTGAATGGGAGCTCGACCGCATCCGCCGCAATTGGCGCGACAGTCGACGCCGTGCCGTCGAGCGGGGCATCCACGTCGCCAGCAATCCGCCGACAGGCTACAAGAAGGGCTCAGACGGTCGGCTCGTCCCCGACCCGCTCCGGGCCAAATGGATCACCCAGGCCTTTCACCGCCGGGCTGACGGCGAGAGCTACCGCGACGTGGCTCTGTGGCTTGAGGCGAATCATGTGCCCACGGCTACCGGTTCACCTTCCTGGTGCCATACCGGGCTGCTCAACATTCTCCGCAACCGCGTATACCTCGGCGAAGCCCGCCACGGGGAGTTCGTTCGACCTGAATCGCACCCGCCGCTGATAGATCCGGGCACCTTTTACCGAGCGCAGAATCCGCTGCTGCCGACCCGCGGGCATATTCGGCGTCACGAGCTGCTGACCGGCCTGGTGCGGTGCGCCTCCTGCCGCATGAGTCTCTACACCTCGACGGCAGTCAAAGGCACGACTTCGTATAGCTGCAAGCCAGATCATGCCGCCGGCCGCTGTCCGGCCACGGCGCATGTCAAGGGCGAGACGTTGGAAGCATTTGTTCAAGCCGAGATGAGGCGACGCCTATCGCGCTCCGCCCGACCGGCCGCCGCGGCGCTGAAACTGGCCAAGCACAAGCACGACCAGGCGAAGGCGGCCCTGGCGCGCTACCGCGACAACCACCGGGTGGAGGCGACGCTGGGGCCAGAGCGGTTCGCCGCCGGCATCCAAAGCCGGATGTTCGTGCTGGAGAGGGCCGGACTTGAGCTGGCCGCCGTCGAGCGGAGGGAACGGCAGTCCAGGCCTGACCGACGCACGTGGGACGCCATGACCAAGGCTGAGCGCCGGGTAGTGCTGCGCGAGGAGATCGATTGCATCTTCGTGGCCCGCGCTAGCCGCGTACCTATCGCGGACCGGGTCTTCATCTGCTGGAGGGGCGAAGCGCCGCTGGATCTACCGCGCCGTGGACGGATCGCTCAGCCCCTCAGGGCTTTCGACCCGGATAGCTGTCAGGGCGGAGCGGCTCGCCGGGCTCGACCAGCGGCCTTCGACCGCTGGACCGAGGACCGGCTGAGAGGGGAGCTTCAGGCACTTCTCGCAGGCGCCGTGCTGTTTCCGGGCATCGAGTGGTTCCGTGAGCAGGGACAGTTCCCGCTTTATCACCAGGTCCAGCTCCAAGGTGGACCGAAGCGCTGGGCGGGGGAGTTGAATCTCCCTCTCCGAATGGCCCGAGCCCGCTGTGCTTGGAACGACGAGCTGATCGAGGCCGAGCTCGCCGAGCTACTGCAGGGCCGGGGCACCATGCCGACCTGCACCGAGCTGCGCCGCATCGGGCGCGGTGCGCTATGGGGCGCGATGCAGCGGCATCACGGAGTGGGGTATTGGTGCCGGCAATTCGATGTCTGAGGCCGACCCAGTCGCCGAGAATCACGGTCAGGATGCGGATCCCCACGCTGAATCGCCGAGTCGTCGCCCGGACAGGGTCAAGCCCTAAAGCGAGGCCAGTCCCAAATCAGGCCGCCAAAAGTTTTCGGTGTCTCGTGGCGTTACGTCAGCGAGTGGCCGATCACCGGCTCTCAAAGAGAGGAGACATTCGATGGTCCGGTCGGTCAAAAACGCAATCGCCCTCCTCGTGGTGATTGCCGGCTCAGTGCTCGGTTCCGCGATGGCCATCGCGGATACGACTTCGCCACCCCCAGGTGCAGCATCGGTAGTCGACATGAGCGATCCGCGGTACGCAGACGCGATTGCACTGGCTGACGCTCGAACTCGCGCCGAGCAGCGAGCGTTCAACAGCGCGGCTGCAGGTGAGCAGCGCCAAGACGCGCAGGAGGAGTTTTCGGATCTTTCAGACTCGGCAGCAGTCAGGCTCGCCCGGGAGACATTTCCCGAATCGCTAACTGGTCCGACGGAGGCGGCTGAGGACGCGCTGTCGCGCGGTATCACGATAGCCGATTACACCAGTGAGAACACAGCTCAGCTCGTTACTGCGACCGGAAATCCCGCCGGCATCCTGGAGTCAACCACGCCGTTGACAACAGACGCGTCGGCAGACACGGGTATCGACCTGTCGCTCGGGCGATCCGGCAACCACTGGCAGCCAGAGGCGCCGCGAGTTGACGTCACGCTGCCCAATGACGTGAGCGATCCGGCAACTGTCGGAAATGCTGGAATCGCCGTGCAGCCAGCAGGCGCAGACCCAACCAAGGCCGAAGATCACGCCGACCGGTTGCTGTATCCGTCAATCGATACCGACACGGACTACATCCTGCAACCGACCGAGCAAGGGGTAGAGTCGATGTGGCAGCTGCGCAGCATCGACAGCCCAACGAGCCTGCGATTGCATTACACCCTCCCTGATGGGGCCGCTCTCGTGCGGCGAGTGCAGCCAGGCGGCGCCGATCAGGTCGCGATCGTAAGCGGAGACGTCACGATCGGAATGATTCAACCGGTGGTCGCCACCGATGCCGCACACCGCCCCGTGACGGCTTCAATGCACGTTGACGGTGATGACGTGGTGGTCTCGGTCGATCACCGAGGCGACGATGTACAACACCCGGTACTGGTCGACCCGCCTACGGAGAGCTGGACCGGAGCAGAGTTCAATGGTAACAACTCCACCGAGTGTGGCACCACTTCGAACGGCGGAAAGTGGCTAGTCGAGAGTGGAAACAACTCCGTCTACTACGCGGTCTGCAACAACGGCGCCAACGGCTTGACCGCAGGCAGCTTCAGCGGCGTAAGGTATCCGCAGTCGGGGAGCGCCAACAATTCGTACCTCAACTTTTCTTACTCAGCGCGTCCCAACACCTACATTTCGGATGTCACCTGGGCCAACTGGCAGGTCACGAACGCTAATGGCGCCGGACATAGCTACGTTGGGCTTTATAACAAGAACCCTGGCTATTGGCAGGCCGGATATTCGGCTACCAACGGAGCGTACGAGAACCCAAATGCCGCCATCAACGACTACAGTAGCAACAGGTCACCCACAACAACTGTAACGCACACAAGCGAGGCTAACGAGAACAAGGCGATACTCGGATACAACTTTCCGGCACCAGCAATCAGTACCGGCATGTACAACGCCGTAGGAACGGTCGCGATGTGGATAGCCGACGGCCAGCCGCCTGGCGCACCGACAATTGTCAGCGATTCGCCGGCGCCCAATAACATCACCGTCGGAGCAAACGGTACGGACAAATACTACGCCTGGGATAGCGTCAGAGCTGTGCCTCGACTTTCCGTACGTCCGGGAAACGACATCGGACTTGGCATTGCCAACGTAGCAGTTATCAAGGATGATGGTACCCCGATCTGGGGGCCATATTGGTTCGATACTACCGGCAACGAAAATTCAACCCATTGCACGGGAACAAGAGCCAACGCATGTCCGACTGCTGCGAATCCAACTGCTATGCACGCATTTTACAATCTAACTCCGGGCGCAGACAACACTGGCCGGGTGGTAACTACCGACGCTGGCGGCCGATATACGTTCGGCACGCGCGTTCATGTAATCGACGATGGATACGGATGCGAGCCGGGAGATGTTTGTGAACTGCCCGCCAATGATGCCGATGGGTCCGCAATCGGAAATATCAGCGGGCAGTACTGCCAGTCTGAAGCCGAGTGTACCTCGACCCGCGATCCACACACATATGCCACCGGCAAGTGCAGCGGATGGTTTCGCGGCAAGCCCGGAGTACCGCTGGCCGTAAAGTTCAAGCGTCACTCGAACGGCAGGCTCTACTGGGACGCATTTCTAACTAGTAGTGCTCGCGCTCAATTTGGCACTCCTGTCTTGGTAGGCATGCCGTATGCGTCAATTGATGGAGCAGCGATCAACCCTCCATACCAGGACCACCTCGAGCCGTTTACCTACGATTTTCATGCGAGTTTGAAGAAGTACCAGTTCTTCGGCGGCGGCGGCGGAACGATCGCGACGGGGCAATACCTAAGTATGCTCTGGCTGCTATATTCCGACCAGGTGCAAGGTAACGAAGGAAAAAGGACAATCGGCAATACGCACATCGGTTGCTACATACCGGACCTACCCGCAAATGGACGGTGAGGGCGACTGGATCGACCCCGTATTCGGGGATCGACACTTGGGCTTGTCGCCGCGACTCCGCTCGCGACTCGACGAGCTATACCTCGGTCGGACCGCAGGCTCAACGCGTGACCGCGTCTATGAGATTGCGAATGCTCTGTCTGCCGTGAACTCGTTGCGAGAACGCGATCAGGCTGACCCTTTTCTTGGAACGGCCATTAGGCTTGGCCGGGCCAGGGGCTGCTCCGTTTCGGACCTGAGCCTTGCCGCGTGCCTTGATGCGGAGACTATAGAGTTGATCCTCGCGCCAGACGATTCAAGGTAACGGTCGATGCGGAGACTCTTTAGCTCATTCGCAGCTATTGCGCTGGGCGTCGGCGCGACGGTTCTAATCACACTTGGCGTTGTAGCCTCGGGTTCGGGCGTCCCGCTGCGGCCCTCACGCGCTGTGTTTACCGGCGGCGCGGTGACGATGCAAGGCCCGCTCAGGGCAGTGCGGCGACGACGCATTTTCTTGCGCGGCCAAGTTAGTAGGCCTCATGTGCCGGGTGGCTGGCAAGCCAGGCTCGAGAGAAGACGCGGACGCTACTGGATCTTTAGCGGCGGGTCGGCAGTGGATCGCGACGGCACCTTTCGGATTCACCACTATTTTCCAGGCGGGAAGCAATCCTATCGAGCCCGAGTTATTTCGCGACGTGGCCGCACCGTCGCGCTTTCGGCGGCCATCATCGTGCATGAGCGATGATGCTGTGTTTCTTCGTGCGTCATAACCATGCTCCGGGTGCCGGGCGGGCCGATCAGGGTGAGGATCGTGCGGGTCTTGTTGTCGGCCTCGATGCCGCGCTCCGTGCGCAGCTTGGCGACCGCGATCGACTCGGCGATGCGCCTTAATTTTGAGCTGGAACTTGGAGTGCGCCATGAGGCCGAGCATCACCTCATGCCCGGCCAGACAGCTATTTCTGTACCGGCCGGCTGTAGGCGGTAACGAAGCCCGCGGCTACCTTCAAGCTGGCGCAGCACTACTTTGCCTACATCGGCAGCAGACCGGCGATCCCTCGACTTAGGAGCACAAGCAGCCAGTGCCAGCGGGGGCAGCAGACCAGCTCCGTATCCGTGGTATCCGTCCCAAGCAGATAGATGAAGACAAGCTCGCTTCGGTCTTCACGTTGCTGGCGAAAGAGCTCGCCGCTGAAGATCCATCCTGCCGCGCAGGCGAAAGATGTGAAGAAGCTAGGTCGGTACGAGCCGCTCGCGCTGCCAACGCATACTCCCCCGGTCCCGTCTGCACAATCACTCCCGCCCGGGCCTGCCGACTCCGTCGAACTACATGCATCACGGTCGCATGAGCAACCGGCTTATCGCAGCGTTCTCGGATACGTGCGACGAGCGCTCCGACTGCCATTGGTCCACCAGCTTCGGCCAGGACACGTAAAACGAGATCGGCCGCCCAACCCGCCCGGCGAGCAGGAGCCTTGATCGGCGACCTTGAACTAGGCCCAGATAGGACCTTGTCGAGGCGCAAACCTAGGCGTTGCCGCATCGTTGACCCTGTTGGCTCAAGCAAGACATCGATCAAAGCCTCAATCTGGGCTTCAGGGTTTGCTTGACGTTCACTCTCCTGCACTGCAGGAGTACTCTCCGTGGCATGGCGGTCAGGGGGGACCGGCGTCGGCGCAGGCGTACGCCTGAGGCAGCGCAGCAGGAGATCGTGGCGGCAGCCGAGGGACTGCTGCGCGAGCGGCCGTTCCGGGAGGTGACGGTCGACGAGGTGATGCGGCGAACGGGGCTTTCGCGGCCGTCGTTCTACGTCTACTTCAAGGACCGGCACGAGCTGGTGCTGCGGGTGGTCGGCCATCTCCAGTCGGAGCTGATGGAGGTGGCCAGGGAGTGGTTCGAGTCGACCGGGTCCGGGCCGGAGACCCTACGGAAGGTCATCAGTGATTTCGTCAGCGTGTACCGGAAGCACAGCGCGGTGCTGCGGGCGCTGGCCGACGCGGCCTCGGACGACCCCGAGGTCGAGGCGGTCTACGGTCAGCTGATCGAGACGTTCATCGACATCACGACGGAGCGGATCACCGATGAGGCGAAGGCCGACCCGCGGGAGACGGCGAAGGCGCTCGTGTGGATGACGGAGCGCTACCTCTACCACGCAGGGGGGCCGTCCGGCGGCGTGCCGCCCGCGACGGCGTGGGAGACGCTCGCCCTGATCTGGACGCGGACCGTCTACCCGACGTCCTGACCGAGGAGCCACGCGCCGACGGCGGCGGCGCCTCCGGCCACGGCGACGGTCCCCAGCACCGCGCCCGTGGGCAGCTCGCCAGCGTTGCGCAGGGTGGCGAGGAGGTCGAAGGAGTCAGCGGCGGCGCTCGCCACGAGCCACGGCTTGGCGCTGTCGCCGCCCGCGTTGAGCGCGGCGAGCACGCCGGCGCCGATCACGAGGTCGCGACCGCCGAGGCCCATCGCCATCACGCGTGCGCCGAGCCGGCTGCCCTCCGACTCTCCCACCCAGTGGCGAGTGACGAGCGTCGGGGACGCGAACAGGGCGGCGCCGATGGCGACGCGGCCGCCGGCGACGAGCTGGGCAAGCAGGCGAGGGTTCATGGACGCAATCGTATGCTCGCGCGATGCCGTACGCCGACGTCAACGGCGTCCGCCTGTTCCACACCGAGCAGGGGGACGGGGAACCGCTGCTGTGCGTGATGGGCCTGGCCTCGGACTCGCAGGGCTGGGGACTGCAGATGGAGGCCCTGTCGGAGTCCTTCCGGGTGATCGTCTTCGACAACCGCGACGTCGGCCGCTCGACCCAGTGCGAGGCCGACTACGACATCGCCGACCTCGCCGACGACGCGATCGCGCTCGCCGACCACCTGGGTCTGGACCGCTTCCACCTGCTCGGCATCTCGCTCGGCTCGTGCGTCGCCCAGCGCGTGGCGCTGGCGATCGGCGAGCGCATCCGCACCCTGACCCTCGCCGCGACGTGGGCCGGCACCGCGCCCGCCTTCTCGGAGATGCGCGCTCGCGTGTGGGAACGGGAGGTGCGCCGCTCGACGACGGAGGAGTGGCTGGAGGAGATGATGCTGCTGACCCTGTCGGAGAACGTCTTCGCCAACCAGGAGGGCGTCGACACGATGAAGCGGATGGCGCTCGAGAACCCGCATCCGCAGAGCACCGACGGGCTCATCCGCCAGATCCGCTCGATGGCGCGCCACGACGTCCGCGACCGCCTCACCGAGTTGCGCATGCCCGTCCATGTGATCGCCGGCGACCGCGACATCCTGATCCCGCCGTGGAAGTCGGAAGAGGTCGCCGAGCACGTCGAGGACAGCACGCTGACCATCCTGCGCGGGATCGGGCACTCGATGAACCTCGAACGCGCCGACCAGTTCAACGCGGTCGTCCTGACCTGGTTGCGCGAACACGCGTTCGGGTAGCGCTCCGCGCATGAGTGACATGACGAACGCAGAGAAGGATCCCGACGATTGGGTCACGGGCGACGAGCAGATGACGGGCGCCCAGGCGTCTTACCTGGAGACGCTGTGCCAGGAGGCCAAGGAGGAGTTCGACCCCAAGCTCAGCAAGGCCGACGCGTCCAAGCGCATCGACGAGCTGCAGGCCAAGACCGGCCGCGGCGCTAGTGCTTGAAGTGGCGGCGACCGGTGAAGACCATCGCGACGCCGGCGGCGTCGGCGGCCTCGACCACCTCGGGGTCGCGCATCGACCCGCCGGGCTGGATCACGCACCGGACCCCGGCGTCGATGGCCAGCTGCGGACCGTCGGCGAACGGGAAGAAGGCGTCTGAGGCGAGCGCGCCGCCGGCGAGGTCCCCGCCGCTGACCTGCGCCTTCTCGACGGCGATCCGGACGGAGTCCACCCGGCTCATCTGACCGGCGCCGATGCCGACCGCGGCAAGGTCGTGGGACAGCACGATCGCGTTGGACCGGACGTGCTTGCAGACCTTCCAGGCGAACAGCATCTCGCCCCACTCGGCTTCCGTCGGCTTGCGCTCGGTCACGATCTGCATGGCCGAGCGATCCTCGAGGTCGATGTCCCGGTCCTGGATGAGCAGGCCGCCGACGACGCGCCTGAGGTCGCGCTCGCCGATGTTCGGGCGACGGCGCTCGTTGTCCTCGAGGATGCGCATCTTCGGCTTGGCAGCCAGGATCTCCAGCGCCTCGTCGGTGAACTTGGGCGCGAAGACGATCTCGGCGAACTGCCCGACCAGCGCCTGGGCGACGCCCGCGTCGACCGGCCGGTTGAGGCAGACCACCCCCCCGTAGGCGCTCATCGGGTCGCACGCGAAGGCACGCTCGTAGGCCTCGACGGCGCTCGACCCGACCGCGCACCCGCACGGGTTGTTGTGCTTGATGATCGCGCAGGCCGGCAGCTCGAACTCGTCCACCAGCCCGCGGGCGCCGTTGAGGTCGAGCAGGTTGTTGAAGGACAGCTCCTTCCCGCCGAGCTGGCGGACCATGGACAGCACGTGCATGCGTGAGCCGACCTCGGCGTAGTACGCGGCGCGCTGGTGCGGGTTCTCGCCGTAGGAGAGGTCGGTGACCTTCTCGTAGGCGCTCATGGTCAGCTGGGGGAAGTCGTCGTGGCGCTCGGCGAACCAGCGCGCGATGGCGAGGTCGTAGCGCGCCGTGTAAGCGAACGCGTCGGCGGCCAGGTGCTCGCGGGTGGACAGCGCCAGGTGGCCCTCGGAGTCCGTGAGCTCCTGCAGGACCGCGTCGTAGGACTCCGGTGAGGAGACGACGGCGCTGAACGCCGCGTTCTTGGCGGCGGCGCGGATCATTGTCGGGCCGCCGATGTCGATGTTCTCGATGATCTCGGAATCCTCGGCGCCGCGGCGGGCGGCGACGGCCTCGAACGGATACAGGTTCACGCACACGAGGTCGACGAACTCGATGTCCTGCTCCTCCGCGGCGACCATGTGAGTGGGGTCGTCGCGACGCGCGAGCAGCCCCGCGTAGAGCTTGGGGTGCAGCGTCTTGACCCGGCCGTCCATGATCTCGGGGAAGCCGGTGAAGTCGGAGATCGAGCGGACGTGGAGGCCGGCGGCCTCGAGCTCGCGCGCAGTCCCGCCGGTCGAGACCAGCTCCACGCCGAGCGCCGCCAGCCCGCGCGCGAAGTCGACGATCCCGGTCCTGTCGGAGACGGACAGCAGCGCCCGTCTGATCTGCACCTCGCCCGGCCCGGTCATCGCGGGGCGGAGGCTATCGAGCGCACCACGCCGGTCAGCAGCTCGTGCTCGAGCGGGCGGATGGCGGCCATCACCTCGTCGGTGGTGGTGGCGTCGGGGAGGTGCACCGCGCGCTGGGCGATGATGCGCCCGGTGTCGACGCCTTCGTCGACGTAGTGGACGGTGACGCCGAAGATCTTGACGCCGTAGGCGAGCGCCTGATCGACCGCGTGCAGGCCGGGGAAGGCGGGCAGCAGCGCCGGGTGGACGTTGATGACCCGGTCCGGGAAGCGCTGCAGGAAGCCCGGCGAGACGAGCTGCATGTAGCCGGCCAGGACGACGAGCTCGACCTCGTGGGAGGCCAGCCAGTCGGCCATCGCGGTGTCGCGGGCGGCGCGGTCCGGGTGGTCGGCGCGCGCGAAGACCTCCGCGGGGATGCCGCGCTCGCGCGCGCGCTGGAGGGCGAAGGCGGCCGGCTGGTCGGAGCCGACCGCGACCACGTCCGCGCCACCCTCGAGCAGCGCGCCGAGGTTCGAGCCGAAGCCCGACGCGAGAACGCCTAGCCTAAGCATGGCAACACACTTTTAGTAAGCAGGACGGCCACGCGTTGCCATGCTCTCAAGTTCGAGCTTGGGAAAGCGCCCGCCGGTGGTGCGCAGGACCCGGCGGGCGATCAGGTCGTCGACGCGGGCGAGCACGGCCGGCGCCGTGAAGTGCCCGTAGGTGCCGTACTGGGGCAGGCCGTCATAGGCGTGCTCGACGATGACCTTCGAGCGCCCGCCGCGCAGGATCTCCACCGTGCGGGTGCGGCCGACCGGGGGCTCGGCGGTCTCCACGACGGACAGGATCGCGTCGTCGAGCGCGGTGGCGTCCAGCGGCCGGGCGCTCTGCGACTGCGAGCGCCGCGCCGCCGCGCGAGCGGTGGGCACGGCGGCGGCCGGTCGCAGCGACGGATCGCAGACGTCGCAGCAGGGGACGCCCGGATCGGTGTGCGGCGCCGTCGCGTCGCCGAAGTGGGAGAGGATGCCGGCCCGCCGGCAGCGCTCCCCCTCGACCCAGCCCCACACGCTGCGGTACTGGCGCCAGCGCGCCTTCGTCCCCTCCGTCGCCGACGTCCGGCAGATCGCCCGCGCGCGAGCGTCCCAGGCGCCGACGACGCGGCCGAAGGCTCTGTCGGGTGGGGACGGCGCCGGCTGGATGACCGCCGCGCGCGCGAGGTGGCCGAGGATCGCGCGGACCGCCTCGGCGTCCGCCCCGCCGGCCACGTGGCAGAGCTCGTCGAGGCCGAGGTCGTAGCGCGCATCCGCTGCCCGCGCGAGCACCCGCTGGGCGACGGCGGCGATGGCGCTCTCCTCGACCGTCGAGCGCTCGATGAAGAAGACGTGCAGGCCCTTGTCGCGGTTGCACGCGAACAGCAGGCAGCGAGCCGGCTTCCCGTCGCGACCAGCGCGGCCCGCCTCCTGGTAGTAGGCCTCGATCGAGCCCGGCACGGACTCGTGGCAGACCGTGCGCACGTTCGCCTTGTCGACCCCCATGCCGAACGCGTTGGTGGCCACGACGACCTGGACCTCGCCGGCCATGAACGCCCGCTGCGACTCCGCGCGGACGTCGCGCGGCAGGCCCGCGTGGTAGGCGGGGACGCGCGTGTCGAGCTCCCGCGACAGCCGCTTGGACAGCCGCTCGCACTCCGCGCGCGTGCCCACGTAGACGATGGCGGGCAGCGCCCCAGGCTCGGCCAGCGCGGCGGCGATCCCGCGATGGGACGCCTCCTTCGTCTTGGATGGAACGACGGCGAAGGAGAGGTTCGGGCGGTCGAAGCCCGTCGCGACGTGGACGGGATCACGCAGGGCGAGGCGCGACACGATGTCCCGCGCCACCTCGGGCGTCGCCGTCGCGGTCGAGGCCACGATCGACTGCGCGCCCAGCCACCGGGCCGCATCGGCGAGGCGGAAGTAGTCCGGCCGGAAGTCGTGCCCCCACTGGGACACGCAGTGCGCCTCGTCCACGACGAACAGGCCGATGCGCGCGTCGGTGAGCGCGTCGACGAACGGCTTCGAGTTGAAGCGCTCCGGCGCGACGTAGAGCAGCCGCAGGTCCCCGCGCACGGCGGCGGCCAGGACCTGCCGGTTGGCGGCGGAGTCCTGCTGGGCGTTGATGAGCCCGACCCGGCCCGGCGCCACCTGCTTGAGCGCCTCCACCTGGTCCTGCATGAGCGACACCAGCGGCGAGACCACCAGCGTCAGGTCCGAGCGCATCAGCGCCGGCAGCTGGTAGCAGAGCGACTTCCCCGACCCGGTCGGCATGACCACCAGCACGTCGCGGTCCTCGAGCGCCGCCCGCACCGCCTCCTCCTGGCCGCGGCGAAAGCGGTCGAACCCGAACAGCTCGTGCAGTGCGTCGCACGGATCCGACGACGACGCGATCGGCGCCTGGGGGTGCTCGTCGAGCCCCGGAAGGGTCAGGGATTGCATCCGAGCGCGAAGGCTAGGGACGGGTCCGGTCGGACCCGAACGTTCTCCGCAGTTTCGTTACGCCCGGACGAGCGGGAGCGGCCGCTCGAAGGCGTCCTTGCGCTGCGCGGAGGCCTCCGTGTCCGGCAGCGGGTAGTCGCCGGAGAAGCAGGCGTCGCAGTGGTCGCCGCGCTCGCCCTCGATCGCGGCGTAGACCCCCTCCAGGGAGAGGTAGGCCAGCGAGTCGCACCCGAGCTCGGTCGCGATCTCGTCGACCGTCTGGCCGTGCGCGATCATCTCCTCGCGCGTGGACATGTCCACCCCGTAGTGGCACGGATTGCGGATCGGCGGCGCCGAGATGCGGAGGTGGACCTCCAGCGCGCCGGCGTCGCGGAGCATCTGCACGATCTGGCGGGTGGTGTTGCCGCGGACGATCGAGTCGTCGACCACGACCAGCCGCTGGCCGGCCACGACCTCGGGCAGCGGGTTGAACTTCAGCCGCAGGCCGTGCTTGCGGAGCTCCTGCCCGGGCTGGATGAAGGTGCGGGCGACGTAGCGGTTCTTCACGAAGCCGTCGTCCTGCGGGATGCCCGACGCGCGAGCGTATCCCCGGGCGGCGGCGTTGCCCGAGTCGGGCACGGCGATGACGAGGTCGGCCTCGACCGGCGCCTCACGCGCGAGGATCTCGCCCATGCGCGAGCGCGACGCGTGCACGACGCGGCCCTCGAGCCGCGAATCCGGCCGCGCGAAGTAGATGTGCTCGAACACGCAGAAGGCCTTGCGGTCGGACTCGACGATCTGCCGCGTGCGCAGGCCGTGCTCGGTCAGGGAGACGAGCTCGCCGGGCGCGACGTCGCGCAGGAACTCCGCGCCGATGATGTCGAACGCACACGACTCCGAGGCCACGACGAACTGGTCGTCGAGCCGGCCCAGCGCCAGCGGCCGCAGGCCGGCCGGATCCCGGAACGCGCACACGCGGTCCTTGGTCATCACGACGGTGGAGAACGCGCCGTGCAGCGTCGGCAGGACGTCGGCGATGGCGTCCTCGATGGTGGCCGCCGCGTGGGTGGAGAGCAGGGCCGCGATGATCTCAGAGTCCGACGTCGACCGGAACGACACGCCGCGCTCGAGCAGCTCGCCGTGCAGCTCGACCGCGTTGACGAGGTTGCCGTTGTGGGCCAGCGCGACCTCGCGGACGTCCGAGCGCCACACGGGCTGCGTGTTCTCCCAGGAGTTGGCGCCGGTGGTCGAGTAGCGGACGTGGCCGACCGCCATCTCCCCCTGCAGCGCGCGCAGCTTCTGCTCGTCGAAGACCTGGTTGACCAGGCCCTGGTCGCGGACCGTGAGGATGCGCCCGCCCGAGGACGCGGCGATGCCGGCCGACTCCTGACCGCGGTGCTGGAGCGCGTAGAGCGCGAAGTACGCGAGCCGGGCAACGTCGCGGCCGGGCGCGTAGACGCCGAAAACGCCGCACTCGTCGCGCGGGCCGTCACGGAGATCGAGCTGATCGGGGGTCGAGGGAGCCACCAAGCCGCTGCAGCGCAGGCTAGCAACGGGTGCGGAGTGATCAGTGCAGGAGGTCGGCGAGCCCGTGAGCGTGCACGTGGGCGAGGTCGGCGACGGGCACGGACCACGCGCCGACGGTGAGCGTGGCCCCGCCGACCGTGCCGACGACCTGAGCGGCGCTGCCGAACGCGGCCAGTGCCTCCGGTGCGCCGGAGACGACGAACGCGCCCGTGCCCTCGCCGAACAGGCGGGCCTCGTCACCCGGGAGCTCGACGGCGGCGCCGAGTCCGGACGCGATGCAGCACTCGGCGAGCGCCGTGAGCAGGCCGCCCTCGGCGACGTCGTGCGCGGAGGCGAGGATCCGCGCACGGATCCCCTGACGCACCGCGGCGTGGAGGGTGCCGACCTCGCCGAGGTCGACCGCGGGCAGCGTGTCCGGCAGCGCCTCCCCGCGGAGCTTCGCGAGCTCCGAGCCGGGCAGCGCCGGCGCCCAGCCCGACACGCACAGGATCGCGATCGCGTCGCCCTCGGCCGCCCAGCCGAGCTGCCCGGGGACGTTCGCGTCCGGCAGCTCACCGACCATCCCGACGACGGGCGTCGGGTAGATCGGACCCTCGCCGCCCTCGTTGTAGAGGGAGACGTTGCCGCCGACGACGGGGACGTCGAGTGCGCGGCAGGCGTCGGCGATCCCGTTCACGGCGCGGGTCAGCTGCCAGGCGATGTGCGGCTTCTCGGGGTTGCCGAAGTTCAGGCAGTTGGTCAGGCCGAGCGGCTCGGCGCCCGCGCAGGCGAGGTTGGCCGCGCACTCGAGCACCGCCTCGACCGCGCCGCGGTAGGGGTCGCAGGCGACACGGCGGCCGTTGCCGTCGATGGAGACCGCGATGCCGGGACGCGGGCCGTCGACGGGCCGCGGGTCCAGCACGAGCACGGCGGCGTCGCTCGCCTCCGGCCGGCGCACCGTGCGCGAGCCGACCAGCCAGTCGTACTGGGAGAACGCCCAGCGCCGCGACGCGAGGTTGGCCGACCCCAGGAGCCCGAGGAGGACGTCGGCCGGGTCCGTCGCCTCAAGCGTGCGGGGCGGCGCCGGGTACAGCGGCGTGGTGGGCGCGGCGGGCTCGAGGTCGTAGACCGGGCAGTCGTCGACCAGCGCCTCGACGGGCATCTCGCCGACGACCTCGCCGTCCTGGAGGATGCGCATGACGCGGTCGTCGATGACCTCGCCGATGACCGTGCCGTTGACCTCCCACTTCGCGCACAGGGCGATGACCGCGTCGACATCGTCCGGCTCGACCACGCAGAGCATGCGCTCCTGGGACTCGGAGACCATGATCTCGAACGGCTCCATGTCCGCCTCGCGCAGCGGGACGCGCGCGACGTCGATCTCGATGCCGACCTCGCCCTTGGACGCCATCTCCGAGGACGACGACGTGAGGCCGGCCGCGCCGAGGTCCTGCAGCGACACCAGCAGCCCGGCGTCCAGCAGCTCCAAGGAGCACTCGAGCAGCTTCTTCTCCTCGAACGGGTCGCCGATCTGGACGGTGGGGCGCTTGGCCCCGTCGGACTCGCCCAGCTCCGCGGACGCCAGCACGGACGCGCCGCCGATGCCGTCGCGACCGGTCCGCGCGCCGAACAGGACGAGCTGGTTGCCGACCCCGGCCGCCGCCGACCGGATCAGCCGCTCCGTCTCGATCAGCCCGAGGCACATCGCGTTGACCAGGCAGTTCTGCTCGTAGGGGCCCTCGAAGTAGATCTCGCCGCCGACGGTGGCCACGCCGATCGAGTTGCCGTAGTGCCCGATGCCGGCGACCGCCTGCTCGAGCAGGTAGCGCGACCTCGGACTGGAGACCTCGCCGAAGCGCAGCGAGTCGAGGATGGCGATCGGCCGCGCCCCGACCGCGAACACGTCGCGCAGGATGCCGCCGACGCCGGTGGCGGCGCCCTGGAACGGCTCGACGGCGCTCGGGTGGTTGTGCGACTCGACCTTGAACGCGCACGACATCCCGCCGCCGACGTCGACCGCGCCGGCGTTCTCGCCCGGGCCCATGACGAGCTTCGGGCCCTCGACCGGCAGCGTGCGCAGCAGCTTCTTGGAGTGCTTGTAGGCGCAGTGCTCGGACCACATCAGGCTGAACATGGCCAGCTCGACGCCGTTGGGCTCACGCTCGAGCTTGTCGCAGATGAGGTCGTACTCGGGGTCGGTCAGCCCCAGGTCGCGCCAGGGAGACGCGGCCGCCGCGGTCATGCGGCCGGGACCAGCGCGGCGGAGCGGAACAGCTTGAGCCCGTCGGCGGACCCCGTCAGCAGGTCGGCGGCGTGCTCGGGATGCGGCATCAGGCCGAGCACGTTGCCCGCCTCGTTGGCGACGCCGGCGATCGCGTCCTGCGAGCCGTTGGGGATCGGGTCCTGCGCGTACCGCAGGACGACGCGGACCGGCTCAGGGGTGAAGTAGCGGCCGGTGAAGTGCTTGGCGGGGATCGACAGGCGTTCGCCGGGCTCGCACGCGCGCGTCCACGCGCAGTCGGTGTCCTCGACGGTGAGCAGGCACTGGCGCATGTCGAAGCGCAGGGAGGTGTTGGGCAGCAGCGCGCCCGGCAGCAGGCCCGCCTCGCACAGGACCTGGAAGCCGTTGCAGATGCCGAGCACCGGCCCGCCCGCGGCCGCGAAGCGGGCGATCTCCGCCATCACCGGCGAGAAGCGGGCGACCGCGCCGACGCGCAGGTGGTCGCCGTAGGAGAAGCCGCCGGGGATGATGACCGCGTCGACGCCCTTCAGGTCGGCGTCCCCGTGCCAGAGCTGCACGGCGTCCCCGACCAGCGAGGCGGCCAGCCGCGCGTCCGCGTCGTCGCACGTGCCGGGGAAGGTGACCACGCCGAATGTCAAAGGGTCACCTCCGCGGGTCATCCGGACCCGCGAGAATTGGAACGGCCCCCTCCGGGGGACCGACTATCTCGTAGTCCTCGATGAGCGGGTTGGCCAGCAGCGCCTCGCACATGGCCGGCAGGCGCGACGGGTCCTCCACGTCCAGCTCGACCAACCGGCCGACGTGGACGTTGCTGACCCCGGAGAAGCCGAGGGCCGGCAGCGCGCGTTCGACGGTCTGCCCCTGCGGGTCCAGGATGCCGGCCTTCGGGCGGATGAGGACCCGGGCCCTCACGCGCGCGTCCGCTCCTGCCAGGCGGAGAACGGCTCCTCCGTGAGCATCTCGTAGGCCTGCACGTAGAGCTCGCGCGTGCGGGCGACGACCTCTTCGGGGATCGGGGGCGCCGGCGGCGCCTTGTCCCAGCCGGTGCCCGACGCCCAGTCGCGCACGTACTGCTTGTCGAAGGACGGCTGGCCCTTGCCTGGCGCGTAGCCCTCCAGCGGCCAGAAGCGCGACGAGTCCGGCGTGCAGACCTCGTCGCCGAGCACCAGCTCCCCGTCCTCGTCCAGGCCGAACTCGAGCTTCGTGTCGGCCAGGATGATCCCGCGCCCGCGCGCGTGATCGGCCACCTTCGCGTACACGGCCAGCGTCGCGTCGCGCACGCGCTCGGCCAGGTCGCGGTCGCCGATCAGCTCGACCGTCCGCTCGAAGTCGATCGCCTCGTCGTGGCCTTCCTCGGCCTTGGTCGATGGCGTGTACAGCGGCTCGGGCAGCTGCTCGGACTCCTGCAGACCCTCGGGCAGCGTCAGCCCGGACACGGTGCCGGTGGCCTTGTAGTCCTTCCAGCCCGACCCGGTGATGTACCCGCGCACGATGCACTCGACGGGCAGCATCTTGAGCTTGCGCACCCGCACCGCGCGGCCGCGGACGTCGTCCGGCACGCCGTCCGTGTAGGAGAGGACGTGGTTGCGGACCACGTCGGCGGTCAGCTCGAACCAGCGCGCCGAGATGCCGGTGAGGATCTTCCCCTTGTCGGGGATCGGCGTCGGGTGGATGGCGTCGTAGGTGGAGATCCGGTCCGAGGCGACGAGCAGCAGCTCGTCGGTGGCGTCGGGGCGGGCGGGTGGGCTCAGCTCGTACAGCTCACGGACCTTGCCGGACGCGAGGAGGGGGAGATCGGCGACTGAAGTCACGCCGTCCAAGCTACTAACGCCCCCGGATAGCGCTCAGAGTTCGTACGGAAACTGCGTCAAAACCTCGCAGCCGTCCGCGGTGACGAGCAGCAGGTCCTCGAGGCGGACGCCGCCGTAGTCGTGGCGGTAGCAGCCGGGCTCGACCGCGATGACGTCGCCCGGGATCAGGTCGTGTCCGGAGAGGCCGAGGCCGGGCGCCTCGTGGACGTCGAGGCCGACCCCGTGCCCGAGGCCGTGGAAGAAGCCGTCCACGAGCAGGCCCTCGGCGCTGCGGGCGGTCGGCTGGCCGGCGGCCTCGAACACCTCGGAGGCGATGTCGTTGAGCGCGGTGCCGCTGACGCCGGGCCGGACCGCCTCGGTCACCCGCGCGAGCGCCTCGCGGCTGAGCTCCCAGTACGTGCGCAGCTCGGCGTCCGGTGGGCCGCCCCCGGCCACGAAGGTCCGGGTCATGTCCGCCCAGCAGCGCGACGCCGGGTCGCGCGGCCAGATGTCGACGATGACGCCGTCGCCGCGGACGATCGGCCCGCTGCCGGGGTCGTGGCCGGCGGCGCCCTGCGCGTTGGGCCCGACCACGACGTCGTCGGCGAGCAGGCAGCCGTGCTCGGCCGCCGTCGCCTGCATGGCCTTGCGCACCGCCTCCGCCGTCAGCCCGTCCGCGCACGCGTGGATGAGGTCACGGGCCACGCCCATCGCCGCGTCGGCGGCGGACTGCGCGCGGCGGATGCCGGCCAGCTGCACCTCCGTCTTGATGCGCCGGCGCTCGGTGAACGTGTCGCCGTCCACCGTCAGCTCGACGCCGTCGGCCCGCAGGACGTCCGCGAGGCCGAGCGGGAACTGCCACGGCACGCTGGCCGCGCGCACGCCGAGGTCGGCCAGCGCGCGCCGCACGACCTCGAAGCCGGCTTCCGTGCGCGGCATGCCGCCGCGCACGAGGTCCTTCATGCCGAACGTGAACGGGTCGATGACCTCGATGTCAGGATCGGCGCCCAGCACCGTTCCCCGGTCCAGCGTGGACACGAGCGCGAGCTTGCGGTCGCCCGTCTCCACGTAGAGGAACGGGTCGCCGATCGTCGCCGGGATCGCCGCGAAGAGATCGGTGGACGTCTCGGTGTCGCCGTACATGAGCACGTTCATTCGGGCAGCCTCGCAAGCACTTCGGGGACATGGCGCAGGTAGGCGGAGGAGTCGAAGATCGCGTCCAGGTCCAGGCCGAGATCCTCCCGCTCGAGCAGCCCGCGTAGCGGCGTCTGCTCGTCCCATGCCTGCTGCGCGAGGCGCTGGACGATCCGGTAGGCGTCGTCGCGCACCATCCCGCCGGCCACGAGCGCGAGCAGCACTCTCTGGGAGAACAGCGCGCCACAGGTGATCTCGAGGTTGCGCTCCATGCGGTCGGCGTGGACGACCATCCCGCGCGCGACGCGCACGGCCAGCGACTGCATGTAGTCGAGCAGGATCGTCGCGTCGGGCAGGATCACGCGCTCGGCGCCGGAGTGCGAGATGTCGCGCTCGTGCCAGAGGGCGACGTTCTCCACGCCCGCCTGCGCGTACCCGCGCAGCACGCGCGCGAGGCCGGTGATGCGCTCGGTGGTGATCGGGTTGCGCTTGTGGGGCATCGCGCTCGACCCCTTCTGGCCCGCCCGGAACGGCTCCTCGACCTCGCGCACCTCCGTGCGCTGCAGGTGCCGGATCTCGGTGGCGAAGCGCTCCAGGCCGGCGCCGGCCAGGGCGATCGCCTGGAGCAGCTCGGCGTGCCGGTCGCGCGGGACGACCTGGGTGGAGACGTCCTCGCGGCCCAGCCCGAGGCGCGCCAGCACCTCGGCCTCGTAGGCCGGCGAGTGCGACGCGTAGGTCCCGACCGCCCCGCTGATCGCCCCGACGGCGGCCTGCGCGAAGGCGCGCTCCAGCCGCTCGGCGTTGCGGTGCGCCTCGAACGCGTAGCCGGCCAGCTTGAGCCCGAAGGAGGTCGGCTCGGCGTGGACGCCGTGGGTGCGGCCGACGCAGACCGTGTCGGCGAACTCGCGCGCCCGCTCGCTGAGCACCGCCACCAACGCGCGCGCGCCCGCGAGGATCGGCACCCCGGCCCGCGTGATCTGCAGGGCGAGCGCGGTGTCGAGCACGTCCGAGGACGTCAGCCCGTAGTGGATCCAGCGGCCCGCCTCGCCGGCCGACGCGCTGAGCACGTCGACGAAGGCGGCCACGTCATGGTCGGTGATCGCCTCGCGCTCCTTGACCGCCTCGACGGTGAAGGTGGCACCCCGGATCGCCTCCCGCTCGGCGTCCGTCGGCTCGTCCAGGGCCTCCGCGGCGGCGACCTCCACGTCGCGCCACGCGGTCATCCTCGCCTCGTCGGTCCAGACGGCACCGAGCTCGGGACGGGTGTAGCGGCCGATCACCCGCCGGAGGCTAGAACGGCTAGGAACGCGTCGACGACCTCGGGGTCGAACTGCGTCCCGGCAGCGTCGCGGAGCTCCTGCTGCGCGGCCGCGGGGGTGAGTGCGGGGTTGCGGTACGGGCGCGCCGCGGTCATCGCCTCGTAGGAGTCGGCGACGGACAGGATGCGCGCCTCGAGCGGGATCGCCGTCCCCGAGATGCCGTGCGGGTAGCCGCCGCCGGTCCAGCGCTCGTGGTGGGCGAGCACCCAGGCGGCGATGTCGCGCAGGCCCGCGTGGGAGCAGATGCGCGCGCCGACCTCGGCGTGGCGACGGACCTCGGCCCACTCGTCGGGCTCCAGCGCGACCGGCTTGTGCAGGATCGCGTCGGAGACGGCGAGCTTGCCGATGTCGTGCAGGACACCGGCGACCTTGACCCGCTCGACCGCCTCCGGCTCGAAGCCGAGCTGGCGCGCGATGCCCTGCGCGTAGCGGCCGACCGTCTGCGAGTGCCGGGCCGTGCCTGGGTCGCGGAGGTCGAGCGTCTCGGCGAGCAGGAGGACGGCGGACAGCTGGTCGGCGCCCCGGCCGTCCTCGGTGTCGAGCGTCGCCAGCAGCGACTCGAGCGTGACGGGGTCGTAGACGACGACGCGATCGCGGCCGAGCTTCTTGGCGACGAACAGCGCCCGCGTCGCCGCCCGCAGCAGCGCGTCGGCGTCCTCGATCTGCGCGGAGCCGCCCGTCGCCGCCAGGCCGGCCGACAGCGTCAGCCCACCGGGGATGTCGATGACCTCCGCGACGGTGCGGCGCAGGGCCTCCGCCATCTGCTGCGCGTCGTCGTGGCCGAACCGCGGCAGCACCAGGGCGAAGTCCTCGCCGCCCAGCCGCGCCCCGAAGCCGTCCTCGGGCAGGGCCTCGGCGATCACCGCGGCGAGGCGCTGGAGCACCATGTCGCCGATCTCGTAGCCGAGCTCGTCGTTGATGCGCTTGAAGGCGTCCGCGTCCGCGACGACGAGGGCGACGCCCGCCGCGCCGGCCCCTGCGATGGCCGCGTCGATCGCGTGGTGCAGGTTGCGGCGGTTGCGCAGCCCCGTCAGCGGGTCGTGCTCGGCCAGGTGCGCGAGCCGCTCGCGGGCGGCCTGCGCCTCCAGCGCGGTGGCCGCCGAGTTGGCGAACGCGCGCAGGGTCCGCAGGCGCGCCGGGGTCGGGACGAGCCGGTCGTGCGGGTCCTCCGGCCACAGCATGCCCAGCAGCTGGCCCTCCTCGTCGTGCAGCGGGACGAGCAGCCAGTGGTGATCCCAGCCGTGCGGGCCGCGGCCGTTGCACCGCGAGGAGTACAGGCTGTGCAGGTGCGGCGGCGTGCGCCCGTGAGCCTGCTCGCGGGTGAGCAGCACGCAGCCCTCCGTGAGGGCGTCCGGGCACAGCAGCTGGGACAGATCGGACAGCGCGAAGCTCATCTTCGGCAGGCCCTGGGACCAATTGGCGGCCGCCCGCGGGACGAGTCGCTCGCCCTCGCGCAGCAGGACCGCGACCCGCTCGAAGCCGAGCGCGTCGCAGATGCCCTCGCACGCGGCGCTGGCGATGCCCTCGCGGCTGCGCTCGGTGCTGAAGCGGCTGGAGATGCGCAGCAGCTGCTGGACGTCCTCGCGATGGTTGCGGGCGCTCTGGGCGTGCTGGGCCGACTCGATCGCCACGCCGGCCTGCAGCGCCGCGCCGACCAGGATGTCCAGCTCCCGGTCGGTCGGGCGCTTGCCCGAGCGCGGCTCGTCGACGCTGAGGACGCCGAGGACGGCGCCGCTCACCGAGCGCAGGGGGACGAACAGGGCGTCCTCGGCCCGCCACGCGTCGGGGTCGTCGGACTCCGCGATGGGCGGGACGTAGGAGAGCGTCGCGCCGAGCTCCCAGTCGAACTCGCCGTCGCCGATGAAGTACGCGCCGCGGCGCTCGAAGCGGTCGTCGATGAGCTGAGCCCACTCCTCGGCCGGCGAGCGGGCCCCCATCAGGGTGCGGCGCGCCTCCGCGTTGCCGTGGACGGCCACCGTTTCGAAGTCGTTGAAGGCGGGCCGGTAGAGGTTGATGGCCGCCGTGGCCACGCCCATCGTCTGGGCGATCGACCGGGCGATGGCGTCGAGCGTCGGCTCGAGGTCGGGACCCGTGCGCAGGGCGGCGGCGACGGCGAGCAGGCCGTCGAGGGGGGAGCCGGAAGTGAGGGCGGAAGCAGGGGCCATCGACGCGCCGAGGGGCCGCGACGCCCCCCAGCGCGCCGCGAAATGTAGCGTGAATCTCCGCTATTTGGGGCGATTAAGCCGAGAGAATGCGCGCCGCGAGGTGCGCGGCGTTGCGCGGGTTGTCGAGCCCCACGGCTGCGACGGGAACCCCCGGCGGCATCTGCACGACGGACAGGATCGCGTCCAGCCCACCGGCCGCGCTCAACCGTCCGGAAAGTGGCACACCGATCACCGGAAGCTCTGTGTGGGCGGCGGCAACCCCCGGCAGCGCGGCCGACAGCCCCGCGCCGGCGATGATCACCCGCAGCCCGCGCATGCGAGCGTTCTTGCAGTAGTCGGCCACCATCTCGGGGTCGCGGTGGGCGGACATTACCCGGATCTCGTAGCTGATGCCGAGCTCGTCGAGCACCGCACCGGCCTTCTCCATGGTCTCCATGTCGGACTTGGAGCCCATGATGATGCCGACACGCGGCGCGTCCACCTCGATGTCCTCGAGTTGGTCGGCCTCGGTCTGGGTGATGGGGTCAGACACCGGCGGCGATGTCCCGGCGCAGCTGGCGACCGTCAAAGCTGATCATGTCGGCGGCAGCATACGCAGCGCTCCGGGCGCGAGCCACGTCGCCTCCCAGCGCGGTCACGTTGAGCACGCGCCCGCCCGCGGTGACGATCGCGCCGTCGCGCTCCGCGGTGCCCGCGTGGAGGACCTCGGCCCCGGCCGCCTCGGCGTCCTCGAGTCCGGTGATGACGTCGCCGGAGCTCGAGCCGGCCGGGTAGTCCCTGGAGGCGAGCACGACGGTGACGGCGGCGCGGTCGTCCCACGTGGGCGCGGCGCCGGCGAGGCCGCCCGGTTCGGCCGCGCGCCAGAGCAGGTCGAGCAGGTCGGACGTCAGCCGGGGAAGGACGACCTGCGTCTCCGGGTCCCCGAAGCGGACGTTGAACTCGAGCACCATCGGGCCGGTGTCCGTCAGCATGAGGCCGGCGTAGAGGACGCCGTGGAAGGGAGTGCCCGCCTTCGCCAGCGCGTCGATCACCGGCTGATGGACGGTGGCGACGATGTCCTCCGCGAAGCCGTCCGGAAGGTCGGCGACCGGGGAGAAGCAGCCCATCCCGCCGGTGTTGGGAC
>CAXTBB010000013.1:78443-93340 GCA_964242305.1 uncultured Solirubrobacteraceae bacterium
GTGTCGCCGTCGCCGATCCGCTTGTAGTCCCGGGCGGGCGCGAGCGGGACGGCGCGCTCGCCGTCGCAGAGCGCGAGCAGCGAGACCTCGTCGCCGATTAGGTGCTGCTCGACGACGACGGGCGTGTCGCCGAAGCGCTTCTCGACCAGCATCGCCTCCAGCGCCTCGCCCGCTTCCATCTCGTCCTGCGCGATCACGACGCCCTTGCCCGCCGCCAGCCCGTCTGCCTTCAGCACGACGGGGTACTCGCGGATGGCAGCCAGGCCCGCTTCGACGTCCTCGACCACGGCGAAGTCCCCCGTCGCGACGCCGGCCGCGCGCATGACCGCCTTCGAGAACGCCTTCGAGCCCTCCAGCGCGGCAGCCGCGCGGGACGGCCCGAAGACGCGGACGCCCTGCTCGGCGCAGCGGTCGGCCAGCCCGTCCACGAGCGGCGCCTCCGGCCCGATCACCACCAGGTCGAAGCCGCGGTAGTCGTCCCCCTCGAACGAGGCGGCGTCGCGCCGGATGCCGGCGTTGCCGGGTTGGCAGAGGACCTCAGGGCGCTGGGGAGAGCGCAGCAGCGCGCGGACGAGCGCGTGCTCACGCCCGCCAGATCCGACGACGAGGACACGGGGCACCGGTCGGAACGCTAGCGCGGCCATCCGATCTAAAAGTTTCCTGACGGTGGGTTGACACCGGCGGCGGCGATGCACGAAAGTCGCGACATGAAGCCCCTGTCCATCGGCGCCGCCACCCTCGGCGCCGCCCTCGCCTTCGCCGCGCCGGCCGGCGCCCAGTCGGGCACCGTCGTCGCCGACCACCTCAACAACCCGCGCCAGCTCGCCGTCCAGAAGAGCGGCACCGTCTTCGTCGCCGAGGCGGGCCGGGGCGGCACGAAGTGCTTCGGCACGGGTGACGACGCCGGCTGCGCCGGCTACACGTCCGGCATCTATCGGGTCACGCCGAAGCCCAAGCGCGTCTTCGCCGGCGTCATCTCCGGCGCCGGACCGGACGGTTCGTTCGCCGGCGGCCTGTCCGCGATCGCCTTCCCCGCCTCCGGCGGCTTCGCCGGCATCGTCAACAACGTCGGCCCGGTCCCCGGCCTGGGCGCCTCCGGGCCCGAGAGCGGGAAGGTGCTCGCCCTGAGCGTCTTCAACCGCGGCGGCATCCCGCGATCGATCGCGGACGTCGCCGCGTTCGAGAACAGCGACCCGGACGGAAACGGCCTCGACAGCAACCCGTACGGCATCGACGCCGTCGGCGACACGCTGTACGTCGCCGACGCCGGAGGGAACGACCTGCTCAAGGTCGCGCCCGGAGGGAAGGTCAGCCTGGTCGCCACCTTCCCCCAGTTCGGCGGCGGGGACGCCGTCCCGACCAGCGTGAAGGTCGGCCCCGACGGTGCCATCTATGTGGGCATGCTCGCCGAGTCCGCCGGCGAAGGCGGCGCCCGCGTCTACCGCGTCGTGCCCGGCAAGAAGCCCACCGTCTACGCGAAGGGCCTCACCACCGTCGTCGGCCTGGACTTCGACAAGGCCGGCAACCTCTACGTCGCCGAGCTGTTCGCCAACACCGTTGAGCGCATCACGCCGACGGGCCAGCGCTCCGCCATCGGCGGGGCGGGCCAGATCCCCTTCCCGGGCGGCGTCGCCATCGGCAACGACGGCTCGATCTACGTGTCCGCCTACAGCGTCGCGCCGCCCAACGGCAACCTGTTCGGGCCCAACTCCAACGGCCAGGTCCTGCGCTTCCCGCCCGCCACCTGATCCTGACGCCGCTCCTGCGCTCGCCGTCCGGCGAGCGCACGGGGCGGGTCAGATGGCGTCGATGAAGTCGTCGATGGGGATCGCCGTCATCGACTCGTAGGTCGACGTCCCGCGGGAGCCGAGCTCGAGCGAGACGCGGGCCATGGTCGTCTCGTCGGGCACCTCGACGACGGAGACGAAGTCGTAGCGGCCGATCGTCGCCCACTGCGCCTTGACGGACGCGCCGATCTGCTCGACCTCCTCCGCGACCTCCTTGATGCGCTGCGGGTTGTTCTTGACCGTCTGGACGCCCTCCGAAGACAGCTTCGCGAGCATGATGTATGTGGGCATGCAGCGAAGCCTTACCGGTTTCGCCGTGTTCATGCAGACTGAACGCCCCGTGGTCCCCGCCCCGCCCCCTGCCCTCGCCCCCCTGAAGCCGTGCTACGTGTCCGTCGAGTCCGCGCCGGGCACGTTCAGCTCGGAGGTCCTGGCACTGGCCGGATCGGGCTTCGACCCCGGCGAGCGGCTGTCGGTGCTCATCGACGGCGCCGTGGTCCTGACCGGGCTGACCGCCGCCGCCGACGGCACGCTGCCGGCCCAGACGGTGATGGCGCCGGTGCAGGACGCGGGCGAGCGTGCCTTCACACTCGCGCTGACCGACGCTGACGACGCGCGGGTACGGGCGATCGCCACCGCGCGCGTCACCGCGCTCGCGGTCCGCGTCCGGCCGAAGTCGGCCCGCCCGCAGGACACGGTCCGCATCAGCGGCCGAGGCTTCACCGACAGCGGTGCGATCTACGCGCACTACGTCCGCCGCAACGTCGTGCGCCGGACCGTCCTGCTCGCGTCCTCACCGGCGGACGCGTGCGGGCGCTTCTCGGTGAAGCGCCCGCAGTTCCCGTTCCGGCCCGCCGAGGGCGTCTGGCGGGTGCAGGTCGACCAGCACGCCGACCTCGGCACGGACGGCCCCCTGGTCAACCTGACCGTCGACGTCAGGCGGCGACCGGTGACCCGGCCTTAGCCAGCGTCAGCTCGCCGTTGGCGGCGTCGACCTCGATGCGGTCCCCGGTGGCGAACCGGCCTTCGAGGATCCCGCGCGCGAGCGCGTCGACGAGGTGCTTCTGGATGACCCGCTTGAGCGGGCGCGCCCCGTAGGTGGGGTCGTAGCCGAGGTTGCCGATCAGCTCCCGCGCGGGATCGGACAGCTCGACGTCGATCCCGCGGTCGGACACGCGGCCGATCAGCTGAGCGACCTGCAGGTCGACGATCGCGCCGATCTGGTCGCGCGAGAGCGACTGGAACTCGACGATGTCGTCCAGGCGGTTGACGAACTCCGGCTTGAAGAAGCCCTCGGCGACGGCCCGTGGATTTGGAGCCCCACCACCCAAGTTGGACGTCATGATCAGGACGGCGTTCTTGAAGTCCACCGTCCGGCCCTGGCCGTCGGTGAGACGGCCGTCGTCGAGCACCTGCAGGAGGACGTTGAACACGTCCGCATGGGCCTTCTCGATCTCGTCGAGCAGGACGACGGCGTACGGGCGGCGGCGGACCGCCTCGGTCAGCTGCCCGCCCTCGTCGTAGCCGACGTACCCGGGGGGCGCGCCGACGAGCCGCGACACGGCGTGCTTCTCCATGTACTCGGACATGTCGATGCGGATCATCGCGTTCTGGTCGTCGAACATGAACTCGGCCAGCGCGCGCGCCAGCTCGGTCTTGCCGACGCCGGTCGGGCCGAGGAACAGGAAGCTGCCGATCGGGCGGTCGGGATCGCTCAGCCCGGCGCGGGAGCGCCGCAGCGCGTTGGCGACCGCCTCGACGGCCTCCGTCTGGCCGACCACGCGCTCGTGCAGGCGGTCCTCCATGTGGATGAGCTTCGCGGTCTCGGACTCGAGCATGCGCGCCACGGGGATGCCCGTCCAGCGGGCGACGACCTCGGCGATCTCGTCCGCGCCGACGCGGTCGGACAGGTAGACGTTGGGCTCGTCGCTGACCGTCTCGGGCTCGGCGAGTTGGCGCTCCAGCTCCGGGATCTCGCCGTGGCGCAGCTCGGCGGCGCGGGCGTAGTCGGCCTCGCGCTCGGCACGCTCGAGCTCCGTGCGCGCCTCGTTGAGCCGGGTCTGCACGTCGCCGTGGCCCTTGGCCCGCTCGACCTCGGACTCCCACTGCGCGGTCATCGCGTCGAGCTGCTCGTTGACCTCGGCCAGCTCGCGGTCGATCTCCTCGCGCCGCGCGATCGCGGTGTCGTCCTTGGCGACGGCGACGTGCTCGATCTCGAGCTGGATCTTGCGGCGCTTGACCTCGTCGATCTCCGTCGGCATGGAGGTCAGCTCGATGCCCACGCGCGAAGCGGCCTCGTCGACGAGGTCGATCGCCTTGTCGGGCAGGAAGCGGTCGGCGATGTAGCGATCGCTCAGGGTCGCGGCGGCGATCAGCGCCGCGTCCTCGATGACCACGCGGTGATGGGCCTGGTAGCGGTCCTTGAGCCCGCGCAGGATGGCGATGGTCGCCTCCACGGACGGCTCGCCGACGGTGACCGGCTGGAAGCGCCGGGCCAGCGCGGCGTCCTTCTCGACGTGCTTGCGGTACTCGTCGAGCGTGGTGGCGCCGACGGCGCGCAGCTCGCCGCGGGCGAGCATCGGCTTGAGCAGGTTGGCGGCGTCCACGGCGCCCTCGGAGGCGCCCGCGCCGACGATCGTGTGCAGCTCGTCCATGAACAGGACGACTTCGCCGCCCGCGTCCTGGATCTCCTTGAGCACGGCCTTCAGGCGCTCCTCGAACTCGCCGCGGTACTTCGAGCCGGCCAGCAGCGCGCCGATGTCGAGCGCGATCACCTTGCGGTCGCGCAGGGACTCGGGGACGTCCTCGGCGACGATGCGCTGGGCCAGGCCCTCGACGATCGCCGTCTTGCCGACGCCGGGCTCGCCGATCAGCACCGGGTTGTTCTTCGTGCGCCGGGAGAGCACCTGGATGACGCGGCGGATCTCGTCGTCGCGACCGATGACGGGGTCGAGCTTGCCCTCGCGCGCGGCCTCGGTCAGGTCGCGCCCGAAGCGCTCGAGCGCCATGTACTTGTCCTCGGGCGACTGGTCGGTGACGCGGTGCGACCCGCGCACCTCCTGGAGCGCCTTGAGGACGCCGTCGGCGGAGGCGCCGTTGGTGCGCAGCGCGTCGCCCGCCGCACCCTCGGCGCGGGTCAGGGCGAGGAGCAGGTGCTCGGCGGAGATGAACTCGTCGCCCAGCGGCTTGAGCTCCGTCTCGGCCGCGCGCAGCACCGCGAGCAGCTCCCGCGAGGTGGTCGGCTCGTCGCCGGCGGCCAGGGTCGGCAGCGCGTCGAGCGCGGTGGCCAGGTCGGTTCGGAGGGCGTCGACGGACACCCCCAGCTTGCGCAGGACCGGCGCGGTGAGGCCGCCGTCCTGCTCGAGCAGGGCGGAGAGGAGGTGCTCGGGGAGCACCTGTGCGTGGCGGCGGGTGGCGGCGGCGGTGATCGCGCTCGACAGCGCCTCCTGGGATTTGATGGTGAAGCGGTCAGGTTGCATAGGTTCAAAGATCTCAGTCGGAGAGACTGAGATTATAGTGCCTCCGAACGCGCGTCTACGCTACTGCGCATGGCGCAGAAGGTCTGTCCTCGGTGCTCCGTGCTCAGCGACACGGACGCGGATGTCTGCCCCAACTGCGGCGCGGCCTACGCCCGTGGCGGCGGGCCTGGGCCGACCGGCCTCAACAAGGGGCTGATCGCCCTCGCCGTGCTCGCCATCGCCGGCGCGGGCGCGATCATCGCGACGGCCGGCGGCGGCGACGACGCGTCCCCGAAGGCGGCGGCGGCGAAGGCGACGCAGACACCCACCGCACCCCCGCGGCACTCCATCGTGTTCTCGCAGGCGGCGGCCATCCGGGCCAAGACGCCCTACGCGCAGGTGATCGCCAGCCTGGGCACCCCGCGGCCGGACCTCCAGGGGACGCAGAAGCGCTACCTCGGCCAGAACCGCTGCATCTACTACGACCTCATCGACCAGCCGCAGACGGACGCCCAGGTCTGCTTCCGCGGGGGCCGGGTGACCGTGGTCGCCGTCAACTATCCGGGCGCCCCACCGCAGGACCCCAACGCCCGGAAGGTCAAGCCCAAGCACGCGGAGCGGCAGTCCGCCAAACAGCGCCGCTGACTGCGTGGGACGGGGTTTGCCCCCGTCCCACGCGAACCAGTGGTTCAGGCGGTGCGACTTACGAGAAGTCGGTGCCCGTGCCCGTGACCGAGCAGTCGAACCCGGTCGGGTTCTGCTCCACGCCGAGGATGCCGGTGGTGACACCGCCGGCGAAGCTCAGCGAGCTGAACGTGATCTGGTTGGAGTCGTTCGTCAGCGACCCCGGCAGGATCGTCAGGAGCTCGCCGATGTCGAGATCGTCGCTCTCCACGTACCCGATGGCGGGGGTGAGGTCGATGCCGGCGGCCTTGAAGCCGTTGTTGTCGGCGGACGACTTGGCGCGCAGCTCAGGCTGACCGCCCGTGCAGGCGGCGTCCAGCTGCAGGCTCTGCTTGTCGTAGATCGTCGAGAACGGCGTCGAGCCCGACACACGGAAGAAGATCTTCGTGTTGCTCCCACCGCCGGCGGGAGCGGCGGAGCCGGGGGGACCCTGGGGACCCGCGGGACCCTGGGGGCCGGCCGGACCCGTCTTGCCAGTCTTGCCGCGCTTGCCTCGCTTGCCGCGCTTGGCGGAGCTCTTTGCCTTGGCAGAGGCCTTGGCCTTGCCGGTGGGCCGCGCGCTGGCGACTGACATGCCGCTGACCAGCAGCGCCACGCAGGCGACAAGGGCGAGAAGCCCAAAACGAACCTTCATCGATTTCCTCCCGAACGGGGGTTCTGGGCCACCCATCCGTCAGGGCGACCCGGTGACGTTGGAAATCTAACCTAAACCTAAGGTGCGGCGCCAGTGGGGTTTACCCGAGGGTGTCCGTCTATGTCCGTGGTCTGGGAATCTCCGCAACTCCAGGCGTTCCTCGCGGATGTCACCCCCTCGACCTACCCTGAGCGCGTGCTGGTGGGTCGCGACGCTGAGCTCGAGGACCTCGGACGCGCGCTGACCGCGCTGGGCACGGGTGAGCCGGGGGCGCTGGTCCTGGTCGGCGAGGCGGGCATCGGCAAGAGTGCGCTGCTGCGCGCGGCGGCCGACGAGGCCCGGCGCGCGGGCGCGCGGGTGCTCGAGGGAAGGGCGGCCGAGTACGAGGGCGAGGTCCCGTTCGGGCTCGCCGTCGACGCGCTCGACGAGCCCGTCGCCACGCTGCATCCGGCGCGGCGCGCGGCGGTGGCCGGCGATCTCGGCGGCGTCCTGCCGTCGGCGGGCGACGGGGCCGCTGCGACGGCCGGTCCGGCGGAGCGGTTCCGGCTGCACCGCGCGCTGCGCGCCCTGATCGAGCACTTCGCCCAGGAGCGGCCGGTGGTGCTGATCCTCGACGACGTCCACTGGGCCGACCCCGCCTCCGTCGAATGGGTGCTGCACCTGCTGCGCCGGCCGCCCGCCGGCGGCGTGCTGCTGATCGCCGCGCTGCGACCCATCGGCCCGGCCGACGACCTGCTCGACGCGGTGCGGTCGTCGCCCGGCGGGCGGTCGCTCACGCTCGGCCCGCTGCCGGAGGCCGCGGCGGACGCGCTGGTGCGGGCCGTCGCCGATCCGCAGCGGCGCGCCCAGATCACCCGCGAAGCGGGCGGCAACCCGCTCTACCTCGGGGAGCTGGTCCGCGCGGCCGCCACCGCGGGGGACCGCCTCCCGGCCACGCTGCTGGCCGCGATCGGACTCGAGGTGCGACGCCTCGCGCCCGCCGCCCGCGCGCTGATCGACGGTGCCGCGATCGCCGGCGATCCCTTCGACGTCGACCTGGCCGCCGTCGCCGCCGGTCTCGGAGACGACGTGGCCGGCCCGCTGGACGAGCTCGCCGCCTCCGGGCTCGCCCGCCCGGGCGGCGACCCGCGCAGCTTCGTCTTCCGCCATCCGCTGGTGCGCCGCGCCGTCCGCGAAGCCACCCCGCCCGGCTGGCGGCTCAACGCCCACGCGCGCGTGGCCGACGCGCTGCGCGAGCGCGGCGCCCCGCCCGCCGCGCTCGCCCATCACCTCGAGCAGTCCGCCCGGCCGGGGGACGCCCGCGCCGTCACCGAGCTGGTGCGCGCCGCCGAGGCGACGGTGGACGGCTCGCCGGCCGCGGCGGCGCGCTGGTACGCCGCCGCGCTGCGCCTCGACACCGGCGCGGGCCGCGCGCCGCTGCTCGTCCCGATGGCGCTCGCCCTGGCCAGCTCCGGCCGGCTCGAGGAGAGCCGGGCTGCGCTGGAGGAGGCGCTCGGGCTGCTCGCCGGCGCCCCGCCCGCGGAGCGGCTGCCCGTCGTCGGCGCCTGCGCGCAGGTCGAGCAGCTGCTGGGCCGCCACCGCGAGGCGATCGCCCGCCTCGAGTCCGA
Organism: uncultured Solirubrobacteraceae bacterium; assembly: GCA_964242305.1. Classification (GTDB taxonomy): domain Bacteria; phylum Actinomycetota; class Thermoleophilia; order Solirubrobacterales; family Solirubrobacteraceae; genus DATLGB01. The sequence goes on from CAXTBB010000013.1 coordinate 86,614, forward strand.
GGTCGAGCGAGCGCCGGCGCAGGCCCGGGCGGCGCTTGAGATCGAGCTGGCCACGGCGGGCCTGTACCTGGTCGACGCCGAGCTGCTGCACCGCTGGGCGCCGCGGGCGCTGGCCGACGCCGACGGCGCTGTCCCCGGGCTGGTGGTGGGGGCGGCGGCGCTCGTCGCGCTCGACGCGCTGTGGTCGGGCCGCGACGAGGAGCGCGGCGCGGCGTTCGCGCGGGCGGCGGCCGCCTTCGACCGCCTCACCGACGAGGAGCTGGCCGAGCGCATCGACGCGGCGCTGCTGTTCGGCTTCTGCCAGGGCCTGAGCGACCAGGTCGACGCCTCCTTCGCCACGCTCACGCGCGGGCTGCGCGTCGCGCGCGCGACCCGCCAGGACGCGTTCCTGGCCACGCTCACCAACGTCCGCGGGATGCTGGCCATCAACCTCGGCGACCTCGACGTCGCCCTCGCCGACGCGGAGGCGGCCGAGGAGATGTTCCGCCTCGCCGGCGCGCGCTACCAGCTCAACTGGGCACTGTGGACGCGCGCGCTGATCCAGTACCACCGCGGCGAGGCGGTGGAGGCCGACCGCGCCGCGCAGGAGGCCCTCGAGCTGATCGCGACGCTCGAGGACACCACCATCACGGTCACCGGGCGCTGCAACATCCCCGTGCTGCGCGCGGAGGAGGATCCGGACGGCGCCATCGAGGCGATGGTGGCCGCGGGCGGACCGCTGCTGGAGCGCACCGACCCGTCGTGGTCGGCGTGGCTGCTGGTCGAGCTGGTCCGCGCGGCGATCGCGGCCGGGCGGACGGAGGACGCCGAGCGCTGGGCGGCGCACATCGAGACGCTCGTCCAGCGCCACCAATTGCGGACCCACCGCGGCCGGGCGCTGGTCGCCCGCGCCGAGCTGGCCCACGCCGCCGGCGACCACACCGGCGCCGCCGCCCGCGCGGCCGAGGCGGCGGCGACCTTCGACGACCTCGGCGCCGGCATCGAGGCGCTCGACGCGCGCGTGGTCGAGGGCCGCGCCCGGGCCGCCCTCGGGGAGCGCGAGCCGGCGGTGGAGCTGCTGCAGGGCGTCGCCGCGCAGGCGGCCGCGTGGCACGCGTTCCGGCTCCGCGACCTCGCTGCGCGCGAGCTGCGCCGGCTGGGGACGCGCGTCGCCGCCCCCGGCCGCCGCGCCGCCGACCGCGCCGGGGGCCTGCTCTCCGAGCGGGAGACCGAGATCGCCCGCCTGGTCGCCGACGGGCGGTCCAACAAGCAGGTCGCCGGCGCGCTCTTTCTGAGCGAGAAGACGATCGAGAACAACCTCTCCCGCATCTACGCCAAGCTCGGCGTGCGCACCCGCGCCGAGCTCGGCGACGTCCTCTGACCCGACACGGGGCGAGGGGGTGGCGGGGGGTGCCCCCTCTGGCTCGGCGCGAGCGAGTCCGGGACGGTCCGGAGCATGCGAACCGCACCCCTCATCACCGGCCTCCTGGCCGCCGCCGCCATCGCTGCGCCCGCCGCCCACGCCGACTCGATCGCCTACGTCAAGGACGGCGACGTATGGCTGTCCACCACCGACGGCGCCCGCCAGTTCCGGGTCACCTCCGCCGGTGGCTACAGCGACGTCTCCCAGGCCGACGACGGCACCATGATCGCCCTGCACGGCGTCCGCCTCCAGCGCCTGGACCGCTACGGGACGGTGCTGGCCGACTTCGCCACGCCCGTCTCCGACACCCGGCCCGCCGGGCAGCGGACCTTCTTCGGCCCCTTCGACCCGGCCGTCTCCCCCGACGGCACCAAGGTCGCCTACACCTACTACTACGAGACCACCTCGCAGGACGCGAGCTGCTTCCCGCCCGAGTGCGTGACCGCCATCAACGAGGGCGGGACGGGCTACTCGCACGCCGACCGCCAGACCGACTGGGACGAGGGCGGCTTCCACCAGCACTCCGGCTGGCGCAACCCGGCCTGGGCCGACAACGACACCACGATGCTGTCGGACCCGACGCACCTCCCCAACGACGACGTCGTCATGGACCACCCGGGCGACCGCGCCGGCGCGACCGGCTTCATGGTCGACGGCTGGTTCTCGGACACCGTCGGCGGCAACCCGCACGTCAGCGGCGGCGACATCACCCGCGCCAAGGACAAGCTCGCCTTCGCCACCGGTGACGGCGACGCCAACTTGACCCTCTACCGCGTCGCGTCCTTTCCGACGACGTTCAAGGACGGCGAAGCCGCGGCAAGCGACCGGCCGGAGGTCTGCTACCGCTACACCGGCGCGGTCGGCGGGCACTTCGGCACGCCGACCTTCTCGCCCGACGGCGCCCACGCCGCCGAGGCCGAGGGGGACGGTGTGCACGTCATCGACGTCCCCGACTTCAGCGGCGGCTGCACCACCGACGGCGCCTCGCCGAGCACGCGGCTGCTGATCCCCGGCGGCGCGCAGCCCGACTGGGGCCCGGCCGACGTGCCGGTCTCGCGCCCGCCCGCGTCGCCGCAGCCGAACGCCACCGTCACGCCCGGTCCGACCGCGACCCCGCACCCGTCGCCCACCTGCCGCGTGCCGAAGGTCCGCGGGTTGAGCGTGACGCGCGCCAGGCGCAAGGTCGCCGCCGCGGGCTGCCGCGTCAGGACCCGCCGCCACGGCCGCCACGTGCGCCGACAGAGCCTCAAGGCCGGGCGCCACGTCGCCCTCAAGACCACCGTCACGCTCACCCTCGGCCGCTAGGAGCCCAACCGTGTTCTCCCGCAAGTCCTTCGCCGTCGGGCCGCTCGTCGGCGGCGCGCTCGCCTCCGGCCTCGGCTGGCGGTGGATCTTCCTGATCAACCTCCCGCTGGGGATCGCTTGCCTGGCCGGCAACCGCCGCTGGGGGCGCGAGTCCCGCGACCCTGCTGCCCCCCGCGTCGACGTCGTGGGCCAGGTGCTGCTGGCGGCCGGGCTGCTGCTGCTCGTGCTCGGCCTGCTTCGCGGCAACGACGCCGGCTGGACGAGCACCTCCATCGTGGCGTCGCTCGCCGGGTGCCTGTTCATGACGCTGTACCAGCAGGGTGTCGTCGGCCTGTCGCCTGTCGCCACACTCGACACGATCCGCCAGGCCGGCATCGCCATCGGCGTGGCCGGGCTCGGCGCGCTCGTCCGCGAGGACGACTTCGTCGCCGGGTTCCACACGGCGATGCTCGTCGCCGCTGCGGTGACCCTGCTCAGCGCGGTGGCCACCGCTGCCCTGCTCGGCCGCGGGCGCCGGCTGGCGGTCGTGACGGTGACCGCCGCGGTCACGCTCGGCGCGGCGGTTCCGGCGGCGGACGCCGCGCCATCGCTGCACGCGAAGCGCACGGTCGTCGCCTTCGACGTCTCCGCGATCCAGGTCACCGACTGGCGCAACTGGAGCGGAACGACTGACAGCTACCAGCATGCGTCGGGGACCCAGACCCTTGGCTGGGCGACGACCAAGCGGGTCATCGCGGACGTCACGGCATACACAGGGCACGGCATCGACGTCCCGCCGTTGCTCATCCTCCCGCGCAAGCCGTTCGCGGCCCACGTCGCGGCCCACCGCGATACGGACTGGGTCATCCACTCCCCGGGCGGGTGCGACTCGGAGGGCGGTTGCCCCGAGGGGGCGCCTGGTCCGACGGACACGCGGCCGCCCGTGCGGTGCCCGGACCGGCGCCTGGCGACGACGCTGAGCGTCGAGCCGGACCTGCAGGATCGCCTGACGGTGGTGTTCGACCTCGACAGCGATCAGCTCGACGACGTCGTGCTGCGCGACGGGGCCCGGCGGCTCCAGCGACTGCGGCGGGGCCGGACGATCACCCTGAAGGGATCGGACGACCAGGGGGCGGATGACATCATCCCGTACCTCGTCTGCCCGGCCCAGCTGACGGGCGACGGTGAGAAGGAGTGCACGACCACCGAGGTGATCGTGAAGGCGAAGCGCTTGCGCTAACGGCGCTCGACGCGGATGATGGCCGAGCCGGGCGGGGGCTGGTGGCGCACCAGCTCCGCCCGGTACGAGCGGTGGACCGCCTCCACGGCGGTCTCGAGATCCTGCTGAAGCCGGGCGGCCTTGCGCTCGAGCTGCTCGATGCGGCGGGCCTGGCGCTCGAGCCGCGCCTCCATCTCCAGCACCCGCTCGACGCCGGCCAGGTTCATCCCCAGCTCCATGGTCATCGACTGGATGCGGCGCAGGAGCTCGACGTCTTCCTGCGAGTACAGGCGCGTTCCCTTGGCCGAGCGCTTGGGGGAGATGAGCCCGCGCTGCTCGTACATGCGCAGCGTCTGCGGGTGCATCTCGGCCAGCTCGGCGGCGACGGAGATCATGAAGACGCCGCGGCCGGCGGAGACGGTGACGCTCGTCCGCGCCATCAGGCCGACACCGACGCCTTCGCGTCGCGCAGGACGTGCTCGCGCGGGTTGCCGTTCATGACCCGGGCGAGGTCGTCGACCGCGTCGCGCTGCTCGGCGTTCAGCGACGCCGGGACCTCGATGGAGAAGCGGTAGTGGATGTCCCCCTTGCCGCCGCCGTCGAGTCGCGGCGGCCCCTCGCCGCGCAGGCGCTGGACCGTGCCGTGCTTGGTGCCGGGCTTGACGCGCAGCGTCTTTGTCCCGTTCAGCGTCGGCACCTCGACGTCGGCGCCGCGCATCGCCTCGACCACGGTGATCGGGATCTCGACCTCCAGGTGGTCGCCCTTGCGCGCGAACACCGGGCTCGCGGTTACGTGGGTGATGACGTACAGGTCGCCGGACGGCCCGCCGCGCGCGCCGGCCTCGCCCTTGCCGGCCAGGCGGATGCGCGACCCCTCCTTCACGCCCGCGGGGATGTTGACCTTGTAGCGCTTGAGCTCACGCTGGCGGCCGTCGCCGTGGCAGGTGTGGCAGGGGCGCTCGATGACCGTGCCGGCGCCGTTGCAGCGCGAGCACGGGCGGGTGATGGAGAACAGGCCCTGGCCCTGGGACTCGACGCCGCGGCCCTGGCAGACCGGGCAGACGATCGGCTCTGTGCCGGGCTCGGCGCCCGTGCCACGGCAGGTCGGGCACGGCTGGTGGGTCGCCACGGCGACCGGGACCTGCGCGCCGGCCACACCCTGGGCGAAGGAGATCGAGACCTCCGTCTCCAGGTCACGCCCGCGCTCGGCCTGCGGCTTGGTGCGCGCCCCGCCACCGCCGAAGCGCCCGCCGGTGGCCGACCCGAACAGGTCGGAGAGGATGTCGCCGAAGCCGCCCGGATCCTGCGGGCCGCCCGCACCGCCGGCGCCGCCGCCGAACGGGCTGCCGCCGGCGAAGACGGACCCGCCCCGGTCGTACTTCTTGCGCTTCTCGGGATCGCCGAGGACGTCGTGCGCCTCCGAGATCTCCTTGAAGCGCTCCTCCGCCTTCGGGTCGTCCGGGTTGCGGTCCGGGTGGTACTGGCGCGCGAGCTTGCGGTACGCCTTCTTGATGTCGTCCTGGCTCGCCTTCTTGTCGACGCCCAGGGTCTTGTAGTAGTCGCTCGCCCGCGCCATGGCCTACGCCGCCACGACGACGCGCGCGGGGCGCAGCACGGTGTCGCCGACCTTGTAGCCGGCCTGGTAGACCTCCGCGACGGTGCCGGACTCGGCGCCCTCGACGGGAGCCTGGGCCATCGCCTCGTGCAGGGTGGGGTCGAACACCTCGCCCAGCGGCGCGAACGACTCCACGCCCACGCGCGCGAGCGCGGCCAGGAACTCCTGGCGCAGAGACTCGAGCGGCTCGCGGATGGTGTCGTCGGCGTGGTCGATGGCCAGCTTGAGGTGGTCCAGCGGCGCCAGCAGCTCCTTCGCCACCCTGGCGACGCCACGGACCTCGGCCTGGGCGGCCTGCTGGCTCATGCGCTTGCGGAAGTTCTCGAACTCCGCCTGCTTGCGCTGGGCGAGATCGAGGTACTCCTGGGCGCGCGCCTCGGCCTCGGCCAGGGGGTCGGAGACCGTCTCCTCGACGGCCTCCTCCTCCTGGATCTCCTCGACGACGGGGTCGTCGCCTGTGCTTTCCGCCCCCGAAGGGGAAGGAGGAGTGCTCACTTCTCGTCGACCACCTCGGCGTCGACGACCTCCTCCTCGTCAGAGGAAGCCGAGCTGCCGTTGTCGGAACCGTTGGTCGACGCCGCCTGCTCGGCCTGCGCCTTCTCGTACATCGCCTCCGACACGCGGTGGAACGCGGTCTGCAGGCGGTCCGTCTTGGACCGGATGTCCTCGACGTCCTCGGAGGTCAGCGACTCGTTGACGTCCTTGATGGCCGCCTGGATCTCCTCCTGGGAGGACGCGTCGACCGCGTCCCCGAGGTCCTTGAGCTGCTTCTCGGCGTTGTAGGCCGCGGACTCGGCGGAGTTGCGGGCCTCGACCAGCTCGCGCAGCCGCTTGTCCTCCTCGGCGTGCGACTCGGCGTCGGAGACCATGTTCTTGATCTCGTCGTCCGAGAGGCCCGACCCGGCCTTGATCTCGATCTTCTGCTCCTTGCCCGTGCCCAGGTCCTTCGCGGACACGTTGAGGATGCCGTTGGCGTCGATGTCGAAGGTGACCTCGACCTGCGGGATGCCGCGCGGCGCGGGCGGGATGCCCGTGAGCTGGAACTTGCCTAGCGACTTGTTGTAGGTCGCCATCTCGCGCTCGCCCTGCAGGACGTGGATCTCGACGGACGGCTGGTTGTCCTCCGCGGTGGAGAACACCTCGCCCTTGCGCGTCGGGATCGTCGTGTTGCGCTCGATGAGCTTGGTCATCACGCCGCCCTTGGTCT
>CAXTBB010000014.1:0-51415 GCA_964242305.1 uncultured Solirubrobacteraceae bacterium
TCCTTCAGATCCTTGCGGACGATCTGGGACGGCTTCTCGGCGGGCAGCGTCGGGGCCTCGTTGAAGCCGAAGCGCTCCGCCGTCGCGACCAGCCGCTTGGCGCCGAGCTTGGCGCCCAGCGGGGCGAACACGGAGTTGCACGAGTGCGCGAAGGAGACGGCCAGCGAGCCGCCGCAGGACTCACTGGACGCGTTGAAGAGCTTGACCCCGCTCAGGGTCGCGTACGTGCGGACGGGAAAGCTGTCCGACGGCGAGACGACGTGGTGCTGCAGCGATCCCGACAGGGTGATGATCTTGAACGTCGAGCCGGGCGGCTGGGGCGCGGACACGGCCAGGCCGCCGAGGGCGAGCACGTTGCCGTTGCTCGGCTTGACGACCGCGACGCCGCCGACGCGGCCGCCGAGCGCGTTCTCGGCGATGTGAGACAGGTGCAGGCTGACGGTCGAGTGGACGTCGCGCCCGCGCTTGGCGCCGACCCGCTGGATGACACGGTCGCCGAAGCGCAGCGACTCCGAGGGATGGCCGTTGAGGCGGTCGGCGTAGACGCGCTCGAGCCCCGTGGCGGGCTCGCCGCTCCCGGCCGGGACGCCGGCGATCCCGGCCCCGAGCGAGTCGTTGGCCAGCACCGTCCCGTCGGCGGCCAGCACCTCGCCGCGATGGGGCGCCCGCCCCGCCTTGCGGACCGGCTTCTCGCCCGTGCGCAGGCCCGGCAGCCGCAGCGCGGGCGACCACTTGACCCGGCCCTTGCCGTCCGTGTCGACCGTCGGCAGGGAGATGCGGCCGCGCAGCGTCCCGAAGTCGTCCGTGCGCACCGCCACCGTCGCGCGCACGCGCCCGCCCTTCAGCTTCCCGGGCCGGCCGACGCGGACCGCGCGCGTCCCGGCCGCCCGGTCGGCGGCGTCGTAGGAGCGGGTGAAGCTGGCCAGGTCGTAGCGGCCGTCGGTGAGGGCGTGCATGGCCTTGACGTCGCGCTCGCCCCAGGCGACGAGGAACGCGTCGGCGGCCTTCTCGCGCCGGTCGTTGGCGGCGTGGTGGCGCTGGACGACGACCACTGCCGCCACGACGAGGCCGACCACGACGACGGCGATGAGGAGGAGGATCCAGCGGCCGCCGCGGCCCGGTGAGCGGCGCCGGCGCGCGGGAGAACCCATCAGGACGGAGCCGGCCCGGCGGGTGGCCGGCGGGCGGCGTGAGGTCCGGCGCCGGCGAGCCATTCGCCCGCCGACATTAGGCGAACGGTGGTCAGGCCTCGACCGGAACCGGGCGGCGGATGCCCGACAGCGCGCCGGCGGAGGTGAGCGCGCCGACGAGGGCGAGGATGGCTCCGACGAGGAAGGCGACGCGGAAGCCGTGCGTCAGGCCCGCGGGGCTGTTCCCGGTGGCGGCGCTGGAGGCGATGGTGGCCAGCACGGCCAGGCCGACCGACCCGCCGAACTGCCGCGACGTGTTCACGAGGCCCGAGGCGAGCCCTGCGCGCGAGCGCTCGACGCCCGCGGTCGCGGCGATCGTCACCGGCACGAAGGAGAAGCCGAGGCCGAAGGCGGTGACCACGCCGGGGACCAGGATGTCGCTCAGGAACGACCCGTCGGCGGACACGAAGGAGAACCCGAGGAGACCCAGCGCGATCAGCGTCATGCCGCCCGACAGGACGCGGCCGGGACCGATCCGGCCCGACAGCCGGCCGGCCATGGTCGAGGCGATCGCGATCCCGGCCGTCATCGGCAGGAAGGCCAGCCCGGCCTCGATCGCCGAGTAGTGCAGCACCTGCTGCAGGTAGCGCGAGACGAAGTACCACATGGCGAACACCGCCGAGCCCATGAAGAACACGACGACGTTGGCCGCGGTCACGCTGCGGGTGCTGAAGATGTTCAGCGGCACGAGCGGCCAGCGCGAGAAGCGCGCCTCGATGGCCACGAACGAGCCCAGCAGCGCGAACCCGCCGGCCATGGTGCCCAGCGTGACGACCGAGCCCCAGCCGTTGACGTCCGTGCGCACGATGGCGAAGGTGAGCAGGACCAGCCCGGCGGTCACCGTGAGCGCGCCCAGCGCGTCGTAGTGGCGGTCGGCGCGCTCGGTGACCTCGTCGGCGCTGGGGTCGATCACCCGGCGGGCGGCCAGCGCGGCGCCGACGGCGATGGGGACGTTGACGAACAGGATCGCCTGCCAGCCGATCAGCTCGGTGAGCACGCCGCCGATCAGCGCGCCGGCGGCGCCGCCGGCCGCGCCCATGGCGCCCCAGGCGGCCAGGGCCTTGTTGCGCTCGGCGCCCTCGGCGAAGGTGACGGTGAGGATGGACAGCGTCACAGGGGCGACGACGGCGCCGCCGAGGCCCTGGACGGCCCGGGCGATGATCAGCGGCAGCTGGCCGGACGAGAGCCCGCCGGCCAGCGACGCGAAGCCGAACAGCGCCAGCCCGGCAACGAACATCGTCCGGGCGCCGAGCAGGTCAGCCGCGCGGCCGCCGAGCAGCAGGAAGCCGGCGAAGGTGAGCGTGTAGGCGCTGACGATCCACTGCAGGTCGACGTCGGAGAACCCGAGGTCCCTCTGGATGGACGGCAGGGCCACGTTGACGATCGACACGTCGAGGATGACCATGAACTGCGCCAGGCAGCAGAGGACGAGCGTGTACTTCTTGCGAACCTCTGGTTGCATGTGCAACCACGTTACTCGGTGTTGCCGAGAAGCGCCGCGACCACGCGACCCTCCTGTTCTCCCTGGTGCGTGTGGACGATCCCCTCGAGCTGCTGCGTGAACTCGGCCAGGGCGGCGGCGGCCGCCGCCCACCCCTCCGAAGACAGCTGGAGGTCGACGTTGACGACCTCCTCCGGCCTGGGCACGGAGCGGTAGTGGTGCTCGACGGCGCCGCGCCGCGGCGTCTCCCGGACGAGCTCGATCAGGCCGAGCAGGGCCAGGATGCGGACGTGATAGCTGACGTTGCCGAGCTTCTCGTCCAGTTCGGAGGCGATCTCCTTGGGGCTGGCCTCACCCGAATCGAGCCGCGCGAGGATGCGGGCACGAAGGGGGTGGCCGAGAGCCGTGATGATTCCCTGGTCAGTGATCCGAGAGACTGTACTGAACGAAACTGTTCACTCGACACGACGTCAACGACGGGCCGGTTTCCAGCACTGCATCGCCGTCTCGAGCTGTGCCGTGTCCAGGCTCTCGTGGGGCAGCGGGGCGTGGTTGCCGGCACGCAGCCCGTCGAGCAGCAGCGCCGCGTAGCGCTCCCAGACGGTGTCGTCGACGGCGCCGGCAAAGTCGACGGTGGCGCCGATCATCACGGAGATGACGGTGAAGTCGGCGAGCACGACGTCCTCGCGCAGGGCGCCGGCGGCCTTGGCCCGTTCGATGACCGCCTCCAGCAGCGGCATCACCCGGGCGCGCATCGCGTCGACCTTCTCGCGACCGTCGACGCTCTGGTGCAGCAGCTGCTTGAGGCCGCGGTTCTTGGCCTGGGCGCGCATGTTGTCCAGGTAGAACCCGGTCAGCGACTCCCAGGCGTCGGGCACCGCGGCGGCGGCCTCGGCACGCGCGATGATGTCCGCGAGGTGCTCGTCGAAGAGGGCGTCGACGATCTCGTCGCGCGAGCGGAAGCGGCGGTAGGCGGTCCCGACGCCGACGCCCGCCTCGCGGGCGATGTCGTCCAGGGAGACCTCGAGCCCGCGCTCCGCGAAGAGGGTGCGCGCCGCGTCGAGCAGCCGTCGGCGATTGCGCTCCGCGTCGGCGCGAAGGGGACGCTCCTGGATGGACATAGGTCACAGTGTAGACATCAACTGGAGGAACCGGCTCCGGTTGTGCTACAAATGGAGTCATGTCCTCCGCTTCCTCCCCCAACGCTCCCGTGATGGACCGGGCGCTCATGCTCGTCGCGGGCACGGTCGTCCTCGGCGTCATCATGTCCATCCTCGACGTGACGGTCGTCAACGTCGCGCTGAACACGCTGTCGAAGGACTTCGACTCCCCGCTGACGACCGTGCAGTGGGTCGCCACCGGCTACACGCTGGCGCTGGCCACCGTCATCCCGCTGACGGGCTGGGCGGCGGATCGCTTCGGCACCAAGCGCCTGTACATGACGTCCATCGGCCTGTTCCTGGGCGGCTCCGTGCTCAGCGCGTGCGCCTGGAGCGCCGAGTCCCTGATCGCCTTCCGGGTCATCCAGGGTCTTGGCGGCGGCATGCTGATGCCCGCCGGCATGACGATCCTGACCCGCGCCGCCGGCCCGCAGCGCGTCGGCCGGATCATGGGCGTGATCGGCATCCCGATGCTGATGGGCCCGGTCCTCGGCCCGATCATCGGCGGCTTCCTGGTCGACAACGCCTCCTGGCGCTGGATCTTCCTCATCAACGTGCCGATCGGCGCCGCGGCTCTGATCATGGCCTTCCGCGTCCTGCCCCGTGACGTCCCCCAGCCCGCCCACCGCCTCGACTGGCTGGGCATGCTCCTGCTCTCCCCGGGCCTGGCCGCGGTCATCTACGGCCTGGCCGAGTCCAACTCCGCGGGCGGCTTCGACCACCCGCAGGTCTACGGGCCGATGATCGCCGGCGCCGCCGCGGTGGCCGCGTTCTTCGCCCACGCCGTCCGCAACCCCGAGACGGCGCTGATCGACACGCGCCTGTTCCGCAACCGCACCTACTCGGCCTCCCTCGTCACCCAGGGGATGTCGGCGATCGCCCTGTTCGGCGGCATGCTGCTGATGCCGCTCTACCTGCAGGCGGTGCGCGGCGAGTCGGCGATGGCCACCGGCCTGCTGCTGGCCCCGCAGGGCCTCGGCGCGATGATCACCATGCCGATCGCCGGGAAGCTGACCGACAAGACCGGCACCGGGCGCATCGTCCCGTTCGGCCTCGTGCTGGTCGGGCTCGCCTTCGCCGGGCTCACCCAGCTGTCGGCGACGGAGTCCTACTGGCTGGTCGGCGCGAACCTGTTCGTGCTCGGGCTGGGCATGGGGGCGACGATGATGCCGACCTTCTCCGGCGCCATCCAGACCCTGCGTCGCTCGGCGATCGCCCGCGCGACCACGACCCTGAACATCAACCAGCAGGTGGCGGCGTCCATCGGCACCTCGGTGCTGTCGGTGATCCTGGCCGGCAAGCTCAGCGACGGACGCGGCGCCGCCGCCGGAGCCGACGCGTTCGGGTCGACGTTCATGATCGCCTTCGGACTCGTCGTGGTGGCCTTCGTGGTCGCCTCGCTCCTGCTGCCGAAGGTCAAGCCGGACGCGCCGGTCGAGGACGAGGACGCGCTGGCCCTGGAGGCCGAGGCGCCGGTCCTGGCGATGGCCTAGTCCGGATAGGAGGGGAGGGCGGGACCCGCCAGGACGGTGTCCCGCCCGCCGCCGCGCTTGGCCTCGTAGAGCGCGAGGTCGGCGCGGCGCTGCAGGTCGACCATGCTCTCGTCGGCCGCGGCCAGCACCACGCCGGCCGAGAAGGCGGCGCTCGCCGGGGTCTGCGCCCGCAGCCGGGAGACGGCGCCGATGACGTCGTCGGCGTTGCTGTCGACGAGCAGGACGCTGAACTCGTCGCCGCCCAGGCGGGCGATGACGTCCTCGGCCCGGAAGGCGGTCCGCATGCGCTCGGCGGTCTCGCGGATGAGCCGGTCGCCCTCGTCGTGGCCCATCGTGTCGTTGGCCTCCTTGAGGGCGTCGAGGTCGATCGCGACCACGCCGATGGCGCTCCCCGCCCGCCGGGCGCGAGCGAGCTCGCGGCTGGTGGCCTCGGCCCAGCCGCGGCGGTTGAGCAGTCCCGTCAGGTCGTCGAGGAGCGCCTGTTCGCGCAGCGCCGCCGTCAGCCGCCGGGTCTCGCGGCTCACGGTGCTCAGCGATCCGACCACGGCGGAGGCGATCACGAACACGAGCGTCGCCTGGGCCCAGTCGACCGGGTAGGCGGGCGCGCCGAAGACGAGCATAGGGACGAAGCAGCACAGGGCCAGCACCACGATCCCGCCGATCAGCTCCGGCCGCCGCGCCTGGACGCCGAACCAGATGGTCGGCATCAGCAGCAGCACCGCGTAGCGCGACCCGACGCCGCCCGAGTAGGCCTGCATGGCGGTCAGGGCGGGCACGCCGCTGAGCGCGAAGACGAACCGCATCGCGGAGCGCCGCGGCGCCAGCACGACGACGACGGGGGCCAGGGCGGCGAGGAAGACGCCGGCGAAGAAGACCCCGAAGTCGGCGCTGTCGTGGCCCGCCGCCGCGAGGGCGAGCGGGACCAGGTTGCCCAGGATCGCGAAGAGGATCGCCTGGCGGGTCTGGGATCGAGTGAGTGCAGGCGGCTCCATCCCTTCGGTTCGCCATCGGCATCCCCGCCGCGGGTAGTGAGGCGCAGTGTCAGCCGGTGGCCAGCGAGAACAGCTCGTCGCCGTACTTCTCGCTGAAGTAGGCGAGCACGGGCCCGATCTGCGCGAGCAGGTCGGACCCGGGTGCGACGGCGGCGGTGAACGAGCTCAGGTAGAGCACGTTCTTGAAGAACAGGACCAGCTGGGTGGGGACCTGGAAGCCGTGGGCGGCCAGGGTGGTGACGACGCCGCCGAGGGTGTCGCCCAGCGCGTCCACGGTCAGGCCCGGCGGCAGCGCGTCGATGACCGTCTGCAGATCGGCCACCATCTCCGGGGTCGGTGGCGGCGCGCCGAAGGACTGCAGCGCCTCGAGCTGGCGGGCGGCGTCCATGGCGGCGAAGCCGAGCAGGAAGCGGACCAGGCCGGCGCGCTCGGCGGCGTTGAGGCGGCCGCAGATGCCGAAGTCCACCAGCGAGAAGCCGTCGCCGGCCACGAGCACGTTGCCGGCGTGCAGGTCGCCGTGGAAGCGGCCGTAGGCGAGCGTGCCCTCCAGCACGCCCTTGATGGCGAGGTCGAGCAGGCGCGGGCCGTCGGCGACCGGCGCGCGGTCGTAGGGCTCGCCGGGCACGGCCTCCATGACCAGCACGCGGTCGGTGACCATGCCGGGGATGGGGCGGGGGAAGCGGCAGTAGTCCAGGCCGGCGTCCTCGAAGCAGGCGCCCAGCTCGACCATGTTGAGCGCCTCCAGGCGGAAGTCGAGCTCCAGCAGCGACAGCTCGGCGAACAGCTCCACGAAGCCGGGTAGGTTGGCCACCCGCAGGGTGGCGGACGCCCGGTGCGCGGCGGCCGCGACGAGCGCGAGCGCCTCGATGTCCTGGGCGAACTTGCGCCGCAGCTCGGGGCGGCGGACCTTGACGACCACGTCGGTGCCGTCGGCCAGCCGGGCGCGGTGGACCTGGCCGATCGACGCGGCGGCGAACGCCTCCGTCTCGAGGTCGACGAGCTCGTCGAAGCGCTCGCCGAGCTCCGCCCTGATGCGGGCGACGGCGATCTCCCCGTCCACGGGCGGGACGCGGTCGCGGCACCAGCCGAACGCCTGGACCCAGGCGGGCGGCAGCAGGCCGTCGGCGGAGGCGATGAACTGGCCGAGCTTCACGTAGGCGGGGCCGCCGGCGCGGACCAGCTGCTCCGCGGCTGCCACCCCGCCGGTGCCCGAGGGGCCGACCGGCAGCCCGAACGCCCCTGCGGCGGCGGTGAGGATCTCCAGCGGCGCCGCGCCGGCCATGCGCCAGCCGGTGGTGGCGAGCGTGGCCACGGTGTCCACCCACACCCGCGGGCGGGCGAGCAGCGCCGCCTCGCGCTCCAGCCGGGCCCGGACGGGCGTCAGCTCGCGCTGCCAGATGGCGGCCTCCTCGCGCAGCCAGGGGCGGCCGGCGACCCAGGGGGAGGCGGCGACGAGCGCCCGGTGATCAGGAAGCGGGAGCGGAGCGGTTGCCATGCGCCCATGGTACATCGTTTCGTGTCATCGTCGCGACCGTCCGTACAGGTCGTGAGCGGCGACCCACTCCTCGGCGACGATCGCCGAGCCCAGCGACAGCTCCCCGCACAGCACGGTGGCGGCCACGATCTCCGTGAACTTGCGCACTTTGTCCTTGCCGTAGCAGCCGAGCATCTCCAGGCACTCGCGCTGCGTGGCCAGGTGCGTGCCGCCGCCGTAGGTGGCCACGATCAGCGACGGGATGGTCACCGAGTAGTAGTAATCGCCGTTCTCGCGCAGCTCGACGTAGACGAGCGCCGCGCTGGACTCGGCGACGTTGGCGGCGTCCTGGCCGGTGGCGATGAACATGGCCGTGATGCCGTTGGCGGAGTGGGCGCCGTTGTTGTTGACGCCCGACATGAAGCCGCCCAGGTTGGAGACCTGGCGCGCGCGGTACATGAGCGTGGAGTCCGTGCGCATGACGCTCTTGAGCAGGTCGTTCGGGATCGTCGCCTCGGCGATGACCCGCTTGCCGCGGGTGCGCAGCACGTTGACCTGCGAGGTCTTCTTGTCCGTGGCGAAGTTGGACTCCAGGAAGAACTGCTCGATGGCCGGGTACTGCTCGGTGATCCAGTGGCAGGCCGCCTGGGTCGCCTTGCCGGTCAGGTTCTGGCCGGCGGCGTCCCCCGTGGTGTAGTTGAAGCGCGTGTAGAGGATGCGGCTGGCCGAGTACTGCTCGATCTCCTGCAGCTTCCCGGACTTCGTCGTCGACTCGGCAACGGCCTTGATCTCGTCGAAGTGCGCCTCCAGCCAGGTCCCGAACGCGCGCGCCTCGCGGGCGCTGGGGAACAGGAACGACGGCGCGCGCTGCATGTGGTCGCCGACGACGGTGACGGTGACGCCGCCGGCCTCGTGCAGCAGCCGCATGCCGCGGTTGTAGGAGGCCACCAGCGTCCCCTCCGCGGTGGCCATGGGGACGTAGAACTCGCCCTGGGCGTGCTCGCCGTTGACGAGCAGCGGGCCGGCGATGCCGAGCGGCACCTGGGCGACGCCGGTGAAGTGCTCGACGTTGCCGGTCAAGGTCGACGGGTCGACGGAGAAGGACCCGACGTGGTCCAGCGCCGCCCCCGTCTGCTCCTGCACGAAGGCGCGGCGGGTGGCCGCCGCGTCCGTCGTGTAGTCGTTCTCGCGGTCACGGGGGACGGGGGTGCGGTCGGCCATACCGGCACCCTAAACGGGGTATGAGAGCGACATGGGACTCACCGACAAGATCAGCGGCCGCGTCAAGCAGGCCGCCGCAGACCTGAAGGGCGACGCCGCGCTGCACCGCGAGGGACAGCAGGAGGAACGCAAGGGCGAGGCCAAGGAGGAGCTCACCGAGGCACGTCGCCAGGCCGACCTGAAGGCCGAGGAAGTCGCCAACCTGGAGCGCACGACGCGGTAGGCGGGGTAGCGTCGGGCCGTGCTCGAGTCCGATCGCGTCCGCCTCCACGGCCAGACCGTCACCTACGACCGGGCGGGTCGCGGCCCGCTGATCGTCCTCATCCACGGGATCACCTCGAGCTCGCGGACCTGGCACGAGGTGATGCCGCGGCTGTGGGAGGACCACGAGCTGCTCGCGCCCGACCTGCTCGGCCACGGGACGTCGGCCAAGCCGCGCGGGGACTACTCCCTGGGCGCGTACGCGAGCGGCATCCGCGACCTCATGCTGGCGCTCGACCTGCCGCGGGCGACCATCGTCGGGCACTCGCTCGGCGGCGGCGTCGCCATGCAATTCGCCTATCAGTTCCCCGAGCTGGTCGAGCGCCTGGTGCTGGTCGACTCCGGCGGCCTCGGCCGCGAGGTCAGCCTGTGGCTGCGGGCGGCGACCCTGCCGGGCGCCGAGCTCGTCATCCCGCTGCTGACCCAGCGCGTGTCCCTTTTCGCGGGCCGGGTGGCCGGCGGGGTGCTGGGGACGTTCGGGGCGCGCCGCTCCAGCGCCGACATCCAGGGTCTGGCGGAGGGCTTCGCCTCGCTCAAGGACGCCCGGGCGCGGCGGGCGTTCCTGCAGACGGCGCGGTCGGTCATCGACCCGACCGGGCAGCGCGTCGACGCGCGCGACCGCCTCTACCTGTCGGAGCAGGTCCCGTCGCTGCTGGTGTGGGGCCGGGAGGACCCGATCATCCCGCTCGCCCACGGCGAGCGCGCCCACGGCTTGATGCCGGGCAGCCGGCTGGAGGTCTTCGACGGCGCCGGGCACTTCCCGTTCAACGACGAGCCGGAGCGCTTCGCCGCCGTGCTGCGCGACTTCATCGCCACCACCGAGCCGGCCGCGCTGACGACCGACCACGCCCGCGATCTGATGAGGTCCCGGAGATGATCTTCCGGCAACTCACCCACGACGACCTCGGCTGCGCGTCGTATCTGATCGGCGACGACGACGCGGGCGTGGCCGCCGTGGTCGATCCCCGCTACGACGTGGACGAGTACCTGCGCCTGGCCCGTTATCTCGGCGTGGAGATCGTGCACGTCCTGGAGACGCACACCCACGCCGACCACGTCTCCGGCCGCGCGCAGCTGGTCGAGGCGGTCGGTGCGACCCCGCACACGGAGTTCTCCGACGGGGACGAGATCGCGCTCGGGGCCCTGGTCGTGCGGGCGCTGGCCACGCCTGGGCACCGGCCCGAGCACAGCGCCTTCGCGCTGATCGACACGGCGCGCGGCGAGGAGCCCTGGGCCGTCCTCACCGGCGACTCGCTGTTCGTCAACGACGTGGCCCGGCCGGACCTGGCCGTGGAGGCCGAGGACGGCGCGCGCGCCATGTTCGCATCCGTGCACGACACGCTGCTCGAGTTCCCCGACGATGTCGAGGTGTGGCCCGCGCACCTGGGCGGCTCGCTGTGCGGCGGACCGGGCATGGACCTCAAGCCGTCCTCGACGATCGGCTACGAGCGCCGCCACAACCCGCTGCTCGGCCTCGGCGACGAGGCCGCCTTCGTGGCGGAGCTGCTCGACGGACTCGGCCCGCAGCCCCCGAACCTGGAGGCGATCGTCGCCCGCAACCGGGGCGACGGCGGGGACGACGGGGAGGCAGGCGACACCGTGGTGGTCGACGTGCGCGACGACGCGGCCTTCGACGCCGGACACATTCCCGGCGCGATCTGCAATCCGGCCACCCGGGCCGGCTTCGGCACGCGGCTGGGCTGGGTGGCCGAGCACGGGCAGCACGTGCAGCTGATCGGCGCCGACGACGCGGAGGCGCGCGCGGCGGTGGCGCTGGCCGCGTCCGTCGGCTTCGAGCACGTGACCACGTCCGGGCTCGACGAGCACGAGGGCGAGCTGGCCACGATCGAGCGCGTCGACGTCCGGGAGATCCCGGACGGGGTGCAGATCCTCGACGTCCGCGAGCAGGCCGAGTGGGACGCCGGGCACCTGGAGGGCTCGACGCTGATGCCGTGGCACGACATCGACGCCGTCCCGGACGGCCTGGACCCGGCGCAGCCGATCGCGGTCATCTGCGCCTCCGGCCAGCGCGCCGCCACCGCCTCCAGCCTGCTCGCCCGGGCCGGCGCCGACCACGTCATCCACGTGGTCGGCGGCGGCGTCGGGACGCTGCTCTAGCGGTCCTGCACGGAAACCGCGCCGCGGTTGCGGGCGTCGGCGCGGGCGTTGACCTCACGCTCGCGGCGGACGCGCCGCTCGTCGTCGGTCTCGTCCACGTTGTCGTCCTTGTCGCCGCCGACCCGGGGGAGGGCGGTGTTGACGAGCAGGACGATGGCGGCGGCGGCCAGGCCGATGACGGTCCAGATGTTCGCCGCGCCGAGGCCGAGGATGTCCCCGTCGATCAACGCGATGACGGCGCAGACCGCCAGCACGATGCCGACGACCAGCGACAGGATCTTCGCCAGCAGGTGCTGCGCCGCGCCGAAGAGCAGGACACCACCCGCCACCGCGACAAGCCAGTTCGTCCAGCCGTTGACCTCGATGCCGAGGAACTTCGTCCCCTTGATGGTGGCGTCGGGGAAGCTGTCGGTGAAGTTCGGGAAGGCGGAGTGCTTGATCATCGCGATCAGCCCGAAGGCCAACAGGATGCTCCCGAGCACGAGCGCCGGCCCGCGGGCCAGGCTGCGGCCCTTGTCGGTGTGATGGGTGGCGGCCACGGGGTCTAGCGCTTGTCGCCGTCGACGTCGATCTGCTCCTTGCGGACCTCCTCGGAGACCTGGGCCTCGTCGGTGACGGTGTCCTTGTCGAGGCGGACGCGCTCCTTGGCGACGACGTTCTTCTCGACGACGGGGACCTCCTCGTGCAGCGTGACCTCGTGCTCCTCCTCGGTCAGGTCGCCGCCGGCATGGGCGTCGCCGCGGTTGGCGTCGGTGATCGGCTCACGCTCGATGCGGACTTCCTCGCGGCTTACGGGCACGGTCTGCGTGACGTTCTCGGTGACGATGTACTTGCGCAGGCGCACCCGGCCGGTCTCGTGCTGTGTCGTGCCGACACGGAGCTCCTCCTCCGAGCGCGTCATGGCGTCGTCGGTCTCGGGGCCGCTGGTGTCCTGGCCGACGGTCTCGCGATCGCCGGTGCGGTCGTGCCCGGTCGGCAGGCCGGAGTCCGACGGGCCCTCGCTGTAACGCAGGCCGTAGTGCTTGTAGAGCGATGCCTCCTCGTCCTGGGAGAGCTGGCCGTCGGCCTCGACGTTCGGGGCGTCCTTGACCTGGTCCTTCGTGTACGGGAAGTGGATCCCGTTCTCGTCGCGGTGGGCCTCGGCGAGCGGGGCGAAGCTGGCGGCGCCGCCGAACATGCCGGTCTTGATCGCGGCCCACTCGGGCTCGCCGGTCTCGTTGTCGAGGTAGATGTCCTCGATCTTGCCGAGCTTGTCCTCATTGGAGCCGTGGGCGGTCTCGCCCGTCCAGTCCTTGACGTCTTCGATGGTCGGCATGTGCCTCTCCTTCACCGAGGTGGTTGGGGGAATCCCTCGGGATCGAGGAGCTACCCAGGAGTGGTTCACTTCGCGCACAAAACGGGACAGGTTGTCCCGGTTGGTTCGTTGTCGAACCCGGTAGCGTGCGCGCCATGAGCCGGCGCTGGCGCTTCGTCTCCCGGCTGACGAACACCGCGTCGAAGCGGATGGGACCGCTGATGGTGCGCGGCGGGCGGGTGCAGGCGTGGCTGCTCGAGCGCAGCGGCGGTCGGCTCGGCCGCCACTTCTTCGGCGCCCGTGTGTTCGTGCTGGAGGTGGTCGGCCGCAAGTCGGGCGCACTGCGCCGCGTCCCGCTGCTCTACGTGGAGGACGGGGACGGCTGGGCGGTGCTGGCCGCTAACGGGGGCAACCCGCGCCCGCCGGCGTGGTGGCTGAACCTGCGTGCCGCCGGCCGCGGCCACGCCGTCTTCGGTCGCCGCCGCGTCGCCGTCACCGCCCGGGAGGCGACAGCGCAGGAGCACGACCGGCTGTTCACCGCGCTGGTGGCCAACTACCCGCCCGTGGCCGACTACCCCGGCTACACGGAGCGCCGCATCCCGGTCGTCATCCTCGAGCGCGCGGAATGACGGTCGCGCCGCCGGCCGGGGCGAAGGTCGGCCCGCGGCGCAGCGGGCGCTCGGGCGGGCCGGTCGGCTCGAGGTCGAAGCGGGCGACGATGGCCCGGATCGCGGCTTCCAGCTCGAGGGTGGCCAGCGCCGCGCCGACGCAGCGGTGCGCCCCGCCGCCCCAGGGCAGGTAGGCGTAGGGCGGCGGCCCGTCGCCGTCGATGAAGCGCTCGGGGCGGAACGCGTCCGGCTCCGGGTGGAGCTCGGGGTCGCGGTGCAGCGCGTAGGCGTTGATCAGCACCACCGTCCCGGCCGGCAGGCCGGCGGTCGGCTCCAGCAACGTGCGCCCGACGGAGACGGGCGTGATGGTCCGGAGGCGGAGGACCTCCTTCGCGGTCGCGGCGAGGTAGGCGCGGTCGCCGTCCCGCACCCGGCCGGCGACCTCCGGGTGGTGGGCGAGGAGGTCGCACGCCCACGCGATCGCGCTCGCCGTCGTCTCGTGGCCGGCCGTCAGCAGCGTCTTGAGCTCGTCGCGGAGCTCGATCGCGCTCAGGCCGCTCTCGCGAAGCATGGCCAGCACGCTGTCGGCGTCCTCGTCGCCGCGCGCGAGGAGGCCGTCCATGAGCGCGTCGAGCTCGTCGACCTTGCGCCAGTAGGGCTCGGCGAGCACGTTCCAGCGCGCGCGCCGGCTCAGTGGTGGCGCGAACAGGCCGAGGTTGGCCACAGGCGAGTTGAAGGTGTCCACCAGCGCGGCGAGGCGGGCGGCGAACTCCGGGTCGCCCGAGCCGAGGACGGCCTGCTGGATGATCTCGAGCGTGAGCCGGCGCGAGTGGTCGAGCACCCGGACGGGGCGGTCCGGGGTCCACGTGTCGAGGTCGGCCTCGACGAGACGGGTCATCAGCTCGCCGTAGGCGCGGACGCGGTCACCGTGGAAGGGCGGCAGCAGCGCCTTTCGCCGCACGAGGTGGGGGGCGGGCTCCAGCAGCATCACCGACCCGCTGCCGAGCACCCGCTCGAGGATGTCGTTGCCGTGCCGGCGGGCGAGCGGGTCGCCGGTCAGCACGGCCTTGATCAGCTCGCGGTCGGTGGTGACGACGGAGTCGGGCAGGCCTGGGAGGCGCAGCGTCCAGCTCTTGCCGTGGCGTTCGTGCTGGCGCGCGGTGAAGTCCGTGAAGCGCCACGTGTAGCGCCGCGCGTGGACGGGCTTGTCAACGACCGATGGCACGGCGGACGAAGCGTCGCAGGTCCTCGAGCAGGTCGTCCCGGGGTGCGCCGGCGGTGGGGGCCAGCGGGCCGACCAGCGCCTCGGCCACGCCGCCGACCAGCGCGGCGGCGGTGAGCGCGGGCGACGGGTCGCCGGCGGCGGTCAGCAGCTCGGTCAGGTGGGCGGCGTAGCGGCGGCGGTAGGCGAGCCGCTCGGCGTCGACCAGCGGATCGACCGGCTCGGCGATCAGCGCCCAGGCCAGGCGCGGGTTGCGCAGCGCGCGCTCCGCGAAGACCATCAGGACGGACACGACGTCCGCTTCCGCCTCCATGGCGGCGATCTCGCGGTCGCAGACGAAGCGGAACAGCTCGGCGAACAACTCGGCCTTGGAGGCGTAGTGCCGGTACAGCGTGCCCGCCGCGACGCCCGCCCGGTCGGCCACCGCCGCGACCGACGCGGAGGCGTAGCCGCCCGACTCGACCAGCTCCTGCGCGGCGACCAGCAGCCGGTCGCGCGTGGGCGTCACCCCTTGAACGTGGAGCTCCCGACGTCCCCGAACGGGCCGTCGCGCTCGGCCACCGCCTGCCGGAAGCCGGCCTCGGCGGCGCGGGCCTGGAAGGCGTAGCCCTCCTTGGTGTGACGGGTGATGCCGTCGAAGACCGTGCCCAGGATCTGGGTCTGGTGCAGGCCCTGCGCGTACAGCGACTGGTTGGTCAGCAGCTTCATCATCTGCAGCTGGTTGACCGGGTTCTGCGCGATGCGGGCGACGAGGATCTCCGTGCGCTCGTCGAGGTCCGCCGGCGCGGGCGCCTCGATGGCGAGGCCCCACTCGAGCGCCTCGGCGCCGCTCAGGCTATCGCCGGTGAAGAGCAGGCGCTTCGCCCGCTGGGGTCCGAGCCGGTAGGCCCACATGGAGGTGGTGGGGGATCCCCACACCCGCGCGGGCGGGTAGCCGATCTTGGCGTCGGCGGCGATCACCAGCAGGTCGCTGCACAGCGCCAGGTCCGTCCCGCCCGCCACGCAGAAGCCGTGCACCTTGCAGACGACGGGCTTGGTGCAGTGGAACAGGCTCATGAACGCGCGCACGTTGCGGCGCATGAACTGGTAGTCGACCATCGGGTCCCACGCCTCGGACGGGTCGTGGTTGGGGAGTGTCTGCTCGGCGCTCCAGATCAGGTCGTAGCCGCCGCAGAACCCCTTGCCGTGGCCGCTCAGCACGAGCACGTGGACGGCCGGGTCGGCGTCCGCACGTTCCACGCACGCCTCCAGCTCCGCGATCAGCTCGAGCGTCAGCGCGTTGCCGCGCTCCGGCCGGTCCAGGGTGAGCCGGGCGACGCGGCCGTCGACCTCGTAGTCGACCATGCCTAGGCCGGCCTTCGGCCGGCTCTGGCCTGATGCTGCGCGACCATTCGCTACGCACTCAGGGCGCGGTCGACGATCGCCCGGGTGTCGACGGCGCGGGGCAGGGTGCCGTAGGCGCGGCCGCCGGCGGCGGTCAGCCGGGCGGCGCAGAACGCGTCGCTGACGGCGGCGGGAGCGTGGCGGACGAGCAGGCTGGCCTGCAGCGCGAAGCCGAGGTCCTCGCTCCAGCGCCGCGCGTCCTGGAGGCCGCTCGGTGCGGCCATGGCGTCGAGGTGCGCGTCGAGGTGCGCATTGCCGCCGCGGGCCAGGAGGCACTCGTCCAGGAACGCCTGCACGCCGTCAGGCTCCTTGACCGCCGAGCGCAGGACGTCGAGCGCGGCGACGTTGCCCGATCCCTCCCAGATGCCGTTGAGCGGCGCGTCGCGGTAGAGCAGCGGCATGCCCGAGTCCTCCACGAAACCGTTGCCGCCCAGGCACTCGAGCGCCTCGGCGGCATGGCCGGCGGCGCGCTTGGTGACGTGGTACTTGGCCACGGCGGTGGCGAAGCGGCGGAAGGCCGGCTCGTCGCGGTCGTAGCTCGACGCCACCCGCAGGGCGAGCGCGGTGGCGGCCTCGGACTCCACCGCGAGGTCGGCCAGGACGGCGGTCATCGCCGGCTGGTCGACCAGATGGGCGCCGAACGCCTGGCGGTGGCGGGCGTGGTGGATCGCCTCCACGACGCCGCGGCGCATCCCGTTGGCGGAGCCGATCAGGCAGTCCAGCCGGGTGTGGTTGACCATGCGGATGATCGCGTTGACGCCCTTGCCCTCCGTCCCGACCAGACGGCCGCGGGCGCCGCGGAACTCGACCTCGGAGGACGGCAGCGAGCGCGTCCCCAGCTTGTCCTTGAGGCGCTGGAACTCCATGCCGCCGTCGGCGCGCTCCACCAGGAAGCAGGACAACCCCGCCGGCGCCTGCGCGAGGACCAGGAAGAGGTCGCACGGGGGATAGGAGCAGAACCACTTGTGGCCGTGGATGGCGTACTCGTCACCGTTGGGGGTCGCGGTGGTGATGTTGGCGCGGACGTCGGAGCCGCCCTGGCGCTCCGTCATCGCCATGCCGGCCAGCGCGCCCTGCTCATAGTCGGGACGGGTGAGGCGCGGCTCCCACTCGGCCGCCAGCTCGGGGGCGGCGTCGCGCAGGGCGGGGACGACCGCGTGGGTCATGGAGACGGGGCACATGACGCCGGCGTTGGCGTTGGACCACAGCATGAACGCCGCGGCGCGGACCACGGCGGCGCCGGGCTGTGGGTCGCGCCAGGCCAGGCCGTGGCACTCCTCCTCGATGGCGTGGCGCAGCAGCCAGTGCCAGCTGGGGTCGAGCTCGACCTCATCGATGCGATTCCCGAAGCGATCGTGGGTGAGCAGCTTCGGCTCGTTGCGCTCGGCGCGGCGGCCGTGCTCGCGCGTCTCCGCGGTCCCGGCGCGAGCGCCGATGCGGTGCAGGCGCTCCTCGCCCCAGGCGCCGTCGTAGCGGGTCACGGCCTCCTGCAGCGCGATGTCGGCGCCGTAGAAGTCGATCGGCTCGAGCGGGACGGATTGGTTGCGGACCTCGCGCGCCGGGTCGAGGTCGACGGTCAGTGAATCGGGATTCACGCCCCCAAGGCTATCGCGAGCGCCTGCCAGTCGTCCAGCGCGTCGCCGCCGATCGGTTGCAGGCAGACGTGGTCGGCGCCGGCCTCGAAGTGCGCCTCGATCTGCTCGGCCACCGCCTCGGCGCTCCCGTGGGGGACGACGGCGTCGATCAGCCGGTCGCTGCCAAAGTCGGCTTCCGAGCTTGCGAGGTTGGATCGGCCTCCGTGAAGCCGAAGCGGAGCAGGTTGTTGGTGTAGTGGGTCAGCCCGAGGTAGAGCGCCGCGTACCCGCGGGCCTTCGCGCGGGCGGACTCCGGGTCGGGGTCGACCACGACGGCGACCTGCGTCCCCAGCGACTGCTCGGCCGCCAGCGCGAGCATCTTGGGGCCGAGGGCGGCGGCGATGCGCTCGTCCTCGGGGACGTCGCCGAGGCCGGCGAAGAAGTCGCGCAGTCTTCAGCGGTCGCGTGTAATCGCTGGTCGCCTCCGGGTGGCCGATGCCGATGCCGAGCAGGACCCGCCCCGGGTGCTCCGCGGTCAGCTCGGCGTGCTCACGGGCGACGTCCGCCGGCGCGTGCTGCCAGACGTTGGGGATGCCCGTCGCGCACACGATCGTCTCCGTCGCCGCGAGCAGGTGGCGCAGCGCGCGCTCGGGCGGCGAGCCGCCCAGCCAGAACGTGCCGTAGCCGAATGCCTCGACGGCGTGGGCGGCGGCGGGGAGGTCCGCGGTCGTGCGCGGCGTCGCCTAGACCCCGATGCGCCCGAGCTCCATCAGCCGCTGACCTCGGCCAGGCTGCGCGAGCCCGACACGTCGTGGAAGCGGACGTCGGGCGGGGCCGCGAGCGTCTTCGGGAACGCGCGCATGAACGTGGCGATGTGCGGCGTGCGGAAGTGCGCGTCGAGCGCCTCCCGGTCCTCCCACTCCTCCACGAACACGAACGCGTTTTCGTCGTCCGTGGCCTGGTAGAGCCGGTAGCCGAGGCAACCGGGCTCCTCGCGGGAGGCGGCCGCGACCGTCTCCCCGAGCCGGATCAGCTCCTCCCGGCGCTCGCTGTCAGTGGTGACCTTCCCGACGACGACGATCATCATCTCAGCGTGTCACAGTCCTCCGGTCGGAGGACGGCCAACCGTCCCAGCGGCCGATGCGTCCCCACGCGGGCGGCCGCAGGATCGTCGCCATGACCTCCCGCTCCCGCCGTCTGCTGGCCCTCGCCGCCGGCGCCTGCCTCGCCCTCCCCGCCGTCGCCTCGGCCGACTCGATCGCCTACATCGACGGCGGCAACGTCTGGTCGGCCTCCCCGGACGGGGCCAAGAAGGTCCAGCTCACCGACGGCGGCGACTGGCACTCCCCGACGCAGGCCGACGACGGCACGATCGCCGCCGTGGAGGGCACCGGGCCGATCCAGGTCATGGCCGCCGACGGCAGGCCGCTGCACACGATCACGACGCCGACCGCCAAGTCCGGCGACGGTGGCACGTTCGCGCCGCGCCCGGTCAACCTCTCCTTCTCGCCCGACGGCACCAAGATCGCCTACGCCTACGTGGCCAACTCGTGCCCGCCCGGCTCCACCTGCGGGACGATCCAGCGCTCGACCTTCTACACGGACTCGACCGTCACCGACGCCACCCCGATCGCGACGTACGGCAACCAGTTCGGCGTCTCGGACCCCGAGTGGGTGACCAACACCCGCACGCTCGTCTTCGGCGGCTACGGCAGCCAGGTCTCGATCGACGACCTCGGCCCCGGCGACTACTCGTTCAAGCCCTGGATGACGCCGGACATCGACATGGGCGACGGCGAGGTCAGCCGCGACGGCAAGCACCTCGCCGTGACCTACAACTACGGCGAGAACCTCAACGTCGCCTACTTCGCGGTCAACGGCGACGTCAAGACGGAGACGCCGCCGGCCCAGCCCGACCTCGCCTGCAACATGGCCGCGCCCGACGCCAAGTACGGCGATCCGACCTGGTCGCCGGACGGGATGGGCATCGCGCTGCAGTCCACGGGCGGCATCGAGGTCGGGCGCTTCACGACGCTCGAGGACAACACGTGCGAGACCGCCGGTGCCTTCGTGACGCTGGCCGCCGGCGGCTCCGAGCCCGACTGGGGCCCGGCCAACCCGCCCGCCAAGCGCTACGTGGCCCCCGGCCCGTCGACGCCGGCCGCCACGCCCACGACCGTCCCGTCGGGGACGCAGGTGACGCCGAAGCCGACCGGCACGGTCACCTTCGCCGCGACGCCGAAGGTCACCCGCAAGGCGCTGCGCAAGGGCCTGGCCGTCACCGTCGCCGTCCCCGCCGCCGGCACCGTGACCGCCACGCTGAGCGCCCGTGGCAAGACCATCGCCAAGGGGAAGGCCAGCGCCGCCGCCGCCGGCACCGTCCGGGTCCGCTTCGCCAAGGTCGCCCGCAAGGCCGCCAAGAAGGCCAAGAAGGTCACGCTCACCGTCGCCCTCCCCGGCGCCGCGAGCCTGACCACGACCATCAAGGTCAGGTAGCCCGGCGGTAGCGTGCCCGGAGTGCGGTACCCCGAGTCAGACCTCGTGGTACCGCACTGGCCGGCCCGGCTGGACGGCCTCCGTGTCGCCGTCCTCGCCGACCTCCACGCGGGCGGGCCGCGGGTCCGGTCGGGGCGCATCGAGGCGCTGGTGGCGGCGGTCAACGCCCGCGTCCCTGACCTCGTCGTCCTGGTCGGCGACTACGTCGACCCGAGCGTGCTCGGCGGTCGGCGGGTGGACCCGGCCGGCGTGGCCCGGCGGCTCGCCCGGCTGAAGGCCCCGGCCGTCGCGGTCCTCGGCAACCACGACTGGAACCACGAGGGCGCGAGCATGGCCCGCGCCCTGCGCCACGCGGGTGTCACCGTGCTCGAGAACGAGCGCACGGCGGTCACCCTGCGCGGCGTCGGGGTGACCGTGGCCGGTGTCAGCGACGCGCGCGAGCGCGACCCTCGCGTCGGCACCGCGCTCGGCGACGCAGAGCCGCCGATCCTGCTGCTCACCCACGACCCCGACGTCTTCCCGTACGTGCCCGCGCGCGTGAGCCTGACCGTCGCCGGCCACCTGCACGGCGGCCAGATCGACCTCCCGTTGCTGCGCCGCTTCGTGCCCACCCGGCACGGGGACCGCTTCAAGGAGGGCCACGTCGTCGAGGACGGCCGGCACCTGTTCGTCAGCCGCGGCATCGGTGACGCCGGCCTGCCGATCAGGGTCCGGGCGCGGGCCGAGGTCCCGATCCTGCGCTTGCAGGGAGAGGAAAGATCGCCGCAAGTGGGTACAACTTGAGCACGCAATGGCTCCCCGCTCCATCTTCAACGCGACGATCACCTTCGGGCTCGTCAACGTCCCGATCAAGCTGCACACGGCGACGGACAACAAGACCATCCGCTTCCGTGAGGTCCACGAGACCGATGGCGCGCCGCTCGAGCACCGGCGCCTGAACCCGGAGACGGGCGACGTCGTCCCCTTCGACGACATTGTCAAGGGCTTCGAGATCGCCGAGGGCGAGTACGTCGTCCTGACCAAGGACGAGGTCAAGGCCGCCGCCGGCGAGCGGACCAAGACGATCCCGATCGAGGAGTTCGTGCCCGCCGCGGACATGGACCCCGTGTACTTCTCCAAGACCTACTACGTCGGCCCGCGCGAGGGGGGCGAGGCGGCCTACAAGGCGCTGCAGACCGCGCTGGAGGAGACCGGCCGGGCCGGCATCGGCCGCATGACCTTCCACGACCGCGAGTACCTCGTCGCCGTGCGCGCGCTCGACGACGTGCTCGCCCTGCACCAGCTGCGCTTCGCCGACGAGGTGGCCGGGGAGGACGAGCTCGAGCTCAATTCGTCCCCACCCACCCGGGGCCCGTCCGAGCGGGAGGTCAAGATGGCCGGGTCGCTGGTGGAGTCGATGGCCTCCGACTTCACGCCGGACGACTACGAGGACAGCTACCGGGAGCGCGTGGTGGAGATGATCGAGGCGAAGGCGAAGGGCAAGCAGGTGGTCCGCAAGACGGAAGACGCGCCCGCCGAGGAGTCGGACCTCTTCGCGGCCCTCGAAGCGTCTGTGAAGGGAATGAGCAAGTAATGCCGCGCTCGATGTGGACCGGCTCGTTGTCGTTCGGGCTCGTCAACGTGCCAGTGATGGTCGTGTCGGCGACGCGTGACCAGCGCATCCGCTTCCGCCAGCTGCACAAGGACACCAACCAGCCGATCGAGGTCCGCCGCTTCTGCTCGGCCGAGGACGAGCCGGTGGAGTGGGAGGAGGTCGGTCACGGCTACGAGCTCGAGGACATGTCGATCGTGGTCATCACCGACGACGACCTGGCCACCGTCGAGCCGCGCAAGACGCGCACGATCGAGATCGAGTCCTTCGTCCCGCTCGCGGACGTCGACCCGATGTACTTCAACCACCCCTACGTGCTGCTGCCGATCGGCGACAGCGAGGGGACGCTGCGCGCCTACCAGCTGCTGGTGGAGGTGATGGCGCACACCGATCGCGCCGCGCTGGGCCGCTTCGTGATGCGCACCAAGGAGTACCTCGTGCTCGTGCGCGCCCGCGAGGGCCGGCTGTCGCTGGTCACGCTGCTATGGCACGACGAGGTGCGCTCGCCGAAGGGCATCGCGCCGGAGGAGAAGGCCAAGAAAGAGGCGGTCACGACGGCGTGCGCCCTGATCGAGGAGCTGTCGGTCGAGTGGGACCCGGCCCGCTACGAGGACCACTACCGGACCCGCCTCGAGGACGTCATCGAGGCCAAGCGCAAGGGCGGCACCGTCAAGGCGGTCGAGCCCGAGCGCGAGCCCGCCGCCACGCCGGACCTGATGGCCGCCCTGGAGGAGTCCTTGGCCGCCATGAAGGGCGAGCGCCTGGCCGACCTGTCGAAGAAGGAGCTGGTCGAGAAGGCGGCCGACGCCGGGGTGGAGGGACGCTCGAAGATGAGCAAGGACGAGCTGGTGGCCGCGCTCGACGAGTAGGCCGCGCCGGCGGCCGGAGGCCGCCGTAGGGTTCGCGGGGCGTGTTCCGCCTCGCGTACATCGCCAACGAGCTGCGCCGGCGTCGCGGCCGCGCGCTGCTGACCGCGCTCGGGCTCGCCCTCGGCATCGCGCTGGTGGTGGCGGTCACGTCCCTCTCCACCGGCCTCGACCGGGCTCAGGACCGCGTCTTCGCGCCGCTGGCCGGGGTGGGGACGGACCTGCTCGTCTCCCGCCCGATCCAGCTCGGCGACGGCAAGGGCTCGGCCTCGTTCGCGTCCTTCGCCACGCTGCCGGCCAAGGAGCAGAAGGAGCTGCGCGACGAGAACCAGGATGCGTTCGTCGACCCCTCCGACCTGGGCAAGCCGGGAGACTCGTTCTCGGCCGACTCGTTCCTGCCGGCCACGCAGCTCACCTTCCCGGAGGCGGCGGCCACGGCGATCGGGAACATCCCCCAGGTGGCCGACGTCGGGCGCGCGCTGACGGTCCTGCTCGTGCACGCCCAGGGCAAGGTCCCCGCGCAGCGCGGGGCGGGCTTCCAGGGCGGGGACATCCAGATCTCGACGGCGACGGTGGCCGGCGTCCAGCGCGGGAACTTCGGCCTCATCACCCCCGCGCAGATCACCAAGGGCCGCTTCCTGCAGGCCCGCCGGGACGTCGTCCTGGCCGAGTCCTACGCCGCCCGCCGCAAGCTCGGCGTCGGCTCGACGCTCAAGCTCGACGGGAAGCGCTACCACGTCGTCGGCCTCGCCCGCCCCCCGATCGGCACGCAGACCGCCGACATCTACGCGGAGCTCAAGACCCTGCAGCGCGTCGCCGATCGCAGGGGCCGCGTCAACCTGCTCCTCATCCGCGCTCGCAAGTCCGCCGACGTCGCCGGCCTCGGCAAGCGGGTGGAGACGTTCATCCCCGGCATCGTCGCCTCGTCGTCCAAGGATCTGGCGCAGTCCGTCCAGGGGTCGCTGATCGGGGCGGACGACCTGCGCGACCGGCTCGCCACGCTGCTGGCGATCGTGGCGCTGGCCGCCGCCGTCGGCATCGCGGCGCTGCTGATGCTGGCCAGCGTCGCCAAGCGCACCCGCGAGCTGGGCACGCTGCGCGCGCTGGGCTGGTCGCGGCGGCGGGTGATCGGGCTCGTCCTGGGCGAGTCGGCGGCGCTGGGCGTCATCGGCGCGGTGCTGGGGACGGTGCTCGGGATCGCGGCGGCCGCGATCACGGCCGCGGTCGTCCCGCCGCTGAAGGCCAAGGCGGCGCAGGCGGTCGACGTCAGCGGCATCTTCGGCGGCGGCGGGACCAAGCCGACGACGGTGAAGATCCCGCTCGACGCGCCGGTCGACCTCCAGCTCGTCGCCCTCGCCGTCCTCCTTGCCATCTCCGCTGGTCTCCTCGCGGGCGGGTTCGGGGCCATCCGTGTCGCCCGCCTTCGCCCGGCCGAGGCGCTGAGGAGGCTGGATTGATCTCCCTCGACGAGGTCGTTCGGTCCTTCGGTCCGGTGCAAGCGGTGGCAGGGATCTCTTTTGGCATTGAAGAAGGGGAACACGTTGCGGTCACTGGGCCCTCTGGTTCCGGGAAGACGACGTTGCTGCAGCTGCTCGGGGCGTTGGACCGGCCGACGTCGGGGGTGGTCTCGGTCGGGGGCGAGTCGCTGGGCGGGATGGACGACCGCGGGCTCACCGCGCTGCGGCTGCGGCGGATCGGCTTCGTCTTCCAGCAGTTCAACCTGGTGCCGACGTTAACGGCACGCGCCAACGTCGAGGCGGCGCTGGATCCGCTCGGGTTGGGCAAGCGCGAGCGGCGGGAGCGGGCGATGGCGCGGTTGGAGGACGTCGGCCTCGGTGGCCGCGCCGACCACCTTCCGTCGCAGCTGAGCGGCGGCGAGCAGCAGCGCGTCGCCATCGCCCGGGCGCTGTCCACCGAGCCGGCCGTCGTGCTCGCCGACGAGCCCACCGGCAACCTGGACCGCGCCGCCGCCGAGGTCGTCGCCGACCTCCTGGACTCCCTCGACCGCACGGTCATCGTCGTCACCCACGACCCCGAGCTGGCCGCGCGGGCGCCGCGGGTCATCCGGCTTCGCGACGGCGAGGTCGTCGGCGACGTGACGGGGGCGGGGGTGACGGGGCTCCGCTCGGTCGAGCTGCGCGTCGGTGACGTCTTCGAGGCGGAGGCGTTCTGGGCTGACGCTCTCGGCGTCGACCCCGCTGCCATCGGACTGCGGCTGGTGAAGGGGGAGGGGCCCGCGACGGTGGAGCTCGACGCGGTGCGGCGCGGCGAGACGATCACCGACCCCTGGGGCAACCGCGCCGGAATACTTCCGCCTTCCGGAAGGAAACCGGCGTAGTTGGCGCCGACCGGAAGTCATCCAGCGCAGTTGCGGCACGTCAAGGCGACCCGGTACGTGGCCCCGCTGCGGGAGGGCGGGTCGCTGCCCGGCCTGGTGGAGGGCGACGACGACGGGCTCTACGTATGCAAGTTCCGCGGCGCCGGGCAGGGGCCGCTGGCGCTGGTGGCCGAGATCATCGGCGGGGAGCTCGCGCGCGGGCTCGGCCTGCCCGTCCCCGAGCTCGTCCTGCTGGAGGTCGATCCCGTCTTGGGCGTGGCCGAGCCGGACCCCGAGATCCAGGAGCTGCTCAACGCGTCCGCCGGCCTGAACCTGGGCGTCGACTTCCTGCCTGGCGCGCTCTCCTTCGCCGGGGCGGACGCGGTTGCTGCCGAGTTCGCGCAGACGGTCGTGTGGCTCGACAACCTGATCACCAACGTCGACCGCACCGCGCGCAACCCGAACCTGCTCTGCTGGCACGGGCAGATCTGGCTCATCGACCACGGCGCCGCGCTGTACCGGCAGCACCGCGACGGGGACTTCGTGGCGACGGCGAGCCAGCCGTTCCCCCTCCTCAGTGACCACGTCCTGCTGCCCCAGGCCGGACCCTGGCAGCAAGCCCGCGAACGACTCGCGCCGAAGGTCGACGTCGATGTCGTCGACCTCGTGCCCGACGCGTGGCTGCTCGGCCCAACCCGGGACGAGTACAAGCGCTGGCTGGAGGCGCGCACATGAGCGAGGCCTTCCAGTACACGCTGCTCCAACTCGTGCCGGACATCGAGCGCAACGAGCGCCTGAACGTCGGGATCGTCCTGTTCTGCCGCCGATCCCGGTTCCTCAATGCCAGAACCCACGTCGACGCCGCCAAGCTCGGCGTCCTTGCGCGGGGCATCGACCCGGACGAGGTGCGACGGCACCTCGAAGTGCTCGAGCAGGTCGCCGCCGGCACCGGAAACCACCCCGTCGCCCGCCTCGACCAGAGCGAGCGCTTCCACTGGCTGGCCGCGCCCGCCAGCACGATCGTGCAGCCGACGCCCGTGCACACCGGGCTCACCGACGATCCTCACGAGACGTTGCAGCGCCTGTACGTCGACCTCGTGATCTAACCTAAGGGCCTCGTGAGGAGGCTCTCCCTCGTCCTGGCCGCGTTGGTGGTGGCGTCTGCGATCCCCGCCTCCGCGCGCGCGGCCACCCACCACTTCACGTTGCGCTCCGGCCCGTACGAGATCGGCCGCTACGAGACGTCGTTCCCCGAGGAGCGGATCGCCACCCCGAAGGTCAAGGGGTTCGTGACCAAGCTGCACGCCCAGCTGGTCGACAGTCGCGGCAACAAGGTCCTCATCAACGAGGCGATGCTGCACCACGTCTTCTTCAACAACCTCAGCCGCCCCCGCTACCCGGGCAACTGCAAGGGCGCCTCGTCGGAGGTCTTCTACGGGACGGGGGAGGAGAACGAGACGATGGACCTCCCGGAGGGCTACGGCTACCGGGTGCGCCCCGCGGACCGCTGGCGCGTGGCCGGGATGCTGATGAGCCACCGCTACCGGCCCGGCAAGGTCTACATCCAGTACTCGGGGACGGTCGACACGAATCCGGACCTGACCGCGGTACGGCCCTTCTGGGTGCGGGCCAACGGCTGCGGCCCGGCCACCGCCTACCACGTGCGCGGCGGCGGCGCGCCGGGGTCCGTCGACGATCAGGTCTACCACTGGACGGTGCCGATGACCGGGCGCATCGTCGCCTCCGGCGGCCACCTGCACGCGGGGGCGATCAACATGCAGCTGCGCGATCCCGCCTGCGGCAACCGCGTCCTGCTCGACAACCGTCCCTACTACGCGCCGGCCAGCGATCTGATCTACAACGTCGTCCCGTTCCTGCACGAGGCGGGACCCGTGCAGACGAGCTGGTTCAAGTCGGCGGAGGGGATCCCGGTCGCCAAGGGGCAGGTGCTCGACCTCCACGGCCTCTACGAGGGCGACCACGCGCGCCAGTCGGTCATGGCGATCACGCACATCTACATCGCGCCGTCCGAGTCGGCGCCCGTCGGGTGCCCGCCCCTGCCGGCGGACGCGCAGCAGTCGGGCATGGAGTCGCCGAACATGCGCACGTCGGCGCCCTACCAGCCGATCCCGCTCTACACGCTCGACAGGCGCCACCTGCCCGTCCCGATGGCCGAGCCGCCCGGCGCGGCCACGCCGCTGGCCGACGGCGCCACCATCAGCCTCAAGGCCTACCGCTTCCAGCCGACCGAGAAGGTCACGATCAAGGCCGGCTCGACCATCAACTGGGTGTTCGCCGACCGGGGCCTGCACAACCTCACCCAGGCCTCGGGGCCGCGGGCGGTGGCCGGGCAGCAGCTGTCCAACGGCGCCCGGACGTCGACCCAGTTCACCGTGCCCGGCCGCTACCAGCTGTTCTGCTACCTGCACCCGATGACCATGCACGAGCAGGTCGACGTCGTCCCGTAGGCTCGAGACCATGCCCGTCAACCGCAGGGTCCTGCTCGCCAAGCGCCCCCAGGGCATCCCCGATGCATCGACCTTCGAGGTGGACGAGCAGGACGTCCCGGAGCCCGGCGACGGCGAGTTCGTCGTCCGTCTGAGCCACATCTCGCTCGATCCCGCGATGCGCGGCTGGATGAACGACGTCGAGTCCTACCTGCCGCCCGTCGGCCTCGGCGAGGTCATGCGCGCCGGGGGCATCGGCGAGGTCGTCGCCTCCAGGCACGAGGGCTGGCAGGAGGGCGATCACGCCTACGGGACCTTCGGCGTCCAGACCCACGCGGTCTCCGACGGCCAGGGCGTCCAGAAGGTCGACCCGAGCGCGGCGCCGCTGCCCACCTACCTCGGTGCGCTGGGCATGACGGGCATGACCGCCTACTTCGGCCTGCTCGACATCGGCGCGCCCAAGGAGGGGGAGACCGTCGTGGTGTCCGGCGCCGCGGGCGCGGTCGGCTCCGCTGTCGGGCAGATCGCCAAGATCAAGGGCTGCCGCGCGATCGGCCTCGCGGGCGGACCGGAGAAGTGCGCCTACGTGGTCGACGAGCTCGGCTTCGACGCCTGCATCGACTACAAGAACGAGAACGTCCGCAAGCGCCTCAAGGAGCTCACGCCCGACCGGGTGGACGTCTACTTCGACAACGTCGGCAACCCGACGCTCGACCAGGTCCTCGCCCGCCTCAACATGCACGGCCGCGTGGTCATCTGCGGCGCGATCGCCTCCTACAACGCCGACCGCGTCGAGGGGCCGGCCAACTACATGAACCTGCTCGTGCGCCGCGGCCGCATGGAGGGCTTCCTCGTCTTCGACTACGCCAAGCGCTTCCCCGAGGCCGCGCAGGAGATCGCCGGCTGGATGAAGGACGGTCGCTTCGTCACCCGCGAGGACATCACCACAGCACCCGTCGACGCGTTTCCGCAGGTCCTGCGGCGGCTCTTCGACGGCGACAACGTCGGCAAGCTCGTCCTGGAGGTCGAACACTCGTGAAAAGCAGCTTCACCCTCACCCGCACCGTCAACGCCCCGATCGGGACCGTCTTCGATGCCTTCACCAACCACGCCGGCTACGCGGACATGACGCCGCTGCGCAAGACCACCCTGCAGACGCCGGGAGAGCCGGAGCCCAACGGCGTCGGCGCCGTGCGCAAGTTCGAGCTGGTCGGCCCGCCGATCATCGAGGAGGTGACCGCCTACGACCGGCCGACCTACTTCGCCTACAAGGCGGTCAAGGGGCTGCCGGTGAAGGAGCACCTCGGCGAGGTGCGGCTGTCGGAGTCAGGTTCCGGCACGAGGGTCTCCTACACGGTCAACTACACGCCGTCGATCCCGGGCCCGGCGGTCGGCATCATCCTCAAGCAGGCCATCGGCGCGCTGTTCCGCGGCGTCGTGAAGTCCGTCGAGTAGTGGCGGCACCGCTCTCCCGCCGTTCGCGCCAGGCCCAGCGCACCATCGAGGGCTACCTGGCCACGGGTGGCCCGCCGCGCTGGATGGAGCGGTTCATGAGCGTGGAGAACGGCATCCGCCGCGAGCAGCGGCGGCTCGGCCAGCGCTACGCCGAGCTGCGCGAGCGCCACGCCGACAACCCCGGCCGTTTCGCCGCCCGCTGGCGCGAGATCGCGCACGAGGAGCGCTTCGAGGCGCTCAACGCGCTCATCCGCGCCCACAACGCGTGGTACCCCGTCGAGCGCGACCTGCCGATGAACCCGCGCACGGGCGAGTACGTCCTGCAGCTCGGCCGCGACTTCCGCCGCCCCGAGCTGACCCCGGCGTGGGTCCTCGAGCACTTCCCTGACAAGCTGTAGGCATATGCGCTTCCATCACGTTGGCGTCCTCGTCGAGGACTTCGAGGCCGGCAAGACCTTCGCCCGCGACATCCTCGGCCTCGGCGAGCCCCAGGCCGCCTTCGAAGCCGACGAGATCGGCCTGGCCGGCGCCTTCTTCGGCATGGGGGACGGCCTGCTGGAGATCTTCACCATCGCCGAGGGCCGGTCACCGGACGGGCCGGGGACGATCGATCACATCGCGGTGACCGTCGACGACCTCGACGCCGAGCAGGAGCGTCTCGCCGCCCAGGGCGTCCGGTTCACGGGGCCCACCACGGCGGACGAGATCACCGAGCCGTTCGAGCTGCGCGGCAACCGGCACCTCTGGACGGACCCCGCGACCTCCGGCGGCGTCCGCTACCAGCTCGTCCAGTCCGTCTGATGGCGCCGGCGCAGTCGCTGGCCGGCAAGACGGTCGTCGTCACCGGCGCGGGCTCGGGCATGGGCCGCGCGCTGGCCCAGCGGCTGGGCGCGCAGGGCTGTCCCGTCGCGGCGTTCGACTGGGACGAAGACGGCCTCCAGGAGACCGTCGACGCGATCGCCGGCCCGGTGCTGTCGCGCAAGCTCGACGTCCGCGACCGCCAGGCCCAGATGGCGTTCGCGTCCGAGGTCCGCGACTGGGCGCCGGCCCCGATCGGCGCCGTCTTCAACAACGCGGGGGTGACCGTCTCCCAGGTGGCGGCGGACGCGTCGCCGGAGGACGACGAGTGGGTGATGGACGTCAACTTCTGGGGCGTCATCAACGGCACCCGCGCCTACCTGCCGATCCTGGTCGAGCAGGGGTCGGGCGTGATCGTCAACACGTCGAGCGTGTTCGGCCTGATGGGCTTCCCCACCCAGGGTGCCTACTGCGCGTCCAAGGCGGCCGTGAAGGGTTACACGGAGGCGCTGCGCCACGAGCTGCGCGGCACCAACGTCGGCGCCATCGCCGTCCACCCGGGCGGCGTGGCCACCAACATCGCCCGCAAGGCCCGCTTTCGCGTCGACGACCGCGGCAACACGGATCGCGGCGTGCTGGAGGCCGAGTTCGACAAGGTCGCGCGGACGTCGCCCGAGAAGGCGGCGGCGATCATCCAGAAGGGCGTCGAGAAGGGCCGCGACCGCATCCTCGTCGGCCCGGACGCCTACGCGCTCTCCATCCTCGTCCGCGCCGCGCCCGTGCGGTACTTCGACGTCATCAAGAAGCTCGAGCCGCTCGTGCGCCGCTAACCGCCGGCGAGCACGACGATGTGTCCGTCGGCGCGCAGGATCTCGACGACGGCGTCGCGGTGATCGCCCTGCAGCTCGATGACGCCGTCCTTGACGCCGCCGCCGACCCCGCAGCGCTTCTTCAGCCGCCCGGCCAGCGCCTTGAGCTCGGCGTCGCGCAGCGGGACGCCGTAGATCGCGGTGACCGTCTTGCCCCGGCGCCCGCCGACCTCGCGCCGGACGCGCACCTTCCCGTCGTCCACCTTCACCGGCTCATCCTGCCCAGGCCGCGCATGGCCAGCGCGCCGATCACGGCCCCCATGCCCAGCAGGGCCAGCAGGCCCGGCCAGGTGTGCGCGAGGCTCGGCGCGATCCCCTCGACGGTCGCCTGCCGGCCCAGCTGGAGGATCTGCGTGGTCGGGTTGAAGCGGGCCACGTGGGACAGCCAGCCGTGCAGCAGCACCTCCGGCGTGTAGGCGGTGGAGAGGAAGACGGCCAGGAAGACGCCCTGCTGCATGAGCGGGCCGGCCTGCTGGGTGCGGAAGACGACCGCCATGAAGACGCCCCACAGCGACGCGACCGCGCAGAAGCCCGAGGCGGCCACGTAGAGCGCGACGATGCCGAGCACGCCGCCGGTCAGCTCGGCGCCGACCAGGAAGCCCGCGACGAGGACGACCGTGGTGGGGACGAGCGCCCGGGTGACCGCCCCGAGGATCGGGCCGGCGACGAGCACGAAGCGCGGGACGGGGGCGACCAGCAGCCGGTCGAACCAGCCCTGCTCGATGTCACGCGCGAGGTTGGCGCCCGCCGCCGCCCCGGCGAAGCCGGCGCCCTGGATGCAGGACAGCGGGACGACCCAGGAGGCGTAGGAGTCGGTCGGGAACCCGGGCAGGTGGGTGAGGCGGCCGAACTGCCCGCTGTAGCCGATCAGGAAGATCAGCGGCGCCACCGTGGAGGGGAGCAGCGCCCCGCGCACGCGCAGCACCTCGTTGAGCGAGCGCCGCCACAGGGCGGCGATGACCGGCCAGGCGCCGCCAGGGGTGACGAGGCCCGTCGTCTGCGCCCTCGCCGGCCGGGCCGGGCCCCCCTGCATGCTCTTCACAGGCGGCGCAGGCGGTCGCGGAGGGCGAAGGTGGCCAGGCCGGTGGTGGCGACCGCGAGCCCGACGGCGGCGACGGCGCCCTCCCACGGGGCGGCCGTCGGGTCGTCGAGCAGCAGCCCGCGCACCGACTCGACGATGTAGGTGAGCGGGTTGAAGGCGGACAGGTCGTGCAGGGTGGGGGAGAGCAGGTCCCGCGGGAAGAAGGCCGGCGAGGTGAACAGCAGCACGAACATCAGCGGGAAGATCGACTGAAGCAGGCTCAGCGACCCGGTGCGCAGCGCGATCGACGCCGCGATGCCGCCGATCGCAGCCGCCGTCAGCGGGGCCAGCACGAGCACGGCCAGGACGGCGAGCGGCCCGCCCGGATAGCGCGCGCCGAAGATCATCGCCACGAGCAGGAAGAACGCGCATTGGAGCGCGCCCAGGACCATGGTTCCGACCAGCCGCCCCAGGATCAGCGCCACGCGCGGGACCGGCGCGGCCAGCAGCCGGTCGAAGAAGCCGAACTCGATGTCGCCGGCCAGGGCCGTCCCCGAGGTCAGCCCGACCAGCAGGGCGCCCTGGATGATCGTCCCGGGCACGACGAAGGAGATGTAGGCGTCCACGTTCGGGAAGCCCTTGAGGCCGCGCGCCGCGCTCGTCCCCGACGCGATGATGGCCAGCAGCATCAGGGGCAGCACGAACGTCGGCATCAGCAGTTGCGCGCGGCGGAACTGCGTGCTCAGCGAGCGGCGGCCGAGCGCGGCCACCGCCTTACCCATCGTCGCCCTCGAGCTTCGTCCCGGTGACGGCCAGGAAGACGTCGTCGAGCGTCGGCGACTGCACCTCGATCGACTCGACGTCGACGTCCGCCTCGTCGAGCAGCCGCACCACGGGCGCCAGCGA
Organism: uncultured Solirubrobacteraceae bacterium; assembly: GCA_964242305.1. Taxonomy (GTDB): domain Bacteria; phylum Actinomycetota; class Thermoleophilia; order Solirubrobacterales; family Solirubrobacteraceae; genus DATLGB01. Next base: position 32,198 of record CAXTBB010000014.1, read on the forward strand.
GTTCTTGCCCCGCGGCGCCTCCACGAGCACGGTCGACGGCGTGGCCGCGTCGTGTGGCTCGACGGTCAGGCTCTGCAGCGCCGCCCGGGCGCGCTCGGCGGTGCCGGGGTCGACCAGCTCGACGTGCACCGTCGGCTTGCCCACGTGGCTCTTGAGGTCGGCGGGCGTCCCCTCGGCGGCGAGCGTCCCGTGGGCGATGATCCCGACCCGGTCGGCCAGCTGCTCGGCCTCCTCGAGGTACTGCGTGGTCAGGAAGACGGTCGTCCCCTCGTCGTTGAGCGCGCGCACCTCGCGCCACAGCGCGGTCCGGCTGGTGATGTCGAGACCGGTCGTCGGCTCGTCGAGGAAGAGCACCTCGGGGCGGTGGACCAGGGCGAGCGCGAGGTCCAGGCGGCGGCGCATGCCGCCCGAGTACCCGCCCACGCGCCGGTCGGCGGCTTCGACCAGGCCGACGCGATCGAGCAGGATCGTCCCGCGCGCCTTGGCGTCGGCGCGGTTGAGGCCGTGCAGCGCGCCCTGCATCGACAGCAGCTCGCGGCCGGTCATGAGCGGGTCGATGGCGGCCTCCTGCAGCGCGACGCCGATGGAGCGCCGCACCGCGTCGGCCTCGGCGACCACGTCGTGCCCGGCCACCCGCGCCGATCCGCCGGTCGGCCGCAGCAGCGTGGTGAGGATGCGTACCGTCGTCGTCTTGCCCGCGCCGTTGGGCCCGAGGAAGCCGTAGATCTCGCCGGGAGCGACCGCGAGGTCGAGCCCGTCGACGGCCCGGACGCCACCCTTGAACTCGCGGACGAGCCCGCTGACCTCGACCGCGTTCACGCGCAGGAGCCTACGTCGGCCGCAGGCGCAACAGGGTGACGCCGGTACGAAACGAACGCGTCTCCAGGACCTCGAGGTCGACGCGCCGATCGAACAGCCGCCGCCCGTGGCCGAGGGCGACCGGATACACGAACAGGCGGTACTCGTCGACCAGGCCCGCGTCGATCAGCGGCGCCATCAGGCTCAGGCTGCCGGTGGTCACCACCTCGTCGCCGGGCGCGTCCTTGAGGGCCTGGGCCGCCGCCAGCAGGTCGCGCTCGACGACGCTGTGCTCCCAGCCGGGGTCGTCCAGCGTGGAGGAGACGACGTGCTTTGCAACCGCGTTGAGCTTGGCGGCGATGCCCGTCTCGTCGTCGGACTGCGCGGGCCAGTAGGAACGGAAGTCCTCGAAGGTCCGGCGACCCAGGAGCATCGCGTCCTCCGCGTCCATGTAGGAGCGCATGACGTCGAGGATGTCGCCCTGGTCGTCGCCGTCGCCGGGCTGGAACCAACCCTCGGTGGCCTCGATCACGCCGTCCAGCGTGATGTTCTGGGTCACGATGAGGCGCACGTCAGGCGGGGACCGGGAGCGGGAAGAGGGCGAGGAAGCGGTGGGCGGCGGCCTCGTCGCCGGAGATCTGCAGGCCCGCGTCTTCGAAACGGACGCGGCCGTGGGCGACGCCGAGGACCGCGCTCGGGTCGCCGGTGATGGTGGCGTCGGGCCGGTCCAGTTCTCCTGACTCGATGGTGAAGGCGCCGGCCTCGACCACGGCCGCGAACGGACGGCCGTCGAGCACGAGTTGCACGCGCAGGTCCCCGTGAGCGCGACCGGCGGCGAACAGCGTCCGCAGGGAGAGGATGTGGGCGTCGAAGCTCATCTGCATAGGGCCGCTCTCCGGGATCGCGAGATGGGCGCCGAAGTCGCCCAGCGCCATGATCACTTGCTCGAGGTGGCGGCCGAGCGTCGTGAGCTCGTAGACCTTGGCCGCGCCGGGCGGGGGGAGGGTGCGCTTGGCGACGAGGCCGGCGGCGTCGAGGTCGCGCAGGCGCTGGGCGAGCACGTCCGGCCCGATGGAGGGGAGACCGGCGCGGACGTCGGTGAACCGCTTGGGGCCGAGGAGCAGCTCGCGGACGATCATGAGCGACCAGCGTTCGCCGACGAGGTCGAGCGCGCGCGCCACCCCGCAGACGTCTCCGTAGGTGCGCTTCGATGGCATGTCCGTCAGTGTAGGGCAAATTCCAAGTGAAGGGTTGGAAATTCAAATCGGCGTGCTAGGGTGTGCCCCATGACTGACGCCGCACCCCTCCCCGAGTCCCGCTGGCCCGCGCTGTACGTCCTGTGCGCCGGCGTCCTGATGATCGTCCTCGACGCGACGATCGTGAACGTCGCCCTCCCGTCCATCCAGACCGACCTGGACTTCTCCGGGTCGAGCCTCGCCTGGGTGGTCAACGCGTACCTGATCCCGTTCGGCGGGCTGCTCCTGCTGGCCGGCCGCTTCGGCGACCTGCTCGGCCAGCGGCGGGTGTTCCTGGTCGGCCTGGCCGTCTTCACCGTCTCCTCGATGCTGTGCGCGGTCTCCGTCAACCAGGGCATGCTGATCGCCGCCCGCTTCGTGCAGGGCGCCGGCGGCGCGCTCGCGTCGGCGGTCGTCCTGGGGATGATCGTGACGATGTTCCCCGAGCCGCGCGAGCAGGCCAAGGCGATCGGCGTCTACGGCTTCGTCGCCTCGGCCGGCGGCTCCATCGGCCTGATCGCGGGCGGCATCCTCACGGAGGCGATCAGCTGGCACTGGATCTTCCTCATCAACGTCCCGGTCGGGATCGTCACCGCCCTGCTGACCACGCGCATGGTCGAGGACAAGCCCGGCCTCGGGCTCAGCGCCGGCGCCGATCTCCCCAGCGCCGCCCTCGCCACCACCGGTCTGATGCTGTTCGTGTACGCGATCCTGGGCGTCAGCGAGGACGGCGTGGGCTCCACGCGGGTGCTCGTCCCGGGCGCGATCGCCGCCGTCCTGCTGGGCGCGTTCCTCGCCCGCCAGGCGCGCATCGAGCGCCCGCTGATGCCGCTGCGCCTGTTCCGCTCGCGCAACGTCGCCGGCGCCAACCTGGTCATGGCGCCGCTGGTGGCGGGCATGTTCTCGATGTTCTTCCTCGGCGCGCTGTACCTGCAGAAGGTGCTGGCCTACAACCCGCTCGAGGTCGGCCTCGCCTTCCTGCCCTCCAGCGTGCTCATGGGGATCATCTCGCTGCGCCTGACGGAGCGGCTGACGATGCGCTTCGGCGCGCGCGGGATCCTCATCCCGGGCGTCGTGTCGATCGGGATCGGCCTGCTGCTGTTCGCGCGCACCCCCGTCGACGGCGGCTTCTGGCTCGACGTCCTGCCGCCCACGCTGTTCATCGGCGTCGGCGCCGGCCTGGCCTTCCCGTCGCTGATGTCGCTGGCCATGTCCGGTGTCGCGATGGAGGACTCCGGGCTCGCGTCGGGCATCGTCAACTCGACGGTGCAGGTCGGCGGCGCCATCGGCCTGGCCGTGCTGGCCACGCTGTCGGCCTCGCGCACGGACGCGCTGGCGAAGGCCGGCGAGCGCACGGCCGCCGCCCTCAACGGCGGCTACCACGTCGCCTACCTGGTCGGCGCGGCCCTGGTCGTCGTCGCCCTGAGCGCCGCGGTGGGCGTCTTGCGACCGGCGCCGGCGCCGGCCTCCGAGCCGGAGCGCGAGCTGGTCGCCGCCTGACGCCAAAGAAGCTCAAGGTCCACCACTGGCGGTGCCGATGCAGGGGTCATGGCGCTGACCGTCTCCTCGCAGCCCGTCGCGCCCGACCTCTATCGCACCGTCGTCGACACGCTCGACAACGGCATCCTGCTGGTCGACGGCGAGGGCACCGTCCTCGCCGCCAACCAGCGCGCGGAGCAGATCCTCGGCTTCGACATCGAGCACGTGTGCGGCGGCAGCTCCGTCCCCTGGCGCTTCGTCGACGGCCGGGGCGTGCCCGTGCCGCCGGAGGAGCTGCCCTGCCAGCGCGGTCTGCGCACCGGGGTGGAGCAGCGCGAGGTCGTCCTCGGCGTCGCCCGCGCCGACGGCTCGTTCGCCTGGGTCGAGTTCAACGCGCGGCCGACCACCTCCGCCGGCGTGCCGGTCGCGGTCCTGTCCTTCGCCGACGTCACCGAGCGCCACCGCCAGCGAACGCCGGGCGACGGCGACACGCTCACCGGCGCGTTCAACCGGCGCTCCTTCGAGGACCAGCTGCGCCAGCAGGTCAACCGCTGCCGGATGCGCGGCGAGACCGCCTCGCTGCTGCTGGTCGACATCGACGGGCTGAAGGCGATCAACGACGCCTTCGGGCACGCCACCGGCGACGCGGTCCTGGTCGATGCGGCACGGCGGCTGCGCTCGGGGCTGCGCGACAGCGACGTGCTCGCCCGCTGCGGTGGGGACGAGTTCGCGGTGCTGCTCCAGGGCGCCGGCGAGGACCACGCCACCGAGATCGCCGTGCGGCTGGCCGCCGCACTGGCCGAACCCCGCACGCTCGACGCGCCGACGCCTGTGGCCAGCATCGGCATCTGCGTCCTCGACGACCGGACCACCGCCGCCGAATCGGCGCTGGCCGCCGCGGACGCCGCCCTCTATGAGGCCAAGCAGTCGGGGCCGGGCGGCGTCAGTGCCGCTCCGATCCCGGACGCCCGGGGCCGGCACCGGCCCCAGCGCTCCGCCGCGCTCGTGTTCGAGCGCCTCGGCGAGCCCGGCGACGGGATGTCGGTCGAGCGCATCGTCACCGCCGCGCGCGACCTGCTCGAGATGGACATCGCCTACTCGACGGAGATGACCACCACTGAGCAGGTCTTCGAGACGGTCGTCGGCGACGGCGACTCCTTCGGCGTCGGCGCCGGGACGCGCATGCCGCTCGAGATGACCTACTGCGAGCGCATCCTGTCCGGAAGGCTGCCCAACCTGATGCCCGACTTGAGCGTCATCCCCGAGGCGGCCGCGATGCCCGTCACGGAGGCGGCGGGCGTCGGCGCCTACGTCTCCGTCCCCATCACCCTGCCTGACGGCCGGCGGCACGGCACGCTGTGCCTGGCCGCCCACGAGGCGCGGCCGGACATCTCCGAGCGCGACGTGCGCTACCTGCACCTGCTGGCCAGACTGCTCGGGGACAGCCTCGAGCGCGAGCGGCGGCTCATCGAGCGCGCGGCGTCCACCGGGCTCCGGGCCCTCGCCGCCGCCGTCGAGACCCGCGACCAGTACACGTCCGAGCACTCGGAGATCGTCCTCGAGCTGGTCGGCGCCGTCGCCCGCCAGATGGGGCTCTCGGCCACTGAGGTCGCCGTCGCAGAGCAGGTCGGGCTGCTCCATGACCTCGGCAAGCTCGCCGTCCCCGACGCCATCCTCCACAAGCCCGGACCGCTGGACGACGACGAGTGGGAGGTCATGCGCGGCCACCCGGAGGCCGGCGCGCGCCTGGTCGCCGCGATCCCCGAGCTCGGGCACCTCGCCGACGCCATCCGCGCCGAGCACGAGCGCTGGGACGGCCGGGGCTACCCCTTCGGCCTCGCCGGCGAGTCGATCCCGGCCGCCAGCCGCATCGTCTTCGTCTGCGACGCCTATCACGCGATGACCAGCGACCGCCCTTACCGGGCGTCGCTGCCGCGGGACGCGGCCCTGCAGGAGATCACCGCCAACGCCGGAACACAGTTCTGCCCGGTCGCGGCGCAGGCGCTCGTGACCCAATTGGCCTGAAGGCTGGAATTCGTTGACACTCGTCGGTCGCCTCTGAAGGCTGACTGACGAATATGGCTCGGCGAATGAGCGCGACGAGGTGGCTGACGGCGTGCGGCGCAGCCGGCGTGGTTTCCCTCGGTGCCGGTGGGAGCGCGACCGGCGCGCCATCGGTACGTCAGGCGACGGTGCGCAACCTGGCGCAGCCGGGCATCGAGTCCTCGCCCGCGCAACCGGAGCTGGTCCTCGCGTCGAGAGGCACCTGCGCGGACGTCCTGACGGCGTCTCAGATCGATGACGGCTCATCGCCATGCGCACCCGGCACGTGGCCCCAGACGGGGACGCACGCATGGAACCCACGACTTGACATCGCGGCCGGAGACACCGTCGAGATCACGTTGGCTCAGCCCGCGTCACAGGTCCGCTACAGCGCGGCCACCGACGGCCCAGCGGGCGGGCAGACCGCACCCGACGGCACGCACGCGCCGAACAAGCAACTGCTCGGACCCGCCAGCGCCCAGTCCACCACCGACCCCCGCCGTTGGACGATCGAGGTGCCCAATCCGATGGATCCGCTGATCAGGACCGGCACGACCCTCTCGCTGGTCGCCACGACGGCTGATGGAGCTTCGGACTACGCGTTCTCGCTCGGAGCGCCCCGAGCCCAGAGCTACGGCGGCGCCTGCGGGCCGGCGTGGTACGCGCCAGACGATGTCACGACGTCCTGCCCGCAGGCACCGCCCGGGCACCCGCCGACGCCTGAGTCCACACCCGCTCCCCACACAGCGCATCTCGCTCGAACCCGCCTTCACGTCTCGAGCCGGCGGTTTCACCTCGCGATCGTCGGCCTCACCACGGGGGTGGTCCGAGCGAAGCTGATCTACCACGGCCGGTCCGCTGCACGCGTGTCGAAGACGACCGCCAGACGTGTGGACGCGAGACTTCACCCTGGCGTGTTCGCTGCTCTCAGGCGACGCGACTCGATACGCATGAAGACGATCCTGCGGGCCTGCGACCCGAACTCGTGCAGGCGCTCGGCCCAAGCACTGCGGCTCGAGTTCCGGTCGAGCCGGTGACCCCGGTCTCGTGCTGCGCTCGCGGCGCCTCTAGCCTCGGAGTCGGTGGCTCACGAGCGCGACGAGACCGCGGAGGTCCGCTACGAGCGCCGGCGCACGGGCGTCGTCGCCGCCGGGACGCTGGCCTGCCCGTCCTGCGACGCGCCGGTCGCCCCGGTCGGGCGCATGCGGCTGACGGCACAGCTGGCGTGCCCGTTCTGCGCCCACGCGGGCCCCGTCCGCGATTTCCTCTCCCTCGCCATGCCGGCGCGCCCCGCGCACGTCGTGGTCCGCGTCAGCTCACAAAGCGTGCGAGGAACCTTCGTGTCTCGGGCTCCCGGGGGGCGCTGAGCAGCTCGCCCGGAGCGCCGCGTTCGAGGATGCGGCCGTCGTGCAGGAAGCAGACCTCGTCGGCGACGTCGCGGGCGAAGGCCATCTCGTGGGTGGCGATGACCATGGTCATGCCGTCGCGCTTGAGGTCGGCCACCGCGGCCAGGACCTCGCCGACCAGCTCGGGGTCGAGCGCCGAGGTGATCTCGTCGAGCAGCAGCGCGCGCGGGTTGTGGGCGAGCGCACGGGCGATCGCCACCCGCTGCTGCTGACCGCCCGAGAGCCGCTCGGGGCGGTCGTGCTCGCGGCCCTCGAGCCCGAAGCGGGCCAGCAGCTCGCGGCCGCGCACCCGGGCGGCCTCGCGCTCGGTCCCGTGCGCGCGCACGAGCCCGAGGATGACGTTGTCGAGCACGTCGAGGTGGCTGAAGAGGTCGAAGCCCTGGAAGACCATGCCGAGCCGGCGGCGCACGGCGACCGCGTCGACGCCCGGCTCCGTGACGACCTCGCCGTCGAGCAGGACGTCGCCGTCGTCGATCTCCTCCAGCAGGTCCAGGCAGCGCAGCAGCGTCGACTTGCCCGACCCCGACGCCCCGATCAGCGCCACGGCGCGGTGCGCCTCGACGACGACGTCGACGCCGCGCAGGACCTCCCGCTCGCCGTAGGCCTTGGTGACGCCGCGGGCCTCCAGGACGGCCGTCACGCGGCCACGACGGTGCCGCGCTCCCGCTGCCGGGCGCGCAGGTAGTCCAGCAGCCGGGCGAGCGGGATCGTGACGGCCAGGTACAGCACCGCGGCGCCCAGCAGCGGCGTGTAGTTGAAGTTCGAGCTCGCGTTGATCTGGGCGACCCGGAAGGCTTCCAGCGGGCCGAGGATCGAGACCAGGGCGACGTCCTTCTGCAGCGCGATGAAGTCGTTGAGCAGCGGCGGGGCGATCCGGCGCAGCGCCTGGGGGACGACCACGAAGCGCAGCGACTGGGTGGGGGTGAGGCCGACGGCGAGCGCGGCGGCGCGCTGGCGGTCGTCGATGGACTCCAGGCCGGCGCGGTAGACCTCGGCCACGTAGGCGCCGTAGGAGAGGGCCAGGCCGAAGCCGCCGAGCACGACGGGGTCCGTCGGCACGCCCTTGAGCGCCAGCGCCGGGATCCCGAAGCCGACCAGATAGACGATCAGGATCGTCGGGATGCCGCGGAAGACGTCCACGTAGAGGACGGCCAGCGCGCGGACCGGGAAGAGCGCCGGCGCGCGGCCCGTCCGGGCCAGCGCCACGACCAGCCCGAGGATGAGCACGACCACCTCGACGATCAGGAACAGCTTGACGTCGAGCCAGAACCCGGCGAGCACGTCCGGGAACGACGTGCGGAACGCCGACCAGGACAGGAACGTCTCCCGGAACGCGTCCCAGCCCGGACTGGTGACGATGACGGCGGCGAGCGTCCCCAGGACGACGACCGTCGACCCCGCCGCGACCGCCGCGCCGCGGCGTCCGCGGCGGCGCCGGGCGGCCGCGCGGACCGCCTGGCGCTCTCCGGGCAGTGGCGTCAGCGAAGCTCCGGCGCGCCGGCGGCTTCGCCGAGCTCACGCGACTGGATCTTCGCGAGCTCGCCGGAGCTGCGCAGCTCCTCGACGGCCTTCGAGACGCACGAGGTCAGCGGTGAGCCCTTGGCCAGCAGCGCGCCCCAGCGGTCGCCGCCCGGCGCGTCGAACTGGCCGACGATCTTCGAGCCGTCCACCTGCGCGGCGGTCACGTAGAACGCCGTCGGCAGGTCGACGACGACACCCTGGACGCGCTTCTGCTTGAGCGCCTGGACGACGTCATTGGAGTCGTTGTAGACCTGCGGGTCGGCGGTGGGCTTGACCTCTTGCTGGACGGCGTCGAGGCTGGTGGTGCCGACCTGGACGCCGAGCTTGGCGTCCTTGAGGTCGGCCAGCGAGGTGACCTTCAGCGTCGAGCCCTTGGGCACGACGACGGCCTGCGGGGCCTCGAAGTAGGGCGCCGAGAAGTCGACGACCTTCTCGCGCTTGGGGGTGATGGAGATCTCGTTGACGTCGAAGTCGAACTTCTTGGGGCCGGGCGCGTAGCTCGAGTTGAACGGCACCACGATCCACTTCACCTCGTCCTTGGTGAAGCCGAGCCGGGTGGCGATCGCGTAGGCGACGGCGGACTCGAAGCCCTTGCCGTTGGTCGGGTCGTCGTCGGAGAAGTACGGCGGGTAGGCGGGCTTGTCGGTCCCCACGGTCAGCGTGCCGCCGGTGACCGTCTTGAGGCTGTCCTTCGCGCAGGAGTCGGAGCTGCCCCCGGAGGCGGTGGTCGAGCTGGACGTGGACTTGTCAGACCCGCAGCCGGCCACCAGAGCCGCGACGAGGACGAGCAGGACTAGGAGGAAGCGGTGCGCGCGCATAGCGCGCGCACTTTACGGCCTCCGGACCGGCGGCTCAGACGGCGCAGGAGGGGGCCGGCGGCCAGGGTGGTGATCAGGGCCATCGCGACCATGGCGGTGTAGAGGCGGACGTCGATCAGCCCGGCGCGCAGGCCGGCGCTGAGGACGACGAGCTCGACCAGGCCGCGGGTGTTCATCAGGGCGCCGACGACCAGGGCGTCCCGGCGGTCCAGGCCGGCCCTGGCGGCGGCCAGCGTGGCGCTGGCGAACTTGGCGCTGACGGCAACCGCAAGCACGCCGGCGAGCAGCGGCAGGCCGCCGCTCAGCAGGCCGCCGAGGTCCACCCGCAGGGCCGGGACGGCGAAGAACAGCGGCAGCAGGACAGCGATCGCGTGGCGTGGGACGGGCGCGTGCAGCGCCGCGACCGCCGCGCGGCGGACCGGCACGGGCAGGGCCAGGGCGAAGGCGAAGGCGCCAAGCACGACGTGGAGACCGGCCAGCTGGGACGCGGTCGCGGCGACGGCCAGGCCGACCAGGGCGAGGCGCGCGGGGAGGAAACGGGCGAGGAGGACGGTGACGCCCAGGGCGACCGCGCCGCGCGTGGCCACCGCGACCGGCGAGCCGTCCGCCGCGAGCCCGACCGCCACGCCCAGCAGTGGCCAGATGAGCAGCTCCTGGGCGGCGGCAGCGCCGAGGCTGACGCGGCCGGGCCGCGTCTCGGCCAGTCCCCGCTGCTCGACGATGCGGGCCAGCACCGGGAACGCGGTGACCGCGAACGCCGTGGCCAGGAACAGCACGGCGGCGAGCCCGGTGCGCCCGACCACGAGCGCCACGGCCACGCCGGCTAGGAACGGGACGGCGAAGGACGCGGCGCCGACCGAGAGGACCGCGTCGCGGTCGCGGCGCAGCGCGGTCGGGTCCAGGCCGGCTACGACGCGGAAGACGTAGGCCGCCAGCGCCGCCTCGCCGATCACGGTGAGCCCGTCGACCACGCCGGGCCGGAACACGCCGTGCAGGCCGATCGTCCCCAGCACCACCCCGGCCAGCACCTCGCCGATCACGCGCGGCTGGCCGACACGCTCGAGGACGCCGCCGAGCAGGCGCGACAGCGCGACGATCAGCACGGCGGCGAGCAGAAGCGTTCCCACACGGGTGATACGGGCCTCGAACCGACCCGGCTTGACATATGCTTATAACGGTATATATTGATGTGCGTGGCACGAGCAGCGACCACCGCGGACACGTTCAACGCGATCGCCGAGCCCCGGCGGCGCGAGATCCTGGACGCGCTGGCCGGGGGGGAGCGGGCGGTCAACGACCTGGTCGCCCGCCTGGGGATGACGCAGCCGCAGGTCTCCAAGCACCTGCGGGTGCTCCGCGAGGTGGGCGCCGTCGACGTCCGCGAGGACGGCCGGCAGCGGCTGTACCGCCTCAACGGCCCCGCGCTCAAGCCCGTCCACGACTGGGTGCAGGCCTACGCCCACCTGTGGAACGAGCGCTTCGACGCGCTCGACGACGTGCTGGCCGACCTACAACCCAAGGAGGAACGATGATCCTGTCCGACACCACCACCGTCACCACTCGCGGCGACCGCGACATCCTCGTCACGCGCGAGTTCGACGCGCCGCGCGCGCTGGTCTTCCGCGCGTGGACGGAGCCCGAGCTCGTGCGCCGCTGGTGGACCGCCAAGCGCGGCACGATGTCGGTCTGCGAGATCGACCTGCGCGTGGGGGGGAAGTGGCGCTTCGCCATGACCGCCGACAGCGAGGGGCAGGAGGTCGAGTTCTACGGCGAGTACCGCGAGGTGGTCGCGCCGGAGCGGCTGGTCTCCACCGAGATCTACGCGCCCTTCCCCGACCATCCGGCGCTCAACACGCTGACCTTCGAGGAGCGCGAGGGCCACACGTTCGCCACGCTGCTGGTCGAGCACGACACGCCGGAGGCGCGGGACATGCACCTGCAGTCGGGCATGGAGAACGGCCTGCGCGACGCGCTCGACCTGCTCGAGGCCGTCGCCCAGTCGCTGCGATAGGTGACCCCGGTCGTGACCGGGGCCCGTACCCCGGTCATGATCGACGAGAAGACCGAGCCCGACACCGATGACGCCGACGACGACACCGTGCCCGCCGCCCCCGGCGACAGCGACACCGACCTGGGGGACACCGACCAGCACTCCGACGCCGACGCCTGAGGGCCGTACGCTCGGGGCATGGAGACCGTGGTCCTCGAGGCATCCTGGCTGACCCCCGGCGTGCGCCGGATCGTCGTCGGCGGCGATGCCCTCGACGGCTTCGCCCCGGAATTCGCCGACAGCTACGTGAAGTGCCGGTTCGGCGACCGGATGCGCTCGTACACGGTGCGCGCGTGGGACGCCGAGCGCCGCCGGCTGACGCTGGACTTCGTCGTGCATGGGGACCGCGGGCTGGCCGGCCCGTGGGCGGCGGCGGCGCAGCCGGGCGACACGCTGGAGATCAAGGGTCCCGGTGGCGCCTACGCGCCGTCCCCCGACGCCGACTGGCACCTGCTGGCGGGCGACGAGGCGGTCATCCCCGCCATCGCGGTCGCGCTGGAGCGGGTGCCCGCCGGCGTCCCGGCGCTGGTCGTGATCGAGGTGCCCGGCCCCGCGCACGAGCAGCCGCTCGCCTCCCCGGGGGAACTGGATCTGCGCTGGATCCACGGCGAAGGGCTCGTCGAGGCCGTCACCGGGCTCGACCTTCCCGAGGGACAGGGGCACGCGTTCATTCACGGCGAGGCGACCGCCGTCCGCCTCATCCGCCGCCATCTCGTCCTCGAGCGTGGCATGCCCGTCGAGACGCTGTCGGCCACGGGCTACTGGAAGGAGCGCCGGACCGACGAGGAGTGGCGCGCCGACAAGAAGCAGTGGCTGGCCGCGGCCGAGGCGGACCTGCAACCGTCGTGACGGAGCGCACGCCTGACGGTCACTACGTCGTCATCGACGGGCGCCGCTGGCGGGCGACGGACCCGGACCTGCCCGAGGCGCGCCGTCGCGAGCTCGTCTCCGAGCTGATGTCGGCGCGCAGCGCGGTCGGGCACGCCAAGCGGCGCGGGGACGCCGTCGCCGAGCGCGCCGCCCGCGACCGCGTCCACGCCGCCAAGGTGGCGCTGGGGGAGCGCGGACCGAAGTGGTGGGAGTGAGGCGCGCCCTCCCTCACAGCACGTCCGCGAGCGCGGCGGGGTCGACGATCGTCTGCTTGCCGTCCTTGGTGAGCACGAAGGTCGGCGTGCCGGTGACGCCGAGGCGTTTTGCCTCCGCCGTCGCCGCGGCGACGGCGCGGTCGGCGCCGGCCGGGACCGTCGCGTCCACGCCCGCCGCCTTCGCGACGTGGCCGACGAACGCCGGCGTCGCGTAGCCGGAGTTCTCCTCGCCCTGGTTGGCGAAGACCTGCTCCAGGAACGGCCACAGCCGGTCCTGCGCGCGGGCGCCGGCGGCGTGCTCGGCGAGCGTCACGGAGTCCGGTCCCAGGAAGGAGAGCACGCGCGCGTCGAGCTTGACCTTGCCCGTGCGCACGTACTTCTGGAGCAGGGCGGGGAGGACGGTGCGGGACGTCTCCGCGCAGATCGGGCACTGCGGGTCGACGAACTCCGTCAGCGTGGCGGGCGCGCCGGGATCGCCGAGCACGCCTCGGTGCTCGGGGATGCCGGTGAGCAGGTTCGCCGGCGCCGGCTTCTTAGTGGGTCGCTTCTCCGCGCTGGAGACGATGGCGAACACGATGGTGAGCGCGGCCGCGCCGGCGATGACGGCGGCGAGCCGGGTGAGACGAGACGACATGGAACCCCTCTTCTGAAGACCTGGACAGGACGCGCACGGCGGCGCGCTGGGACCTTCAGGTGACGGGAGGGGCGCGCCCCCGGCGGGGGCCGCGGCGGACGGGGAGCGCGGGCCGGCGGTCCGCGCGGACGTAGAGCCATTCGAGTCGTGAGCGCCCGCCCGGCCGCGGCGCCTTGAGCGGCGGCAGCGAGGCGCGGTCGGTGACCCGCAGCACCAGCGCCAGCAGCGCGCCGGCGACGACGCACAGGGCGAGGACGCCGGGCGCCGAGCCGCCCAGGACCGTGTCGTTGCCGCCCAGGGCGCGGGCGAGCAGCGCCTGCCCGGTGCAGGCGACGGCGACGCCCGTCGTCCCGAGCGCCCACAGGCGGACGAACGAGGTCGGCGTGCTCGGCAGCCGGCGGACCAGCCGCCACGCGGTGGCGACCGAGAAGGCGATCAGCAGCAGGACGGCCACGGGCCCGAGCCAGCCACGGCCGGCCGCCTCCAGGCAGGTCTGCGCATGGGTCCCGCAGGCCGCCGTCGCCCGCGTCAGATCGACCCCCGCCGCCAGCAGCGGCAGCAGGATCAGCGTCCTGACGGAGAGCGGGATGCGGGCCACGGTCATCTCACCATCGGCACCTGACCTGTTCGTCCCTTAAAGAAGCCGTGCGCGCGTAGCCTGGCGGGCCATGCACGTCGAGATCTGGTCCGACCTCGCCTGCCCCTGGTGCTATGTCGGCAAGCGCCTCTTCGACGCCGCGCTCGAGCGCTTCGAGGACCGCGACGCGGTGACGGTCACCTACCGCTCCTTCGAGCTCGATCCGCAGGCGCCGGCCGTGCGCGAGGGGTCGGTCGTCGAGCAGCTCGCCCGCAAGTACGGGATCACCGCCGAGCGCGCCGCGGAGCTCAACGGCCAGCTCACCGCCGTCGCCGAGACGTCCGGAATCGACATGCGCTTCGACCGCGTCCGCTCGGGCAACACCTTCGACGCCCACCGCGTCGTTCACCTCGCCGCCGAGCACGGCCGGCAGGCCGAGGTCAAGGAGCGCCTCTTCCGCGCCTACTTCACCGAGGGCGAGTCGCTCTCCGACCACGCCGCGCTGACGCGGCTGGCCGGCGAGGCCGGGCTGCCCGAGGAGGAGACGTCCGCGACGCTCGCGGGCGACCGGTTCGCCGAGGCCGTCCGCGCCGACGAGCAGCTCGCCGCCGCCAACGGCATCGCCGCCGTCCCCTTCTTCGCCGTCGACCGCCGGGTGGGCGCCGCCGGCGCCCAGGACCCGGCCGTCCTCCTCGACATGCTCCGCTCGGTCAGCGCCGCTCGATGAGCTCGACCCGGTAGCCGTCCGGGTCGCGCACGAAGCAGATCCGCGGGCCGGACTCGCCGACCGTGTAGGCGGCTTCTCGGGCTGGATGCCCTTGCCGTCGAGGGCATCGAGGGTGTCGTCGAGGCCGTCGACGACGAGCGCGATGTGGTTGTAGCCGGTGCCGAGCTCGTAGGACTCGACGCCGGGGTTCCAGGTCAGCTCGAGGCGGTCGCCGTCCCCCGGGATGCCCATGAAGACGTTGACGGCGCCGTCGGGGAGGTCCATGCGGCGGCGCTCCTCGAAGCCGAGCTCGGTGTAGAAGCCGACCGCGCGATCGATGTCGCCGATCCGGTAGCAGGTGTGGATGAACTCGGTCATGCCGGCCACCGTACCCGCGTCCTCCCTGCGGACGACGCCAGGATCGTCCGGGTGGGCGACGACGCGGATGCAGGCCGTCCGTAGCGTCCCGGCCATGCTCCCCAGGCTCATCCCGCTGGCCGTCGCAGGCGCCGCCATCGCGGCGTCTCCCGCCCAGGCCGGCCAGACGACGTTCAAGGTCGTCAAGGCCGTCCACACCTCCTCCTCGGCCAAGACGGCGAGTGACTACGCGGGGTCCTCGACCGCGAGCTGGACGCTGGCCAAGGCGACGAACGTCGCTCCCAACCGCATCATCGTCAGCAAGGTCGGCGGCAGGACCACGGGGCTCGGCCAGGTCAATGTCGCCGGGTCCTACGCGATCGACGCGACCACGCGCCTCGGCCACTGCGCGTGGACGGCGGCGACGGGCGACGCCGAGCACCCCGCCTCGGCGCCGCAGCCGTTCAGCCTCGCCATCGGGCCCGACCCACGCACGGGCAAGGGCCTGTACGCGGGCATGGGCTTCGGCGTCGTCCAGGCATCGCTCAGCAACGCCTACCTCGGGACGGAGTGCTCGACGACGCTGGACGGGGAGCCGGACGCCGACGAGACGGCCTACACCCCGATCCGTCCGGCTGCCCTCAAGCGCAAGAAGGTCACCCTGCGCTGGACGGGCGCGACCGACCGCGACGGCGTCCGCTACCGCTGGTCGACGACGATCGTGCTCAAGCGCCGGTAGCGTCAGCGGGCGATGGACGAGACGGTCGCCGCAGCCATCCGAGCGAGCTGGACGCGGGCGACGTCCGACGACCCCGACGAGTGGACGACCGAGTGGACCTCGCGCGGCCAGTGCGGCGTCACCGCGCACGTCGTCCAGGCGCTGCTCGGCGGCGACATCCTGATCGCGCCGGTGATCGGCAGCCACCAGGCGGGCGAGCACCACGCCTGGAACCGGCTGCCGTCCGGCGAGGAGGTCGACCTCACGCTCGACCAGTTCCGGGCGGGGGAGACGCTGGGCGAGCCGTGGGTGGGGGAGGTCCTCGTGGTCACCGACGGGGTCGACCGTGGCGCGCTGCTGCTCGAGGCCGTGCGCGCGCGGCTCAGCGGATCGTGAACGCGGGCCGGGCGCCGACCAGCTCCGGGCCGGTCCCGACGTCGAACGGCTCGACGTCGACGAGGACGCGCAGGTGCCGGTGGGTGGAGCAGCTTCGCGCTGGCCCTGATGAGGCGGACGCCGACGGTGTGCTAGCGCAGCGTCTTGGTCTGCCGCACGCGCACGGGACAGCCAGGCTCGGTGACGGGGTGCGTGACGTCCACCACCATCGTCAGCCCGCTCCCGTCCCCGACCAGCCCGAGCCCCGGCCGGCTGCCGTGCGGGGCGTAGCCAATCAGCTCGTCGGCCCGCGCGTCCGGTGCGCTCAGGAACCTCCAAGCATCATCGGTCACGCTCAGGACATGGAACACGACGATCACGGCGACGGCCTCCACGAGGATCTGGTCAGGCTCGCGTCGCGGCGCGACGCGCTGAAGATGTTCGGCGCCGGTGGCGCCGGGGCGATCCTGGCGACGCTCGGCGCGTCACGCGCGCTGGCCGCGACACCGACGGCCGAGGTGCCGACCGAGACCGCCGGCCCGTACCCGGGGGACGGCTCGAACGGGCCCGACGTCCTCGACGATTCGGGCATCGTGCGCCACGACATCCGGCGCAGCTTCGGAAGCAGCCGGACGCGAGCGCGGGGGATCCCGCTGCGCGTCAACCTGACCGTCACCGACGCGTCGAAGGACTACGCGCCGATGGCCGCCGCCGCCGTCTACCTGTGGCACTGCGACCGCGTGGGCCGCTACTCGCTGTATTCCGCGGGCGTCACGGACGAGAACTACCTGCGCGGGATCGCGAGGACCGACAAGAGCGGCACCGCCTGGTTCCAGACCATCGTCCCGGGTTGCTATGCCGGCCGCTGGCCGCACATCCACTTCGAGGTCTACGCGTCGGTCAAGAAGGCGGTGGCGAACGGGCCAATCGTCAAGACGTCGCAGATCGCGCTCCCGAAGGCGACGTGCAAGAAGGTCTACGCCACGAGCGGCTACACGGGCAGCACGAGCAACCTGGCCAACATCTCGCTGGCGACCGACGGCGTCTTCAGCGACGACCGCGCGATCCACCAGCTCGCCACCGTGACCGGCAACGTCCACAAGGGCTTCGTGGCGAACCTGACCGTCGGGGCCTGACCAGGCTCGCAACTTTCCGGCCGGTTGACGCTAGGTCCGGGCCCGCTGCTCGCGCAACTCCGGGCCGTCCTTGTCCCAGTACGGCTGGGTCCCGGTACCGAAGCCGTCCAGGCTCATGAACAAGTCCGCCGCGTAGGTCGCCATCAGTTCTCCTTGTCCCGACGCATCGCTACGACCAGGGGTACTCGTCGTGCTGGGGAAGGTCGTCGCTGATCTCGTACCACGCAGCTTTCGACGCAACGAACATGTGCGCGGTCGGCCTAAGCGTGGGCGCCTCGTTGAGCGTTCCGTAGGGCACGCGAAGCCACGTGCGGTCGTGATGGTGGACCGTCCAATAGAGGAGGGACCAGCACTGCCCGCACCGCGTCGCGTGGACGGCGTCGGCATCGCCGTCCACGAGCAGCGAGTCCGTCCCGCGCGTCAGCGTCAGCTTCTCCGGTTCGATCTCGCCCCATGGAAGGAACGCCGAGCCGGTGAGCGCACGGCAGTTCGAGCAGTGGCAGTTGTACGCGACGACGAACGCGTCCTCGACCGATAGCCGACGGCCTTGCAGGCGCAGCGCCCAGTCAGCATGCCGGAACCCTAGTCGACGGTCCCGGACCTCGGCGCCACGGCGAGAGCCTCGGTCGCGCGTTCAATGCTCGATAACGCCGGTTATGGAAACCAGCATGCGGAGGCGCAGCCCTCGCAGGGTGTACGATTGGTGTATGGCGCGAACGCGAACCAACATCGAGCTCGACGACGACCGGATCGCCGTCATCCAGGAGCGGTACGGCGTGAGGACGAAGACGGAAGCCGTCGACCTGGCGCTCCGTCATCTCGCCGGAATCTCGATGACGCGTGAGGAGGCCTTGGCGATGGAGGGCGCCGGCGCGATCGAGTCGGTGCCGGTCGACCGTGGCCCGCGTTGATCCTGGTCGACTCGTCGGTCTGGGTCGAGTACGACCGGGCGACGGGCAGTGAAGCGCACCGGCGCCTGAAGAGCCTGATCGCCGACGACGGACCCGTGGCGGTCACGGAGCCGATCGTCATGGAGATCGGCGCCGGAGCGAAGACCGGCGCGCGGCACGCGCAGCTCCGGGCCCTGCTCTTCAGCTTCGCGTTGCTTCCCGTCGAGCCGACCGCCGACTTCGAGCACGCGGCCTTCATCTACCGGCGCTGCCGTGCGGCGGGCGTGACGCCTCGAGGTCTGCTCGACTGCCTCATCGCGGCGGTCGCGATCCGCAACCAAGCGCCTTTGCTCACCGCCGACGCCGACCTGGTCCTAGTCGCAGGGGTCGCCGGGATCGACCTCGACCGCTGACCTCGCTACGGGTGGAGCTCTTCTGGAGTCCTCAGGCGATAGACGGCCGGCGCGGAGGTGCCGCAGAGACCGTCGGGACCGCAGTCCGGTCCGTCGCCGCCGGCCAGCCAGCCACGCGACCGGGCCTCTTCGACGGCCCACAGGAGCGCGTCGCGGTCGGGCTCGCCGAGCCGGTGCGCGAGCGCGTCGAGCGTGGCGGGGCCACCGCGCTTCAGCGCCTGTGCGACGCCGGCGGCGTCGAGGTTCACGACCGCTCCGGACGCGCGCGGTCGCCTCGAAGCGGCGGATGCGCGGGCTCCGTCGCCGGGGTCACCGACAGGCGCGCGCCGCAGCTCCCCAGCAGCCGCGCGAACGTGGCCGCCGACGGCTGCTTGCGCCCGCTCTCGTACCCGCACAGCGTGCTTTGCGACGTGCCGGCGAGCCGGGCGAGCTCGCGCTGGCTGAGGCCGGCGGCGCGGCGCGCGGCGACGAGCTCCGAAGCGACGTCCATACCCTCATGATACCCGTTCAGGTATCGCCGCATCCGGCCGCACCGTGACAGACTCCCGTGCATGAAGCCCGTGCTGTGGCAGATCGAGGTCTCGCTCTACAGCGAGAAAGCGCGCTGGGCGCTCGCGTACAAGGGCGTCGACCACATCCGCCGCACGCCGATCCCCGGGACGCACCGGCCGATCGCGCTCGCTCTCACCCGCGGCCGGCACGACCGCTTCCCGGTCATGCGGATGGCCGACGGGCGCATCGTCGCCGACACGACCGCCATCATCGCCGCGCTCGAGCAGGACTACCCCGATCCGCCCCTCTACCCGGACGACCCCGCGCAGAAGGCGACGGCGCTCGAGCTCGAGGAGTTCTTCGACGAGGACTGCGGCCCGCACATGCGCCGCTTCGCCTGGCAGCAGCTCATCGACGACGCCGACGCCGTCAATGACATGCTCCTCCCGCGCGCGCCGGCCTACCAGCGGCGCGCGCTCACGCTC